>NZ_BLZO01000001.1 GCF_014132355.1 Okeania sp. KiyG1
CCCTTTGTACAAGTTGTAGTTGTGTTTGCTCTAATTGTTGGGCATAATTTTGAGATTTTTGATAGAGTCTGGCATTTTCTAAGGAGATAGCAGCTTGAGAACAAAGTAAATTGAGAATTTCCACCCGCTCGCAGGTAAATGCTCCTGCCACTTGATTATTTTCCAGGTACAGAATGCCAATCATTTGACTGCGGTTTAATAAGGGTAGGCATAAAACAGATTGAGGTTGATACTGTTGAATATAAGTATCTCCTGCATAAGCAGTTTCATTGTTGGCATTCTCTAATACTAGAGTTTTTTGGGTGCGCTTGACTTTGTTGATAATACTCAAAGGTACTGAATTACCGGTTTCGACAGGAATAGGTTCAACTTGGCAACCACCCTTTGCAGTAACAATAGCTGTGAGCATTAAGACTTGTTTTTGAAATAGCATCAAGGCTACATTTTCTGCGCCAGCATTTTCCACTACTACTTGCATTAAATTAGCGATCGCTCCTTCTAAGGATATATCTTCTGAGAGGGTGCGGGATGCTTTCATCAGTGTGGCTAAATCCAATATTTCTCCCATACTTGTCGTGCTTTGGGAAATTGTTCCTTGAGTTAAATGGATCGAAGTGGCACTGGATAGCAAACTAAGTTTTTGCTTTTCGAGAATGGGTTTTAGGAGGTAAGGGTAGCGTTTTTCTAAGTCGTCTGTTTTTGCTTTCGCACCCCAACGAGCGTAACAGTAGTAGGCTGATTGCATATAGGTTACTGCAATTTTTTCTTTGCCCCAACCAAGATAGAATTTAGCTGCTAGTTCGTTAGCGAGTGCTTCTTCTTGGAGGTATTCATTTTCTTTTGCTCCTGAAATAGCTTTGTCGTATAGTTCTATTGCTTCTAGTTTTTTTTCTAATACTCGGCATTTTTCTGCTTCTACTAAATCGTATTTGTGTTGAAAATTCATAGGAGCATGATATGCCCAGATTTTCATTTTATTTTGATTTTCCTGTACCTTTGCCAAATACTTCGCAATCATAGAATCTTCCAAATTAGCTGATTGACTAATACAACCTAAGTAGATCAAAGAATCATAAAAGTGGAAGACATATTCTGTGAGAAATCCTCTGGGTGCATCTAAATATTTTTCAGCCAACTTTGAAAATTCTAAAGCTTGGTTAGAACTAGAAAATAAATATTTTAAAATTGCTTGATGAAAATATAGGTAATGCAAGCCAAATCCATCGTTAGATTCAAGGAAAGATTGGGAAATTTTCTTAGTATTAAAAGAGCTACTTGTTAACTGAGATGGTGTATCTATTTGACCTAATAATTTATCTACTGCTTGAGCAAAAATTTTATTCCAACTCAATGTAACTTTTTGATGTATGCTGTTTATTGCTTGATTACTTTTGATAATTTCCGATTTGAGCTCAGTCAATGTTTGACCAACAAAGTAGAGATTTTGGCATTTTGTCAATATTGAATAACCAGCAAATTCAAAATCTCCATTCTCCAGACCAGCAATATGAGCTTTTGACGATAGCTGAAATGTTTCCTTGACATGAAATTTGATATGAGTTGTGTAAGCTCCTACTAACTGAAGGACTTTAGTTTTAATAACATTAGATTCAAAGCGATATAGAATTTTTAAGCTTAGTTGACCAAGCTGATCGAACTGATCGATATCTTGCTCTAACAAATTTACTAAAATTCCATAACAGACATATCCATAGGCTGAGTAAGGAGAATTACCATACTGCAACGATATTTTAACCAGTTCAAAAATAATAAACCAAAATAAATTACTATCAACAATAATAGCAGAAGCTCCAATAGTCATTAGGGTATTGGCAGCTGCTAGTTTTTGAGGATCATTTAGTTCTGGTAAATCTGCTATGCCATCTAGCTTGAATTGAGCCATATAATTCTTTAAGTTACAGAATTCTTGCTTGACATCCTCAAAATTTGGCGAATTTGGTAAAAATATACCAAGTTCTTGCAGGAGATTACGAGCTATCTCAATGGCACAAATAAAATCTTTTTGGGCTGCATAAAATTGCATTTGAGTTTGTAGTGTATTGACAGTATCAAATTGGCATTTAGCCTCACTTTTAACAATGTCGATAGAGGTATTCATCTGCTCTACTTTACCTGTTAAATAAGCTACTTCTACAGCACTTTCATGAAGCTTTAGAGAGAGAGAATAATCTTGTTGCCAAGAATCTGTAGGGAGCAATTTTATACCAATCTCGAAATAATTTAAAGCTGCCATATATGCAGTGGCTAATTTAGCTCGGTTTCCAGCCTGAAAATTTAGCGAAGCTAATAATTTTTTATCCGTGGGAGCGGTAATTTTTTCCAATCCCATATTTAGCTGATTGACTATATCGAATATTTTTTCATTTCTTTGCTTTAGTGGTACTTTTTCTAGTAGCAAGCGACCTATTTTTACATGAGTTTCTTGTTTTTCAGACGTATCAATCAAAGAGTAAGCAGCTTGTTGAACCCGGTCATGCAAGAATTTATAATTAACAGCTTGGGATTTTTTTTCTCGATCGCCCAATAATTCTTCCCCAAAATAAAACTTATAAAATTCGCTTTGAGGTAATATAAATCCCTCCTGCAAAGCTCTCCACAAACTATCTGCTATATCTTCTTCCGATTGTTCACAAACAATTGCCAAAGTAACTAAATCAAACTGATTACCAATACAAGCAGCCAGTTTCAAAACTTGTTGAGTTTCTTGAGACAACTTTTGCAATCTTTGTGCCATAAACTCCACCACATCATCGGTAAGCGCTCGTTGTTTCACCTCAGCAATGTCACACTCCCAATGCCCCAATGTCCCATCAAACTGAATTAAACCTTCCCCATATAGACCCAACAAAAACTGAGTAATAAAAAACGGATTTCCCTTTGTCTTCTGATACACCAACTCCGTTAACGGTTTAGCCACTTCCCCATCACAACTCAGGGTATCCGCCACTAAACGATTAATATTATCCTCAGACAAAGGTGCTAATGTAATAGTGTTAATCATGGCATCTGCTTTCCCCATCTCATCTAGGGTTAGCATCAAAGGATGAGCTGCAAACACCTCATTCTCCCGATATGCTCCTATCATCAATAAATAGGAATTGGAGGCTTCACTCATTAACAATTTCATCAAATTTAGAGATGCCGTATCTGCCCACTGTAAGTCATCAATAAAGATAACTAAAGGGTGACTTTGTGTTGCGAATACCTGAATGAATTTTTGGAACAACAAGTTAAAGCGATTTTGGGCTGCACTTCCCGACAACTCAGGAACCCTTGTTTGCTCGCCAATAATCTTCTCTAACTCTGGAATCACTTCGATAAGAACTTGCCCATTCTCCCCTACAACATTAAGGATTTTTGCCTTCCACTCATCAAGCTTTATATCGCTTTCGCTCAACAACTGCCCCATTAAATCCCGGAATGCCATCACAAAAGCACTGAAAGGAATATTTCGATTGAACTGGTCGAATTTTCCTTTGATGAAATAGCCCCGCTGCCTGACGATAGGTTTGTGAACTTCATTGACGACGGCGGTTTTACCCACTCCTGAATAGCCCGCTACCATGAAAATTTCGCTGTGGCGTTGAGTAACATTATCAAAAGCATTAAGGAGAGTTTGGACTTCTTTTTCCCTTCCGTAGAGTTTTTCTGGGATGAGAAAGCGATCGCTTATATCCCGTTCTCCCAACTTAAAAGTCTCAATTTTCCCCACCTTTTCCCATTGAGTCAGACATTTTTCTAGGTCGTATTTTAAACCAAAAGCATTCTGATAGCGTTCTTCGGCATTTTTTGCCATTAATTTCATCAGAATTTCTGATACTACTTTAGGTATTTCTGCTGTTAATGGTGGAGGTTGTTTGGATATATGACAATGTACTAATTCCATTGGGTCGTCACTGGTAAAGGGTAATTCTCCTGTCAATAGCTGATATAAACTTACCCCCAGAGAATAGAAGTCGCTACGATAGTCTATTCCTCTATTCATGCGTCCAGTTTGTTCTGGAGATATATAAGCCAAAGTTCCTTCTAATACATTGGGATTTTGGATTTCACTCGTTTCAAAAGGCAGTAGAGAGGCAATACTAAAATCTATTAATTTTACTTGTTGAGTCTGGGGATGAATCAGTATATTTGCTGGTTTAATATCTTTATGAATAATTCGATTTTGATATAATTGATGTAAAATATCTGCTAATTGAATGGCGATATTCAAACAAGTTTCTAAGTCTAATGAGTTATATTTGTCTAGAGATAAGGCCCCGATGTCTTCCATTACTAAGGCATAACCATTGCGATATGTTTCTAAATTTAAGGATTTGATAATTCCCGGCACATCCAGGTTTTTGGTAATAGTATATTGGTTGCGGAAGTGTAACAGTTCGTTAAAAGTGGGATATTCGTTACGCATAAATTTGAGCGCAACTTTTTGGGAGTCTGTCGATCGAATGCCTCGATAAACTAAGGTACGAGTGCCTTCGTATAGCTGTTCGTTTATTTGATATCCTGGTAGTTTAATGGTCATTTCAGTTATCAGTTATCAGTTATCAGTTATCAGTTATCAGTTATCAGTACCTCTGCAATAAGGAGGCTTGAAATACTGAAATTTATTTTCTCTTGGTCGATTGGATATGGCAAGGTTTCCTCGCCATCCCACTCTACGGGAAGCTCTACAGGAAATTATAAGAAATACCCTAGCTATTTGTAGTAAAGATTTATCAAACTGGTATTAGACCACAATTTTTCGGTAAAGCAATTACAAATTCCGTACCTTCCCCTAGTGAGGTAATTATTCATTATTCATTATTCATTGTTGAACTCATGTTTTTCAACTACAATTTGCCGGGAAATTTATCGACCATTACCCGTACCTTTACCGAATAATTAAGGTTTAAAGCCTCTCATGAGCAAGGAGAAACAAGCGGTCGAGGGATGGCGAGGTCTCCTCGCCATATCCAATCGACCAAGAGAGAAAAAATTTTCCTTTTAGGGAGAGGTAATTATCAATTATCCATTATCAATTATCAATTATTGAACTACTCCTTTTGTCGTAAATAAATGCCCGAATATTTGAGCTTTGACCTCCTCACTCATTCCCATGCCATTATCTCTAATTCCGATGATTATCTGTTAGTTTTTACCTTCAATTTCCCACAAAAATAACTTCTGAATTCTGAATTCTGACTTCTGACTTCGTTAATGCCTGGGTAAAGCAATTACAAACTCCGCACCTTCCCCCTAGTACTGAATTAAAAGTAAGTTTTCCTCCATGTTTTTCTTCTACTATTTGACGGGAAATTGATAAACCTAAACCCGTACCTTTACCTACTCCTTTGGTCGTAAATAAATGGTCGAATATCTTTTGCTTCACTTCCTCTTTCATACCCACGCCATTATCTTTAATTCGGATGATTATCTGTTGGTTTTCACTGTCAACCTCCGTAGTAATAGTAATCTGATTTGGTCTAGCTTCAATCTCCTCAAAAGTCTTACCTAGATTACTTTCTTCTGAAGCATCAATAGCATTACCAATTAGATTCATAAACACCTGGTTTAATTTACCTGGAAAACAATTGATTTCTGGTAATTCTCCATATTCTTTAATTACCTCAATCGCTGGATGTTCTCCATTATCCTTGAGTCGATGTTTTAAAATCAACAAAGTGCTATCAATGCCATCGTGAATATTAAAACTAACTTCTTGATCGTTATCCCCACGGGAAAAAGTGCGTAATGCAGTGCTAATATTACGAATGCGCTCCACTCCCGTTTTCATTGAGGCGATCGCTTTCGGACAATCTTCAATTAAAAAATCTAGCTCTATATCTTCAATATATTCTTGAATTTCTGCATCGGGAGTAGATAATTTATTTTGATAGAGAGTGACTAAATGAATTAAATCTTCAATGTATTCTAAAGCATGACCGATATTTCCTTCAATAAACCCAACAGGATTGTTGATTTCGTGAGCGACTCCAGCAACAAGTTGACCTAAAGTTGACATTTTTTCACTTTGAACTAATTGCAATTGTGCTTTTTGAAGTTCTTCCATGCGCTTTTTTAATTCTTGATTTGTACTATCCAAATGCTTGACCATTTGTTCTAAAATTAGATTTTTATTCTGAAGTTCTCGGTCTTGCTCTTCGGTTTTCTCTTGCAATTGTTTCTGGAGTCGATATAAAGTAATATGGGTTTTCACACGAACAAAAACCTCTTGAGCATGAAAAGGTTTAGTAATATAATCAATTCCACCTACTTCAAATGCTTTAATTTTATCAAAAATATCATCGAGAGCACTGATAAAAATCACAGGAATATTTTGAGTGCGAGGATCGACTTTTAAATGCTTACATACTTCATAACCATCCATTTCTGGCATTGAAATATCAAGTAATATCAGATCGGGATAATCAAGATGAATGCCTTGCAGAGCCAGTTTTCCACTGGGCATTGGACGAACGGTGTAACCCTTTTTTGACAATAAACTTATTAATATTTGTAAATTGGCAGGAGTGTCGTCTACAACTAAAATATTGCCATGCTCTGAGTTGGTTGGCGAGAAACTCATAAGTTATGATTGAATATTATTATAATTATATCATAAGTTTAACATTTTGTTTGATGATATCCACATTCTTAATGACCCAGCCAATTCAAAATTTTCTCATATTCAAAACCATCGCAATATTTTTGTATCGCTTCAGCTAGAGAATTATCTGATTGGCGAATGGTCGTAATTGTATGAGCAATTCCTGCTAAATTTCCTGTCAGCAAAGCATCTCTTAGTTGTTGTTTTAATTCTTCAGATAATACACTCACTTTTTCTTGAATAGATTCGAGGGTTTCTTCCTTTTTCTTTTGTTGAGGTTTACTCTCAATCTCCTCATACACATAGCGCACTCCTAAATATTCTTCCATCTTTTTAAAGATATCTTCTGAGCGAAACGGCTTTCTCATAAAATCATCGCACCCTGCCGACAATACCACTACTTTTTCTTCTTCCAATACACTAGCTGTCAGAGCAATTATTGTTGTAGCTTGTCCTTTTGTTGTAGCTTTAATCTTTTGGGTGGCTTCATATCCATCCATCACTGGCATCCGCATATCCATCCAAATTAAGCGAGGTTGCCAATCATCCCATATTTCTATTGCTTGTTGGCCATTAACAGCTTCTTTGAGTTCAAATCCAAGAGGAGAAAGCAGTTTGATTAATAATTGACGATTCAGAGGTTTATCATCCACTATTAAAATCCGATATCTGGGTTGATTGGGTTCCAGGGCAATAATACGACGTTGGGGAACTTGGGGATCAACAATCTCGTCTTCGCTGACAATATTAGCTTCTATTTCAAAGGAAAATATTGTTCCTTGATTAATCTGGGATGTTACATGAATATCTCCTCCCATCAGTTGGACAAATTTGCGAGAGATTGGTAATCCTAATCCTGTTCCTTCTTGAGCTTGTTTTCCCGTTTCAGTTTGAGTGAATGCTTCAAAAAGTTTGTCAACTTCTTCGGGAGCAATTCCAGCTCCAGTATCTTCGACTTCAAAGAGAATTTGGGTGGGATTGGATGGAGGATACTTTTGAGCTACTCTGACAGAAATTCCTCCTTGTGAAGTAAATTTAATCCCATTATTAATAATATTAATTAACACCTGACGTAGTTTCACTTCATCGGTGCAGATGTATTGAGGAACATCGTTATTCTGCTCGACCAAAAGTTGTAAGTCTTTTTCTTGTGCTTTGAAGTGCAGCATATCTTCAATATCGTTGAGCAGGCGATGGAGGTCAAAGTTTTTCTGATTGAGAGTAATGCGTCCGGCTTCAATTTTAGAAAGGTCGAGGACATTGTTAATTAAAGTCAGAAGGTGTTCGCCACTGCGACTAATAATACTGACATTTTCCAGATGCTCCTGGGGAAGGGTTTGAGAACGAGTCATAATTTGGGCAAAACCCAAAATGGCATTTAACGGAGAGCGTAACTCGTGACTCATGTTGGCAATGAAAGCGCTTTTTGCTTGGTTGGCCGCTTCAGCTTTTTCTGTAGCGATCGCTAGTTCGGCAGTTCGCTCTTGAACTCGTTTTTCTAAGTCTTCAACTAATACCTTCAATTGAGCTGCCATCTGATTGAAGGTCTGAGCAAGCAATCCTACTTCATTCTTAGCAAGCACAGGAACAGTTTGGTTTAAATCTCCTGCTGCTAGAGATTCTGCTGCTCGACTAATGGTAACTATGGGACGCACAATTTGTTGGCAGAGTAAATACACTACAATCAACAAAACCCCCGCAGAAAGCAAGCCAATCAGAGTAATATTCCGAGCTAGTTGCCTTGCAGGAGCAAATGCCTCTTTTTGAGAAATTTCTGCCAGCAAAGCTAAATTTTGGTCGGGCAGCCAACGATAAACTCCAACTACAGGAACTCCTGCATAATTTTTGTATAATCCATAACCACTTTGATGCTCAATAGCACGATCGATTCCAACGCTGGAAATTTCCTCGTCAGATATTGTCTCATTTTTCTTCTCTCCCGATATGAAAATCGCTCCTTTTTTGCCTCGTCCTACTAGATAAGTTTCTGCTGTTTTTCCTAATCCAGTATTATTGCGGATGATAGCATCAATATTTCCTAGACGCAGATCGACTGCGAGCGCTCCCATCCGGATATTTTCTGTGTCAAAAATAGGAGTAGCAAAGGTAATAGTTGCTTTTCCTGTCTTGGGGGAAATATAGAAATTGGGAACGACTGTATTGGCCATTTCGGGAGTCAAAAAGGTTGCCGGGTCCCCGTTTGGTCGATATCTTCCTTTCAGCTCGGGGTTTTGCAGATCGAAAACAATGTAGCTGGCATTAGTAGTGATGCGCATATCCCGCGTGTTAGACTTGATGCTCGTCCAGTGATTGAGGTATTCGCGGATGGCTCGATCGGCCTGTTGATAATTAGGTTCTGAGGGTTCGGTAGTGAGGATAGTTGCTAAATTTTCACGGATGATTGGCTGCTGACTGCTCAAGAAGACATCTTGAATCTGATTATCCACCCATTGCTTCAGGTCGCTGCTTTTTAGAGCTATTGCTACAGTCAAGCGATCGATGACACTTTTGCTTATACCTTGTTTTGCTTGGAAGTATGCAGCAATGGCAACTATACCGATAGTCAAAACAGACAAAATAGAGAAATAACTGGTTAATTGAACTAAAAGACTTTTTCTAATTTGCAATGCCATGGTTTTTTCAGTTAATATTGAGCAGTAATTTTTTGAATTCGAGCAATCGCGCGATCGGCAGCTTCTTCAGGAGAAATACCATCTTGGATAATGCTCGCTAGTGCTTCAGCCCAAATTTTTTCTTTTACTACCTCATTATAAGCTGGACTGATAACGCTGGGTAGAGGTTGAGTTGGTCCCAAATAAATCGCCCGCAGAGCAGAAATATGAGGGTCTTCGGCATCCTGCCAAAAGGGAGTATTCAACAGTTCTGGTATAGGTGGAATAGCACGTCCTTTATGCTTTTCGATCCATAATTTGAGATTTTCTGGTTGAAAGAAATAAGTCATAAACTGTTTGGCATCTTTAATGTTGGAGGCATTGGCAGGAATCACAGTAGCTCGTATTGCTAGAGTCATCTGAAACGGTTTACCATCTAGCTTGTTCGGCCAGTTAGGGAGAGTGACAATTTCATTCAAGTAACGGTTTTTAGCAGCTTGATTGTAAGGGTTGTCTGGTAATTTTTGCAATGCTGGAATTGAGAAAGAGTTATTGGCCACTAATAGGCATTGTTTATCCAGAAATTGAAAATTATTATCTGGCCCCCGCCACGCGATCGCTTCTGGCAAAATAGAGCCGTTTTGATACAAGTTAGAAATTTGAGTGAGAGCATCGATCGTGCCCTGACGATTTTGGGGGCGATCGAGAACTAAATTACCATTTTCATCAAATATTTGTACGTTATTACCGTGAAGAAAGTGCAAAATGAGCAGTTGTCCGTCAGTTGCATTGGATAGTGTCAGACAAAAATTGGGAATATCTTCATACCCTAACTCGCGCCGTCGCTCCCGTACCTCTTGCCAAAACTGCCAAAAATTCTGCCAATCTTGAGGAATATCCTTTTGCTGGAGTCTGAGAGGTTCGAGATAAGTTTGCCAATAATGAAGATTAAACGTTTTTATCCCGTTGGGAAGAGCATAGTAGCTGCGTTTGCCTGTTATATTGTTTTGATAGTTAACTGTAGCTAGGGCAGACGGACTAAAGGAATATTCCAGAGATTCTATAACATCTGTCAAATCTGCCAACCTTCCTTCCCAGGCTAACTGAGGAACTATACCTAGGCCGCCACTGCGAATGAATGCTACATCAGGAGGATTTCCTGTTTGAATTGCAGTTTCGATCTGATCGTCGAGAGGGGAAGGTCTTAACTGAAGAGTAGTTTTCACCCCAGAAACCTGTTCCCACTCTCGAACTAATTGAGCGATCGCTTTACCTTCTTCTAATCCAAATCCTTGCTCGGCCCAAATTGTTAGAGAATCTTGTTCTCTGAGGTCGGAGTTAATAGCATAGGAGTTGTTTTGAGATTGAATTTTAGTGTTAGAGCAGCTAACAAATACCACTGCTGAGTTCAAAAGAAATAAAAAAGCGAGAAAGTATTTGATTTTCACAAAGGGTTGCATTTTATTTTTTTTATGTTAACGATTAATTTTTTGGCGTTGGTAAAGCGCGTGTATGATATTAATCTTAATTCTTTAGGAGTCAACCCACCCCTAACCCCTCGCCCCTCCCCTCCCAACCCACCCCTCGCCCCTCCCAACCCACCCCTAACCCCTCCGGTGGAGGGGAAGGGAAGTCAGGAGTCAGTGGGGAAGAAAGAAGAATAAACAAGAGTAGAAGGAGAAAGTTTTTTGGTCGCTTAAAGGTCACGGAGTTCTATCCCCCTCTTATCCAGACATGATATCATATCTCTTTTCACCAACGCCAATTTTTTAACTCATTGCTTTATCCGTTATATCAATTTAATGCGCGATTGTTTGGTTCAGGTCAAGCCCCCTAAATCCCCCAAAATTGGGGGACTTTTAGAGTTTTATTCCCCCCAAAATTGGGGGGCTAGGGGGGCAAATGAATCCATTAACTTGCGTCTTTATCTACACTCAACTCTGATTAAAATTTTATTTTCTGCAACTTCATATTGCCTGTTGGCCATTAACAGCTTCTTGGAGTTCAAATCCCAGAGGAGAAAGAAATTTAATCAGGACTTACGCACGGACACTAAATCCAGTAAGGGCGAATGCCATTTCCTAAGGTCATGCTCCGCAAACGCCCCTACATATTGCGTTTTCAAGCTGAATTTGCGTAAGTCCTGTTAATTAATAATTGACGATTCAGAGGTTTATCATCTACTATTAAAGGGGGGGTATATAATGTTCGGTAGAATAGTTATAATTAGGCTCTTAGTTGGGCTTGAGCAATTATAGTAAGTATTGTAAGGGCTAAAGCCCAACTACTAACTGATAACTGATAACTGAAATGACTCAATCCTTAATTACTCCTACCCAAACTCCTCTGTTAGGCTTATCCTTATCTGAATTAACAGAGTGGGTACAACAGCAAGGACAACCTGCTTATCGAGGCAAACAATTATATCAATGGATATATCAAAAAGGGGCTAAGTCTCTGGCAGATATCACTGTATTTTCCAAACAATGGCGCGAGGAGATTAAGCATTTTTCCATAGGTCGCTCTGCCATACATTACCGCTCTGTTGCTCCAGACAAAACAGTTAAATATCTGCTACAACTATCAGACGGTAATATTATTGAAACTGTTGGCATTCCTAGTCATAAACGTCTAACTGTATGTGTTTCTTCTCAGGTAGGTTGTCCAATGGCTTGTGATTTTTGTGCTACTGGTAAAGGAGGCTTTACGCGGAACCTAGAAGCACATGAAATTATCGACCAGGTGCTGACTGTGCAAGAAGATTTTGAGCGACGAGTTAGCCATATTGTGTTTATGGGAATGGGGGAACCGTTGCTGAATACTAAAAATGTCTTGACTGCAGTGAAGTCCCTGAATCAAGATGTGGGTATTGGACAACGTAATATAACTATCTCAACTGTGGGAATTCGCGATCGCATTCGTCAATTAGCCGAACATAAATTGCAAGTGACTCTTGCTGTTAGTCTTCATGCTTCTAATCAAAGATTGCGGGAACATCTGATTCCTAGTGCTAAATCTTATCCTTTAGGGGATTTGATAGCAGATTGTCGTGAATATGTCAACCTTACAAAGCGAAGAATTAGTTTTGAGTATGTGATGTTAACTGGTTTTAATGATTTACCAGACCATGCTAAAGAATTAGCTAAAAATTTGCGGGGGTTTCAGTGCCATGTTAATTTAATTCCCTATAATCCTATTAGTGAAGTTGACTATCAAAGACCAACAGGAGAAGATATCAACGCTTTTGTTAATGCTCTTGAAGAAAAACATATAGCAGTTAGCGTTCGTTATTCCCGTGGTTTAGAAGCTGATGCCGCTTGTGGGCAATTACGGGCGTCGAGGGTTAGTTAGTGTGGCTCACACGGATTATGGCACGGATGTACGGATAGAGTAGGTAGGTTGGGTTAAGCGACAGCGCAACCCAACAAAAGCGAAAAATCTGACCTGGACTAATTCTCTAATTCCTGCAATGTCTCTTTTGCCCACTCCCGCAGTTGTTCGTCTGGGTCATTTTCTGCTCTGTGTTGTAATAGTGGGAGGGTTTGCGGATGGTCTGGGTAATGTTTGACTATTGCCTCTAGTGCTATTTGTCGAGGGTTGTCTTGAAACACATCTTCACGTTGAAAGGGGTCATTGAGGGCGGTATGATAAAACAATTCTAAAATTCCCGGTTCATCTTTCCAACCAGTAGCTATTTGTTCCACCGCTTCACATCGCACATCCCAATTCTCATCAGACTCTACCCATTGTTTGAGTAATTCTAAAATTCCCAGTTCATCTTTCCAACCAGTGGCTATTTGTCGCACCGCTTCACATCGCACATTCCAATTCTCATCAGACTCTACCCTTTGTTTGAGTAATTCTAAAATTCCCGGTTCATCTTTCCAACCAGTAGCTATTTGTCGCACCGCTTCTTCTTGCACATCCGATTTCTCATCAGACTCTACCCATTGTTTGAGTAATTCTAAAATTCCCGGTTCATCTTTCCAACCAGTAGCTATTTGTTCCACCGCTTCAAGTCGTACACCTGGGTAATCATCAGACTCTACCCTTTGCTTGAGTAATTCTAAAATTCCCGGTTCATCTTTCCAACCAGTAGCTATTTGTCGCACTGCTTCACGTCGTACATACTTATTATCATCAGATTCTACCATTTGCTTGAGTAATTCTAAAATTCCCGGTTCATCTTTCCAACCAATAGCAATTTGTCGCACCGCTTCTTCTCGCACATACGAGTCATCATCAGACTCTACCCATTGTTTGAGTAATTCTAAAATTCCCGGTTCATCTTTCCAACCAGTAGCTATTTGTCGCACCGCTTCTTCTCGCACATACGAGCCATAATCAGACTCTACCCATTGTTTGAGTAATTCTAAAATTCCCGGTTCATCTTTCCAACCAGTAGCTATTTGTCGCACTGCTTCACCTCGCACATCCCAATTCTCATCAGACTCTACCCATTGTTTGAGTAATTCTAAAATTCCCGGTTCATCTTTCCAACCAGTAGCTATTTGTCGCACCACTTCTTCTCGCACATACGAGCCATAATCAGACTCTACCCATTGTTTGAGTAATTCTAAAATTCCCGGTTCATCTTTCCAACCAGTAGCTATTTGTCGCACTGCTTCACCTCGCACATGCGGTTTATCATCAGACTCTACCAATTGTTTGAGTAATTCTAAAATTCCCGGTTCATCTTTCCAACCAGTAGCTATTTGTCGCACTGCTTCACCTCGCACATCTAAGTCATCATCAGACTCTACCCTTTGTTTGAGCCAAGTATAAGTTTTTTGATCATCCCTCCAAGTTGTAGCCACCACTTCCACCGCTTGAGTACGAATTTCAAGAACTAGGTATTTCTCCTTGCTATAAGATTTATAATAATAACCACGGTCATACTCAGCCAAATCTTTTAACCTATTTAATAAGCGAGACCCCACGTCACCAATACTATGACGACTCCTAACTTCAAACAAACACTTGCCAGCCAAAAATAAATTCAAAAACTTTTCCTCTTCCCCCTCTTGCTCCATCAAATAACTAATGACTTCCCCTACAAACTTCGCATCAATCATCCCTGAAATTAACCGCAAAACTTCATGCCATTTTTCATCCCGCCAGTGCTGACCAAAAACATCATTTGTCAATTCATCTATCGAAATATTCTGAGTTTCCTTAAACTGCCAAACAAACTCCCAAGCACAAAAATATTCTAAAAAAGTTCGATGCACAAAAGCATAATATTCAGCCCCAACAAAACACAAAACAAAATTCCGACTCCGCAACTGTTCCATCAAGGCCCTAGCTACACTTCTCACATCATTAATCTCTATACTTTTTAGATACTCCGAAATAATCCTTGCTAAATCATCTCCCAAAATCAAATTACCAGCCAAACCCGCAGTATTCCCCTGCATAAAATGAGCAACTCGACGCAAAATTGCCTGTTTATCTTTATAGTCAATAGTTATCGGGTCAATTTTTGCATCAATTAATGCCCTTTCCATATCCCATTGATGTAATAAAACCCGGGAAGATTGATTATAAAGTTCCGCTCTATCTCTCGGCAATTCTTGATTCCGATTTAGAATAGCCATCATAGTTAATAACAGAGGATTTCCCGACAATTCTTTAATAGCTGGAGAATCCTTAATTACTCGTTTTAACCTTTCCCTTTTTCTCTCCCTTTCCCCCTCATCGATATAAGTCAAATCATGCCAACGTTGAATAAAATCCTCAACTTGTTCATCTGACAAATCTTGCAACATAAAATGATAAAACTCAGCATCCCGGAGTTTTTGTGGCTTATAACCAATCACCCGCGAAGTAACAATAACCCGCACATCTTTATAGACATTAGTAAACCGATGAATATCAGTAATTATTTCCTCTCGTTTAGCAGGGTCGAAAACTTCATCCAATCCATCAAACATCGCAATAGCATCGCCATTTTGTAACTTTGCATCGAGTTCCTGTTGAGGTAATTGACAAATTATTCCGCTACCTTTTTCTAGAAAATCCAGAAAATTCTTGCATTTATTAGCATCATGGTTTCTAACATAAGTCCGTAGTTCAATTAATATCGGAATTTGCTCTAAATATAAATCTTTCCGAGATAATTCTGCCCATTGGAGAGCGATATATTGTAATAAAGTAGACTTACCAGAACCAGGGTCCCCCAGAATAACTAAATATTGATAATTGCTATTTTCTATTAATTCCAAAACCGAGCGAGTCTGCTGTTCAAAATATCTGCGTCTAAGACTTTCTAATCTTTCTTGAGAAAGTTCTTCCTCAAACTGCCCAGTATCCTTTAATCGCTGCCGATATTCTTTAGGAATTTCATGTACTTGAGGCAGAAATTCCTGAGATTCCCGGACATTTTGAGGAATAAACATTCGCCATAATTTCAATTGATTATAGGCATAACCACTGGTATCTAAACTTTCTAATTTCAGATTGCCATATTGTTCTCGGATTCCCTCCTGATATTTTTCTAGGTCAAATTCTGGTTTAATTTCCGTATTTTGATTTACCAATTTCTCCAGATTTTCTGCATTTAAGATTTCCCGTAATTCATCAGACTCGCGAATAATCTTTTTCACCCTTCTCCGATATTGCTCGGCAACAAAATTCCAGTTAAATTCCTCTGGCAAAGGTGGATTAATTTCATTCCCAATAGTAATTAATTTCTTAGTATCCAAAAATTTTATATCATTATCAAAAGCACTAACCAAAACTTCTAAAACTGACTTATTTTCAATAAACTTTTTTAAAGGTTTAGTATATTTCTTTAACTCACCTTCACTCAATTCAGCATTTTCTAACTCTTGCTGTATCAAATCTAAAAAATATTTAATAGCTTGTGCCGTAGCTTTTTGTAAAACTTTTCCATTTGTTATGCCACCAATAGCATCAGAAATACCTTGTTTAAAAAAATCTTTAACATAGTCTTCAGCAGTACCCTTAGCTAATTCTCCAATAACTTCCTGAGCAATAAATTTAACCGCTTCACTACCCCCCCAGGTAATTAACCATTCAATCATAATTATTTCATCTGTTATGTGTTAGTTATTTTTCATTATATAGCGCTACGCGCTAGGGAATAGGGAATAGGGAATAGGGAATAGTAAAAAAATTAGTAGTCCAGTCCAGTCCAGTAGGGTGCGTTAATGAAATGTAACGCACCATCTAGATTTTAATTTTCGCTCAGTTACGCTGACGCTAACACACCCTACTGGACCGACACTGAGCAATAAATTTAACCGCTTCACTACCTCCTCAAGTAATTAACCATTCAATCATAATTATTTAATCTCAATCATAATTATTTAATCTCTTATATTTTAGTTATTTTTTATTATATAGCGCTACGCGCTAGGGAATAGGGAATAGGGAATAGGGAATAGTAAAAAAATTAGTAGTCCAGTAGGGTGCGTTAATGAAATGTAACGCACCATCTAGAATTTTCGGTGTGTTAGCGTCAGCGTAACACACCCTACTGGACTGTTTCATCTAAAATAGTGCATTAGATTTGTCATTGCGAACGACAGTGAAGCAATCTCTAGACACTTTTCTATTGCAACATTTAAGATGAAACAGTCCACTACTGGACTATTGGACAGTTCTTGTAATTTGTAAATATGCAAGCGCACATTGATATACATTTTGTTGAGCAGGGGAGTAGGTAGGGACGTTGCATGCAACGTCCCTACAGGGAGAAACAAACATAAGAATAATTAACATTAACGCAAGCTAAAATTAGCAAAAAAGTGATTTTTCTTGTGCTGATTAATTGACAACTGAAGTATTGCCCAAGTATTGCAATAATGCATGAGAATTGGTATAAGACTATTTATTCCTATATTCCCTGTTGTCTATTACCTTTTGCCTGTTGCCTACCTTTAACTGATAACTGAAATGACTTCTAAAATTACCGAAGAATTAATAATTAAATAATTAAATAATTTAGGTTTAAAGCCTCCCCTTTTAAGGGGAAAAAAGCGGTCGTTAGCGTAGCTTTCCGAAGGGTGGGATGGATGGGTTTCCTAACCATACCCAATCGACCAAGAGAAGAAATAATATTTCCTTATTTTCAATCAAGAGCGGTTTTAACCAGAGGTAATTATCAATTATCAATTATCCATTATCAATTAATTACGAAACCTTGAACCTCTCTAAATTTCCAGTAGGAATAGAAGCAATAAGTTGTCGCGTATACTCTCGTTGCGGTTGATTATAAACTTGTTCAGCAAGGCCAATTTCTTCAACTTTACCTTGATTCATTACCATAATTCGATCGCTCATAAATTTGACTACACTCAAGTCATGGGAAATAAATATGTAAGTTAAACCAAACTCATCTTGCAACTCTTTAAACAAATTCAACACTTGCGCTTGCACCGATACATCTAAAGCTGAAACAGACTCATCACAAATAATCAATTTAGGATTCAACGCTAAAGCACGAGCAATACAAATTCGTTGACGTTGGCCACCAGAAAAAGCATAAGGATAACGATTTAATGAATCAACAGTTAATCCTACTCTTTCTAATAAATGTGCTGCGCGATCGCGTCTAATTTTGTAACTATTACCTACGCCATGAATTAACATTGGTTCCATTACTGCATCGCCAACAGTGAAACGAGGGTCTAGAGAACTAAAGGGGTCTTGAAAAATAATTTGCATATCCCGTCGCAACCTCCGCATCAATTGCTTAATTCCCGACTTACCATGAGAGTTTGTAATTTCTTGACCCTCAAAAAATACCTGCCCACTTGTAATAGGAATCAATTGTAATATTGCTCTAGCTAAGGTACTTTTACCACAACCAGACTCTCCCACTAAACCCAAAGTTTCACCAGGAGAAACTGCAAAAGAAACATCATTAACTGCCATATATAAACGTTTAGTTTGACCAAACATTCCTTTGACTGGGAACCCTACTCGCAAATTATTAACTTGTAAGATATTTTCCGTTGTTTGGGGAGTTGTTCGTTTTGCTAAATCTACATCTTGTTTTTCTGCTGTTACTGTTATGTCTTTTTCCCTAATTTCAATTTCGCCATTCGAGTTTGTTACCTCTTCCATAAAATCAGAAACAGTAGGTAAGCGCAAAATTTTTCCATGGAGGGGAGGACGACAAGCTAATAAACCTTTTGTGTAGGGATGCTGCGGCTGAGTAAATATTTGTCCTATCTCCCCAGACTCAACTATTTTGCCTTGATACATTACTGCTATAGTGTCCGCAACTTCAGCCATTACTCCTAAGTCGTGAGAGATAAATATAACTGACATTCCTCTGCGTTTTCCTAACTCCCGGAGTAATTCTAAAATTCTCGCCTGCACTGTAACATCTAAAGCTGTCGTAGGTTCATCTGCAATTAATAAAGTAGGACTACAAGAAATCGCCATTGCTATCATCACTCTTTGCAATTGACCGCCAGAAAGTTCGTGGGGATAACGGTCTAGCATGGCCAGCTTTTTTTTGTTGACTTGCAGCATAATTTCGCGATCGCTTGTGCCACTACTTCTTCCTTCTATCGACTTTTTCCTTATTCCTTCATCCTCCTTCCTTCTTCCTTCATCCTTCATCCTTCTTCCTTCTTCTGTTATTTCTTCTATAGATTTTTCTCGCAAAACTTCATCATTGGGTAGAAGTTTTACTTCTTGAAGTAGAGATGCTGCTTGACGTCGTGCTTCTGGTGGTGAAATATTTTGATGAAATCTAATAGCTTCTGTTAACTGAAATCCAATGGTATAAACAGGGTTAAGAGAACTCATAGGTTCTTGAAAAATCATGGCTATTTTGCCACCCCGGTATTCTTGTTTTTGTTCTTCTGGTAACTGTAATAAATTTATTGGTTGAGAATTTTGTTCATTTTTAGCAGAATTATTGAACCAAATTTCACCGCTAATTTGACAAGATTTAGTTAGTAATAAACCCATAATTGCCAGAGATGTAACAGATTTTCCAGAGCCTGATTCTCCTACAATTCCTAGAGTTTTTCCTCGTTTAACGGCAAAAGATATACCATCAACAGCTTTTAGTAATTTTTCTTCTGTTGTAAATTTAACTTTAAGGTCGCGAACATCTAGTACAATATTACTCATTAGAAACTAAATATTAATAATTAGGTTAATTTGTATATAAAATTTTTAATAAGGCGTTGCTGAATTGAAGTATGAATGCGCGATTGTTTGGTTCTGGTCAAGTCCCCGCGCATCCCCCAATTTTGGGGGACTTTTAGAGCTTTATTCCCCCAATTTTGGCTTGCTCGGGGGCAAAATCATACCCAGAATCAGCAACACCAAAATATTTAATAATTATATAACAATACTATAATTTTGTCAATTTTTTAAAGGGTTAAAATATTCTCTAGTTTTTAATTTGCCCAGGTAGAGACTAAACTAATAAGTATTGGATCTATAGCAATCACCGAATCAGATGTGAGAATTGAAGTGTTCCTTTAAAGCATAGAATATAGCAGTTATCTTAATTCTTATGTATTTATTTCTTCCCTGTTCCCTATTCCCTATTCCCTCCATACCTAAAACAAAAGTCTCTAATATCTCAAAACTAAAATCATATTGCTATATTATCTTGTTTTTAATTTGCCCAGTTCGAGACTCTACTAACAAGTATTTGGATATAGAAAATTATTAAGGTAAAATAGTTACCAACTATGACTTAGTAGATAATAATTACCTGCTAGACAATAACTAACGTGAAAAAATCATCTTTTTTAGATAATTTTACTGAAATATTTCAATGAATTTAGTTAGAGTAAATTTATAATTTAAGTGTATATACTCAAAATGATGGATAACAATCAATTTAAAGAATTTTTGGGTGATATCTTAGTAGTGGACGACCAACCTAATAATCTCCGAATTTTAGCTAAAATACTCTCCAAAAAAGGGTACCACGTTAGGGAAGCAACCAATGGAGAAATGGCATTAATGGCTATCCAATCACAACTACCAGATTTAATTTTATTAGATATTATGATGCCAGAAATAGATGGTTATAAAGTTTGTCAACACTTAAAAGAAAACCCTAAAACGAAAGATATTTCTATCATTTTTGTTAGCGCTCTCAACGGTTCTGTAGATAAAGTAAAAGGATTTTCTATGGGAGGAGTAGATTATATTACTAAACCACTACAAATAGAAGAATTATTAGCTCGTGTAGAAAATCAAATGATGATGACCAAACAAAAACAAAAATTGAAAGAAGAAAATACTAAACTCAAACAAGAGATTTCAGAACGTCAACAAACCGAGGAGGAATTACAACTATTACACAGAGCAATTGATGCTTGTCAAAATGGGATAATGATTACTGACTCTACTCAAACAGATAATCCAATTGTTTATGTCAATCAAGGTTTTGAAACACTAACTGGTTATTCAAAAGCAGAAGTAATGGGTAAAAACCCTAGATTTTTACACAAACATCACCCACATCAAACTGCTCTGAGAGAAGTCTCCATAGCTCTGCAAGAACAAAGAAAATGTAATGTGATTTTACAAAATACTCGTAAGAATAGCACAAGATGGTGGAATCAACTATCTATTTCTCCGGTACCAGACACTACTGGAACACTACTAACTCACTTTATCGGTGTGCAAACTGATATAACTCAACGCCAAGAAATGGAGTTAGCGCTACGATTATCTGAAGAAAAATTTGCTAAAGCATTTAGTACTAATCCAGCTCCAATGATGATTTGTACCCTCAGAGAAGGACAGTTACTAGATGTAAATAATAGTTTTTGTAGCTTGAGTGGCTATAACAGAGAGGAATTACTTAGCCAAAGCACCATAGATTTAAGAATTTGGGTAGACTCAAAAGAACGCAGTCGCATTACTAAAATATTAACGTTAAAGGAAAATTCAAAAACCAAGAAGTTAATTTTCGCACCAAGTCCGGGAAAATTATCACGACTCTCCTATCCGCAGAAGTTATTTATATAGATCGAGAAGCTTGTGTAGTAGCAGTAGGGAAAGATATCACAGATCGTAAACAGATGGAAACAGCTATGTCAATAGCTAATCAAGAACTGGAGCGTCTTGCTACTATAGATAGTTTAACCGCAGTAGCAAACCGTCGTGAATTCGATCAATATTTCCGTCAACAGTGGCAAGTATTGAAACGGGAACAGTTGCCCCTAACTATAATTATGTGCGATATAGATTATTTTAAAAGCTATAACGATACTTATGGCCATCAAACAGGAGACTATTGTTTAAGGCAAATTGCTCAAGCTATTAAGCGCTCAGTGAAACGTCCTGCAGATTTAGTGGCGCGTTATGGGGGCGAAGAATTTGCCATAATTTTACCTAATACTGTAATTGAAGGGGGTATTCATGTCGCAGAAAGAATTCAGCAGCAAGTAAGACTATTAGAAATAGTACATCATTTATCTGATGTGAGTAGATATGTAACTGTCAGTATGGGGGTTGCTAGCATAGTTCCTAATCAACAATTGTCTAGTGAAGTTTTAATTCTTGCTGCTGACCGAGGGCTTTATAAAGCGAAGAAACAAGGAAAAAACATGATTGTGAGGAATGATATATTATACTAATATCATGTCTCTTTGAATACCCACAATCAAAAATTTTTATGGTGGGTATTTGATGGCAGAAATAACTAACCAGTTACAAAATCCTAAAAGCCTTACCAATCAATATTTTTGACTTTTGACTTTTGACTTTTGACTTTTGACTTCCGCGTAGCTAGGAACTTTCTCAGATTAAAGTAGTTCGTAAGTACTTAGATAGTTTAATTTTTATTCGTTAATCACAGATTATGAAGATTAAAGCTTTATTTCGTACTGTTCAAC
>NZ_BLZO01000002.1 GCF_014132355.1 Okeania sp. KiyG1
CCTAATCAGCCTTCAAAATAGACCATTTTTAGCTTGATGTGCCACTACTGGAAACGATATTATTAGATTAATGACTGACCGAAATCAACAAAATATATGAGCAATACTCAACTTAATTTAATTTCCCATAGAACAACTGATGGAATGCCATATCAACATCTTCGTATTGAAATAACTAATCCTGACGGTATTATTGAACCTGTGGATCTAAGAGGGTTACAAATATCTTCTAATATTCAGTGGCAGCAAGGTGTTGTGATTGAGGGTAGGGCACCAATGTGGTTATATGCTTATTTGGTTCACGAATGTCATCCTGCATCGTGGGTTGGTTGCTATGATACTCGACTTGGTGCTGTTGTAGTTTCTACACATACTCATGGGGTGAGTGTTGGTTCTGTATTAACTTTAGAATTACCAAATAATTAGGGCTATCAACAAAATTGATTACGCCAAACCTCAGCGGGACAAAACTTGATTCCTGCTGCTTCTGCTGCTTGTTGGTCTTCCGGGCGATCGCCTACAAACAAAATCTGAGAGGTGTCCACATCGTGAGTTTGTATAGCATATTCAAGCATTCCTGGCGATGGTTTTCTGAAGGGTGGAAAATCAGCGTAGTCCATCTTTTCTCGTTCCAGCAAATTTGAACAAAAGTCAGAATAAACTACTGCTAATTGATTTCCATCAAAATCTGGACAAAAAGTATTTTTAATATTTCTGGGAATATTTTTAGAGTAATTTGTTGCTCTTCAATGCAATCGTCCAATGATTTATAGCCAGCTCCGACTCCACCTTGATTAGTGCAACCAATTATTAAATAATTTTTCTTGTGGAAATGTTGTACCGCCTGAATCGCGCCGTTTATTGGTATTTGATCTTCAGGAGTATTAATGAATTTTGAAGTAGACCTGGGTTTGCGAATCGTACCATCCATATCTAACAGTAGTAAAGGCTTTTTCATATTTTTTAGACTCCACGGTTCAAATCATTTTAATACTCAAATTTGAAAGAGAGGGAACTCATACAGTGGTGATTAATTCCTCGATAATTATTCACAAATCAAACTTAT
>NZ_BLZO01000003.1 GCF_014132355.1 Okeania sp. KiyG1
ACTCCCCTATTTATGTAGTACTATATCAGTAAAAAACTCAAGGAAAGTTTTTAATTATGAGTAAAAAGTTTCCTATTTTTACTAGGATAATGCTCATTTTTGACAACTTTCCTTGTAGTAAATAATATTCAATTTTTGCTTTAACTTACCGCTAAAATCTAGAGTATGTAATTCTCTAGTTATTAATCTACTAACATCAAAAAAACTAACAAAACGTTGATACTTTGAAATTAATTATTGTTCTAGAGTTTGGTGATTTTTATAAATTAAATTAGAACAAGTATTATCTTTAATCATGTTCTTCCATTAAACCTATAGCTGATAGGGGACGATAGGTATAACCAGAAGACTTAGAAGTTTTTTGAATGTCTTCTTTAATGTTTTCTAAATCCACATAACGGTCAGACACATTAATTAAACTATCGCTAGTCATAGACCTCAGACTAACGACCTCGACCCGAACACCCCTATAACTAACAGCATCTACAGCATAAGCTAAATCTCCATCTCCACTAACCAATATAGCAGTATCATAAGAGCCGACTAAAGCCATCATATCAACTGCTATTTCCACATCAAGATTAGCTTTTTTAGAACCATCTGGTAGTTGTACTAAATCTTTAGAAATGACACGATAACCATTACGACGCATCCACAACAAAAATCCTTGCTGTTTTTCATTAGTACGATCTACTCCTGTATAGAAAAAGGAACGTAGAAGGCGAGAACCACCAGTAAGACGACAAAGAAGCTTAGTGTAATCAATTTCTATTCCTAATTGCAAAGCAGCATAAAATAGATTAGACCCATCAATAAAAATTGCTACTCTGCCACGATTTTCTAGAATTTGTTCGGGAGTAAATATCTCATTAATTTCTATTTGTTGATGATTCAACATGATTTTTTAACCTCGGTTTTTTTATTGAATAAAGAAATGGAATTCTTAACTCAGATATAATTTTTGATCACACAAAATAGACGATGTAATTTGAAAAAAAAACGATACTACAATTAGCTTTTTAAGAAACAGTTTCTGCCAGTTCTATTCTTTGAAAAATAGGTTGAGGTTGCCCAAGAATTTGATTTTTTGGTAAAGCACCCCAGTTTGTTTGTTTGACAAAAATTTCTGAACTATTAATTACGAATTTATCGTTAAAGTCATTTGAGAAACCTAGTTGCTTATAGATAGCATTGCTAATATTAGGAATTATTGGCGATAAAAGATAAGACGCTAATCTAACAGATTCCAACACAGAATATAGCACTTCTGCTAGGGCTTCTAGTTGACCCTGTTTATATAGACTCCAAGGAGCAGTTTCGTCTATATATTTATTGCTAGTTCTCACTAAGGCCAATACGGCTTCACAAACTTGACTAAAAGCTAAATCAGTATAAGCTTGGATAACTTGTTCGCCCAAACTCATGCCTATTGCTTTAAGTGGATGAGTAACTTCTATTTCCTCACCTTGAATCTCTGGAATTTGGCCCTTGAAGTATTTCTGAGCCATTTTGAGAGTACGATTTAGTAGATTACCCAAGTCATTAGCTAAGTCAGCGTTTAGGACATTGATAAAGCGGGTTTCACTAAAATCACCATCGACCCCAAATTCTATTTCTTTGAGAAAATAGTAACGGACTGCGTCAGAGCCATACTTTTTAACTAATTCAAATGGATCTAAAGTATTACCGAGAGATTTACCCATTTTCTTCCCATCTTTGGTCAAAAATCCATGTCCAAAAACATGATGAGAAATTGGTAAATCTGCTGACATTAGCATTGCTGGCCAATAAACAGCATGGAAACGCAGTATATCTTTACCAATTAGGTGTAGATTAATCGGCCACCATTTTGATAAAGCATTCTCTAGGGTAGGTTCACTATCAGGATCTAGGAGTGCTGTTACATAACCTAATAGAGCATC
Organism: Okeania sp. KiyG1; assembly: GCF_014132355.1. GTDB lineage: Bacteria > Cyanobacteriota > Cyanobacteriia > Cyanobacteriales > Microcoleaceae > Okeania. The sequence goes on from NZ_BLZO01000003.1 coordinate 1,923, forward strand.
AAACCAAACATAGATAGTATGGCTGGGATCTACTGGTACTTGAAAACCCCAATCTAGATTAACTCTAGAGATTGAAAAGTCTTGTAATCCTTGGTTAACAAAATTTAAGACTTCATTGCGACGGCTTTTTGGCTGAATAAAATTAGGCTTTTCTTGGTAAAAAGCTTGTAGTTTTTCCTGATATTTAGAAAGACGAAAGAAATAATTTTGCTCATCGCGCCATTCTACTTTTTGGTTAGTATGAATAGGGCAATATTTATCTTCTAGAAGTTCGCGCTCTTCTTTAAATTCTTCACAAGCTACGCAATACCATCCTTGTTGCTGACTTAAGTAGATATCACCCTGGTCCCAAACTCTTTGGAAAAATTCTTTGACAATTAACTCATGGTTAGATGCAGTAGTACGACTAAAACGGTCATATTGAATATTGAGTTGTTGCCAGAGAGACTCAAATCCTGATACCACTAAATCACAATGTTCTTGGGGGGATCTTCCTTTGCTCTGAGCTGTCCTTTGAATTTTTTGGCCATGCTCGTCTGTTCCAGTAATCATCAGCACTGATTTACCTTGTAGCCTTTGAAAACGAGCTACCGTATCGGCGGCAATAGTGGTATAAGCACTGCCTATATGCGGTAGAGCGTTAACGTAGTAAAGGGGAGTTGTAATTGCAAAGGTATCCTGAGTTTTATATGTGTTTTTCATGGAAAATCAGAGTGAAATACTATTGATTTGAACTGCCAGAATTTAGCAATCTACCAGCCACAGAAAGTGTTCGTTGATTATGTTGGCCAGGTTTGTTCATACTCTAAACACTATCGGTATCAAACCTACTTCCGATTGGCGCACTTTAACGCTGTCCTTAATTTAGAGTTACCAGCACATAAGCTGGAGTTCACTTATGGTGGTCGTGACCTGCCAACGTAGTCAGTTAAGACTTAATCTGCAACCTTTGAGAGACAACCTTAGTAATGTCTAGGATTGGCTAGGTTTTTCAAAGGTGGGTACAATCATAACAAGTCTAGTAGTATCGACCTATTTGATTTATACTTTGTTTAACTGGTTGTTTCTTGACCTAATCAACATCATTAATGAATTGAACTGTAGAAGCTAATAAAATCCCCTACCATAACAGTAATGCTGTTATCATGTTTGGCTGGACTTTCTCAAAGAAATTTTAACTTTTGGTATCCTAATGTGACTATCCTGAGAAAATATTTATGAGAGTCTGGAATTTATATACTTAATTATTCAGAGGCAAGATGGGAGACCAAGCAAATAATCTACTGCTTATTTCTCGTTTGTTCTTAGCTGCTATTGGCAGTAGAACTTTTGTTTATCATGCAGACAGGATTCCTTCAGAAGGAGGCATAATTGTTGTAAGTAACCATCGTAGTTTTATGGACCCTTTGTTACTTACAGTGGCCGTTAATCGACAAATTAAATTTGCTTGTCATCACTATATGGGCCAAGTACCTTTACTACGAGAAATGGTTACTGGTTTGGGTTGTTTTCCTTTAGATAATTCGAGTCGTAGACAACAAGATTTTTTCCGAAAGGCAACAAAACTATTACAAGCTGAAGAAATGGTGGGGGTTTTTCCAGAAGGAGCTGCACCTATGGTTCGCCATACCCCACCTAATTTGATTAGTGATTTTCAAAGAGGATTTGCTCATTTGGCCTTGCGCTCGCCAGTTGCAAATTTGGCAATTTTGCCAGTGGCGATCGCTTCATCTGATGAGCGGTTAATTTCTTCGAGAATACCTTTGAAGTTATTAAGTTTTTTCGATCCTTCAGAACCTTTATTTAATCAGCCTGGATGGCATCCAGCGATAGTTTATCAGCGTTCTAATATAATGTTTGGTCGCCCGTTTTGGGTTAAGTCTTCCCACCGTCAGCAATATTATGGAAAGTATGCTAAACAGTTAGTCAACAATTTGACTGATTATGTTAGCCAAGAAATTGCTAATTTACTTATAGAAGGTTGTGTTTAAGGATTAAACCTTTAGATTCTACTTGATTTATTTCTCTATTTTATTCTAGAAACTCATATAAAAAATTGCTCTTATTCATCAATAAATTTAATAATTAAATAGTTTAAAAATTTTTTCCCTGAAACTATTATATTGCTAGTGAAGTCAGACTAGGCGAATCTTAAGTAATAATTAGGTATATAGGTAGATTGTAGAAACAAAAAAATTTAATCTATAGAATAAAAGTGCGCAGGAGAAATTACTCAAAAATATTAACTGTTAATTATTAAATTATCAATCATTAATTACTTTTTATTTCTATTCAACCATGGAAGTGGCAACTAGCCAAATTAGTTTTTTAAGGCCAACTACACCTAGACCAGAATTACCTCTGTTGATTTTCTTACCTGCTATGGATGGAACAGGTAAATTGTTGCGATCGCAACAGTCCAGATTATCAAATGCTTTCGACCTTCGCTGTCTGAGTATCCCACCCAACGATCTATCGAGCTGGGATCGCTTACTGGAAAAGACAGTAGAGTTAATTGAAATAGAAAGACAGGCAAGACCGGAAAGACCAGTTTACCTATGTGGAGAATCTTTTGGTGGATGTTTAGCACTAAAAGTTGCTTTTACTGCTCCTGAATTGTTTAACAAGCTGATTTTAGTCAATTCAGCCTCCTCATTCAGTCAACAACCTTTAGTCAAATATGGCTCATATCTAACTCAATACCTACCAAGCCATTTATATCAATTATCGGTGACAGGGACTTTACCATTTTTAGCAGCTCTTGGCCGGATAGAAAGGGCAGAACGTCAAGCCTTATTAGAGGCCATGCAGTCAGTTTCTCAACAGACCTCAATCTGGCGATTAGAGTTAATGCGTTCATTCCAGGTAGACAAAAATCAACTAGAAAAGTTAAAAAAACCTGTATTAGTTATTGCTAGTGCAGCCGATCGACTATTGCCTTCAATACCACAAGCTAAGTTTTTAGTCAAGTATTTGCCTGAAGCTAAAATGGTTGTTCTCCCAAATAGTGGTCACGCCTGCTTGCTAGAAACAGACGTGGACTTCTACGAAATTATTAGAAACCGATGGGGCAACGAGTTAGTTGAAGCAGGGAGAAACATAGTATCTACTACTTGACATCCTCCCGACGCTGCACTTGCGTGACAACGCAGGATTCCTAACCATCGCGCTATTAGGTCTTTCTGCTGCCTCTCGACAGAGGAGCTGCGCGCTCCAATGCACCAGCCTCCAAGGTCGAGCCTCTTTTCGGTCTAAAGGCGCGCTCCACAGACTGACACTGCTAGCCCAGCAGCAATATTTTCAGTATAACATACTATTGACAAAAACTCAAAATTGATTGTTTTTTCCTGCGGAATGCTGCGTAAACATCCCGACGCTCCCCTAATAGCTGCCGCCACCATCCTCCGCCTTTTCCTGACGGAATGCTCCACAAACATGTCGGCGACAGCCGTTAACGCAGTTATGCGCCAGCAAAACAGGAGAGCGCGGGTCTTCAACCAACGTTGAGATAAAAGATCGCTACAACTTAACTTTCTAGTGCAGGATAGCGGAAATAACTAACCAGTTAAAAAAGGTTCAAAAGCTTGGTACAATAACCTTTCTTCCCTTCTGCCTTCTACTATCCTAGATAACTAAAGCCTCCTGCCTTCTGCCTTTTTGCACTAATTTAAAGTCAGCCACTTTTGAGCATTCAGACGTTGAATCACGCCAAACACCAATAAACCCAGAGTAATTTTACGCTCGTCAATTAAAAAAGGTTCCAGAGTAGCAGGTTTTGCACCATTGTCTGCACAAGAAAAAGCTCTGGGGCCTTTAATATCTTTTTTCGGGAAATAAACATTGAACTGACGCTGGCCTTGTTTAAACTTACCCATCACTTGCCAACATTCTTCAGATGAACTGGGGCCAGCCATAGGTAATTTCTGTTTAACTAAGTTCAGGTCAAGATCGTCAATACCTTGCTGAGCTAGAGCTTCTTGCAAAGCTGGCAAATAATCTTGCTGTATAAACTCCGCAAAAGGCTTATCTTCCACAGCAGGGGGCTTTTCTTTTTTCACCTTGCCTCCAGCAGGCTTAGTTTCAGATTGTTTAGCTTCTTGTTCTTCAGCCATAAATACTTCCTTAATTAAATTTCTGCATAAGCTCGTTCTACTAAACGACGAGCCAGGGTTTGAACTCCTGTATGTTCATAATAATTGGTACTCACATCTAGGAATGCAGCCAAATAATCCAATTTATCATCGCTAAACTCTACGAAACTTTGCAGACTATTGGCCACATTATGGGGAGTAATACCCCGATCGCCGACAAAATCTCCCATCCAGCCAGAAACGGAACCGAAAGCTTCTCCAATAAAGCCTAACTTACTGTCTTTATTATCCCCAGGAATAGCATCTTCCATTTCCCTGAAACCTTCGTTTTCTTCTAGGTCTGAGGGGGAGAGTCGTTCGATCCATTCTGAAACTGCTTGTAAAAAGTCTGGCCCAAGAGGAATTAAACCATCAAAACAAACTAAGGCTGCTAACCGCATCAAAGATTCCCCACTATAATCACCCAAAGCGCCTACAAAGTCACCAATACTATCTCCAGGAATGCCATTTATAGAGCAAAAACCTAATAACTCAGCAACAACTTTCAGAGACAGATCGATAGTTTGGCCTTTTGCTGGCTTAGGAGTCAGGCTAGTTAACAAACCTCCCACTAGAGGAATTTTGTTACCAACCATATTAGCTAGGGTAGCTGCACCTACAGCACGACCTGCTCCACTAACAGTTTGGTAGAGCCACAAAGCTCGTTGATATCCTTGAGCTTTGTCATTAAATAGAATTACGGCGCGATCGCCTATTTGCTGAATTAAGTCTTCGTCGTCTTCCCCTGTGACAGTGCGGATGGTATTTTCAAATCCTACCAAGTTATTCCATTCTCCAGGAACAACAAAATCTAAGGCGCGTAAGGATTTAATTGTGAGATTATCCTCGGGCAGTTCATCTACTAATTCAAAAATTGGTTTGCTCATTTGTATGTTGCTCCTTTGGTTTAGTAAAAAGTTAAAATTTGGAAAGTTATAGCGTTTTCGGTGCGGAATGCTGACGCAAACGCGCAGGCAACACACTCCGGAAGGCAACAGGCAATAGGGGGAATAAAAAACTGTTTGCCCAAGCATTCCCTAGGAAATCTTATGAGACTTTTAGCTATTGGGTAGTTCCTGCAATTGGTAAATATACCCCTCAAGCACTGCTATAACAAAGGAAGACTATATTGTTTAAGTTGGAGGGCAGAATTATATTATGTCCGTTGGTATCGTTATGTGTAAACCCAAGGGTGAATATAAATTTAAGTTTTTTTCTTGCTTTTAAGCCTTCCTACTTCTTCCCTCTTCCCTCTTCCCTCTTCCTTCTTCTTTCTTCCTTCTTCCTTCTTCCTTCTTCCTTCTTCCTTACCTTCGCTATGCAATACCGATGCTACTGGACATGATATTATTTACTTGAGACTTGATAGGCCACTTAGATTAAATTTTTGTAGCCATGCTTCGCGATCGCTGGGGGTAAATGAGGGGTCTTTGATTGAGCTTTTACCTGGAAACGATTATCTACTAATACCGCAGTGGTAGTTTTACCTTGTTCAACTGCTGGATATCCTCCTATTTTCTTGCTGCTATTTTGGAATTTGTTGGCTGCAGCAGGGGAAGCGGAGATGTCATTGATAGACATGACGGCTACTTCTTGACCACCTTTTTTGAGACTTGCTTGAGCAAAACCTTTTTTCTCTTGAGCATAGTTCAGTTTATAGTCGCCACTTGATGATGGGAAGTACTTGTTTAGACTACCGCCAGATACTTGTTCGGCTTGGGAAGGACGTTCTGTTTTGCTTTGTTGTTGGGCCTGGTCAAAACGGCTTGGTTGTTTGGCTCCACCACAAGCAGATGTCAATAACAATAAGCAGATGAATATTGGGGCCAGGATTTTTGCTAGTCTACGGCTATATATCATTATCTGTCTCCATATATTTTTGAGATTGCTAGTATAATTTTCTCTTATAATTGTACTATTTGTGTTATTTTTTCTGATGGCCTCAGAGAATAATTGTCCAAATCTGAAGGAATGTTTTCTTTTTCAATTCTAGTGGGTCTGGTCAATATTTACACCTTATTGAAAACTAGACAAAGCTAGACATTTGCCATCGGTGAGTGCAAATGATTTCGTGGCTCACCCGTTTCAATGTGTACTTGCACAGAAAGTTGATGTTCCGCCCATAAACTATGGGTGAGGATACCCTCTAGGGCTTTCCTCCATTGAAGGAGAAAGGATAAAGAATCATAGTAGATAGGAAAAACTACTTAAGTTATCAAAAAAATGTACTTTTGAATACACTTTTTATCTGAAAAAACCTTTTAAAGACTCGCACATAACTTGTCTATTTTGTCAATGTTTCTGCTAAGAAAGATGCTTATAAAGCATAGCTTGGAAAGGGGGGAGAGGTCTATATTTTCTCAAATTTACCCACATTTTCAAGCTAGACGAGCTACTACATTATGGCTGATTTTGATGTACAGCCTGTCTTTGTATAGATAAATCTGTCTTTGTGTAGATGAAGTTGATTGTTAATGATTTTTATCAAAATAATATGGGTCGCGCAACCCCGCCTTTTAAGGCGTAATATTTTGGAGCGTTGCTCAAATCCCCGTTACAAAAATAACTTCTGTACGGGCGAACGGCCGTTTGCTTCACATAACTATCGTTAACGCCCCTACTGACTTCTGACTTCTGACGCGCGTTAACGGCACGAGTACCATCCTTGTGAACTAGGGCGATCGCGTAGATTATTTTTATTTTGATTAACTTGGTACAGCAGATTACAGGTATATAAGGTACAAATATTAATGATAAAGTCTTTGTAGTGCGGGCATCTTGCCCGCGACTGGTGTACCTCACTAATAGACATCTCCGAAAAAGATATAGACTTTTTGCACATAGCAGGCAACAGGCAACAGGCAACAGGGAATAGATTTTTAGGAAAAAGGTACGAAAAATGATGCCCGGGAACTGACTTTTACAACTCTAGCTTATGTTAAATAAAGGGTAAGTTTATTTTCTGGAGATATCTAATATGAAACACGCTGTATTATTTTGAAAGCAGAGAAAAAAATATTTATGTGCAAAAAACAGTAATTTTTTTTGTCTTCTCTTGATACAAAATATACTGTTAAGCTTGACAAAATAATTATTTTTTTGTAACTTTTAAGGGTTATCAAATTAGGAATAAACGTAAGCATTCAGCTGTCAGCTATTAGCCAGCCTCCTAGGTCGGAACTGCGAACTTCAGCTATTGCTTTTAGTTTTAGATAAAAGCTTTACTAATTTAGGCAGAATTTATACTTAAGGAGCCATGATTGAATAAGTTGTACAAATTTTATCTGGGATAAATTGTGAAATATAGCTTCCATTAAAAAAACTGTTCAAGTTATTTTTACACGACTACTAACTATAAAAGCTGGCGCTCAACAGTCTATATTCATTAAAACCTCATCATGATAGCTGATAGCTGACTGCTAATAGCTGTTAGCTCCGCATTCCGCAGGAAATGCTTACGAATAAACTAAAATATTTCCTAACTTAGAGATATTGGAGAAATATTACAAATAATGAAAAGTGATCGACCATTGTGAAACAAAAAGATTCTACTCAGAATATGTTATTTTTCTGAATAAAAGCAAGAACAGTTAAATATTAAATAGACAAATATTTGCTGTCCCTTGTAGTTGTCAAAAAAACTGTTTTAAGAACAAAAAAATGAGTTCGGACTATCCCTTGGTATTAGCAACAGACCTAGATGGAACTTTCTTAGGAGGTTCAGATGAACAACGAGCAGAATTCTATGAATATCTACAAAAACATCGCGATCGCCTACTGTTAGTATTCGTGACTGGGCGAGACATAGAATTTGTACACAGCTTATGTGAAGATTCAAAATTTCCTAATCCTGACTATATTATTGGCGATGTTGGTACAACAATAGTTCACGGTAAAACTCTAGAACCTTTAGAATCAATACAAGGGTGGGTTGAAGAAATCTGGGGAAATGCCAGCGATCGCGTTAAAGAAATGATGGCAAATGAACCAGGAATAGAACTTCAAGAATGTAGTGGCCCACGGCGTGTTTCTTACTATTACGAACCAGAAAAACTCCAAGAAAGCACGGTTCAAAAAGTGTTTGATGCTGGATTTGATTGTATTCTATCTGCTGATGTTTATTTAGACGTAATGCCTAAAGGTGTTTCTAAAGGACCTACACTGATGAAATTCATTGAATTATTAGGGTTAGATGCAGATAATGTAATTCCAGCAGGAGATTCTCTCAATGACTTATCTTTGTTCAAAACCGGACTCAAAAGTGTTGCAGTAGGAAATGCGGAACCGAAACTGGTAAAACATATCGCAACAATGGACAATGTTTATCACAGTCCTTATCCAGGTACAGCAGGAATCTGGGATGGTTTGAAATATTACAATAAACTATTGAATGTTTGAATCAGCTATAAGAATAATTTTTTAATCTGTCATCATAAGTTCTCAGCTCATCAGGGGTTTGACAAAACACACACTTGCCTAATTTCAAGCCATAAACGCGATCGCAAAGAGTTAAAACCGCTCGTACCTTTTGCTCCACGATAAGTATTGTAGTTTCAAGTTGACGATTAATTTGTGATATTTGCTCAAAAGTAGCACTGACTCCAGTAGGCGAAAGTCCTAGCGACGGTTCATCAAGTAACAAAATAGTTGGTTCGCATACCAGAGAACGTCCTAAAGCAAGTGTTTGTTGCTGTCCCCCACTGAGATTTCCTGCTATATCCTTGGAACGTTCTGCAAGCAGCGGAAATAAGTGGAAAATTTTTTCAATACCTAAGAATACTTGCATTATATCCTGCAAATAGTAATTAGGATGGGAAGATATTTACCTTCACTATTTTACCATTGAAACATAAATTATTGTCAATATATCTATCTATAAATATCCTTCAATTAAAATGAAAGTGGTCTGACTTTTTAGTTAGTAATTTGTGAGAAAATAACCGTTCCTAAACATAGGGATAGAGTTTGTCAACTTAAGCATTCCGATCAAAATTAACTATCGTTAACGGAGTGAATGCCTCAACAATCACCTAAATTAGTAGGTAAGCATTCAGCTATTAGCGGTCAGCTGTCAGCTTTTAAAGAATGAAGTAAAAATTCGTTTAACTTATACTATAGTATGCCCTATCTATATTCTATATAGTTTCTTTGTGTAAGTCCTGATAATTGGTGGTGGAATTAATGGCACTATATAATAGATTTTCTTTCTTTAGAAGAACAGTGAGAATATCTGAACATATTAATTATGAGTTAGTGAAAAATCACCATTGACTTATTGTGCTAACTTCTCTGACAATCAATAATTAATTAATATAGCAATCAGGAATCAGTTGTAAGAATTGAGATGTTCCTTAAAAGTATAGAATATAGCAATTATTATACTTAGGACTTACGCAGATACGCTATATATAGCGCTCAAAACTATTGTCCAATAGTCTTTTAACTCTATAAATAGTGCCTTTGCGTAAGTGCTGATATTTATATAATCTGTTTTTTTCTTCTTCTCTGTTCCCAGATCCGGTGTTCCCTGTTCCCTAAAAGTTTGCAATATCTCACAACTCAAGTCATATTGCTATAAATAAATAAGATTCATAAATTATGGTAAGTAAAATATCTCAAGCTGATAAAAGAAGAGAAATTATTAGAACTTTAGACTCTGCTTATCCAGTATCCAACGAAAAGGCAACCTTAGTGATTCTAGGTGCAGGTGCATGGGGTTCTGCTTTGGCAAAATTGGCTGGTCATAATCAACATGAAATACATTTATGGTCTCGTAGTTTGAATGTCAATTTATCAGAAATACTCCAAGATGTTGATATTATAGTTTCGGCAATTTCTATGAAAGGAGTGAATGAAACGGCAGAAAAAATCAAAAAATTTGGATTATCAGAAAAGGTAATTATTGTGACTGCTACAAAAGGATTAGATCCAGCAACAAGGCGGACTCCTTCTCAGATTTGGGAAACAAATTTTCCTAATAATTCAGTCGTGGTTTTATCTGGTCCTAATTTATCAAAAGAAATTAATGATAAATTACCTGCTGCAACGGTAGTTGCTAGTAAAAATAAGGCAGCAGCAACAATAGTACAAAATATTTTTGCTTCTGGTTTATTTCGGGTTTATAGTAGTCCCGATCCTATTGGTACGGAGTTAGGTGGAACTTTGAAAAATGTTATTGCTATTGCTGCTGGAGTTTGTGATGGTTTGGAACTTGGTACTAATGCTAAATCAGCTTTGTTAACTCGTGCTTTGACAGAAATGATTCGGGTTGGTAATCATTTAGGCGGACAAACTGAAACTTTTTTTGGGTTATCTGGTTTAGGAGATATGTTGGCAACTTGTAGTAGTTCTTTGAGTAGAAATTATCGGGTTGGTTATGGTTTAGCTCAAGGTAAAAGTTTGGAGAAAATTTTAGAGGCATTACAAGGTACTGCTGAGGGTGTTAATACTACGAATGTTTTGATCGATCTTGCTTCCCGAGAAGAAATTCCTGTGCCTATTTCTCATCAGGTTTTTCTTTTATTAAATGGCAAAATTTCTCCTGAAGAAGCTGTAGAAGCTCTCATGGAAAGAGATTTGAAAGCTGAATTTTGTGATTGATTATCAATAGTAATAGATAGCTTCTTAATTCCCATTCCTAGTATAAGAGAATTTTCTGCTATTAAAGAACTGAGAATATTACCCAGAAATAGATGTTTTTATTGGTTATGGTGTCTATGAAAAAGAAGTGTTCAACAATTAATAATGAATAATGAATAATGAATAATTACCTCTCCTTGAAACGGATAGGATTGACAAAGAGATGAAAATTTTTCTTCTCTTGGTCGATTGGATATGGCGCAGGTTTCGGAGCCATCCCATCCTAACGGACTGCTCCGCAAACGACCGCTTATTATCCCCGATCAAGGGGAGGCGCATACCCACAATTTTTCGGTAATTAAACCTAAATTAAATCAAGATAATGTCTTAGGAGTAGACCATGGTGTAAATAATTGGTTGACCTGTGTATCCAATGTAAATACGAGTTTGATAGTAGATGGGAAACACCCACCCCTATCCCCTCCCGGGAGGGGAACTAAAGGGGTGGGTTGGTACAACAAACAGATATCAACTATTAAAGAAAATCAGCCTCAAGGATTTTGGTCAAATAGACTGGCTGCCATTACAGAAAAGCGTAATCGCCAAATCCGATTTGGGTATAAATAAAGCAGCCAGAATAGTAATTAACCATTGTTTAAAAAATCAGATTGGTACAATTGTTTTTGGTTGGAATAAAGGTCAGAAAAATGAAATCAAATTAGGAAAAAAGTAATTCTGAGTTTGTACCAATTCCTACAGCTAGACTGAAAAAAAGAATTGCTCAATTATGTGAAGAGTATGGAATTATATTTATAGAAACTGAGGAAAGTTATACTTGTAGGGGCGAATGGCCATTCGCCCCTTCGTTTTTAGATGGTGACAATCTACCTAATTATGGTGAGAAACCCGATGATTGGAAACCATTAGGAAAAAGAATCAAGCGTGGTTTGTATAGAACTGGTGATAATTGGTTGATTAATGCAGACTGTAATGGGGCTGCAAATATAATCGCAAAAGTAAGCCGCAAAGCTGTAGGGGCGGCCGTTCGCCCCTACTTAAGCCAACTGTGTAGGGGCACTTTGACTTGTCCCCAGAGACTGTATCTTTGGTCAGCTAAGAAAGAACGAAGTAACACGGATTTATCCTGTTGCGTAGTATCTGCGCTTGTTTCCCCGTGACTTGAGTCCGGGGAGTAGTTAATGAATTTCGGTACAATGATCTACACTGTGGAAAATAAGAACTTTTATACAGACTAATCTAAAATCAAAAACAGATATGACACCTCCAGAAACTAATACTCCTCCAGAGCGTTCAGATAATCATAATTTAGCGCCTGTAAGCTTGAAAGAACCTGAAGTTAAGCCCAATAATACAGCTCGAGTAGGCGATCGCCAAGATTCAGAAGATGATGATTATCTTAATCAAGCTCCTGATGATGTGGAAATGTCTATATTTGACCATCTAGAAGAGTTACGGATGCGAATATTTTATTCTCTAATAGCAGGAGTTGTAGGTATTATTGGTTGCTTCATTGTAGTGAAACCTATTGTCCAATTCCTAGAAGTTCCTGCTCAAGGAGTAAAGTTTCTCCAACTGGCTCCAGGAGAATATTTTTTTGTAACTATTAAAGTAGCTGCTTATAGTGGTTTTCTTTTGGCAAGTCCTTTTATACTTTATCAAATAGTTAAGTTTGTTCTACCAGGTTTAACTATTAGAGAAAGAAGATTTCTCGGACCGATTTTTTTAGGTTCTACAGTTTTATTTGGATTGGGATTAGTATTTGCTTATTTTGCAATTGTACCAGCAGCTTTGAAGTTTTTTATTAGTTACGGCTCGGAAGTAGTAGAACAAGCTTGGTCAATTGAACAATATTTTGAATTTGTATTGCTATTAATGTTTAGTACGGCATTAGCATTTCAAATTCCGATTCTGCAATTATTGTTAGGTATTTCAGGAATTGTTTCTTCTCAACAAATGTTTTCTGGGTGGAGATATGTATTGTTAGGTGCAGCAGTTTTAGGAGCAATTTTAACTCCTTCAACTGACCCTTTAACTCAAAGTTTGTTAGGTGGAGCGGTAGTTGCTCTTTATCTCGGAGGTAGTTTGGTTGTTAAGTTAATTGGCAAATAAAAAATACTGCCTTTACTGAACTATTAGTAATTGTCGCACTAGGAGTAAAAGTTAATAATTTTTGCTCTGGAATTTCTACAATAATTGTTAAATATTGTGGGAATAGTAAGTTCTCAAAAAATGCTCTCTAGTGTTAGGGTCTGGATTTTCAGGAGCTGTTTTAACCTTTTCAACTAACCCTTTGACTCAAAATTTATTAGGTTAAGCAGTAGCTGTTCTTGACTTAGGTGGTAGTTTTGCCATCCATAAAGTAGATTAGGCTATAAAGAATATTTAGTCTATTTATCAGTAGTTCAGTTATTTATTAGTCAAAAATATTAGAAAAATGTCTATAAAACTACAAAGCCCTAATCAAACATTACCCTCATTTAAACCTTTACACAATCAATTGGGAAAAGAGCTATCTTTCGGAGCATAAGTAGTTGGAATTGACCTGTCAAAATCTCTATCATCTCAACAGTGGGAAACCCTAATGAAAGGATTTGAAAAACATTCATTACTATTGTTTAAAAATCAGCAGTTAACTCCAGAGATGCAACTTGATTTTCTTACCAGGTTTCCCCATGATATTCAGGCAGTTAAGGAAGGAAAAAATATTGCCCCATTCTATAAAAAAATGCCTGGTTATCCTCCGTTACTTTCTCTTCATGGATACGGTTCATTTACTCACTATGGGCACAAATTTACACTTCCTGCTGGTGAGGTGTTTAAATATTCTCATGTTTGGCATACTGACTTTAACAGTATATCTGATACCCCACCAGTGGTGAGTGCTATGTATGCAGTAGTTGTACCCACAAAAGGAGGTGAAACACTTTTTTGTAGTTCTATAAAAGCTTATGAACTTCTAATACCAGAACTGCAAAAACAAGCTCTAGAAATGAAAGTTTGTTATTGCCCTACCATTAACTTTAAAGTTGAACCTCAAGGTCGGCGTCGGATAGATGATGTTGAAGCTTCTATGAAAAATTTTAATCCTCCTGAAGTTGGTAGAATACAACCAGTAGTAATCCAAACAAAAAAAGGCAAGAATGCTTTGTTTTTAAGTGTACATTCTGCTGGAAAAATTGAAGGGATGGAAGCTGAAGCAAGTCAGGAATTAATAGAGAAGTTTTTAACTCCAGGTACTCAACCAGAACATATTTTTTCTCTCAAATGGGAAGTGGGAGATTTTGCTATCTGGAATAACCGAGAAATACTTCATAGTGGAACACCTTGGCATCTCTACGAAAATGAGCAAAGGTTGATGCACATCTTTTTTCTTGATAGTACAGAAAAAGTTACTCCAGCTTCTTAACTCTACTGAAATAATAGTTTGCTGAAAAAGTATTTTAGTGAGAGTAGGAGTCAGGATAAATATTGAGTATCTTAACTCTTAGGAATGAAAATGTAGCACTTTTTTCGCCTAAAAAAGGCTAAAAAATTTACAGCAGATTCCAAGTATATGAAGTACGGGTATTAGTATTAACAATTAAATTTTTGTAGTGCTGGTATCTTGCCCGCGATGGCTCTACCTCACCAAGTTGGAATCCGCTGTATCTGTAAATACTTTTATCGTTATATCAGTAAGCCCTAAAATAGTGATAAAAATAAACTGGTTATTTTGCACGGGTATTTAGAGAATATTCTGACAAAAAAATAGGGTGCATCTCATATCTGCAAAAATACTTTTTTCCTATTCCCTGTTCCCTGTTCCCTGTTCCCTAAAAGCGATAAATTTTTGGCTTTATTCACGCATTGAGATGCACCAAAAAAATAATGTCTCAAGCCTCCCTTTTAAGGGTATGAAAAAAATGAACTTTTGTATTTCAAGCCTCTAGCTTCAAAGGTCGGTACTGATAACTGATAAAAATTTATATCCCAAATAAAGTATAAATTCGATTCCGAATCCAAATCATTGCTGTTTCTTGGGAATTTTCTTGCTTATCCAGTAATCCTAAGTTTTTTAAAGTCTCTAAACGTCGCGATAATTCTTCAGAAATTTTGTCTGCTAGTCTTTGGTGTTTTGCCAAAAGATTATGTAAATTTTCTCGGTCTACTACAAATAAAATTGTATCTTCTGTGGCACGAAGACTCGCTGTACGAGTAATCCCTAATATTAGTGACATTTCTCCAATAAATTCTCCTGCATATCTAGTTGTTATATACTTATTTGCTTTTTCTGAAAATACTTCTACCGACCCTGAAAGAATAATATAAAATGAGTCTCCTGCTTCTTCCTCTCGACAAATTATTTCACCGCGAGGAACAATTTTTCTATATCCATTTTCAATGACATCTCGTAGTTCAATATTATTACAGTTCTGGAAATAACTAATCTGTCGTAATAAATCTCTTAAATTCCATTTTGAGGGATTAAGTTTAGTTTTTACTCTATTTTTTACCAAGGAAGTTGAAAGTGTTTTTTGATTTTTTCCAACCGTTGTTAACTCTGCTTTTTGATGTGTTTGAATTAGATCATTAATCTGGCGAATATTCAAATCTCTTTGGGGAAAAGGAATAGAAATATTCCGATAACGGAATTCTGAATCTATTAAAAAATTCAAAGAACTTTTGATTTGATCTATGAGAGGAGGATATTTAATCCAGACTAATAATTCAAAATTTAAGGCACTATCTCCAAACCCTTTAAACCAAACTTTTGGTGAAGGATTTGATAAGACTTTTTTTTCTTTTCTAGCTGCATCTAAAAGTGCTTCTTTTACTAAGGCTGTATCGCTACCATAGGCAACACCAATGGGAAGATGTAGGCGAGAGGTCGAATCTTTATGACTCCAGTTGATAATATTTTGTTCTACTATAGAGTTATTAGGAATAATCACAAAAATACCATCAATTGTTCTGATTACAGTTGAACGAATTGAGGTATTTTCTACTACTCCTGATAAGTCATCAACTTCGATAAAATCTCCGACTTTAATTGGTTGAGCAATCAAAATTGTTAAACCACTAACAAAATTACTAATAATATTTTTCATGCCAATACCAATGCCAATACTTAAAGCACCAGCAATTACAGTAATTGAGGTTAGGTCAATGCCTGCATTATGAAGCACAATTAAAATACCAGCTATTGTAATTATATAATTAATTATGGCAGCGATGGCTTCTCTTGTACCTTTTTTGATTCCTAAATTAACTAATATCCATTCTTTCATCCACTTTTTGATTGTCCGGGAGAAAAATACTACTAAAACAATTAAGGAAATTATTTCAGTAATATTCTTGATGGAAAATGATTTATTCCTAACTCAAATAGTTCTATTTGAAACATTTGAACTAAGAGACTAAATATATTTTTATTTCTATAAATATCCAATTCATGCTACACCCTGTTTACTTAATAAATTAATAAAAATTAAATATATAAATTAGAGAGTAAAGGTCAAATACAGCGTATTTTAGGTTTATAGCTATCAGCTATCAGCTATCATCTATCAGCTAGAGTCAAAACTTTTAACTGTAATGTTTTCAAGTTTCTTAGCTGTCCTAATCTTAATGCGTAGTGCTATATGAGATATCCTCACAACAATTTGTCAGCCAGTTTTAAAAATAATTGCCAAACTATTTGATAATTTCGCCAAAAACTTTGATGTTTGACAACATATATTATTACTTAAGTCAAATATGAAACTGATTTATAATAGCCATATCAACTCCGGTAGCATCGGTATTGTAAGGTAAGAGTAAGATTAAGAGAAGAGGGAGGAAGACTTATAAAGTCTGAAAAAAACTTACATTTCCTCTAGATATTCAGGGTGCATCTCATATTTGGAAAAATACTTTTTCCTATATATTCCCTATTCCCTATTCCCTATTCCCTGTTCCCTATTCCCTGTTCCCTAAAAGCTATAAATTTTTGGCTTTATTCACGCATTGAGATGCACCCGATATTCACGCTTAGGTTTACACAAACTCACCCCAGCGGAAATGATATCCATCTAATTCAGAAAAGATAAAAAATGACAAAAATAACTTATTCTGACTTTGAGAAAATAGAAATAAGGGTAGGAAAAATTATTGCTACAGAAGAATTTCCAGAAGCTAGAAAACCAGCTTACAAACTTTGGATAGATTTTGGTGAATTTGGCATCAAAAAGTCTAGCGCAGGATTAACAAAGCTCTATATTCGTCAAAATTTAGTGGGCAAATTAATTCTAGCAGTGACAAACCTGCCACCACGTCAAGTAGCCAACTTTATGTCTGAGGTCTTAGTTTTAGGTGTAGTGATGGATGATGGAGAAGTTGCTCTAATACACCCAGATAGAGATGTACTACTGGGCCGAAGAATCTTGTAGTGTTTTGAGCACCCTCTGGTTAAAATTCTTCCACCATCCATTCTGAAGCTCTCTCACCTAAATCTAGAGGAATGCTAACTGCTTTACCTAACCTAGGTCTTTCTTTTGTATTCTCAATGTAGTTCTTAACAGTTTCTACACCACCAAAACCATTAATATAGGTGGCTATTGCATCTAGATGGGCCAAATAATCTACTTCTGTCATCGGAAAAGATACTTGCTCAAGGTACTTCCACATCACCTGCACAAATATTTTGCCTTTTGTCCGCCGTAGTTGAATATCATAAGACTTACCCCACTTGTCTAATAATAGTTGATGTAATTCCTTGCCAGTTATCATTTATTTTAGATTTTAGATAGATTATAACTTCTACAGTTTTGAGTTCTAAACACTAAATATAGTGTGGCACTATAGTTTTATTTAGCATTATGTAGTGTTTTTGCGTAAATTTTCAAGTTAAATAGTTAATTTGGGAAAAACTAACTATTTAACAAGTGTTCTAAAAGTCAAAAATTATACTACATTTATATAGCAGTTGAAGGAAAGGGTGCGGACATATCAAAAGCTTAAAACTCAGACAACGCGAAATTTTTCGGTCCTTCGATAAATGTTCTGAAAGTTCTCCAACCTAAATCGGATATAGCTCTGGATAATTTGTGGTCTCTTGGTGCGCGTTCCGCAAGCTAGCTGGCGTCGTCGCGGGGTCGCACTGCTTTTTTACCATTCCAGATACATTGTCATACTTCTAAAACAACTGTTTGGTTTTCACCAATTATTTTAGTAGATAATTTATGTAGAAAATCTGTTAAGCGTATCTTTCAGTTTCCCATGGAATTTAGCTACTCTAACCCGTGGCTTTTTCATACCTTTTAGACCCCTTAGTTTTACCAGATAATGACTTACTTAACTTTCTTAATTTCTTAATTCGTTTCTTAAGTGGTTTAGGAGCATCAACCTTTGTACCATGTACGGACTTTGCATGCAACATCCCTACCGTAGCAAAGGTTTTAATACCTAAATCTATACCTACTGAATTATCAGTTTGAGGTAAGATTTCTGGTTGTATTTCTACTACAAAACTCAAGAAATATCTAGTAGGGGCGATTCGCGTTTGCGCAGCATTCCGCAGGAAATCGCCCCTACAATCTTTGATTACTGTTACTGATGATGGAGGAGCAGGTAACTCTCACAGGCGAAACAACTTTCAGCTTTCCAATCTTGGCGCTTCTAAACTTTGTGTTGACCAACTTTAAATCCTCGCATTGTAAACCTAGCAGTTTGCGCGTGACTTTCTACTTTCAAATTTAGGAGGTTTAACAGGTTTACCTTTCTGTTGACCTTTAGTCGATTTAAAAAAGTTTGTAGGGGCGTTAACGATAGTTATGCGCAAGCTTTCGGCCGCTTGCTGACGCATAGCTGACGAATGGCGCTCCTACGGTTTAAATCATTCAAAGATTGCTGCAATGGTATAGCAGAAACCTCTGATAACCATTCTCTGTATTCAGTCTTTTTAGCTTGAGTAATAAAAAGCTTTTGTAGCTCAGAATTAGTAGGTTTCTTTTCTGCTGAAGTATACTTTTGTTGGCAACAAGCTAAACTATCGTTCCAAACCACACGGACCGAACCAAATAGCTTTGCGCTCTCGGTATTTTTGTCCGGGTGTTGGATAGATACGATACTTAAATCTAGCTTTCATAATTTGACTATTAAACTAACAATATGATAAAATATTTTGTTCAAATCAAATCAACTAAAAAGTCGCCCGCTTATGGGCGAGGCTTTAAAACCAATTTTCTGGTAAATTAATAAAAATACTTAATCTATTCATGGCTCAAGCAGAAGGAACACCAGATGTACCCGATATGGGACGTCGTCAATTTATGAATCTTCTCACCTTTGGTACTGTGACAGGGGTAGCTCTCGGAGCACTCTATCCAGTAGTTAACTACTTTATTCCTCCATCCAGTGGTGGTACAGGTGGTGGAGTGACAGCCAAAGATGCCCTTGGTAACGATATTATTGTTAGTGACTTTGTGGCCAGTCACAATCCTGGAGAAAGAACTCTGGCACAAGGTCTTAAGGGAGACCCTACCTATGTAGTTATTGAAGAAGACCAAACTTTGGCTAAATATGGTTTAAATGCAGTTTGTACTCATTTAGGCTGTGTAGTCCCTTGGAATGGTAGTGAAAATAAATTTATCTGTCCCTGTCATGGTTCTCAGTACGATAGTACAGGGAAAGTAGTTAGGGGGCCAGCACCTTTATCTTTGGCATTAGTCCATGCCAATGTTAGTGATGATAAACTGGTCTTCACCCAATGGGAAGAAACAGACTTCCGCACTGGAGAAAACCCTTGGTGGGCTTAAAGAAGCGGTCAGCACTTAGTAGAATCGTTTTTTTGACCTTGAGAAGGGGGATTTTAACCCCGACTCAACTATCCAGCGTAATAGTTGCTGGGGACTTTTAACCCAGAGCTGAGAGCTAAATGCTAAAAGCTGATAGCTAGTTAAGAGATTTTTGATTGGTAAACAATCAGTAAATCCAAAAAATTTTTAGAAGTTTCTGATTTTGAGAGAAGACAAAACAACTGATGTCAAAAATAGACCGAGCGGCAATGTTGGGTAGTATGAGTAAGGCGATCGCCAAGATGATGGTAGTCGCGATCGCAACTATAGCTCTATTCTTTACCAGTGATATAGTTCATCCCCAGGCAGCAAATGCCTATCCATTCTGGGCGCAGGAAACTGCTCCAGCAACTCCTAGAGAAGCTACAGGTAGAATTGTTTGTGCTAACTGTCACCTTGGTGCTAAACCTACTGAAATAGAAGTACCTCAGTCTGTACTACCAGATACAGTATTTAAGGCTGTTGTAAATGTTCCTTATGATGCCGAGGTTCAACAAGTCTTGGGTGATGGTAGTAAAGGTGGCTTAAATGTAGGTGCTGTATTGATGTTGCCTGAAGGCTTCAAAATTGCACCTGAAGACAGAATACCTGAAGAATGGCAAGAAGAGGTTTCTGGTCTCTACTTCCAATCCTACTCTGAAGACCAAGAAAACGTTATTTTAGTTGGACCAATACCCGGAGAAGAATATCAAGAGATTGTTTTCCCGGTTTTATCTCCAGATCCTGCCACTGATAAATCTATCCACTTTGGTAAGTATGCTATTCATGTAGGCGGAAACCGAGGTCGTGGCCAGGTTTATCCTGCTGGTAATAAGAGCAATAATACTGTTTACAATATCTCTGCTAGTGGTAAGATTACTGATATTACTTTTGAAGAGTATGTAGGTAATAATATTACTATTGAAACTACTGATGGTGAGACTGTTGTGGATACTGTGCCTCCAGGTCCAGAACTTTTAGTTGCTGTAGGAGATACTGTTGAAGCAGGTCAAGTTATTACAGATGACCCTAATGTCGGTGGTTTTGGTCAAAAAGATATTGAAATTGTGCTGCAAGATGCAAATCGAGTTAAATGGTTGATGGCATTCTTTGCTCTGGTCATGTTAGCTCAGATTTTGTTAGTTCTGAAGAAGAAGCAAGTCGAGAAAGTTCAAGCTGCTGAAATGAATTTTTAAGTAGACTTAGTTATTTAGCTGAACAATTTTAATGGGGAGTAAAGCATTAGGAGTGAGGGATAAAACTTCACTTTTAAAGCTTTGCTCCTCATAATATTTGATAGATAGTAGTAATATCAAATCTGCTTAATTCGGTATAAAAAAATGTTCTATCTTCAGTGATTGCCAAATCTTTCTAGATATCCCCATCTCCCCATCTCCCCATCTCCCCATTTTCCACTCCAGGGAGCAGTAGGGGTGGGTCTCCACACTCTAAATCACATTATTTGTGTTCAGAAGTTGACCAGAAGGCTTTTTTGTTGAAAAATCTTTTCAATTTAGCCAATTACCATCCAGCGCCAATATTTCTTTCCTTGAAAACAAAAAGAAACTAAGCTTTAATCTACTGTATCACAGGGTATCTCAAAGTGACGATTATCAAGTTTTACCAACTACTAAAGTTAGCAAGCAAATATAGCAATGAGCGCTGGTATATTTACAAATTGCAGGAGGGGCCAAATAGCTAAAAGTCTTATATTATCGGCAATTTATTCCCCTCCTGGGAGTGGTTAGGGGTGGGTTGCTTTCCGGAGCTGTTGCTTTCCGGAGCTGTTGCCTGCGCACAGCGCTATAATCAGAAGATTAGACTCAGCTTGGAGTAGTTATTTTGCAGCTTTAAAAGCATGGCAAAAACAGCCAAATAAATTTTTAGGGAAACCAAAAATTCCCAAATATAAACATAAGTCAAAAGGCTGAAATATTCTGCCCTATCCAGATAAATCAATTTACGCGCAAAGCATTAAACCCACATTCGACACCACAAAATGTAGCATAAAAATATAAGTCAAAAGTTAAAAATCAAAAGTTAAAAGTCAGAATAAAATTATAGTGGTCAATAGAAGTCAACGATTCAGCAAGTATTTATGCTTTATATTTAACTGAGAATTTGACTCCTGATAAAAGTCAATGAAGATAATTTATATAGTATAAATACTTAAGCAAGCTACGGATTTTATACTAATTTTCATGTTACAAATTGAAGTGCGGAATGTGGGTAACAGACGATCAGGTCTATATATATTAATACAGGACTTACGCAAAGGCACTATTTATAGAGTAAAGTAACTATTGGACAATAGTATTGAGCGCTATATACAGCGTATCTGCGTAAGTCCTATAATAATTAATATCAATTATTTCAAATCCAAATAAACGATTAATTTTCAAAACCTGAGCGCACAATGCTATACATAATACATAGTTCATTCTCTTCAATTTTCCTGCAATACGGATTAGTGCTACGTTACTAATGCTAATGTAGTATGTAAATATCTCAGTGTGTATTACTATATTTTCTCAGATATTGATAATTGGAATATAGTAGACTCACGACTTTAACCTTGCCAAATAAAAAATTAATAGTAAAATAACTCAACAAGTTATTATCTATTGACAAGCTAGACAAAGCAGTCAGTGCTGATAAACTATGAGTTTAATGGTTACTAACGGAGTAAATTCCATTAATAATCAAGAGGTATCAGCAAAAATTAAATGAAAATAATTTTTAATAACTTAGTAAAATATCAAACATAGTCCTAGTATTCAATGAAAAGAACTCTTAATAAAATTGTAAGATTTAGTCCTAGTATCCTCAGCCTAACCCTACTAATGGCTAATACTGCCCAGGCACTGCCTACCTCAGCAGAGAATCAGACATCACCTAAAAATTCTATTGGGGTATCCGACCTAGAATCAAAAAAACCTACTCAGGCATCATCCAAAAATTCCATCGGGGTATCCGACCTAGAATCAGAGACCTCTATTGAAAGAATAACTCCAGGAATTAAAGAAGCATCAGACTTAGAAGTAGTAGACCCAATGGGCCAAGTCACATCTGTTTCTCAGTTATCAGATGTCCAACCAACAGATTGGGCATTTCAGGCTTTACAATCATTAGTAGAACGTTATGGTTGTATCGCAGGTTATCCCGACGGCACATTCAAAGGCAACCGTGCCATGACTCGTTACGAATTTGCAGCAGGTTTAAACGCTTGTTTAGACAGAATTACTGAATTAGTCGCAGCAGCAACCGCAGAC
>NZ_BLZO01000004.1 GCF_014132355.1 Okeania sp. KiyG1
TACGGCTCCTAACATTGCAGGATTCTTCAAGGTTGGTTACACCTATTCTCGCACCTAATATTTCAAGGTTTGTCAACGCTTGTTGGCCTCGGTTTTCACTACTCTTTGGCTTGGATACCTGGAGATTTTTCACGGGCATGAGTCTCCTACTCTCGACTTGAGCCTACTTACCCCGGCGAATGCGTTTTGGCTTAATACAATTTCGGTTTCACGGCTACCTGCAGTGCCTCCCCACGTCTGCATATCCTGAACATTACTCCAGGCTTGCTTCGCAGGAGTTTCCTTATCCCTAAAAGACATTGGTTAAACTTTTCCTACTCAGAGGTTAAGGTCTGAGAGTCTTAAGGGGGTTACTTCGTTCCCTAGTATCATTTCTCGTTACATTTAGGCTCCTAGTGTCGTCCGACCTCCAACTAGATGTGATAACGCCGAAGAACTACGTTACCAGTTATGTGAGGTTTCCCGTTTTGGGTTTGGTGTATCAGGCTTAATTTCACCAATCGAAGATGACGAGCGGTTATACTAGATTGACTGTGCGTTAACCTTATGTAACTCCCTTGGCCACGATAACCAGAAAAAACCTTCTAGTTTTAAGGCTTTAAGTCCATGCACTGAGAGACCAAGTTGTTACCTTGGAATCCTGAACTTCAGAGTCACTCTACATCCCAGAGGACAGGAATTCAACCTGCATGACTACTAGAGTTATCCCTTTTTTGAGACTGGCTAACTTACATAGAAGCTTGTTTAGCCAAACGAATCGCACTTCTTCCCTCTTCCCTCTTCCCTCTTCCTTCTTCCTTACCTTTGCTATACAATACCGATGCTACCGGACATGATATCACTCCTGTACGGGCGTTTTGCTACCGCATAACTCCGTTAACGCTCCGCGACATGTAAAGCGGAGCTTTGCGGAGCGCAAATGCCATTCGCCCCTACTGACCCCTGACTCCTCCCTTCAACCTTATTCTAATAACTTATCTGGAGTAATAGGTAAATCTCGAATACGCTTACCTGTGGCATGATAAACAGCATTAGCGATCGCTCCTGCAACTCCCACTATAGAAAGTTCCCCAATACCCTTAGTTCCCAGAGCATTAACATAGGGGTCTTCCTCTTCCACAAACTGCACCTGAATATCCGGCACATCTAGCTGCACGGGTATCAAATAATCTGAAAGATTATGGTTCAGAATACGTCCGTAGTGAGGAGACATTACCGTATGTTCCATCAACGCCATACCAATACCCCAAGTAATACCGCCTATCATTTGACTGCGGGCAGTCTTGGCATTGAGAATGCGTCCAGCACCATAAACACCAACACATCGTGTCACTCGCACTTCTCCCAACAGACGGTCTACTCGCACCTCCACAAAAGTTGCTCCGAAAGAATGTTTAGCATATTCCTGCTGTTGCTGTTTCGATGTATTATTACCAACCGCTTCAATATTTTCTAAACCATGACGACTGAGAATTTCCTGATAACTTTCCCCGACAGCAGGATTATTTTTCAACAATAATTTCCCAGACTCAAAAATTACCTCCTCCAGTTTTGCCTGATAAAGGGGTGAGTCAGAATCATAAATTGCCATCTCTACAACTTTACTCCGAACTTTCGTTGCTGCTGCTTGTACTGCCGTACCCACACTACTAGCTGTAGTAGAATTTCCGGTAATTGGCGCTTTGGATAGGTTAGTATCGCCAAGTTTAAATTCTACCTTCTCCACAGATACGCCTAAAACTTCGGCAGCAACCTGTGTCATCACAGTATAAGTTCCTGTACCTAAGTCATGGGTAGCACTTTCGACTAATATTTCCCCACTATTATATATAGTGACTTTAGCAGTAGCAGGAAAACTGTTAGCAGGAAAAGTTGCACTGGCCATACCCCAACCAATTAGACTTTCGCCGTCACTCATAGACCCTGGTTTGGAGTTGCGGTGTTTCCAGCCAAATATTTCTGCTCCTCGCTGATAACATTCTTTGAGAGATTTACTAGACCACGGATGCCCAGTAGCAGGTTCTACATCTGCATGGTTGCGGGCCCGGAGTTCGATGGGGTCTAATTCTAGAGCGTAACTAAGTTCATCCATTGCTGATTCTAAGGCAAACATTCCCGGTGCTTCCCCTGGTGCCCGCATAAAAGTGGGAGTGCCAGCATTGATGCGGCCAAGGCGATAGTTGGTTTCAACATTGGGGCAGCTATACATCATGTTTGTTGCCATTGTCATATCAAATCCGGTAGCATCGGTGTAATTAGATGGGGGGATGGGGAGATGGGGAGATGGGGAGATGGGGAGATGGGAGGATGGGGAGATGGGAGGATGGGGAGATGGGGAGATGGGGAGATGGAGAAATATTTGGTGATCGTTGAAGATGGAACATTTTTTTATACCGAATTAAACGGATTTGATATCACGGGTTCGGTAAATTCGTCAAAGGGTGACGTTATAGTTTCACCGATATGTTTGATGAGTGTGAGTTTGCCTTCTTTAGTTGCGCCGAGGGTGAGATGTTGTTTAGTGGGAGCGCGATATCCGACGGAGGTATACATTTGGGCGCGGGTAAGTACGAGTTTAACTGGATGCTTCACATAACGCGCTGCCAAAGTAGCCAGAATAGCGTGAGGCCAAACGAATGCTTTACAACCAAACCCACCGCCGAGAAATTCAGAAATGACTCGGATGTTTTCTGGGGGAATGTCGAAAACTTTAGCCATCGCTCCTTGTGCAGAATAAACTCCTTGAGTTGTTTCGTAGAGAGTGAGGTGGTCGTCTTCCCAAACTGCGAGAGTTGCTGAGGGTTCGATGGGGTTATGGTTTTCCATGGGAGTGTTGTAGGTTTGTTCGACTAATACCTCTGCTTGGGAATGCCCGGAGTTAATATCGCCCCTGAATATATGAGCGGGCAACATTCCACCAAAAATTTTTTCTGGATCGTATCCTTGTTGGAGTGCTTCATCTATATCTATAGTTGGTTGTTCGGTTTGATATTCAACTTTAACCAAGGTAGCTGCGTACTGAGCTTGCTCTAAAGTTTTTGCCACTATTATCCCAATGTGTTGTCCTTGATAATAGATATTCTCATCCTGGAGAATGGGGAGACTTTGTCCACCAGGAAAAAAAGTAATTTGATTAAATTTGGGAACGTTGCGGTAGGTAATAACTGTCAATACTCCGGGGGAGGTTTCTGCTGCGGTAGTTTCGAGCTTTGTAATTTTTCCTTTAGCAATGGTGCTTTCTATTAATACGCCGTAAGTCAAATTTTCAACTGGCATATCAGCGGTGTAACGTGCGCCACCTTTAACTTTAAGTTTTCCGTCTACACGGTTGATGGGTTTTCCGATGACTTTATTCATGTTTGGTGTTTACTTAAATAGTTCGTAATAGTTATTTTTTTTTGCGTTTCGCGAAGCAAAACCGTTAACGTTTGCGCCCTTCATTCCGACAGGAGGAGTTGTGCGCTAGCTCAACAAAAAACTTTCTCCTTCTACTTCTTCTTTCTTCCCTCCTAACTCCTATACGGGCGAATGGCATTCGCCCCTACGACTCCTGACTCCTAAGTAATATCATGTCCGGATAATTAGTGATAAAAAAACTTGTTCCTCCTTATATAATAGTTTTCATAAGGCGTGAAGTACATCAATGATCCCCCGCGCATCCCCCTTAAAAAGGGGGACTTCCAGTTCCCCCCTTTTCAAGGGGGGTTAGGGGGGATCTCCTGACTGCTCTCTCGTTATTTATAACTATTCAACCGGACACCGTATAATTAAGATTAATATTAGACACTAATTCAGCAATAAGCTGCTTTTGCAGCTACAGTTGAAAGTGCACGAATAATACTATGTTTAGCTAGTTCAATTTTGAACTGGTTATGTTGTTGTGGTTTTGCTTGTGCCAAAGCTGCTTCTGCTGCAGTAGAAAAAGTTGCTTCATTTATTGGTTTTCCTTGCAATGCTGTTTCTGCTTCCTCAGAACGCCAAGGTTTTGTACCAACTCCTCCTAATGCTAGTCGCGCAGACTTAATAATATTTTGCTCAACTTCCAGAGCAAGAGCTACAGAAACTAGGGCAAATTCATAATTTGCGCGATCGCGTACTTTGAGATAGTAAGAGTTGCTAAACCACGAAACAGCAGGTACTTCTACCACAACTATTAATTCCCCATGCTCTAAAACATTTTCTCGGTGGGGTGTTTCTCCAGGCAACAAATAAAAATCATTTATCGGCACTCGGCGTTGTCCAGTTTTACTTTGAATACAAACCATGGCATCTAAAGCAACTAATGCTACTGCCAAGTCTGAAGGATGAGTGGCAATGCAATATTCGCTCGTACCTAAAATAGCGTGCATTCTATTGTAACCTTCCATAGCAGGGCAACTCGTACCTGGAATACGACGGTTACAAGGAAAAACCGGGTCACGGAAATAACTACAGCGTACTCGTTGTAATAAATTTCCTCCCACTGTTGCCATATTCCGCAGTTGAGGAGAAGCACTTTCTAATATTGCTTCTGAAATAACAGGATAGGAATTTTTCACTGTGGAATAACGTGCAACATCGCTCAATTTTGCCAAAGCACCGATGCGGAGGTTGTTGTCAGCATCGACTTCCACTGAGTCTAAAGGTAGGGAATTGATATCTAGAACTTGCTTTGGTGTTTGTACGCCATCTTTAATTAAACCTATTAAGTCTGTACCACCAGCAATAAAAGATATAGCTGCATCCTGAGAAACTGTAGCTATGGCCGTATTTTCTTCATTAACTCTGGCATAACTAAATGGCTGCATTTTCTGTTTTCTCCACTACTTCACGAACTGCTGCAACGATATGATGATAAGCACCACAACGACAGAGGTTGCCACTCATACCTTCCCTAATTTCTCGGTCTGACTTTGGTTGTGCTTCTGCTAGTAAACCTACTGCGGAAACTATTTGACCGGGAGTGCAATACCCACATTGAAAAGCATCATGCTCAATGAAAGCTGTTTGCACTGGGTGGAGTTCTCCATTTTCTTCTGCTAAACCCTCAATAGTAATAATTGACTTTCCCATTTGCATTACTGCCAGAGTCATACAAGCATTAATTCGTTTTCCATCAACTAATACCGTGCAAGCTCCACATTCTCCGCGATCGCATCCTTTTTTCGTCCCTGTTAAACCTAGATATTCTCGCAGTGCATCTAATAAAGTCACGCGAGGTTCTATATTTAGATGATGTGGCACTCCATTAATTTTTAATGTTAGTGCTATTTTTTCTGTTTATAACATTTTTATCACCTATAAATTATTTGAACAAGTGTAAAAGTTAATCGTTTTAGGGGGCAAATTTAACAACTAGATACTTCTGCCTAGGTGTTCGGTTTTAACCAGAGGTAATTATCAATTATCCATTAATTAATCTCGTCTTCTTTGTCTACTTGTTTTTAACTTGGCAATTGTACCTCTTGATAAAATCAAGATGGGAGTAGAAGCAAATATCAAAGGTAGAAAAGACGAAAAAGATAGGTTATAAAATGTTATCATCAAAACAAAAAAAGCAGGAATTCCAAATATTATCCAACTAGAAATAAGAATCCAGCACTTTGTTTTTCCTGAAGCAATACGTCTGAAAATACGACCCCTCAAATATATTTCTCCCATTGGCTCGAATGAGGTAGGAACCCTGTCATAATCAGTAAGCTTTTGAACAGAAGGAATTTCTACAAAAAGTTCATCTTGGTCTAGTTTATTTTCATTAAAAAAATATTCTGTTTCACTACTTTGTTGATTTTCTCTATTCTCGTTCATTTTTTCATTTTCTCTTTCTTATAGAGTGTTTCATGATTGATAATAGTTGAATGCTGAATACTTACTTATTTTTTTCATTCAACCACAAGACTTGAACTGAGTCAAGAGCAAAACAATTTCATCAATAGCACTTCTCAAACTTTTAGTTTCTAAGTCTGACTGATTGACAATAATACTAAATACTAAAGGCTCAAAATTAGCAGGTTGAATATATCCTGCTAAACCAGAAACTCCACTAATTGTTCCTGTTTTAGCTTGTACATTTCCCTCGGCAAAACTATTTCTAAAACGTCTACTCAATGTGCCACTTACACCAGCCACAGGTAAAGAATTTCTATAAATATTTGCCCAAGGAGAATTAGCCATAATTCTGAGAGTTTGTACCAAAGCTTCCGGGCTAATTAAATTATGACGAGACAAACCAGAGCCATCATTTAAAACAAAACTATTGGGAGTAACTCCTAACCTAGTTAAAATTACTTTTACCTCTTCCAAACTTTTTGCTAAAGTCTGATTATTAGATTTTTTCCTAGGAATTAATATACTCCTAACTCCCATTTGCCTTAACAAAGCTTCTGCATAAACATTATTACTTTTTATATTAACTTCCTCTACTAATTCCCCTAATGTTGGAGACTCTACAAAAGCTAATTCAGTCAAATTAATATTAGAGGTAATCTGTGATTTTTTTACTATTTGAGAAACCTGAATTCCTGTTGTTGCTAAAACTTCACGAAATTTATTTAAAAAATTATCCACAGGTTCTACAACCGCCACATAAACAGGTTCCGATGCCGAGCCAACTCGTAGTTGCCCAGATATCCGAATTATTGGCTGAATAAAATCTCTTCCTACCTCTAAAAATTCTTTTTCATTCTTCCCTACAGTCACCGAATTATTTTCAATCTGCCATTTTTGACCTTCAACAGAATTAACAAAAGTAACTTGTAAAGGTTGACCTAAATTTTGAGGCGACAAAACCAAATCTATAGAATTTTGATTCAGAATTAAGCTATTAATTGGTGCGCCATAACCAGCCTGAACATCTTCCCATTCCCAATTAGGATTAACTCCTGTTCCTTCAAAATAACTATCATCAGCAATTAATTGATTAATAGTTTCTATTCCCTGTTCCTTTAATTGTCGAGCCAAACTTTGTAGTTGAGTTTCTGTTAAACTAGGGTCGCCTCTACCCACAATATATATATTGCCATTCCCATCACCATAAACTGAAGTTCTAATTCTAAATTGAGGGCGAAGTTTTTGTAATACTGCAGCAGTTGTTAATAGTTTAGCCGTAGAAGCAGGAATGAAATAATATTCAGCATCTCGGTTATAAACTGTAGTTTTTTCCGATAAAGTTTCGACTAAAATTCCCCACCGAGAACGATTAAAAATGGGGCGGTTAATTACAGCATCAATCCGATTACTTAATTCAGAAGGACAAATTGTTGTAGGAGTTTCTTGACTAAGTGCTATTAATGGATTGAGAAATACTATAAGAAAAGTAATTTTCAATAATTTATAATTTATAATTAAGAATTTAGAATTACTTATTCTTAGAAATAAGAGGATTGGATAAAAAGATTTTTTTCTTTTTATCCATTAATGGAGAGGCTTTATACCTGAATTTTTCGGTAATTTGTTTGAGAGAAAGTTTAAACATTTGCTATTAATTAAAAATAGAGGGCGAGATCAAATCCGCTTTTCTTTGGTATTATTTGGCATTTAGAAATAAGAATCAATATCCTAGAAGCAAATAGCTGTTTGCCCCTACTGACGGTATAAATTCTATTACTCCGATTTTTTTTTCTACTTCATGCTACGCAAACGGGAACCGTATTCAACAATTAATAATTAATAATTAACAATTACCTCTTCTTTTCAAGGAGAGGATTGACGCGGTAGGGAAAATTTTTTCTTTTTTCTCCATGAATGGAGAGGTTTAAAGCTTAATTATTCGGTAAGCAGATTTAATATGATATAAAATGGTAAGCATTTCCTGCAGAATGCTGCGCAAACAGCTATCAGCAGCCAGCTATTCCTACGGAATGCTACGCAAACAACAATTAGTAATGAATAATTACTTCTCAGTTTTAGTCCGGGGACCCATGGCAGTAACTTTTTATTATTTCTCAATTTTAAAGGTTGCTTTTACACGGACCCAAAATTAATGGGTGATAGCTAATAGCTGACGGCTGTTTGGGCAGCATTCCGCAGGAAATGCTTACATAAAATGTAATTGGGCTAATTTGATAAAAGATTGAATGACTTAATTCAATTATCACAAAAACTATCACAAAATAGCAGAATAAATTTATGAATCTAGCAACAGAAAATAAAATATTAACTGATGAATAATTTAGAGCATTATCAGAAGATGGCAGTTATTATGAATTAATTAATGGAGAAGTTGTTGATATGGGAAACTCAGGAATGGAACATGGTAATATTACAGAATAATTAAGGTTTAAAGCCTCTCCTTTAAAGGATAAACAAGAAAAAAATTTCCCTACCTCGTCAATCCTCTCCTTGAAAAGAAGAGGTATTATTAATTATTAATTATTAATTATTAATTATTGCCAGATATTTCTTTTGTTTCCAAAGACCGTTTATTAGGATTAAAGCGACTACCTAAAGGTTATTTTAAAGGTACTCCCGATTTAGCAGCAGAAGTAATTTCTCCCAATAATACATTTGAGGAACTACATCAAAAAATTGTTGAATACTTTGAAAATAATTGTCGGTTAGTTTGGGTAATTAATCCTGATGAAAAATCAGTTTTAATCTACCATAAACCACAGCCAGTTAACGAAGTCAGAAGTCAGTAGGGGTGGTTTCCTACGGAATGCTCCTAATTACGCGTTTACGAAGTATTCCGGAACGGAAACCACCCGTACAGAAGTTATTTTTATAACGGGAATTTGAGCAACTATCCAAAAATATTTCGCCTTAAAAGGCGGGGTTGCGCGACCCAATTATTTTGATAAATTATTGCCGAAAAATTGTGGTTTAAAGCCTCCCCTCTTAAGGGGATAATAAGCGGTCGAGGGATGGCGAGGTCTCCTCGCCATATCCAATCGACCAAGAGAAGAAAAATTTTCATCTCTTTGTCAATCCTCTTCTTTCAAGGAGAGGTAATTATTCATTATTCATTATTCATTGTTGAAAAGTTGCTGATAATTTAGAAGCAGAAGATATTTTACCAAGAAATTGTGGTCTAAAGCCTCCCATTTTCAGGGGATAAACAAAAGAGAATTCCGTATTTTCTTGCCTCCTTATTGCGGAGGTACTGATAACTGATAACGCAGTTCCTCCGGAGGAGGCTAACTTATAACTGATAACTGAAATGACCAGGATTTATATTACCAGTAACAGATTTATTTATGGAGTGGGATTTCTAAAATTAGTGTTAAATTTAGAAAAAAATAGCATAATATAGTAGACAACAAAAAATTTTTAGAGTCGTTATAATATCAAAAAAACTATAGATAACTATGACAAAAAAAACGACTCGACGTAACTTTATAATGACAAGCATTGCTGCTACAGGTAGTATAGTAGGTTGTGCTGCTGTGAATAAAAAATCTCAGACCAAAATAGCATCTGCTGAAAAGCTACCCACTACATCCACAATGCCAGAACGAATATTAGGTAAAACTGGTGTAAAAGTACCACTTTTAGGTTTAGGTGGAGCAGGAAAAACACCCCTAGATAACAGTGGACGGGAAAAAGAGTCAGTCGCAATAATTGAAGCTGCTCTCTCTCTAGGAATTAGATATTTTGATACTGCTGCCAGTTATGGTGCAAGTGAAGAACATTTAGGGAAGGTGTTACCCGCTTATCGAAAAGATGTATTTTTGGTAAGTAAGACAGGAAGACGCGATCGCGATGGAGCATGGAGAGAATTAGAGCGATCGCTAAAACGATTAAATACAGATTATCTCGACTCGTGGCAGTTACACCATGTTTCATTTACAGAAACTTTAGATCAAATATTCAGTTCCCAAGGTGCTATCAAAGCAATGGAAGAAGCAAAAGAACAAGGTATAGTCAAATTTTCGGGAATTACAGGTCATCACGAACCTGATATTATTGCTGAAGGACTACGTCGCTATCCATTTGACACGACTCTGGTTACTATTAATGCTGCTGACAAACATCATCCCCGACCATTTGCTCCTACTGTGTTACCTGTTGCGCAACAAAAAAATGTAGGTGTTATTGGAATGAAAATACCAGCTTACGGCAGGTTACTCCGACCAGGGGTATTGAATATGCAGGAAGCGATGGGATATGTATTGTCCTTAGAAGGTGTACATTGTTGTATCGTAGCTACAGAGTCTGTAGAAATGTTGCAGTCTAATGTTAGGGTTGCCCAAACATTTCAGCAGTTAACTCAGCAAGACATGGGAGCGATCGAGCAAAAAACAGCCAGTGTTTGGCAAGAAAATACCTTCTTCCGTGCTTGGACTTGAGGGGTGAAGCTACACTAATGTAATATCAGGACTTACGCAAATTAACCTTGAAAACACCATCTGTAGGGGCGAATGGCATTCGCCCTCACTTAATTTAGTGTCCGTCCGTAAGTCCTGAATATCTTAGAAAGAATAGTTTTGTGGTACACGAATTAATTAAAAATAGCAAATAATATTGAATTAATAGAAATTATGAAGTCATCTTTATCAATTCCTCTGAAATTGCTTTTAGTTGCTCTTGTTAGCTTGAGCCAATTTTCCATTGCTAATTCTGCTTCAGCACAGGGTAGAGGTCTAGGTTATATTGAAATTTTATCGGAAGAAAGAGAGGATGTCAAAGCAGAGTTAGAGAAGCAAGAAACTATACTAAAACAACTTGAATCAGCAGAAAAATCGGCAGGAAAACTGTTAGTGAGCTATGATAGTTTTAGCGAAGTTGCAAATAGTAAAAGTTTTGACTATGTTGGTGAATGTGCGCCAGCAAATGGGACCGGCAAATATGAATCTGTTTCTTGCAGGGAGAAACTTCTCAGGAAAATGTGTGAAACCGAGCTTCTGTTAGAAACATTTAATGATAGTCTTACTTTTTGTCAGCAATATTTTGATTTAGCTAGATCAAATCAGAGTTTGTATAGTCGAAAAACTCAGGTTGAGTCATCTTATGAAATGTGCTTGGTATTGCCTTTCCATATTGAGCATTATCAGCATCTAGACAATAATTCTCTCAAAAAACTATTACTTGCTTGTCAAAACTATAGAGCAGGATTCATATTGCTAAATTTGAAGAAAATATATTTTGCACTCAAAGACTATTCTGGAGCGAAAGTTTTTTTTACTGACATTATAAATATACCCAAGACAAAAGAGAAACAAGTTAATAGTACTAATGAATACATTGATTGGGATACAAGGAAGAATTTAATTTATCCGGCATTAAATATTCTGGGAGATATATATTTTGCCACAGAAGATTGGGATAAAGCTATGAATCTGTACTTGGAAGCAGATTCAATTTATACTAAACATAATAAGGATCATTCAAGTGGCCGTGTCTATTCTTTCCTAGCTGGGGCAACGACATTTGCACCTGATCGTGCTTTATCTTATTCTTCTATAGCACGAACTTATAGTTTCGTTGGCAACCGTTCTAAACTTGCCTTGATTATGGCGATGAAAGGTCAAACTAATGATGCCAAAAAATTACTAGATGAGAGTATATCAGATTTAGAAAAAGCATCTAAGAAGCAAATGGATAAGGGAGATGTAATTGCTCTTCAAGAAATTGGTACACCTCTGTATACTACTCAACAGTTGCTGCTCACAAATGATAAAGAATATGGAAAAGCTTTAGAGTATGCCGATCGCTCCCGTTCACTTTCCTATATTTTTAGTCTTGAAGGTCTATCCAGAGATATTCCAGATGTTTTATCTTTTCAGGAAATGCAAGCTTTTGCCAAAGACCAAAAAGCAACACTCGTTCTTTACTCCATCCCTGATTTACCTATACATGATTACGATAAATTTCAAGCAAGAGAAAATAAAGTTTTAATTTGGGTAATCCAGGCAAATGGTAAGCTTAACTTTCGAGAGGTTGATGTTTCATCAGTCTTAAACAAATCTAACTCTAGCTCAGAATTTAATAATATTAACTCAACTAGATTTGTACACGGTGCTGTCAATTCAACTATATTTATATACGGCGCTATAGTATTAGTTAGTATAGGAGCTTTTGCTATACTTTCCCCAAATAATAGAAGAATAGGGGTTGCTGCGTTGATTGGGATAAGTGCTGGTTTGCTGCTGACAAATATCTTCAACTCATTGGCAAAACTGGAATTAAAAGACCGGGAAACTAGAGAACAGACTGTTGTTTTATCAAATCTCACCAAAGATACCCTTTTAGCAATCAAAAATCGCGACAGCAATCAAACTTCTCTATTAAAACAATTATATCAAGTGCTGATTGAACCCATACAAAATACCTTACCTACTAATCCTGATGAACATATTGTCTTTATTCCCTATCGAGGTTTACATCGCGTTCCCTTTGCATCACTCATATCATCTGATAATAAATATTTAATCGATCGACATACTATACGAGTTGCTCCCTCGATCCAAGCTCTAAAATTTATTACAGAAAGAGCTGCTAGTACAAAAAGAGTAGGTAATGATTACTTAATTGTCGGTAATCCAAAGATGTCAGAAGTGTCTGTTGGCTCTCTTGGAGTAACTAAAGTACCAGCTAAACTACCTTCTGCTGAGGTTGAGGCTAGAGAAATTGCTAAACTTTATGATACAAATCCTCTTATTGGTAGAGATGCCTCAATTAAGAAAGTTGAAAGCAAGCTATTTAACTCACGAATTTTACACTTTGCAACTCATGGTTTTCTTAATATTGGCTATAGTAGAGCTGGTCTTGTCTTCACTTCTAACAGTAGAGAAGAGAATAGTGGAGTTTTAACTACTCGTAAATTCTATATACGTCGATTTCTGGCAGAGATGGCAGTATTGAGTGCTTGCAATACCGGGTTAGGAGCAGAAACTGTGGAAGGAAACTTGGGATTAACTCGTCCCTTTCTGATTGGAGGAGTCCCTACTGTTGTTTCTTCTCTGTGGTCAGTACCCGATCAATCTACAACAGAGCTAATGATTGACTTTTATCAGAATTTTAAAAATACTTCTGATAAAGCAAAAGCTCTACGTCAAGCTATGTTAAAGACAAAAGGGAAGCGTCCCGATCCAGTTGACTGGTCAGCATTTATCCTGACTGGTTTAGGAGAATCTCCCAGAGTTTCTGCATTCAAGTCTGTTAAGCAAGTTGTTGGTTATATGTCGTGTGGCGCTACATACGCTCTCGGAGGTGATGCAGGTACAAATTCGCGAGACTTATTGTCTGCAACTCTCGAATCAACTCCCGATGGTTTCACACTTGCATTAACTGAAGCTGACGGAACAAAGCATAAGCTCGATCTCGACGATCAAAATTTAGTTTTGCTTAGTGCTAGTTCTTTTGATGTAGAGAGAAATATGTGGGGTCCATGGAACCTGGTTGCTAATTCAAATTCACCTTTTGAGATAAAACCTGATGGCTCTTTTGACACGATAGTAGTAGTTAGTACCCGTACTGTTTGTAAATTTGTAGGCAAAGTTGAATTTATCGGTGATGCAGCAGATAAATTAGCACGAGTCAAGAGATAATGGTTGAAACGAAGCATATTTTTAACTAATTTTTCACTAAAAAATATGCTTGACAGACGCATTGACTATCCTCCTATGAGAAGAGAAAACTTTACATCAAAAAGTTCTTTTAGTTCTTTAGAATCTTGACTCAGAAGGACTACCATTAGTAGTTGGAGCATTCCTCCAATATTCAAACACTCTTATATAAGAGCCACCATCACGCTCTACTGTAAGACCTCCAGAATGTCGAAAAGCAATAACTTCCTGTAAAACATCATCAGCATTTTCTCCAGACTTTAATGTTATTAGTAAGTTTTGATCGTTACACTGAGAATCTTTAATTTCTTTACTAACACAGAGAGTCGGATAATTATTTAAACTCCCAGAAAAAATATAATCAATAATCCCATTATTATAATATATTTGTAATCTCCTAGAAACCTCTTGGCAACGAGTCTGTGGGTCCCATTTTGGCCCCCAAGAAGTATCCTTCCAAAAAAACATAGGAACATCTGCTTTTGAAGATGAACGTATTATTGTGGCTGGTACATCTACTCCTTCTGGAGTTTTATATGAGCCGCAAAAAAAGGAAAGATTCTGAGTTTGAATATTTTTCTCTGGTAAATTTCTCTCTGGTAGATTTTTCTCTGGGGGAGGTGGATTATTCTCATTTGAACTATCCGAATTTAACATTGGGATAAAAGCAGCTAATATAGTTGCAGCAAAACCTATTAAAGCAACAATAATCTCTGTTTTTTCATTATTAATAAACTTGGTATAGCACTACATTTAAAAATAACCTCACAATCAATAGCTTAAAATCCTGATTATTTTGATATGATATAGTGCTACGCATTAAGGTGTTTAACATTTCTCAACCCTAAGACCTTTTAATACCATTTCTCTGTAACAATACGCTGAATAATTCTTACCAAAACCTGAATTTTACTAATAGCTGTTATCTTTTATTAAGCGCAACTTCATGGAGAAATGGTATAACAATTTACTCTTCCCTATTCCCTATTCCCTATTCCCTATTCCCTATTCCCTATTCCCTATTCCCTATTCCCTAGCGCGTAGCGCATAACATTGAAAAAAAAACACCCCCCAATACTGGAGGGTGTTTATATTAGCTAACTAAAGCTAACTCAAGAAATTAACCATTGATAGAAGGAGCTTCTACAGCAGCTAAATCTAGAGGGAAGTTGTGAGCGTTACGCTCGTGCATTACTTCCATACCTAAGTTAGCGCGGTTAATAATGTCTGCCCAAGTATTTACTACACGACCACTAGAATCGATGATGGACTGGTTGAAGTTGAAACCATTCAAGTTGAAGGCCATTGTGGACACACCTAAAGCTGTGAACCATATACCTACTACTGGCCATGCTCCTAAGAAGAAGTGTAAGGAACGGCTGTTGTTGAATGACGCATATTGGAAGATTAAACGACCGAAGTAGCCGTGAGCTGCTACGATGTTGTAAGTTTCTTCTTCTTGACCGAACTTATAACCGTAGTTCTGAGATTCTGTTTCAGTTGTCTCACGTACTAAAGAGGAAGTTACCAAAGAACCGTGCATTGCACTGAACAATGAACCACCGAATACACCTGCTACACCTAACATGTGGAATGGGTGCATTAATATGTTGTGCTCTGCTTGGAACACTAACATGAAGTTGAATGTTCCAGAGATTCCTAAAGGCATTCCATCGGAGAAGCTTCCTTGTCCAATAGGATAGATTAAGAATACTGCTGTTGCTGCTGCTACAGGAGCGGAGTAAGCAACACAGATCCAAGGACGCATACCTAAGCGGTAGGATAATTCCCACTCACGACCCATGTAGCAGAATACGCCAATGAGGAAGTGGAAGATTACTAGCTGGTATGGGCCACCGTTGTAGAGCCACTCATCCAAACTTGCTGCTTCCCAGATAGGGTAGAAGTGTAGACCAATAGCGTTGGAGGAAGGTACTACTGCACCAGAAATGATGTTGTTTCCGTACATTAAGGAACCAGCGACGGGTTCGCGGATACCATCAATGTCTACAGGAGGAGCTGCTACAAATGCGATGATGTAGCAGATAGTAGCTGTTAACAAGGTAGGGATCATTAATACACCGAACCAACCGATGTATAAACGATTGTCTGTGCTGGTAATCCAGCTACAGAACTTTTCCCATACGTTAGCGTTTTCACGCTGTTGTAAGGTAGTTGTCATAATGTATGATTGCTGTTATGTATGTATGAAATTTTCGAGGTACGGTGGTGCAGGTATTTTTTTGTTTGCCTGCGACCTTATTAATAATATAGCTAGTTTATTTCGGTTTGTAAAGGGGTGTTAAGGATAGTGTTGTTTAACTAAGTTATAAGTTTTGTTGATGAGTTTCTGTCGGTGTCTAGATTTATAGTAGTGGCGTGACACGCCTAAAATGTTGCATCGGGTAGGGGCGGGTTCCGCGTTAAGTTAATGGTCTCACCCAGGACCTGGTGAACCCGCCCCCGCACCAATAATCGCTCTGCATAAAATTAGCTGTTTCAGTCCAGTAGGGGCGGGTTTCGCGTTAAATTAATGGTTTTACAAATTATCTTATGAACCCGCCCCCAACCCAAGGATATAATGCACAGTTTTAGGTGTGTCAGTCCAGTAGGGAACACCGGAGCTGGAAATAGTGAGAAAAACAGGGACTTTTATAGCACTACGCATTAAGGTGTTTGACATTTTTAAATTCTGTTCGCGGAGCGTTTCCGCAGGAAAAACCCTTTGAAAGTCTGCTGTTCCCTGAACTTAGGACAAACAAAACAAAAAACGCCCCCCAATAAAATTGGAGAGCGTTTAGATTAGCTAACTAAAGCTAAATCAAGAATTAACCGTTGATAGAAGGAGCTTCTACAGCAGCTAAATCTAGAGGGAAGTTGTGAGCGTTACGCTCGTGCATTACTTCCATACCTAAGTTAGCGCGGTTGATGATGTCTGCCCATGTATTTACTACACGACCACTAGAATCGATGATGGACTGGTTGAAGTTGAAACCATTCAAGTTGAAGGCCATTGTGGACACACCTAAAGCT
Source organism: Okeania sp. KiyG1 (assembly GCF_014132355.1). GTDB lineage: Bacteria > Cyanobacteriota > Cyanobacteriia > Cyanobacteriales > Microcoleaceae > Okeania. Next base: position 16,518 of record NZ_BLZO01000004.1, read on the forward strand.
GTGAACCATATACCTACTACTGGCCATGCTCCTAAGAAGAAGTGTAAGGAACGGCTGTTGTTGAATGACGCATATTGGAAGATTAAACGACCGAAGTAGCCGTGAGCTGCTACGATGTTGTAAGTTTCTTCTTCTTGACCGAACTTATAACCGTAGTTCTGAGATTCTGTTTCAGTTGTTTCACGTACTAAGGAAGAAGTTACCAAAGAACCGTGCATTGCACTGAACAATGAACCACCGAATACACCTGCTACACCTAACATGTGGAATGGGTGCATTAAGATGTTGTGCTCTGCTTGGAACACTAACATGAAGTTGAATGTTCCGGAGATTCCTAAAGGCATTCCATCAGAGAAGCTTCCTTGTCCGATAGGATAGATTAAGAATACTGCTGTTGCTGCTGCTACAGGAGCGGAGTAAGCAACACAGATCCAAGGACGCATACCTAAGCGGTAGGATAATTCCCACTCACGACCCATGTAGCAGAATACGCCAATGAGGAAGTGGAAAATTACTAGCTGGTATGGGCCACCGTTGTATAGCCACTCATCTAAGCTAGCTGCTTCCCAGATAGGGTAGAAGTGTAGACCGATAGCGTTGGAGGAAGGTACTACTGCACCGGAAATGATGTTGTTTCCGTACATTAAGGAACCAGCGACGGGTTCGCGGATACCATCAATGTCTACAGGAGGAGCTGCTACAAATGCGATGATGTAGCAGATAGTAGCTGTTAACAAGGTAGGGATCATTAATACACCGAACCAACCGATGTATAAACGATTGTCTGTGCTGGTAATCCAGCTACAGAACTTCTCCCATACGTTAGCGTTTTCACGCTGTTGTAAGGTAGTTGTCATTGTTTTATAATTGCTATGTATTTTTCAAGGTTCTCGAAAGCGCTTTTGCTTTCTTGTTTACTATATTAATCATCTAATTTAGTTTTGTAAAGGGTTTTCAGAAAAGTCTTTTTGAATTTTTATATAAGTTATACTTATACTTTGTCCTTGAGACTCTCAGAAATTTTAGGAAGTGGGGGTGGGGAGTGTGGGGAGTGCTTACAGGAGTAAGTTTTTACCTTTGATGTAAAACAAGTGTGGGGAGTGTGGGAGGTTTGGGGGTGTGGGGAGCTTACAAGGGTAAGTTTTTAACACTCGGGGTGAGTGTACGCTTTTATTCAGTATAAAACTGCAAAAAAATGTGCTTTTTCATACAAAAAATAGCTGATTTCTGCTCCCACACTTCCTACACTTCCCACCCTCCCCACACCCAAGGGCATAATTCTAAAAAACATACCCTTGTAAACTACTCCCTACTCCCTTTTCACTCAAATTTATTGTCAAACGCCAAAGAACGTACTACTATATCTTGACATTAGCCTGGAGGCCACTGCATTTGACGACCTCCAAGAATATGAAGATGTAAATGAAAAACAGTTTGACCAGCTTCAGCTCCATTATTGTTAAACTAAGCAAGCCCATTTCCAGATTACTCCTTTATAGAGCCTGCTCGTCTTCAGAACCGGACGTGAGACTTTCACCTCATCACGGCTCCTCTCTTAAACGTCCCTTTTGATGGGTACACCCCTGCCTTAATATCAACATATCGTCAACCCATAAATATCCATCAGGTAAATCCTGTAACTTTGGTTCTGCGTGTGTCTTTTTATCTAAGGCAGTTTTAGTATCGTGGCAATGTCGGTGCAACAATTGTTTATTCTTATATGTGTTGTCACCACCCTTAGACCTTGGTTTTATATGGTCAACTTCCATGAGGTCAGTTGGTCTAAAGGTTAGTCCACAAGATGCGCATTTATTCTTTTGCCGTTTTAGCAGCGTTGTGACTTCTTTCCTTACGCCCGGATATTTACCGATTCTGTTGCTCCAATAAGTCCAGTCACCGTCATAGGGTGATTTATTACCTTTAACTTTGATGTGCCTTATAATGGGGACATCTGAGTGTCGGTTTAGTATATACTCACCGTCGTTAAGTAACCAATTTCTGGTCTCTTTGCAGCGAGGGAAATACTTTTTCTTTACCCATTTAGCCGACTTATTTGGATACCTTCTACTTGCCCATCTCCATATTCTTACCCATAGGAGGTTATCTATTGAGAAGTAGTTAGCCCATCCTCTTATTACCGGATTTAACTTAGCTATTAGAGCTTTAGTCGGGGCGGTTTTATTCTTATCAAATATATCCGCCAGTTTTCGATAATGAGTTTTAATACTCTTAGAGGATGGTTTAATCAGCGTCTTAAATCCTTGCTTGGTTGACTTTACCTTCCATTGCCTCACCGTAAACCCTAAAAAGTCAAATCCAGGTTTATTCCCTTCATATTCTTCTAAGGTGTGGACAATTTTGGTCAATTCTAGTTTTAGCTCTAATCCTACCTGGTTTAACCATTCCTGTATTACGGCTTTTGCTTGTAGCACTACTTTGATGTCTTCATGTAGGATAACAAAGTCATCAGCATAGCGTACTATGGTAAGACTTTGACATTTACTTTGCCAACCTTTTTGATTACCTTTTTTGTTTTTAAGGTCTATAGTTTTGGCAAATTCCATTAGTCTTTCCTCCATACCGTGCAGGGCGATGTTTGCTAGTAAGGGCGATATTACCCCGGACTGTGGTGTACCTTCCACAGATTCTAGGAATTGATTATTGTCAATCACTCCAGACTTTAACCATTGTTTAATTAATCGTCTGTAGGGAGATTGACCTATCTTTCCTAGAAGTGCATCATGGTTAATTCGGTCAAAACACTTGGATATATCAGCATCTAACACATATTTAGGTTTATGATTGATGCTAGTATAGATGGCTCAATGGCATCATGTGTTGACCACCGGAAAAGACCATAGCTATTAGGTTCAAAACGTGCCTCCCACTCTGGTTCCATACCTAACTTCACCAAGGCTTGTAACGCTCGATCATACATCGTAAGGATGCCTAATGGACGTTGTCTTGAGTGCGTCTTGCATTCTGAGGAGACCTCAGAATTACGCACTCGCTTTTCATTTTTACCTGGTTTTGGTATCCAGACTCTGCGGGTCGGACTTGCTTTTAGATAACGTGATTTTAATAAATCCACTAGGTTAAATCTCTGCATTGGTGGTAGATTTTTAATACCATCTACTCCCGCAGTTTTCTTTCCCTGGTTATCCTGTGTCACTCGCCTCACAGATAGCAACCTAGCGTAGTAACTTTTGGTCAGAAGTTTTTGGTACTTGCGCATCTTGCGGATTTCGCCACGGCATGGATGCTCTGTAAATTAACTTTTGCAACTTAAATACATATTTTTCTACCTTCTTCCAGTTGATATCTTTCCATTTCTTATTTGGATTGATGCTAACCTGATTTGGTATATCGTCTGTATCCCATGCCACGCTTAAAAAGCGAGTGCGTAATTCTGAGGTCTCCTCAGAATGTAAGACGCACTCAAGAAATGGTCTAGGATTTCCTAGTTTTCTTTTTAGTGTTTTAGCTTTATTCATAGCTAATTGTTACCTTACATTACGCCTAACAGTGGGTACGTCAGCTTGATAGCTTTTTACCCAATCCTACTCTCCCTAAGACCTGCAACCATAGTGCAGATTGACCTTGAATGGCTTCCTAAGATTTCGACCTATATTCTTAGGTGTCTTAGAGAGGTTTCCTCGTTCCCTTATTCCTTTATTACGGCTGATTTAGTGGGGTAAAATCTCCCGGAGGGTTCGGTATAGTTGCTGATAATTCCGAAATCATGAAATTATCCATTGACCCCCTGACTTTCGTCCTACATTCCATAGTTACCTTTGGAATGGTTCCGTGTAACGAGAGTTTAATTACCTTCCTGTTCGTCCACTTGTCAGCCTTTGCTTGCGGTATCGTTCTTGGTAACTGGTATTGTCCCGCTTTTAAACCAGCTTCGGAGATTGATGTTCAGTCGCTACCCCGTGGTCTATGCTGTCAACCCAACAACAAGGCGGATGGAATTTCACCACCAAGGTAATAAGAGTTATTCACAAGTCGAGGTTGTCCTCATGTATTGACTTGGAACGGCCATTTATACCCAGTTTCCTGGTTTAGTGGCCAACGAGTCACACGATTACTACACGATAGCCATTTTCAAGTCCTGCTTGTTGAGCAACCCGCTGTGCCGTCAGCAATAAATGTCCCATCAAGCTATGGTCTTCGGGTGAAGCATCAGCTAACCTGGGAATAGGCTTTTTCGGAATCACTAGGATATGAACAGGAGCTTGAGGATTAATATCTTTGAAGGCGAGGGCCATGTCATCCTCATAAACAATGTCCGCCGGAATCTCGCGCCGGATAATTTTACTGAAAAGAGTGTCTTGCTCGCTCATTTATCTATATTCAAATAACTCACTATATAAATTAAAGAATAAAGGAATATGTTAGCTAGAGTCTGGAGTGCATCAATAATTGGCATTGAGGCCGTAAAAGTGGGTGTGGAAGTCGATGTATCGGGGGGACTGCCGAAAGTTGTCGTTGTCGGATTGCCAGATGCAGCAGTTCAAGAATCAAAGGAAAGAGTCAAAGCTACTCTCAAAAATTGTGGTTATGCTTTCCCCATGCGGAAAATTCTGGTTAATCTCACCCCTGGAGATTTACGCAAGGAAGGTCCCAGTTTTGATTTACCTATCAGTATCGGAATTTTGGCTGCCTCGGAACAAGTAAATGCAGACCTGCTCGGAGACCATCTATTTTTGGGAGAAGTTTCTCTTGATGGTACATTACGACCAGTCGCTGGAATTTTACCTATTGCCGCGGCAGCAGAAAAAATGGGAATCAGCGGGTTAGTTGTGCCTGCTGCTAATGCAAAGGAGGCGGCGGTAGTTAAGGGGTTATCGGTTTATGGATTTGACAATATATTTGATGTCACGGATTTTTTGAATAATCCTACTAATTTTTCTCCTGTAGAAGTAGATATTGCTGAGATTTTGGCAAAACAACAATTTTCTGGTTTAGATTTAAAAGAAGTTAAAGGGCAAAATCATGCTCGTCGTGCTTTGGAAATAGCTGCTGCTGGGGGGCATAATTTGATTTTTGTCGGCCCTCCTGGCAGTGGGAAAACTATGTTGGCGCGACGTTTACCAGGAATTTTGCCTCCGTTGAATTTTGAGGAGGCGTTGGAAGTGACTCAAATTTATTCTGTAGCGGGGTTGTTGAAAGATAAGGGGAGTTTGGTGAGCGATCGCCCGTTTCGTAGTCCCCATCATTCTGCTTCTGGGCCGTCTTTGGTGGGTGGAGGGAGTTTTCCGCGACCGGGGGAAATTTCTTTATCTCACCGAGGGGTATTATTTTTAGACGAGTTAACGGAGTTTAATCGCAATGTTTTGGAATATCTGCGTCAACCGTTGGAAGATGGGGTAGTGACAATATCGCGCACTAGAATGTCGGTGGAATTTCCAGCTCAGTTTACTTTGGTTGCCAGTACAAACCCTTGTCCGTGCGGTTATTATGGAGATCCTATTCAACAATGCACTTGTTCGCCACGGCAACGGGAGCAATATTGGGGAAAACTTTCGGGTCCGTTGATGGATAGGATTGATTTACAGGTGATAGTTAGTCGGTTGAAACCGGAGGAAATTACAAGGCAGGACACTGGGGAAGGGTCAGTTGAGGTGAGGGAGAGGGTGAAAGTTGCACGCGATCGCGCACGACATCGGTTTCGGGATGAGGTTGGTTTAAGTTGTAATGCTCAGATGCAAAGTCGTCATTTTCCCAAGTGGTGTAAGTTGGATGATAGTAGTCGGAATTTATTGGAGGGAGCGATCAGGAAATTGGGGTTGTCAGCGAGGGCGAGCGATCGAATTTTGAAGGTGGCGAGGACTATTGCTGACTTGGCAGGGGATGAGGAGTTGAAACCTGCTTATGTTGCTGAGGCAATTCAATATCGGACTATTGATAGAATGCAGTAGTTTTGTAGTTTTGTAGGTTGGGTTGGGGAAGAAAACCCATTGAAAACGCCATATGTAGGGGCGAATGGCATTTGCGTTCCGCAAAGCTCCGAATTGCGCCCCTACTGTGGTCTACTGAAATGAAAACCGCTGTAAGCGATCGCTCGTCTTGAAGTTTTGATTATCTGAGCGTCTCGGTCACGCACGGGAGCGAGATGTTCATCCACGGGAGCAAGATGCTCCCACTACTCAAAATCTTTAACTAATACATTCACTCCTATTTTTCTTGTTCGTCTAGACGAGCGAACGGGTAATTTATTTATCTTAGCAGCAGATAATATAGAGAGAGAAATATATCCTAATAATATTTGGAAATTATTATGATCAAGCCAGATTTTAATAGCATGAATAAAACCCAATTAAGAGCTTATGTTATTGCTCATCCTAATAGACATCTCCAAAAATTATCAAGCACTTACTGTAACTATCTTTGAGAGAGCGATCGCCAGCTCCTCCAGATAGTCATTTTTTATGAGATTTATAGTATTACAGATAGTTATTGTTAATTATTTAGCATTTTTATGTAATTATTTCTGGCTTTTTACTATACCTAAAGTTATGATTTCTGTTAACATTAGTGTCCCTATTCTTAATCTCACTAAACCACATATTGTTAAAATTACTTTTTCACGGGTTACTCTCTTTTAATCTGAATCTTTCTCGTGCCACTCGCGCAGATTTTTATCAGTCTTATTACATGTTCTACAAATCTTCTTTTTGAGCTTTTTTTGATTCTCTTTCTTGACTTTGTATGACATTTTATGGTTTCTTTTTTTTTCTTTGGCCTGTCAATTTTTTCCCCACCTTGATCACCTTTATCTCCTTGAAATCTTTGTTCTTTATCAAACTTTTTTTGTTGTTTTTTGGTAAGCATTTCCTCCGGAATGCTGCGCAAACAGCCGTCAGCTATTAGCTATCAGCTATTAATTTTAGGGAAGGTAAAAGCAACCTTTGAAATTGAAAAATAATAAAAAGTTACTACCAAAGTTCCTGGACAAAACCTCAGAAGTAATTATTCATTACTAATTGCTGATAGCTGACTGCTGATAGCTGAATGCTTACGTTTTTTGAATAAATTTATATCACTCTCTGGACCTCTTTCTCCTACTATTACATCAACTATTTCTTTTCCCAAAGCTAGTGATTACTATTTGATTTTTTAACGTATGACTTTTTGGCTTGACTGAGTAATATTTTTTCTGCTTTTCATCATTTTTTGGCCTGAATATATCCTGCTGAAGTACTATCAACTATCAATTCTATTTCTGTCAAAGCTTCTTTTATCCATAAATATTCGTTTTCTTTTCCCGAGAATTCCTCTAGTAAACTAGATGGTAATAATTCCCTCAAAATATCGCTCCAAAGCGCGAAAAATATTATTTGCTGTTGATTCACTAACTCCCTTAGGTTGCTCCTAGCAGTTGAAATGTTGGTACATGATGCAAATAATATAATGTCAACATTATCTCTTCCGCCTTGCCTAAAGACTTTTTTCTTCCTCCTCCCTATTTAAATCTTTTTTCTTCACTGGCGTTCGCGTTAGCGATGCGGAGCATTATCGCCTGTCTTTTTTGTCTTCAACTTTTTGAGCATTTTCTATTAATTTTATTAGTTGTTTATCTGTAATACCAATAATCCTTTTTGTTTATGAGTGGATGATTATAAATATATTCTAATACATTATTCATTTGGGGACAGCATATATATAATTGGGCACTACAATTTTACCTTAATTTCTATTTTGGAGAGGTCTAATGATCAAGCAGCATTTCATATATTTATTGATCGCTTGACTTCTGAATCTCCAACAGAAACTTTTGATATTCCGAAATCAATTGCTGAAGTTGAATAAGTTTATATTTTGATTAGAAAAAAATTAGAACAAATAAAAAAATTAGATACACAAATTATAGAAGTATACTATTATATCATGTCCGGATAATCAGCGATAAGAAAGCTTTCCCTATTCTAGCATTTTCTTTCCTTTGAAGGTCCAACAGAGACTTCTGATATACTGAAATCAATTGCTGAAATTGAAAAAGTTTATATTTTGATTAGAAAAAAATTAGAACAAATAAAAAAAAATTAGATGCACAAATTATAGAAGTATGCTATTAGATCATGTCCGGATAATAGGCGGTGGGAAAACTTTTTTTGTTCTAGCCTTTTTTTTCCTTCTGCCTTCCTTTTTTGATATTAATTTAACAATAATTGACTAAAAATAATGCAATGATTACCCTAAATATAGATGAAATTCAACAAAACTTATCAGAGTTTATTAAACTGATTCAAGAAGGTAATAGTTTAATCATTACCCAAGCTGATAAACCTATTGCTGAAGTTAAACCAATTTATACAAATCAACAGCAAAAACAACCTCGTCCTATTGGTTTATGTGCAGGTGAATTTGTTGTACTAGATGACTTTAACGATCCTCTTCCTGAAGAAATTATTAACCTGTTTACCAATCCATGAAAATACTCTTAGATACTCATATATTTCTCTGGTTTATTACTAAAAGTAAACGACTTTCAGCAAAATTTTATGATGCTGTTAGTAATCAAGATGCAGAGGTACTGATAACTGATAACTGATAACTCAAATGAAGCTACTAAATCTGGCATAAAACTAAGACGATCTAGTAAACAGCCATCTCTTACCATATCCACAATAAAATCTATGGCCCTACTAAATCTGGCATAAAACTAAAACGATCTAGTAAACGACCATCGCTTTCCATATCCACAATAAAATCTATGGCCCTACTAAATCTGGCATAAAACAGGACTTACGCACGGGCACTAAATCCAGTGAGGGCGTTAGCGGAGCTTGGCGCTAGCCAATGCCATTCGCCCCTACATATGGCGTTTTCAAGGTTAATTTGCGTAAGTCCTGATAAAACTAAGACGATCTAGTAAACAGCCATCTCTTACCATATCCACAATCAAATCTATGAAGCTACTAAATCTGGCATAAAACTAAGACGATCTAGTAAACAGCCATCTCTTGCCATATCCACAATCAAATCTATGAAGCTACTAAATCAGGCATAAAACTAAGACGATCTAGTAAACAGCCATCTCTTACCATATCCACAATCAAATCTATGAAGCTACTAAATCTGGCATAAAACTAAGACGATCTAGTAAACAGCCATCTCTTGCCATATCCACAATCAAATCTATGAAGCTACTAAATCAGGCATAAAACTAAAACGATCTAGTAAACAGCCATCTCTTGCCATATCCACAATCAAATCTATGAAGCTACTAAATCAGGCATAAAACTAAGACGATCTAGTAAACAGCCATCTCTTGCCATATCCACAATAAAATCTATGAAGCTACTAAATCAGGCATAAAACTAAGACGATCTAGTAAACAGCCATCTCTTGCCATATCCACAATAAAATCTATGAAGCTACTAAATCAGGCATAAAACTAAGACGATCTAGTAAACAGCCATCTCTTGCCATATCCACAATAAAATCTATGAAGCTACTAAATCAGGCATAAAACTAAGACGATCTAGTAAACAGCCATCTCTTGCCATATCCACAATAAAATCTATGAAGCTACTAAATCAGGCATAAAACTAAGACGATCTAGTAAACAGCCATCTCTTGCCATATCCACAATAAAATCTATGAAGCTACTAAATCAGGCATAAAACTAAGACGATCTAGTAAACAGCCATCTCTTGCCATATCCACAATAAAATCTATGAAGCTACTAAATCAGGCATAAAACTAAGACGATCTAGTAAACAGCCATCTCTTGCCATATCCACAATAAAATCTATGGCGCTATCTTCCCGTTCTTCACACCGTGCTACAGAGCCAAATATTCGGATATTGGATGCTCCATGTTGAGCAGCTAGGTTTAGAATTTTTTCTCGCTTTTGTTCTAATATTTCTATAGTTTTCATGGTCTAACAATAATTTTATTCTCCTTCAGATAATTTTTCCTGAGTTGGTTCTTTTGA
>NZ_BLZO01000005.1 GCF_014132355.1 Okeania sp. KiyG1
CTGCTACTGGTGTATCTCCTATTCCATCATTGTTTGTGTCGTTTAATTTGGTTCCACTAATATTTGCTGGAATATTATTCGCTATATTTGTCAAATCTACCTGGGTCAAATTGACAATTGTATCTGTGGGATTGATGGTAATGGTTGGTGCTGGTTGTTGTTGAGTAAATCCTGTTGGGGGAATGTCTCTGATACTATATGTTCCTGGTGCTAGATTAATATTGTTGAATTGGTACAATCCATTAATATCGGTTGTGGTCTGAATTTCGTTATTATCCAGGATGTTGTTGTCGTTGCTATCTATATATATGGTTATTCCTGCTACTGGTGTATCTCCTATTCCATCATTGTTTGTGTCGTTTAATTTGGTTCCACTAATATTTGCTACTGGTAGTTGTTGCTGCTGGTTACCAAAATTGACATTAAAAGTATCCTCAATACCCAATACTGCTCCATCATCAATTGTAATTAATGGATTTAAAGTAGTTTGCTGAAAACCATCTGGTGCTACTTCCCTAACAAAATATGTATCACTTGGTATATTGCTGGTGAAAAATCTGTAGTTACCTTGCTCGTCAGTAATAGTAGAAGGATCGCCATCATCCAAAATTTCGTTATTATTGATATCTATATATATAGTGACACCAGCTAATCCTGGTTCACCCTCATCCAGAATACCATTAGCATTAATATCATTAAATTTTCGTCCACTAAAACCAAAACTGTTACCAATATTAACCGTAGCATTAGGTTGTTCTGAATTGAGATTAACTGCTACTGCTTCTTGAGTAGTCTGCAAGAAACCCTGTTGTGGTACTTCCCTAACAATATAGTCACCAAATGGCAAATTGTTGAATGAGTAAGACCCATCAGTAAAAGTAAAAGTTTGCAATTCACCAGCATCTAAAACACCATTTCCATTAGTATCTAGATAAATAGTGAATGGTAAACCTATTTCACCAGGTAGCTCTTGAATTCCATTTTGGTTATCGTCTTGGAATTTTACCCCACTAATACTGCCAGTTTCTATAACATCATTATCAATAATTGTGCCTATTCCTTGGCCATCTAGAATATTGCCACTAGAAGCACTGGTAAGATTTACATTAAATATTTCGTTGCCTTCATTTGCTTCGTTATCATCGATAATCGGAACTGTTATTGTAGTGCTAGGTGTTCCAGGTGCAATAGAAGCAAAACCTAATGTAGTCCCAGTATAATCGTTTGGTGCTGTAGCACTTCCATCACTGGTACTATAGTTTAGATTAATAGTTTGGTTACTTTGCGGGTCTACAGTAACTGTGAATATAGCATTACCATCACCTTCATTGACTATGACATCATTAATACTAATATTTGGAACAACAGATTCGTCATCATCTATAATTGTACCTAAACCGATACCATCGGATATAACTGCGTTAATAGGATTACTCAAATTAACATTAAATATTTCATCTGGTTCGTCAATCTCATCATTTAAAATATCTACTGTAACTGTGGCAGTGGTTTGAGTTTCTGGAATTGTCACCGTATTATTAACAGCAGCAGTATAATCTTGTCCTGCTAATGCTGTATCATCACTGGTGCTGTAGTTAACTGTTACATCATTAAAAGTAGGTTGAGATAAACTGATAGTAAATTCTGCTGTACCCGCATTTTCATTGACTGTAACATCATTAATCGATACAGTTACACTATCATTATCAATAATTTCTACACTAGCACTGTCAAGGATAATTGCTGGAATCTCAATAATTTCATTGACTAAGTTAAGAGTCAGATTCTCGATACCTTCGGGTGCTGCATCATCATTCACAGTTACAGGTACATCAGCAAAAGTTTGACCTGGAGAAAAAGTAACAGTAATTGTTGTGTTATCGAAGTCTTGCGTACCTAATGTTGTATCTGTAAAAGGAGTGGGGACACCTGTAGCTGTGCCATTAATTAATTGCACTTCTACCGCAGCACTACCGCTTGTATCTCCGCTACGTTGAACTTGTATCGAATCACCTGCTAATGTACCATCTTCATTAATACTGTATAAGTTGTTTGTAAAAGTAAAAGAGGGTGGTAGTGAATTAACACTAACCGTAACCGTGGCCAAATCTGTGCCACCATTACCATCATCAATAGTATAAGTAAATGTATCTGTACCTGTAAACCCATCTGCAGGAGTATAAGTAACTGTGTTATCTGAGTTAACAGTAATATTGCCATTATTAGCAGAATTACTATCTACAGTAGAAAGAGAAATGTTATCCCCATCAGGGTCGCTATCATTTGCCAAAACATTGATAATAACCGAAGTATTAGAAGTAGTAGTAGCAGAGTCTGCTTCAGCATTAGGCGAAGTGTTTCCAGGAGCAGCAGCAGTAACAGAAATACTCACCGTTGCCGTATCTGTGCCACCATTACCATCAGTCACAGTATAATTAAACGTATCTGTGCCGCTGAAGTTAGTGGGTGGTGTATAAGTAAACGTGCCATCATTATTGAGAGAAACACTACCTCCATTGGTACTGCTAAGTTCAAAGCTATCAATGAGTACGGTGTCGCCATCAGGGTCAGTATCATTGCTCAGAAATGGAAATGTTACCGGAGTATTTTCCGCAGTGCTGACATTATCATCCCCTGCTACTGGTGGGTTGTTGTCAGGAGGAGCGACACTAACCGTAACCGTGGCCAAATCTGTGCCACCATTACCATCATCAATAGTATAAGTAAATGTATCTGTACCTGTAAACCCATCTGCAGGAGTATAAGTAACTGTGTTATCTGAGTTAACAGTAATATTGCCATTATTAGCAGAATTACTATCTACAGTAGAAAGAGAAATGTTATCCCCATCAGGGTCGCTATCATTTGCCAAAACATTGATAATAACCGAAGTATTAGAAGTAGTAGTAGCAGAGTCTGCTTCAGCATTAGGCGAAGTGTTTCCAGGAGCAGCAGCAGTAACAGAAATACTCACCGTTGCCGTATCTGTGCCACCATTACCATCAGTCACAGTATAATTAAACGTATCTGTGCCGCTGAAGTTAGTGGGTGGTGTATAAGTAAACGTGCCATCATTATTGAGAGAAACACTACCTCCATTGGTACTGCTAAGTTCAAAGCTATCAATGAGTACGGTGTCGCCATCAGGGTCAGTATCATTGCTCAGAAATGGAAATGTTACCGGAGTATTTTCCGCAGTGCTGACATTATCATCCCCTGCTACTGGTGGGTTGTTGTCAGGAGGAGCGACACTAACCGTAACCGTGGCGGAATCTGTGCCATTATTACCATCATCAATAGTATAAGTAAATGTATCTGTACCTGTAAACCCATCTGCGGGATTATAGGTAACTGTGTTATCTGGGTTAACAGTAATATTGCCATTATTAGCAGAATTACTATCTACAGTAGAAAGAGAAATGTTATCCCCATCAGGGTCGCTATCATTTGCCAAAACGTTGATAGTGACCGAAGTATTGGAAGTAGTAGTAGCAGAGTCTGCTTCAGCATTAGGCGAAGTGTTTCCAGGAGCAGCAGTAGTAACAGAAATACTCACCGTTGCCGTATCTGTGCCACCATTACCATCAGTCACAGTATAATTAAACGTATCTGTGCCGCTGAAGTTAGTGGGTGGTGTATAAGTAAACGTGCCATCATTATTGAGAGAAACACTACCTCCATTGGTACTGCTAAGTTCAAAGCTATCAATGAGTACGGTGTCCCCATCAGGGTCAGTATCATTGCTCAGAAATGGAAATGTTACCGGAGTATTTTCCGCAGTGCTGACATTATCATCCCCTGCTACTGGTGGGTTGTTGAGTTGAGAAGCAAAGAGCAAATCTTCTTGCAAAACTCCCGGATAACTTACCAAAACCTCTTGCTCAAACGCCAAACCATTCCCAACTTCCCCAACTTTAACCCCAAGTTCCCAACTACCTCCCAACTCTGCGCAACCAACAGGACCAACAGCACTAGCAACACCCACCCCTGTCAACTCATGGAACTTGCCCACAAAAGCTCTACCAATATCTCCCGCAGCTACCTCGCAACCATACAAAAATATCCCACCAGTTCCAATGACCTCACCCCACCTTTTCAACTCTGCTCCATATTCACCTAAGTTGGAGAAGCTGAACTTGATGTTACCCAACTGCAAACTACCAGGAGAACCGTGACAAACAATATGCAGACTATTAACTGGATAATCCAAAATAGCTCTACTTATTTGCCTGACCTCATCTTCTTCCGAGTTCAGAATCACAACTTTTGCTCCTGGCAAAACCCCCGATGCTAACATTTGATAATTTTCTACCGTGGGGTCAATAATTACCAACATTCCCATACCAGGTGGCCAAATACTCACACAATGGCTATTACTTGCCAACTTTTTATCGAGAATTTCTTGGTTGTGATTTTGGTTTAAAAAGTTCATGGTAAATATTTGTGAATCTGTTTTTTTTTGAGGATTTTTCCTGACCAATTGGATAGTAAATTTTGGATAAATTGCGTGCGAAAGACCAGGTTTAAAGCCTTAATCAAATCAATAAATTGGCGATATTCAAGAGTAGAGTAAGAAGCTAATTCGCTACTAATTGTTATAAGCACAACCTCTTGATACCAGTATTTATACTGTTTAGTTTTTTATTATTTGTGAATTTTATAATATATAAATAACTAACACAACGGCAATAAAAATAATATTAAATTTTATTTCTTCCCCACTCCCCTACTCCCCTGCTCAAGATACGGGTTGAAAAGTTTTTGAGAAATGAATAGTATTAGCTAGGGCGAATGCCATTCGCCCCTACGGTTGCTGAAAGAAGATATTAATGATATAAACGTCTTAAATTATTATGTACTGAAAGCAAAGTACAGCAATTTCAATAAATATACCGATAATATGAGGACAAAATAAAATGGGAAATAAACTTTTATTATCTTTAATCTCAATATTTATTTTAGGGCTTCCTTTAACATGGACAAAATCTGCAACTGGATTAACACAAATAAATTCTACAAAAGTTAAACCTCAAGATGAGTCTTTTCCCCATTTACTATCACCACCAATATTACAGAGTTCAAATAACTCCCATTCTGTTTCTTCAACAGTTAGAAAAAAAACCCTACAACTAGCACAAACATCAGATGAATATGACGACCTTTCAGAACTAGACCAAGTAAACTCTGTATCCCAACTTTCAGATATTCAACCTACTGATTGGGCATTTCAAGCATTACAATCATTAGTAGAACGTTATGGCTGTATTGCAGGATATCCAGACGGCACTTATAAAGGCAACCGAGCTATGACCCGATACGAATTTGCTGCTGGGTTAAATGCTTGCTTAGATAGAATGACAGAATTAATTAGCCAGTCTACAGTAGACTTAGCGAGTCGCGAGGATATGGCTGCCGTTCAACGTTTAGTCGAAGAATTTGCTCCAGAGTTAGCTACCCTCCGTGGTCGAATAGATGTACTTGAAGCTCGCACCACAGAATTAGAAGCAAACAGGTTTAATGGCACTACAACAATATTTGGTGGAGAAGTAATATTTGGTTTAACCAATGGTTTCGGTGGAGAAGATATAGAAAATGCTTTTGGCAGACGTGGAGACGGAGACAAAAACACAATTTTTAATTATCTAGTACGACTGCAAACAGCTACAACCTTTACAGGTAAAGACCGCCTACGAATAGAATTAGGTGCAGCAAATTTCAGTTCATCAAATTTCAGTATTGGTGGTTTTGCAAGTCCCCAGTCATTTAATACAGATATGGCAATATTATCTTATCAAACAAATACAGATGACGAGCTTCAGATATTTAAGTTGGAATATCGTTTTCCCGCTTTTGGCGATCGCGTAGTCTTCACTTTCCGTCCTGTCAACTTCAGCTTAAATAGCGTCCTCACAGCTAACTCCCCTTATTTTGATGCAGGTCGTGGGTCTATTTCCCGGTTTACTGACTCTAGTCCCATATTTAAGATAGGTAGATTAGATTCTGGTTTGGGTTTTGACTGGTTAGTTACTGACAAAGTACGTTTGCAAGTTGCCTACGGTACGCGGGATAGCGAAAACCCTGGCAACGGTCCTACAGGCCAAGGTGGCATTACTGATGCTGGTCACAGTGCGATGGGAGTCCAATTTTTAACTGTACCCTTTGATAATGTGTTGACTGGTGTGACTTATATTAATGCTTATTCAGAAGACGGTTATTTAGATACTTTTACTGGTAGCTTAAATGCTGATACTTCTGGAGGGTTAGGTCTACCTGCTAATATTAATGCTGTGGGTGGTACAGTGCAGTGGCGAGTTTGGGAAAGAATAACTCTGGGTGCTTGGGGAGGGTGGGTATTTACAAATTATATTAATTCTGATGCTCATGCTACTTCTAATACTTATTTATTTTCTGTTGGTATGTCTGACCCTTTTGGTCGTCAAGGAGATTTATTTGCTGTTTTATTTGGTAAACCTTTAAAATTGGTTGATGGAGATAATGGCATTCAAGAAGATGAGAATACTTCTTATCATATTGAAACTTTTTATCGGTATAAAGTTAACGATTATATCACAATTACTCCCGGAGTTTTTGTAGTAACTAATCCAGAACATAATGAAGATAATGAAACAATTGTAATAGGAGTTTTACGGACAACTTTCCGCTTTTAGCCTTGAAAAAGGAAGAAGGAAGAGGGAAGAAGGGGAGTAGGGGAGTAGGGGAGTAGGGGAGTAGGGGAGTAGGGAGTAGGGGAGTAGGGGAGATTGAAGTAATTATAGAATTATCAACATATACAACATATATTATATAACCGGATTCTATATCAATAAACCTAAAAGAAAAAGATAATTCATTAATTGATAATTGATAATGGATAATTGATAATTACCTCTGGTTAAAACCGCTCTTGATTGAATATAAGGAAATATTATTTCTTCTCTTGGTCGATTGGATATGGCGAGGAAACCTCGCCATCCCTCGACCGCTTTTTCCCCTTAAAAGGGAGGCTTTAAACCATAATTATTTAATTACTAATTATTAATAATTAATAATTCGGTAAAATTAGTAGGACTTACGCATAACAACGTATTTTCCTCTGAAGCGACCGACAGGGTTTGCGGAACATTCCGGGATGGAAAGCAATCTCAAGTCCTAGTTTTTCCTATCTCATCCGTAAGTCATGATTAACAAAAAATTTAGAATAACTATATTTATCCATGAATAATAGCTTTTTGATAGCAGTAATAAACAGAAAACAAACAAGAGTAAAGGTGCAACAAAAAAGAGCAAAATATTTGGGAAGAAACAAAGGCAAAATTCAGAATTCCCTTCTGCCTTCTGCCTCCTGTCCTCTGCCTTTCCCGATAAATTCAATTAATAAATTGATATGTTTCCTTCTTTTTTCTTCTTTTTCCCTTAGCTTAATATCTGTAGCTTACGCTCAAGAAGAAAATTCTAGAGAACCAGCAAAAAAACGTAGAATCAGTGTACCATTTTTTGAAGAAGAGAGAAGACTAGATTTCACTGGCTTTTCTAATAGTTTCTTAAATGATGCTCTCGGTGGTACAGGCAACCCCATGAGTGGCAACACTCCACCTGGGTCTGATTTTACCATGTCTCCAAATGTATCTGACTCCGAATTTTCCGACCCTTCTCGTGGAGTTCCCCCTCGTGGTGGAATGATGAGAGGTCCTCAACCTGCTGCTGGTAGCTCTGGCGATCGCGTACCATCTCAACCTATAACTGGAGGTGGAGGTAGAGGTATTTTTCAACAGTTACCGCCGAGGTAATATGGAGTGTGGGGAGATGGGGGATGGGGAGATGGGGAGATGGGGGGATGGGGAGATGGGGGGATGGGGAGATGGGGAGATGGGGGGATGGGGAGATGGGGGGATGGGGAGATGGGAGGATAAAGAAATATTTGGCAATGTTAGCCTTCCTTCTTCCCTGTTCCTTCTTCCTTCTTCCTTCTTCCTTCTTCCTTCTTCCTTCTTCCTTCTTCCTTCTTCATATAACTTATAACTGAAATGACCCAATTAACTTCAATTACCATCTCACCTAATAATGAACCTACAGGTTTAGTTGTTCTCTTACATGGCTGGGGAGCTAACTGTAACGATTTAACACCTTTAGCAAAACAGTTGAATTTGCCTGATTATAGGTTTGAATTTCCAGATGCTCCGCTACCTCATCCTCAAGTTCCAGGGGGAAAAATGTGGTATGACTTAGAGAATTTAGAAGAATTCAAAGGTCTGCCTGAAAGTCGCCAAATATTAATTGATTGGCTAATTTCTCTAGAAAGTAAAACAGGGATACCTTTATCTAAAACTATTCTATGTGGCTTTTCTCAAGGTGGGGCAATGGCTATGGATGTAGGAGTAACTTTGCCAATAAAAGGTTTAATTATTTTAAGTGGGTATCTACATTCTCAACTTCAACCATCAGGAGAAAAATTACCACCTGTTCTAGTTACACATGGTACACAAGACCCAGTTGTACCTATTGAACAAGGAAGACGAACGCGCGATACTTTCACAAGTCTGGGGGCAAATATACAATACCAAGAATTTAATATGGGACATGAGATTATTCCAGAAATTGTAAAGTTAATGCGAAGTTTTGTTATAGATACTATGGCAAAAGTTTAGAAAGACTATTATATTAAATGGGAGTGTTATTCACACTCCATTTTAATTAATGCTTTCAGCAGATGCCATTTCAGGGAGGTTGGTTTTGATGCAAACTATAGCCCGTTCTTTACACGAGGTTGCTAATGTAACTGCGCAGGATGTAGCTAAGTTAGCTTTACGTTTGGAGGAAGATGATTATCAAAATCCTTTTGACGGGTTGAGTGATTGGCACCTGCTACGAGCGATCGCCTTTCAACGTCCAGAGTTAATTGAGCCTTATATCCATTTATTGGATTTAGAGCCTTGTGATGAGGCTTGAGGCAAATATGGGGAGCGCATAAGTCAGTAATTTAATTATTTTATCAAATTTGAGAGTGTTGGTTTAGAAAAAAATAACCAAGGTTTTTTCATCTTGGATAGTTTTTACCCAACACTCTTATTTATTTAGGGAATAGGGAGAAATAATTAATAATTAATAATTAATAATTAATAATTAATTGTTGAACAGATGTCTATAGCAACAGAAGTAACAGTCACTATACAAAATTATGCTTAGTAATCATTGGCCGTGAAAATCTATTCCCTGTTCCCTGTTCCCTGTTCCCTCTCTACTTTTCAAGACAAAAAAATGTTATGACTAGAAGAGTTTTAATCAGTATTTGTGGTGGTATAGCAGCTTATAAAATTTGTGAGGTAGTTTCTACTCTCGTAAAATCTGGAATTGAGGTGCGAGCAATTTTGACAGATTCTGCTCAACAGTTCATTACACCTCTAACTTTATCCACTCTCTGTCGTTATCCAGCTTATACAGATCGAGATTTTTGGCAATCTACTCACGGACGTCCATTGCATATTCAGTTGGGTGAATGGGCAGAAATAATAGTCATTGCTCCTCTCACAGCAAATACTTTGGCAAAATTAGTATACGGTTTAGCAGATAATTTGTTAACTAATACAGTGCTGGCTTCTAGTTGCCCAATTTTATTATCTCCGGCAATGAATACTGATATGTGGGAACAACAGACAGTACAGCGAAATTGGCAACAAATATTGATGGAAAAAAGATATTATGGTATCAGTCCAAATATGGGAATATTAGCTTGCGATCGCATTGGTCAAGGCCGAATGGCGGAACCAACAGAGATAGTGACAAATATAAAATCTTTGTTATATACAGCAGGTAAAAGAGATTTAGCAGGTAAGAAAATATTGATTAGCGCGGGTGGAACGCGAGAACATTTGGACCCAGTGAGATATATCGGCAACCCTTCTACGGGTAAGATGGGTATAGCTTTAGCTAAGGCAGCATTGCATCGGGGTGCAAGTGTCACTTTGGTGCATAGTATTTCGGGAGAGTTGCTGTTATCAGGGATAAAAACTGTGGAGGTGGTGAGTGCTGCTCAGATGCGACAAGCAATGTTATCTCATTTTGGTGAAGCAGATATAGTGGTGATGAGTGCAGCAGTAGCAGATGTTAAACCTGCTGAGTATAGTAGTGAGAAGTTGCCGAAGCGATCGCTACCAGATTTATTACCTTTGACACCTGTACCGGATATTGTGGCGGAGCTAGGGCGGTTAAAGCAGCGCCAGCAATATTTGATTGGGTTTGCGGCACAGACTGGAGATATTGTTGCACCTGCGTTGGAGAAGTTGCAGGAGAAAAATTTAGATGCTATTGTTGCTAACCCTATTGACCGAGAGGAAGCTGGTTTTGGTAGCGATACAAATCAAGGAATTTTTCTGGATGCTGAAGGTGGTCGGCGAGATATTCCGTCTTGTAGTAAGTTAGAAATGGCTCATAGTTTGTGGAGTTTTGTCTTGGAGAGCGGAGTGGGGGAGTAGGGGAGGTGTGGGAGGTGTGGGAGGTGCGGGGAGTGTGGGAGATGTGGGAGGTGTGGGGAGATGGGTAGATCGAGAAAGATTTGGCAATAAAATACTTTTTATTGATTTACAATTTGTCGGATTAGGGCCATCACTATAAACGAATTTTGGGCTAAATGTTTTTTTGGGCCTTTAGCTAATTAATAATTCTCCGCAAGCAAGTAATAGAGAAAAAAAGATTGCAGCGATCGCCTGTCTACTTAACAGCAATAAGGCAAATCGAAGAGACTGTTCTTGCGTAATAGTTAACAGAGTAACTAAACAGGCGTTGCACAGTGACGAATGATTATGAGAATTGAGGAATTTGCCGATGTTTCAAATAATAGATCAGCAGCCGAATTGATCTATACAGCATATCAATGGACTTGGAGTAGCACAAAGTTTTACGATGTAACCTAGCTAGATAGTGTCTTAGACGGCAGTTTTCTCCTTCTACTCTCGTCATCGCTGCGCGTGCTGACTAGATGATAGTGCTCCGCACCGCTAACGCGAACGCAATCATCTATTAAACAGGGATAAACCTTGTATCCATCTGTAATATACAGAAAACACCCAACCGTGAATCATCTGCCATAATATTGTAAAGGTAACGGCGGAGCGATCGCCTATCACAAACTTAATAATTCCTGGCATTTGGCTATTCACGACTGTCCAGACCTAAATTTTGTTTTTTTTGAGCCGATAAAAGTTTGCAGTTCATCTATTTGAGCAGTTTCAGGTATTTCATAGTTATCGTCAGAAATCTGTGCTTGGTGCAAGCCGTACCCAGTTAAGCACTGTGTTATGGGAAATACCAGTCACTCTATCAATGGCTCGGAATCCCATGCCAAATCGCGGACATTTTTACACAAAGCTCTTTAACATCAGAACTATAACCCGCAGGAGAGGGACTTTCTCGAAAGCGTAGCTCCTCCGTTAGGAGGCAATTGACGGCCACAGTCACGGCACAGATAACTCTGTTTTCCCTGACGATGACCATTTTTCACTACTTTATGGCTTTGACAATAAGGACAATCCATTTTTCCATGACATTCTAGAATATCATTCTCTATTGTGCAACACCCTGCCCTCTGCCTTCTGCCTTTCATATATATTAGTTTTATAGGGTTGACAAATAATTTTGCTTATGCAAGTATAGCAGTTGCCCTTTTGTGTATAGTCGTTATCACTCCTCTCAAATTTAGTCACAGCAATAATTTTGACTTCCTTGGAGCCTTCTACCTTCTGCCATCTGCCCTCTGCCTTATTGCCACTATAGTGTAAGTATTCTACCAACTTGGTATAACCTCTACCCTTTGCCTCTCCTACCTTCTGCCCTCTGCCCTCTACCTTCTGCCTTCTCCTCCCTTAAACCCTATATGAAAACAAGCCAAATTGTATAGGGTTTTATAGGTCAAATCAGTAGCTACCCTTACGTCATTGTTGGTAGCAAGCAATATCCAGGGAGCAGATAATGGAGGGTACTTTAACGGGGCAAGACAACGACCTACTCAGATCTCAGTTTTGGGAAAAATGGACTGAATATCAGGACCAGCTTTATCGGTGCTGTCTTAAGTTTATGAACTCTAACCCAACAGATGCCGAAGATGCCTTGTCTCAGGCAATGCTCAAAGCTTGGGAAAAGGTACAGAAATATGCTGGGAAAATCGATAACTTGAAGGCTTGGCTATTCAAGCTGACTAGCAACCTCTGTATTGATATCATCAGAAAACGTTCTAGAGGAGCAGTAGGTGTTGAAAGTATTGAATGGGTGGGGGATACTGAGGAGATAGGTATAGGTTCAACGGTTGCGTCGCCAGAGATTTGTCTGGAGAGACAGGAGCAATCTACTGAGATACAACAGGCGATCGCTAATTTACCAGAAACCTTGCGGGAAACTTTTATTTTACATTTTTATCAAGAGCTGACCCATACAGAAATTGCCCAACGCCAAGGGATATCCTACGATAATGTGTGCAGGCGAATATATCAGGCGAGGAAACTGCTCAAAGAGAAGTTGAGCGGATATTTTCGAGGTGCGGAGGAGGATGTCATATCTAGTCCGGTTGAGTACTTAGGCATTGGTGGAAAGAAGGCAGAGGGCAGTTCAGCGAAGCCGTTGCCGCAGGCTGGGCAGAAGGCAGAAGGGAAGGAGGAAAGTTGCAAGTTAGACTCCCATGAACTTTCTTTCACAACGAAGGAAGAAAACTCTGGTGTCCCCGCGTCTCCCTGTCTCCGCGTCCCCGCGTCCCCGTGTTTCCCTGTCTCCGCGTCAGTCCTAACTAAGGGTATTCAAGAGGACATGATATTAGTGGGAGACGGAGACAGCAATGGACAGAATAAGATAGGCATTAAAGAAGTAATAGTAGAAACATCGCCTACTGTTCGGGAAACGGGAACGGTATCGGTAGAGACGTGCAATCCCAATCGCCTAACAATAAAAGGTGAACCACAGCAACAATCACCTATTTACCCATTTCGCTTATGTGGGATATGCTTGCAATGGGTCAACGCTTCACTAAGAAATCGCCGTTCTCAACGCCTCCCTACGCCTCAACCGAACTCTTTAAAGATTAATAGAAAAAATCAGAAAAAAAGAGAACTTCCGTCTCTTAAACAGAATAGTAAAACTAAAACGAAAGGTCTAGGGTTTGGAAATTTTGAAGATTTTCTACTTAGAGTTTTCTTGGCTTGACACGTTACGGGTTAGTTTTGCATAGCAAGTTCAGTAAAACCATAAATTTCTATGTTGATTTTCAATGGTAGAGAATGGATTGGTACAGGTTGGGTACCTGAGTTGCCTGATATCAACGACAAGAATTTGGAGACAGAAACAGTCAAAACATTTTTACAGAGAGTTGGATATCAAACACTTCTTAGTAAGGTTGACTTGCGCCGAGGGTTTCCACCAGTGTATGACCAAGGTCAGATCAATGCTTGTCAATCTAATGCTTGTGTGGCTCTGGCAGAATACTTTCAGCAGCGAACTTTCGGCAAAACTCTAGATGGTTCCCGAATGTTTATCTATAAAGTAGCCCGACAACTAGTTGGCCAATATGCAGATAAGGGAGCTTATAATCGCAAAGCGATGGAGGCATTAACTTTCTTTGGCGTACCGCCAGAAAAGTTTTGGCCTTACAATCCAGCCATAGTCAACGCCGAACCTCCGGGTTTCTGCTACGCCTTTGCAGAAAACTTCAAGGCGACACAGAGTTATCGTTACGATCAGCCTAACGTTAATCCTGAAACACTGCTAGCGATCGTTAAAGACCAACTCGTTAAAAATTTACCAGCGATGTTTGGTTTTCCCTTATTCCCATCGATCGCACAAGCTCATATCACAGGTAAGATTCCGACTCCTGACCCCACGGAAAAGCCAGCAGGTCTTCATACCGTGGTAGCAGTGGGTTATGACGACAAGATAATCATTGAAAACCGGACTCCAGGTTGCCAGAGAGAAGAAGGAGCACTGTTGATTAGAAACTCCTGGGGCGAAAGATGGGGAGATGCCGGATATGGCTGGTTACCTTACCAATACCTATTGTCAGGGTTAACCAGTGACTGGTGGTCTTTGTACGATATGACTTGGTTGGATCAAGAACAATTTAACCAACCGGTTGCTGAGCGAGAGTAATCAGCAAGTTAGTATTTCCAGAAACTTCAAGCGTTTGCGTTAGAAAGCAGACGCTTTCACAGAGCATTGTCCTCCAGCTATGAGTTGGGGGAAGGGATAGAGGGTGGGTAAATCAGGCGATGAGGAATGCGACTGGAGACAAAACTCTGAAAGCAGGAACCGTCTGCTTGAACTCAATGGAAGCCTCTAAGAGCTTCCTCGACTGAAAAACATTTACAACTGAGGATTTTTAACGTGTTACCGCAATATCAAATTGATGCTGCTAGGGCTTTAGCAGGCAAAATTCAGCAAGACTATCTAGGTGGTGCAGCTCCTGGAGGTAGACCACCAATTGTGCCAGTTCCTACTATATACACGGCAATGATTCCAGTATGCCCCCCTACCTCACCGCCCTATTGCCCAATCATTAATCCAACGGGAGCACAGGGTGCAGCTCCGGGTACTGAAGTTTATACAGCAAGTACTGTGCCACAGTGCCCACCTACCTTTTACGCTTGCCCGCCTACTAACCCTGTAATTTGCCCGGGGGCGGCAGCGCCGGGAACTGTAGCTGTTCCTACTATATACACGGCTCAGATTCCAGTGTGCCCCCCCACCTCACCGCCCTATTGCCCAACCATTAATCCAACGGGGGTACAGGGCGCAGCGCCGGGAACTGTAGCTGTTCCTACTATATACACGGCTCAGATTCCAGTGTGCCCCCCCACCTCACCGCCCTATTGCCCAACCATTAATCCAACGGGGGTACAGGGCGCAGCTCCGGGAACTGTAGCTGTTCCTACTATATACACGGCTCAGATTCCAGTGTGCCCCCCCACCTCACCGCCCTATTGCCCAACCATTAATCCAACGGGGGTACAGGGCGCAGCTCCGGGAACTGTAGCTGTTCCTACTATATACACGGCTCAGATTCCAGTGTGCCCCCCCACCTCACCGCCCTATTGCCCAACCATTAATCCAACGGGGGTACAGGGCGCAGCTCCGGGAACTGTAGCTGTTCCTACTATATACACGGCTCAGATTCCAGTGTGCCCACCAACCTCACCGCCCTATTGCCCAACCATTAATCCAACGGGGGTACAGGGCGCAGCTCCGGGAACTGTAGCTGTTCCTACTATATACACGGCTCAGATTCCAGTGTGCCCACCAACCTCACCGCCCTATTGCCCAACCATTAATCCAACGGGGGTACAGGGCGCAGCTCCGGGAACTGTAGCTGTTCCTACTATATACACGGCTCAGATTCCAGTGTGCCCACCAACCTCACCGCCCTATTGCCCAACCATTAATCCAACGGGGGTACAGGGCGCAGCTCCGGGAACTGTAGCTGTTCCTACTATATACACGGCTCAGATTCCAGTGTGCCCACCAACCTCACCGCCCTATTGCCCAACCATTAATCCAACGGGGGTACAGGGCGCAGCGCCGGGAACTGTAGCTGTTCCTACTATATACACGGCTCAGATTCCAGTGTGCCCACCAACCTCACCGCCGTATTGCCCAACCATTAATCCAACGGTGGCACAGGGCGCAGCTCCGGGAACTGTAGCTGTTCCTACTATATACACGGCTCAGATTCCAGTGTGCCCACCCACCTCACCGCCGTATTGCCCAACCATTAATCCAACGGGGGTACAGGGCGCAGCTCCGGGAACTGTAGCTGTTCCTACTATATACACGGCTCAGATTCCAGTGTGCCCACCCACCTCACCGCCCTATTGCCCAACCATTAATCCAACGGTGGCACAGGGCGCAGCTCCTGGCACCGTCCCAACCATTCCCGGAATTTGCCCACCAACCGTACCCCCAGTTTGTTATCCGACTTACTTCCCTGCTTGCTAATGGACTCTTCCTATAGCAGGGGCATGACAAGGTGCAGCCCCAGGTAATATCTACACTGATTGGTGTACCATACCTCCAGGATATTGCTAAGGAATCAGCATATCCAAGATCACTCAAGCTAGTACCGTAGCTTTTGATAACGTCTCAACGCTGCCATCCTGGTAGCGTTGGGGTTATTAGACAGCATCAGCTCAAATTTCACCAAAAAACCGGCACAAATTTGCCAACCGCCAGATAATTTACTCCATGGCTAACCCTACCAGCTCTATTGTCTATTACCTATTAGACCGGGGCTTTCTCACTTTTGAGTCCGTAGTTGATGGTGACTTGAAAGTGATTGAGCGCCCTACACGCTACCGTAACTACTTTATTCACCGCCAAAACCATCCCGGCTACTTCGTTAAAAAGCTTCAAGACACACAACCGGAAAACTTTGTTGTCTTACAAAAAGAAGCTAATTGTTATCAATTAGCCCAACCCAATGGAGTTCTTGCTTCCCTAGCTTCCCTGATGCCCAAATTCTATGGATTTGACCCGATGCGAGGCGTCTTAATTCTCGAACTGGTTTCAGGCTCTGAGGATTTGGGCATCTACCACCGAAGGGTAGGCAAATTTCCCATCGAAATTGGGGAGCAATTGGGACGAGCATTAGCTAGTTACCATCGTGCTGGTAGCTTTGCTTTCCGGGTTCCTAATCAACAGACTATCTTTCCCAAACAAATTCCCTGGATTCTCTCCATTTACGAAAACAACTTACAATATATTCCCCAAGAGGGAGCCTCTACCCAACTTCAGACCATTCTACAGCGCTATCCCGACTTTCCTCAGAAAGTGGAAGCTTTGCGTAGTCAGTGGCAAACAGATACCCTGATTCATGGAGACATGAAATGGGAAAACTGCCTAGTCTCTCCCGCTAACAACGGCAAGAGTGAATTAGAACTAACCATAATTGACTGGGAACTGGCTGATATTGGTGATGGCTACTGGGATGTAGCAGGAATTTTTCAGGCATACTTTAACTTCTGGATTTTGTCCATGCCAGCCACTGCCGAAATCTCACCAGAGCAGTTGGTTGCTCAGGCTCCTTATCCCTTGGAAAGCCTACAACCGGCAATGCAAGCCTTTTGGCAGGCTTATGTGGAGAACTTACCAGTTAACCAAGGGCAAGCAGAAGAGTTGCGGGAACGCTCCATGATGTATGCTGCCGTGCGTACCTTGCAAACGGTATTTGAATACACGAGAAGCTCAACCCAACTCACAACTAATGCTATCTATATGCTTCAAGTTAGTTTAAATATCTTGCAAAATCCCAAAGAAATGGTACCGATTTTGTTAGGAAATTAACTCCAAGAATAATATCAAACATGGAAGCACAACTGATTCCAGAACTGACAAAAATCTGCCAAGCAGTTAAGATTGCTTCTCCGACAGAAGCCTCCTTTGCTGGACGGCGGGTTCCTGAAGTGGGAATACCAGGACAACAACCTATGTCCCAGCAACAAATGCTGGCTTCTGGACAAAACCCCATGATCTGGCGCTTGCAGTCTCAGTTATATATGTACTGCTATTGTCAACAGTTCACCGGGACAATTCCTGAAGAACCGAAGCCAGACCATCCTTCTCAAGTCCAAGACCCTAACTTCCTACAAAGCCTTTCCCAAGCTAACACCAGTCGTGAGCGTTGGGAGAGCGGCTGGCAAATCTATCGAGTCGAAGCTTCGAGCCAAGTAATGGCTCAAAAGTTTGGCACTAACCGTATGTTCTGGCCTGGTCAGTTTTTCTGCCAGGAAGGAGCGGGAATGGCACCAAGGGTAGGAGCTAATATCAGCGTCTTTTTACCTAGGGAATCTTTTACCATACAACCGGGCTTTTACTATGTTTTCAGTGAAACCCAGATTGGGTACGAAGATGACTACAATCAAGTACGTTTCTATTGGCATCTCCAAGAACAAGGAGCAGCTACCTTAATCCGTTGCCTAACTCAGAAACTCAATCAGTTTCAAGTGCCGTTTCGCTTCAAATGCCTGACCTCTTGGAATAGTAATTTGCCTCGTTCTGACTCAGCAGTTTTATTTGTTAGCAAACGCTTTACTCAGATTACCGCCAGACTACTTTCAGAAGTCTATCCTAAAATCGAGAAGTACCTGGAACCTCGAACACCCCTATTTAGCAAACAACTTGCTCCAGGATTAGGACTAGCAGAAGACCCAAGTAATGGGGATAGCTTTGGCTTGAATCGTTGCCGTATTCTCGCCGAAGGTATCTGGAATGCCTATAGCAAAGGTCTGCAAACTGAGCGAGACCAATTGGGAGAAGTAATTCAACAATTCAACCAATATGGCATTAGTTTAGAACGTCCTTATTTGTCGGCTGGGTCAATTGAGCAATATCAATTTCCCAATTTATTTGTTGAGTAGAAATGATGAATACTACAGTACAAAATAGTTTTTTAGAAACAGCCAACGCCATTGCCGCTCGCCTCTGCCGAGACGCAATCTGGAATAGTAAGCGCTGCAACTGGTTGGGAGCATCAATGGACTATCTCCTCAACAATTGGACAGTGACTGAAAGTTCCTTTGGTCCAGACTTATACACTGGCACGAGTGGTATTGCCCTGTTTTTGGGTAAGATGTACCAGCTGACTCCTGAGAAACTCTATCGCCAAACTGCCGAAGCGGCGATCGAGCATACCCTATCCCGGTTACCAGAATTACCTCCAGAAGTTCGCAGTGGTTTTTACAGTGGTTGTACTGGTATTGGTTATATTTTAGTTCGCCTGGGGGAAATCTTTGACCATCAGGATTGGCTGGAAAAAGGACTAAAAATCTTAGCAGAACGTAGCCAGGATGACCTAAGTAAGCAACAGCTGGATGTAGTTAGTGGTATTGCTGGTGCGATTCCCGCTTTGCTCTCGGTTTATCAGCAGTATCCACAAGATGTCCTCTTAGAAGCAGCCAATCGCTATGGTGAATACTTACTGTCAAAAGCCAACAAAAATGATTATGGTTGGTCTTGGACTACTCTGGAAATGCCTGGTGAGGTTCAACAGCAAGACCTAACTGGATTTTCTCACGGAGCAGCAGGAATTGCTTGGGCATTACTGGAATTGTATCAACAAACCAAGCAAGAGTCTTTCCTGGTAGCAGCAGAAGCCGGTTTTCGCTACGAGCAAAATTGGTACAATCCTCAGTACGAAAACTGGCCAGACTTACGCAATTTTCAGCAAGGGACAACTACTGGCACTAATCCAACTCCCAGTTACGGAGTTGCCTGGTGTCATGGCGCACCCGGTATTGGTTTCTCGCGGCTGCGTGCTTATGAGATTTTAGGCAAACCAGATTACCAACACCAAGCGGAAGCTGCTATACGCACCACGATTAAATCCTTGCAGCAACCTGCCACCGGTGCAGAAAGTTATTGCTTGTGTCACGGTTTTACCGGCAATACCGAATTACTCCTTTATGCCAGTCGCGTCTTAGGCAATGCCGAATATAAATCCATAGCTGAGCAAGTTGGCTGGCGAGGCATTGAACATTATGAAAAGAACCGTATTCCTTGGTCTTGTGGAGTTATGGGGGGAGGAGAAACCCCAGGTTTGATGTTAGGGTTAGCAGGGATTGGTTATTTTTATCTGCGTCTGTATGACCCCCAGCTAGCGCCATCGATGTTGATTATTTTGCCAGAAACAGATTAAGCGCAGGTTAACCCTCATACAGGGTAACAAGTGGCTAAGGCGGCGATTGAGGACTACTCCTAGCTGCTCTTTAGCAAAAACGATCGCGCTCCTCAATGCAATCGTTTTTGCATTGTGCTCGTAAAGCAACACCAAATGCGATCGCTCTTTGTTGTCGTAGTTACGACGGCGAGCATCATACTAAATCCGCGTAATACGAGGTAGAGATGGTGTTGGGTTATGAAGAAAGCTCCACCAACCCTACAATATGGTGTAGATCGGTTAACCTAAGCCGGAGAGTCACCTCTCCGACTCGGCTACAAAACCGGACGTGAAAGTTTCCCTTCATCCGGCTCCTCAACAAGACAGTACTTGTCACATATACCTCGTCACCAACATTCCATCTATCCATTTCCAATCAGTCACGAATTTAGGAAGTGGTTTTGGTTCGGCACTATTACAGCCAGATTTGTTACCTTGACTGCCATCATGGCGAGTCTTTTCGTCATGGCAATGTCGATGGAGAAGTTGAAAGTTTTTATACTCATTCAAACCGCCAATAGACCGTGGAATGATGTGGTCTTTCTCTATGACATCTCTATCTTGAAAAGTTAATCCACAATAGGGACATTTGCCTTTTTGCTTTTTTAATAGCAAGGCATTTAACTTGGGTAATTCTGGATGTTTACCCAAACGAGAACTCCAGTAAATTAGGTTTCCATCAAACGGCGAGGCAGTACCTTTAACCTTTGTATGACGGATAATGGGTGTTTTAGCGTGTTCAATCAATCTTAACCCATCAGTAGTAGAGAATATCCAGTTGTTATCTCCATGTGTGTGCCAATATTTGTCCGTAATCCAATCTCCGTTTTTATTAGGATGACGGCGTTTAGCCCATCGTGCTAGTTTCAGGTACAATAGGTGATCTAACTTAGTAAATACCCTCTTGCTACATTGTGATGAATAGTAATTCGCCCAACCCCGAATAACCGGGTTGAGGTGTTTGATAACAGCACCTTGACTTTGTGCTTTGTGAGCATCAATAATGTCAGCAAGATGTTGATAATGTGCCTGAATTTTAGCCTCACTGGGTTTGACTATCGTCTTGAAGCCTAGCCGTTTTCGATGTCCATTACACCCTGATTTATATTTACCCACTTTGTATTGACGAATGATGGTTTCCATGCATTGGCATCATGGAGTCCAAATGACGAAGTCATGTTTATGTGGATAAAAGATAATTTTTAACTTCCAACAAATCGCTGGTCGTGACGGTGACAGGCAGCTCGACATTGAGCCGACAAATCTCACTCAGCAAATACGGCATAGATTTACAACCCTTAAAATCGACGAAAAACATAAAACCAAGGGAGATGAACCTTGGGCATAAGGGTCATTTGGAGTAAGCGATCGCCCCCTTCAACCCGCTATTCCCGGCTAAGTGAAAACATCGAGGTGAAAGGACAGGTTTCAAATGTTCCGTCAAAACAATAGTCATCGCGTTTAACACCAAAGCATCCAAAGACGACCACCATTCTATTGATTTCTCCTCACCTCGAATCAAGCGCAACTCCCGAAATTGAAAATTCCCCGAAAGAATTTGCGCCTGTAGGATGGGCTTTTTCTCGTGCCACCATCGTCTGACCTGCCAGACATCGGCATTCGGATGATAATGTAGGCGTTTTTTACACAACCATTCATAAGCAGTATCGATCGCCTCGTCGGAGGCTATTTTTTCTATAAGAGTGGACATTGATGTAAAAGTCGTAAGCTCTGTCGCCCTTTATTTGTCAAGTGTATTCCCGATCATAGGCCGAGTGACAAAAGAAGGCTAAAGACACTACTTTTGCCTACAGGCCAAACGCAAACTAATTTTACACCGACGAGGGAGATGACTAAATATTCATTACAACCTTCATATTCCGCTCCACTACCAAGGACTACCGACCATTGTAAACCCTGCCCAGTAATAGGGATGGGAAAAATTTTTCTGATTCATCTGAGCTAACTCTGGAGGTAAAGGCATTTCTCCACGGCTTCCTGAAACTTTTAACATACCATTTTCGATAACAACTTTACCCTTTAACATTGCTATTTGTGCTGCTCGTAATGCTTCAGCTTTAATACTAACATTACCTAAGTGAGAGTAAAATTCTGTCATTAATCCTAATGTTCCTTCATCATTAACTAACCATAAACTTGCTAATACCGATCTAACTCCGGTTGCTATTGCTAACCCGGCAAAACCTAGTTCAGAATTTTTATCTCCTACTGCTGTACGACAGGCGGATAATACTAATAGTTCAACTTCGGGATTATTCCATTCTAAATCGCGGATTTGATGTAGGTGTAATTTATCGTTCCATAGTTGAATATAAGATTTACTGGCATTCCCCGCTCTAAATTCTGCATGAGTAGCTAGGTGAATAATTGGATAGGGATAATTTTGGCGTTGATTAATTAGGTTTTTTCGAGTAAATTCTTCGTTGAGAAAAATATTACCTTGTTGTGAATTTTTGGTAATGGCTTTTAATTCTACTGGTACTGCTGGTAAGGGTGGTTTGTTAGAAAATTTACTGGCTCCCATTGCTAAAAGTTTTGTATTTTTGAGGGAGTTGTAGTTACTATTCATTAAGCTGACGCTGGGTATTAAACTGACGTTATATTTTTCGATTAAAAATTGTTTTCCATCATGTAATGCTGCTAAGGGTAAGAGGCGAAAACCTGCATCCATACTAAATAGTAATGTATCAATATTTGCTGCTTTTAATTCTGCTGAAATTGGAGATATTAACCAGTTGTATAGTTTTTTTGCTGTTGGTAAATAGTTATGATTGTTGCGTTGTTTCGGGTCGATAATATCTAGATAAAATTTTATTGCTATTTCCCATAGTTGTTTTCTATTGACTTCAGAAATAGTTTTGAGAATAGATTGACCGTCGGGGGTGAATAATATTAGTTGTAGTTGGTCTTGATGAACGTTGACGTAGATAACTGCTGATTTTTTTCCGGTCTGATGGTGCATATCTACTAGGATTTCTCTGACGTTTTTTGTGGATAGTAATTTTTGGTCGAGATTTTCTCCTAGATAATTTGAATATTCTTCGATTCGGTTTTTTTCTAGGGCTAATATTATTTGGGATGGTGAGGTTTCTATTGTTAATGGATTGGTTGGGGTTAGATTTAATTGTGGTAATTGTTGATTGGTTTGGCTTGAGTTTGGTAGAGGGTTATTGGGGTTATTGGTATTGTTAGAGTTAATCGTATTTTTGGGATTTGTGTTGATGAGAGTTTCACTGTTATTTTGTGGGGATTGAATGGTATTTTGAGTTGTGGTGGTTCTCGAAAAGTTAGTGGTATTTCTGGTTTGTCTGGCAGATATATTTGCTGGATTTTCTCTAGGATTATTATTGATAGATGAAGTGGGAGTTATGGGATTGGGATGATTATTTATTGTTGATGGATTGGTATTAGTTGAAGTTGAGGTTTGATTATTATTGATTATGGGAGAGGGAGAGTGGTTGGTAATTGGTGATGGGTTGGATTTTGGTGTTTTTGATGGTGGAGTTAGGTTATTGGTTGGTGTTGGGGGTGAATTTTCAGATATTTGTGTAGTTGGATTAATAATTGTTGGTGTTGGGGGTGAATTTTCAGATATTTGTGTAGTTGGATTAATAATTGTTGGTGTTGGGGGTGAATTTTCAGATATTTGTGTAGTTGGATTAATAATTGTTGGTGTTGGAGTATTGTTAGTAGTTGAAGGTGTGGATATGGGAGCTATAGAAATGGGATTATTTTCAGTTGGTTGGCTAAGACTATTGTTTGATTGATTAAGATTATTGTTTGGCTGGCTAAGATTATTGTTTGGTTGATTAAGATTAATTTTTCCTGTCTCTGTAAAGATTTCACCTGTGTTAATTTGACCAACTTCAGTGGTCAGATTAATATTGCCACTTTCTTGAGGAGCAGTGGAAGTAATATTGCCTGTATTTATATTATTTCTAGCACTAATATCAATGTCCCCAGCAGTACCTGTTTCTGCTTGAGTCGTAATATTTTCGGTATTAACAGAACCTGCCTGACTATTAACAGAAATATTCCCACTATTCTCTCCAGCAATAGAACTAATATGACCTGTATTTATATCGTCTCTT
Source organism: Okeania sp. KiyG1 (assembly GCF_014132355.1). Classification (GTDB taxonomy): domain Bacteria; phylum Cyanobacteriota; class Cyanobacteriia; order Cyanobacteriales; family Microcoleaceae; genus Okeania. The sequence continues at coordinate 23,791 of NZ_BLZO01000005.1, forward strand.
GCGACAATATTTATATACCCAGAATCTCCAGTTTCGGCAATTGTTTCAATATTATTAGTATTAACAGAACCCTCCTGACTATTAACAGAAATATCTCCACTATTCTCCCCACCGATAGAACTAATATTTTCAGTATTAATACCATATATTGCAGCAATATCTATATCGCCAGAATTTCCAGTTTCAGCTTCAGTTTCAATATTATTAGTATTAACAGAACCCTCCTGACTATTAACAGAAATATCTCCACTATTATTATTGCCATAGGTACTAATATTTTCTGTATTAATATCCTCTTCCGCACTAACATCAATATTACCTGAGTCTCCAGAGTTGCCACTAGATTCAATATTGCCCGTATTTACCTCGCCATTATCGCTACTAACCTCTATATCTCCACTATTTTCTCCACCACTAGAATTAATGTCCTCAGTATTAATATCTTCTCCCGCTTCGACAGTAATATCGTCTGAGTTACCAGAGTTGGAGAGAGACTCAATATTTTGAGTAGTAATAGAACCATCAGCAGCAATAACCTCCACTTCTCCCGATGAGCGATCGCCTATTGACTGAATATCTGCCGTATTAATATCACCTTGAAAATTATAGGTATTGAGGCGAATATTGCCACTGGTGCCATTTTCGGCAATAGTTTGAATTTTACGAGTGGTAATAGTGCTGTTATTACTTTGGATATTAACATCCCCACTTTCTTGAGGCCCAAATGAGGCAATGTTTTTGATGGTGACACTGCCATCAGCATTGAGATTAATATCTCCTCCGGTACCGTTAACAGAATAGGAGGCAATATGGTTAAGTTCTATATTACCTTGGTTACTTTGGATAGTAATATTCCCGCTGGTCTCATTGCGACTGGTAGAAAAAATATCGCCAATGTCAATGTCACCTATTTCACTACTGACACTAATATTACCGCTAATTTCACCTCCTATTCCACTAATACCACCCACAGTAATATTTTCTTTAGCAGAAAGAGTAATATTACCACCCGTGCCATTGTTTGCTTTTGTTGCTAAGTTAGCGACAAAACGTTCAAAAAAGGTGGCAACTTCAAGGGAGGTAATGTCTGTGTCGGTGGGAAATTCATTAATAATTCCTGCGGTTGTGTCGATAGATCCGTTGCGGGATGTAATAGTAATATCTCCACCACGGTTATCTTCTCCTGCTTCTTCGCCAGAATAGCTGAGAATATTAGCGGTATTAATATTATTGTTGGCAGTAATATTCACATTTCCGGCGTCACCTGCTTCGGAGCTAGACCGTAATGTTCCACCAGTGGTATTTATGGTGCCTCCTGCATCTAGGGTAATGTCTCCTCCTCTACCAATACCGAAGGAGTTAGCATCAATACTGGCAGTGGAAATATTTCCTTCTGCGTTGAGGGTGACATTTCCTGCTTGGTTGTTAGACCAAGATAATATTTTGCTGTTGGCAGTATTGATGTCTCCGGTGGAGTTGAGGGTGATATTTCCTGATGTTTCTGAGTCGGTAACTGTGGATATTGGTTCTGTAGCTTCAATATTTCCTGCTGCGGTAATTTCAATTTCCCCTCCACCGGAGGTTAAAACGCCTCTAATTAAATCTGTGGTATTCCCAATACTCAGTCCCTGGGTGGGAGAGTTGAGAAATATTCCAGCACTACCTGCTCTAGCTTCTAAATTATCTACTTCTAAATTAATTGGTTGTGATGATAAACCTATTCCACCACTGTTGCGAGTCTGAAAAATAATGTTGTTTGCTCTGACTAGGGAATTTTCTGAAGCAGCGAAAATATTACCTCCTTCGGCGTTAACTATTACTGTTCCAGTTGTGCGGAGGTTGCTGAGGGTAATATCTCCAATTTCTCTGAGAGTACCTAATTGAATTGTAATATTTCCACTACCTGCATCTAGGATGGTATCTTCTGCCATGGTTATATTACCTGTACCTGCTTGGCGATAATTAATATCTGCATTATTGTCATTAGCGCTGAGAGTAATATTGCCATTTCCTCCAGAAGTGTCTATGTCAGCATTGATATTTATATTGCGACCTGCTTTTAGCTCCAAATTGGAAATTTCATCAGAATTAATAGGTTCGTTAATAGTAATATCATTGTGTGCTTGTAAACTAACTTCGCCCTTTTGGTCGTTAATTTGGTCTGCATCACTACTAATACTACTGTCGGAGTCTGAGTTAAAAGCATCCTCTTCCCCTCCATCAGTAATAGTTATATTTTTTGCCGGGTTAATTTCACCAATTTCAATACTGCCGTTGTTAGCATTCATATTGATATTTCCATCCTCGCCATTTTCAGCAGTGGTATTTAACTCTCCCGCATTAGTATTAATATCGCTAGAATTACTGGTGAGGTCAATATTACCACCTCTTTCTATTCCCGATGTATTGATATTTCCAGTGTAAATTCTCTGTTCAGCATTAAAAGTAATATTTCCACCCCTACCTTCCGAAGATGAGTTGAGTAAACCCAAACTGGTATCTATATTACCGGAAGCACTCGTAATATTAATATCGCCCCCTTGTTGAACTCCCGCAGTATCGATGTTGCCAGTAATAACTGAATTATTTGCAGTTAGGGAAATATTGCCTGAGTTGGTGCCAGCAGAACCTGAACTTAATCTCCCACCAGTAGTATCAATAGTACCAACCGCATCTAAAGTTATCTCTCCCCCATTACCCAGAGAAGAACCAGAATTTGAGTTTATACTACTTGTGAAAATATTACCTCCACTTGTAAGAGTAATGTCCCCTGCATCTCTTTCTCTAGAACCAGAGTCAAGGCGATCGATGCTAGTGTCAATATTTCCTCCTGCTTGAATATCAATATTTCCTCCATTGCCACTTTCGTTAGATGAGGCAAGTATTTTTTCGGTAAAAATATTACCCTCAGCTGTCAAAGTGATATTCCCCCCATCTCCTTTATCGGAACCAGCTTGTATTTGACTTGCCCTAGCATCAATATTGCCTCCTGCGGTCAAAGTGACATTTCCACCTTTATTTTCATTGCCATCATCAGGGAAGTTTGGAGTTACTAATGACGAGGCAGAAATAAAGTTTGTCGTAATATCTCCATTAGCTGTCATTTCAATATTTCCCCCATCCCCAGCACTATCAGAACGAATCACATCTGCAGTAGTATCAATGTTACCACCAGCATTGAAAGTAATATTTCCTCCTTTGTTACTGCTATAAGTAAAGGAAAGAATGTCACCCGTAGAAATATTTCCATCTGCTGTAAAAATTATATTTCCAGAGTTACCTTTTATAGAAACAGAGTTAACAGTTTCACCTGTGGTATCAATATTACCACCAGCTTCCAGAATAATATTACCTCCGTCGCCAATACCTCCTGTAATTACGGCAGGGTTTAAATTTTCACTAACTATTGAGTCTGAGGAAACAGAAAATAGACCGCTGGTTGTAATGTCGCCTTTTGCTCTAATTTCAATATCTCCGCCGTTACCATAACTTGATGCCGAAATAACTTTACCTTCTGTAGTAACTATTGAACCAGAGCGACTCTCTATTTTTATCTGACCACCTGCTCCATTTCCACTAGCAGAAGTATCCACATTTGCTGTCTGAATATCTCCTTCTCCTATAAGGGTAATATTACCTCCACTTCCTAACTCCGAAGAGGCATTAATTTTACTTTCCGTTGTATCAATTCCACCACTATTACTTTCAATAATTATATTCCCTGCATCTACCTCGCTTGTCGCTGTGGAAATTTTTTCTGTCACTGTAATTTTACCTTCCGCCGAAAGTTGAATATCTCCTCCTTCAGTAGTTGAAATTCCTATTACATTTTCCCTCACGCCACCAATATTTATTTCTCCCAAAACTTCAAAAAATGCTCCATTACTACCAGCAACTGCCTCTAATTTTTCTGCGTTTAAACGTAAGGGTGCTTCAGATAAACCAATTCCACCATTCCCAGAAGTTAGGAATAAAATACTACCTGCATTTATCAAAGAATTTTCCGAAATACTTTCAATATTTCCCCCATTTCCATTAACCAAAACTCGACCTGTTGTAGTTAAATTTGCCAATTTTATATCTCCTACATCCCCCAAATTTCCTAACTCAATTCTAATAGTGCCACTTCCGGCCTCTAAATTTGTTTCTTCTCCTTGAATAATACTTCTTACATTTTCTATTACTGGTATAAAATTTCCTATTTCATCTGTAGTTGGTTCACTATCTGCTCCTAAATTTGTTTCGTCTCCTGGAATTATATTTGCTATTTCTATCTCTCCATTACCTTGAATAAAAATATTTCCATTCCCATCCGCCGTCTTAATATCTGCATTAATATTTACACTTTCACTAGCAGTCAACCTCACATTATTCGCTGCTTCTATTTTTTCTTCAATATTTAGATTTCCATCCACATTTAACCGAATTTTTCCAGCTCTCCCACCTGTAGAAATTCCTGTTAATTCTCCATTTACTCCACCAATTGTTAGAGATGAAATAGCATCTATTAATGCTCCGCCCTTGCCTGTAATTGCTTCTAAATTATTTACATCTAATCGCAATGGATTTTCTGATAATCCGATTCCTCCTTGTCTACGGGTTCTTAAAAGTATTGTGTTTGCTCTGATTAAACTATTGGGTGAAACTTGGGTAATATTACCACTATTAGCATTAAGTATTACTCGTCCTTCTGTGGTTAAATTAGCTAGATTTATATCTCCTATTTCTCCTAAACCACCTAATCTAATAGCGATTCTTCCATTTCCAGCATTTAATGTTGTTCCTTCTCTTTGATTAATTGATGCTGCTCCATCACTACGATTTTCTATATTGGCATTATTATCATTACCAAATAAAGTAATATTTCCATTACCTGTAGATGTGTCAATATCGGCATTTATATTAATACTTCTACCAGCCTTTATTTCTACTGATGAGTCAGTTTCAATTTTTTCATTTACTGTTATATCGTTGTCAGCTTGGAGAATTATTTCTCCTGATAAGTCTTCTAGATTTTCAGCAGAAATTGTGACGTTATAATTTTCATCTTGAGCAAAGGGGTCTGTTGGTGTTTCTGTTTCAGTTATTTCAGAATTGTCAATATTTTCAGTAGATTCAATTTCAGAATTATCCCCTGTTATTTCAGAATTAGAATCATAATTTTCAGTTATTTCAGAATTGTCAGAATTTTCATTAGATTCAACTTCAGAATTATCCCCTGTTGTTTCTGAATCAGAATCATAATTTTCAGTTATTTCAGAATTGTTAGAATTTTCAGTAGATTCAACTTCAGAATTATCCTCTGTTATTTCAGAATCAGAATCAGAATTTTCATTTATTTCTGAATTGTTAGAATTTTCAGTAGATTCAACTTCAGAATTATCCTCTGTTATTTCAGAATCAGAATCAGAATTTTCATTTATTTCTGAATTGTCAGAATTATCCTCTGTTATTTCAGTGTCTTCTGACTCTCCAACCTCAATATTTTCCGGGTCTAATAAAATCGTTCCAGAATTTCCAGATGCAGCACTAACATTAACACTTCCATCAAAAATCAACCGTTGTTTTCCCGAAACTTCAACAAACCCCCCATCCCCAGAAAACTCTCCACCTTTAGCACTAATATTCCCCCCAAAATTAGTAATGCCATCCGACCAAACTATTACCCTTCCTCCATCACCATAACTAATAGCATCAGCCGAAATAAACGAACTTCCATCAACAAAAGTTTGCCGAGAATTACTCACTATTCCATTGCCTTGAAAATCACCTCCTATTAATATTGTTCCCCCTCCATTAAAACCATTAGCATTAATATTCGCATCTATCACTGCCACGCGATCGCCCAAAATATTAATCTGTCCACCAATATTATCTCCCCCCTGACCCCCCTTTGAAAGGGGGGGAGTTGTTGATACATCTATATTTCCTGAAGCGACAGCATCTCCCGATACATCAGCAACTATTGTATTTGTATCTATCAAAACCACATCACCATCAGCATTAACAGTCATCGATGTGGCGTGACTTGTTTCTCCCCCTGTTAATAACTCTGGTAAAGATAGGGGAGTAAAATTAGAAATATCTGCCTCATTTTCCACTGATGAAGATATTTCCAAACTTAATAAATGTCCTGGTTGAGATATTCTCAGAGTACTACCACCTTCCACTGCAGCGATCGTAATATTACCCCCTGCTGTAGAGAGTTCCCCAGTATTAACGACGACGCCACCAAGTAAAGTCAGATTTTCACCAGGAGTTAAACTTAAGTTTCCTTCATTAACTATAACGCCTGGGTTTGATACGTTAAAACGATAACCACTAGGGTTTCCGACTAAATTTGCATAATCATTTGTTCCCATGGCCTGAAACCAGAAATTATTACCGTTAAACCCAATACCAGTCGCCGTCGTAACGCTGAAAGAGGCGGGTACATTAAGACTAGCATTCTGGCCGAAAATAATTCCCGCAGGGTTCATGAGAAAGAGGTTAGAGTTACCACCAATGACTTGAATTAAACCATTAATAATAGAGGCATTTCCCCCTGTGACTCTGCCTAAAATATTTCGGGTATCTGGGGCAGTGAGAAAGTTAGCTGTTTGGCCGGAGTTGAGGTTGAATTGGTCAAAACTGTGGAAGAGGTTTGCCCCACTCTTGGTTCCCCCTTGAATATTAAATTGGTTGCCCTGTGGTGTGACAGTTGTTCCTGTACCGTCATTTGCGGGGGTAATGGGTTGTGCTTTGGCGGGGGTTGCAACTACTATTGCTAGTAATGGCATTAGTAGAGATAAAGGATAGTTTAATCTAACAGTTTTCATAGCTTATAGAAACACACTAATTTAATTTAACTGTCCAGTCAAAATACTATTTATTATATTTTAGTTAATTTATTAGGCGTTGCTAATTTGAGGTATGATATATAATCCGGTTATACAGTATATGTTTATGATTCTATCCACACTTCAATCTCCCCATCTCCCCATCTCCCCATCTCCCCATCTCAAATGGGTTCTATAGGGTTTTAGCGGTTGCTTGCCGGACCATTAGTATTTTGCAATTGCGCACAACAAATTGATACTGCAATAAACGTCCCATCAAAGAGAATGATTTGTAAAGAATGGTTAATAAATCGCCCTTTTTTGTGCCAACTTTTCGAGGTTAACGACATTTTACGTAGGATTTCGGCGTTGCACAGTGACGAATGATTTGAAATTTTTGATGAAAAGGATTTTGGATTTGAGAATTACTAGAATTATTAATTAATGGTTTTTTTTAGTCAAAATCGAACACCTATTTTTTGCAGTATCATTCGATAATGTGCAACCCCAGGATTTCAATTCTCCGCGTCTGCTTGTTATTTCCCCCACACCTTTTTTCACTCACCCTTTTTCTCGTTATGACCCGATTTAGAAAAAAAGCGCTCCCAACCCAATAAATTTTGTCAGAAATAGCCCTATGTGATCGTTTTATATATAGAGTTATATATAGAGCACGGAAGACAGAACATCAAATTTTGTCCAAAGTCCAAAAACTATCAACTCAATGTCCATAAGGGTAAAAATGATCAAGCAAAAGATTTCAAAGTATTTTCAAGCACTTCTGATGGTTGTAGTGTTGACAGCCTTGACAGTTCTTCCATTAACAATGGCTCCAGATGTGGCAGTAGCCAGCCCAGACTGGGATAATCTGGTTCAACTGAAAAACGTCGAGACAAATCGTTACTTGTTCTCTGCAGGGAATGTTTTCCCTGGTGAGCCAGGAGATGAAGGAGGTTGGCTCTCCAGTCCTCCTGTTTTGGGGAGCGATGCTAACTACTACAATCGTGGACAGTGGTATTTAGAGAAGCGAGGTGATGCCTACACGCTGAAAAACGTCGAAACTAATCGTTATGCCTTCTCAACAGGGGATATCTTCACTGGTGAGCCAGGAGATGAAGGAGGTTGGCTCAATATTCATCCTATTGTAGGGGCAGATGCTAACTACTATAATCGCGCACAGTGGTACATCGTTAAGCAAGGAGATGCATATCGGTTGGAAAACAAAGAAACTAATCGTCAACTATTCTCAACAGGTAGTATCTTCACTGGTGAGCCAGGAGATGAAGGTGGTTGGTTGGATAGTCCTGTCATGACAGGGTCGGATGCTAACTACTACAATCGGTCATTGTGGGAAATCTCTGGTCCAGGAGCAAGTCTATTAGAGGACTAGCATCGCTAAAGTGAAATGACCTCAGCGTAACCCAGCTTACGCTGAGTTTGCATACTGTAGATGATAATAGAGTTGTTGGGAAATAAGGTAAAATGATTTTAACAGAAATTGGCCAGAAAAATGCTAAATATTGAACGAGCCTTAAAACAAGACAAAAACTTAACAGGTTACTCAGAAGATTACTAACCAAAATTGATCGGGCTGAGTTTTCATTTTTCGCTAACCTCAGTTATTTCCCAACAACTCTAATGGTGAGCGCTTGCCAAAAACCAGCTTTAACATGGCTACGGAGTGCGATCGCACCTTCAAAAACTAACTTCCTTTCCTAAAGTGCCTGCTTTTTAGTCTAAAACGCTCAAAAAGCTAGTATTTTGGGACGATTATGGGAGAAAAATCATTCTTACAATTCTTACCCCTACCTCTTCGCTCATTCCCATTTCTCCTGTCTCCTGTCTCCTCTCTCCTAGTCCTACTAAAAGACTTTTTCAGCAAACCCTAATTATTTGGTAATATTTTTTCTAATAGTTAATCTGAGTTGAAAACATTGAAAACTATGACTCCTGACTCCTGATTCCTGATATCATGTCCGCTGGTATCGTTTGTGTAAACCCAAGGGTGAATATCTACAAAAAATTTCAGATTTTTTGGACTTTTGAGTCTTCTATTCTAGATAACTAAAGCCTTCTTCCCTCTTCACTTCTTCCCTCTTCCTTCTTCCTTACCTTTACAATAACGATGCTACCGAACTTGATATGACTCCTAGCTGCCAGGAAAATATTACAACTTAAATAGGATTTATATATTCTCTATTTCCTTGTTCAATCCCTAAATTTTGACTAGACTGCCAACTTTTATAAGTTTCTGTATCACTAATAATATTAATATTAAATAAATCTATTCTCTCTTGCTCCAATAAAGCCAAAATTGCCAAATTTAATTTGTCATAAGAGCTATAATACTTATCTAAATTGTTAGTATATCCAATTACTCTAATCACGCGAGCATTTCTGTCCAATCCATCAAATCTCACCAGACAAGAATCATCTAAAATGTCAATTGATTTAGGAATTTGTCGAATTTTCTCATTAATATCGGCTATTTTCTGAGCTGAAATTCCGTCAATTTTAATGAATAAATCAATAGCTGCTTTCCGATTTTCAATTGGCTGTTGGCAGAAATTTTTGATGTTGCCATCAATCATTTTAGAGTTAGGAACTTTCTGAATAGCTCCCTTAAACTTTAAATAAATTGTTGTACTTCTAATACCAATTTTCGTAACCTGCCCCAAAACACCACTTGGTAGTAAAATCAAATCATTTTCACGATACAAGCTGTCACTGTAAATTACAATTGTAGCTAACCAATCACTAATAACATCCTTAAATAATAAACCTAACGTTAAACCAGCGCCACCGACTAAACCAAAGATTGCAGTAACAGAAGTTCCTAGTAATAATTCTCCTGCTTTTAAGCCAAAAATCAGGATAGCAGTTAACCTAAATAATATCGGAAGATAAGGGCTAATAATATCATCTAATTCAGTCTCAGTTTGAGCTGAGAACTTACTAAAAAAGTCTCCTAATATCGGAGAGATACGGTAGACAATTAGTGAAAAATTACCTACTATTGCTAAGTTAATAATTCCTGTAACTATTTGATTTAATTGGGGAGAAATAGAATCTGTTAAGATTAATTGTAGAATCCACAATCCAAGTATATAGATAAACCACCCTATCGGCTGTTTAACAGATGCAATTAATTGATCGTCAAGGGTAGTTTTTGTATTACGAGTTAAAGCCTCAACTTGCTTAATTAATATTATGCTGAATAGTTCTTTTAATCCTAATATTCCTATTAAAGCCAGAGCAATAAAAAATATTTTTATTGCTGGTATATCTAAATTGTAATATTTATGAGACTTTGCCAAATTTTTTCCATGATTAATAAAGTCAGATCCCTTGAATAATTTAGTAGTTTTTAAGTTAATAGATAAGTATTTAGTATTCAGTTATTTTTTAGTTTTAGACAAACGGTTGGCGATCGCTCCTATCTAAATAAAAAAATTTATCTCAAAGTTAAGTAGGATTCAAAAGACACTCAGAGATCGCTCCCCATATAATACAACGGTGGGCGATCGCCATTTCCAGCAAAACTTATTGCTTAATAATTTCCCAGGATAATTCCCCTTTGTTATCATCATTTAATGTGCTTTAGATAGACTCAATACTACACAAATATAAATTATCTATGTTAACCAAAATTAAAGATTTAGCAGCTACCCTCGCCCCCCGTATGATTGAAATTCGTCGTCATATTCACTCTCACCCAGAATTAAGTGGCCAAGAATACCAAACGGCTGCTTATGTTGCAGGTGTGTTATCTTCCTGTGGTCTCCATGTACGAGAGTCTATAGGTAAAACTGGCGTTCTGGGAGAACTCAAAGTTAATAATAATAATCAATGGTTGGCTATTCGTACCGATATGGATGCTTTACCAATTAAAGAATGTACTAATTTAGATTTTGCCTCCCGTAATGCTGGCATTATGCACGCCTGCGGTCATGATGTCCATACAACTGTAGGACTAGGAGCGGCAATGGTATTATCTGAATTGGGAGAACCCTTACCAGGTAACGTTCGGTTTCTGTTTCAACCAGCAGAGGAAATTGCCCAAGGTGCAAGTTGGATGATTGAAGATGGGGCACTTGAGGATGTACAGGGAATTTTAGGAGTCCATGTCTACCCAACTATTCCAGCAGGTTCTGTGGGTATTCGTCACGGGGTACTCACTGCTGCTGCTGATGATTTAGAATTGACAATTATTGGGGAGTCTGGTCATGGTGCCCGTCCCCATGAAGCTATAGATGCAATTTGGATCGCTTCCCAGGTAATTACTAATTTACAGCAGGCCATTAGTAGGACTCATAATCCTTTAAGACCTGTAGTGTTAACAATTGGTAAGATTAGTGGCGGACGAGCGCCAAATGTGATATCCGACCAAGTAAAAATGTGGGGAACTGTACGATCGCTTCATCCAGATACCCATAAAGTTTTATCTGCATGGATTGAAAATATTGTGGCTAATATTTGTCATACTTATGGCGCTAAGTATGAACTAAATTATCGTCAGGGAGTACCATCTGTGCAAAATGACCCAGCATTGACTCAGTTGGTTGAGTCAGTTTCTTTGGAAGCTTGGGGCAGCGATCGGGTTCGTATTTTATCTGAGCCTTCCCTCGGTGCGGAAGACTTTTCTATGTATTTGAAGAAAGTTCCAGGTATGATGTTTCGTTTAGGAGTGGGACACAAAGACAAACCTAATTATCCTCTACATCATCCTCAGTTTGAGGTTGATGAATCTGCGATTGTTACTTGTGTGGTTACTTTGGCTTATGCTGCCTATAAATATTGGCATAATCGTCATTTAGGCCATTAAGGTTCAGAAGGAAGAAGGAAGAAGGAAGAAATTACAAAGTCAAAAGTCAAAAGTTAAAAGTTAAAAGTTAAAAGGAAGAAGGAAGAAGGAAGAGGGAAGAAATTACAAAGTCAAAAGTCAAAAGTTAAAAGTTAAAAGTTAAAAGGAAGAAGGAAGAAGGAAGAGGGAAGAAATTACAAAGTCAAAAGTCAAAAGTTAAAAGTTAAAAGTTAAAAGTCAAAAGGAAGAAGGAAGAGGGAAGAAATTACAAAGTCAAAAGTCAAAAGTTAAAAGTTAAAAGTTAAAAGTCAAAAGGAAGAAGGAAGAGGGAAGAAATTACAAAGTCAAAAGTCAAAAGTTAAAAGTTAAAAGTCAAAAGGAAGAAGGAAGAGGGAAGAAGGAAGAAGGAAAAATGTTGTGTTGTCTGAGTTTTAAGCCTTTGATCTGTACTAATACCATTTCGGAAGAGTAATGCTATATTTTACCATCTCTCCTACTCCCCTACTCCCCTACTCCCCTACTCCTCATTTCCTCATGACAAAGATTTGACGTAATGTAGGGCACAAAAATCAAAGGGGTTTCCTGACGGAATGCTCCGCAAATGGAAATTTGTGCAGTCAGCATTGCCTCAAAGGAATGCTGCGCAAACAGGGAAAGTTTGATAGCTCAAACCGAGAGAAATGCAGTTGAAAAGGGAATTTTAAATCTTCTTAAATTATCCTACCTGTAAAAGCCAGGGATTTCAACCCAAGCTTATAACTGACAGCTAGTTAACATTAAATTATCTCCTAACTCTCAGTCAAAAAAGGATTAAAATATATATCGTTAATTACTTTAATATACTTTTATAGATCCAGTTATTAATGCTAAAATAGAAGTAGTAACTTCAAGTAAATGGAGTTTTCTACTAAACTCCTTTTTTCTTACTTAATTAGTTAATAATTGTAATTTTTAGGAGAAATATTATGTCATCAGAACAAGACGATCGGATTAAACAATTATTTATATTAGAAGCAGAAGAACATTTAGTTACCCTAGAAAATGGGTTGGTAGATTTGAAGTCTACAATGTCAGATTCTGAAGCTATTAATGATATGTTTAGAGCAGCTCATTCTGTAAAAGGTGGGGCTGCTATGTTAGGAATGCACAGCGTACAAAAGGTAGCTCACCGTTTAGAAGATTGTTTCAAAATCATACGCGAAAATCCTGTTGATATTGACCAAACAGTAGAGTCTCAATTTTTAAAAGGGTATGATACTCTCAAAGAGTTAGTAGAACGTCTACAAAGTCCCTATGGTTTGAGGGAAGAAGAGGGACAAGAAATTGTTGATAGTGCTTTGCCTATATTTTCAGAATTAGAAACTAATTTGAATACTTTAGCAAGTGGTGGTACTGTTTCTCAATCTACTAATGGGAAGACAATATCTAAATCTAATTTTGCTCAACAAGTTAAAAGTAAGTTAAAAGAGATGTTAGAGGTGTTTAAACAGGCTGACTCTCCTGAATCTAGAAAACAGCTTACAGAGATTTGTAATGGTTTGTTGAAGTTGGATGAAAATACAGAAATTTGGAAGAGTTTAGTTACATATTCTCGACAGGCGATCGCTAGTTCTAAGTTGTCTTATCAAATTCTAGCTCCTGTAATTATTAAAGAACTTAATCAAGCAGGTGAGTTGATCCAAGCAGGAAAAGTACAGGAAATAGTGGCGAGTCAAGACCTTAAGGAAATAGCAAAAGCTTCTGAACAGAAAAAAGTAACTTTGCCAAAAGAACCTAAAGAGTTAGTGAAATTAATTATTAAAAGTTTTAATCATAAGCAACTCGAAGCGATCGCTCGATTATTAGTTAAGCACGTTAAGTCGTCAAGAAATAATTGAAAGAGGGAACAGGGGTAATAATTAATAATTAATAATTAATAATTAATAATTAGGGTTTGCTGATTAAATATCAAAGCATTGACTGATATTTATTTTAGCATTTTTTTGTCTAAAAAAGTGGCAGCTTTTCAGATCAAAGAGCTGCATAAAGCTAGTATTTTGGATTGTTGAAAAGATGTCTAATTTAGATTCAATCTGGTCTTTCATATTACAATTGGTTGTAGTTTGAGTTCTCATCCACCTCTTCCTTCTTCCTTCTTCCTTCTTCCTTCTTCCTTCTTCCTTCTTCTTTCTGCAATACTTTCCTCAAGTTTATGCAAAGCATGATTAACTTTTTCTTCTAACTTTTGAAACTGATGTTGTCGTAGGTCGCTCCACTCTGGCAATTTATTAATAAACTGCTGTAAATCAATAATCACACTTGTTAAATCATTAATTTGCTGTAATTCCGGTCGCTGTTTAAACTGCTGAGAAATCATTTCTAGCTCTTTTTGTAACAGTTTAATAGTTTGCTCCTGAATATCAAATCGATTAGACAAACTTTTCATAGTTTCCAGCAAAGGCTTAATATCGATATTCTCCTGATTATCCTCTAAGTTTTTAGCAGTAGATTCAAAAAAAGCTATACTATTTTGTAACTGGGAAATAATTTGGGAAATTGACTCTTGATATTGCTCTAGTTTTCCAGCAGTATCAAATTTAATTACTTTAATTTGTGCTGCCAATTTATGTCGATTAACTAAATTAATTAACAGAGAAATCAAAACACATCCTACTGCATAAATAATTGGTTTATCGAATATATAATTTGCCAAAAATCCGACAACAGAAGCAGTAATAAAAATATATTCAGCAATTTCTAAAAGACTACGACGATAGAACATATTTATATATTTTTTAGTTTACTTCTCACAATTATTATATAGCAGAAGGAAGAAGGAAGAAGGAAGAAGGAAGAAGGAAGAAGGAAGAAGGAAAAGTATTACTTTGTCTGAGTTTTAAACCTTTGAACTGTCCGCGTCCTTTGCTTCGACTGCTATAACTCTTGCTAAATACTTTTGCTAAATACTTTTAATTTTTGACTGCTTTGATATCAATTTCATAAAATATTGCTACATTCATCGAAGAACGAGCAGGGAGTAGGGAATAGCTAATACCATGAATGAAAAAAGAATGTTACGAATAATACAGCGGATTCCACTTTAGTGAGGTATGTCCCTCGCGGGCAAGATGCCCGCACTTGCATTCATTTAATTATTAATATCTGTACTTCATCAGGACTTACGCAAAATATTAAATTATACACCATTTGTAGGGGCAAACTGCTGTTTGCTTCGCATAACTATCGTTAACGCCCCTACTAGATATAGTGGCTGTGCGTAAGTCCTGTTCATATACTTGGAATATTTAGTCCATCCTCTTCTTTTCAAGGAGAGGTAATTGTTAATTCGGGTTTGCTGAAAAAGTCTTTTAGTAGGGGAAGGAGACAGGAGACAGGAGACAACCCACCCCTCGCCCCTCCCCTCCCAGGAGGGGAAGACAGGAGAAATGGGAATTATAGAGGAGGTAGTCGGAAAAATTATAAGACTGATTTTTCTGCCATAATCGTCCCAAAATACTAGCTTTATGCAGCTCAAAAAGCTGAAAAGCTGGCACTTTTTTAGACAAAAAAATGCGGCGTTGGTGAAGCGCGTGTATGATATTAATCCTAATTATTTAGGAGTCAGTCCTCAGGAGTCAGGAGGTTTGAAAGAAGAAGAAACAGTAGTAGAAGAAGAAAGTTTTTTGTTTATGCTCTTATCCAGACAAGATATCATACCTCTTTTCACCAACGCCAAAAATGCTAAAACCAATATCATTCAATGCTTTGATATTTAATCAGCAAGCCCTAATTATTAATTGTTAATTATTAATTATTAATTGTTGAACTTACCTTAGATAAAGAAATTCGTGAAGGATTATTTTTTCCTGAGCTAACAGTTATAGTAATAATTTTTGCGTCAATTAATCGTACTTCTTTTGGTAGCTTATCTATGCCAGGATTAATTAAATACGCAGGAAAACAAGCTGCACTTAAACTCAATCGAATAGTATTACCTTTCTCAATTTTTATACAAGTTGGCTGTAAAGATATTTTCACTGGTAAGTCATTAGAAACAACCTTAATATAACCTTGGGTAAAATTATAAACATTGCCGTTTGATTTAACTTCAGATAACACCGCCGAAAGGTCAAAACTACTGGTATCTGCTGTGCAATAAACTTCTACATAAACATCTCCAGCTATGTGTAAATCTTCTGTTAAAAATTCAGAAGTATAAGTCAAAATATCAGTACGACAATCTAATTCTGAACGTTCAAAAGAACCGGCCGGAAATGTGGCATGACCGCCCAATGCTGGAACGGGTCGCCAAGAGTCATGTACAAATATATCATCAGTAGAAATATCAGGACAATTATCCTTGAGTTTCCCTGAATCTTCTCTCATATTCGCAAGTCCTGTACTAGCTAAATAATAAAACTGATAATTATTACTCGGCCAGGAATCAAAATTACGCCATTCGTTACTTCCCATCTCAAATAAAGAAACAGGCGATCGCTCTAATATTCCTGTATTTATTCCTTTGAGAAATTGGTCAAACCATAATATTTGTAAATCATCTATGGGGTTAGAAGCTACTAAACCATAATTTATAGCTCCTAGTTTTCTTCCCCAAGGAATATGAGACCAAGGACCTACTATTAATTTTTGCAAGAACTTACTACGAGAAAATATTTTTTTATACAAATTAATTGTGCCTCGTAAATAAGTATCAAACCAACCACCAATATGTAACATTGGTAGGTCTATATTTTCTAAATTTGGTGATAGACTTTGCCAATATTCGCCTGGTTGATAATTTTCTAACCATTGATGATAAAAAGAGTCTGGTGCATACTTATTCATCACTTTTGATACAGCCGGACTTGGAGTCGAAAAAGACAAATTTTTAGCAGCTTGATAAAGTTCTTGATAAGCTTCTTCATCTCCTTGTAAACGAGCAGTTTCTGTGGCTAATTGAATTGCCCAACCTAAGTTTGTTTGTAAACAAAATGCTCCTCCTTCATAAGCCCATTCTGAATATAAATTATCAGCAATCATAGCAGGACAAATTGTTTTTAAAGCAGGAAGTTTAGCACTAGCAGCATATAGTTGAGTCATGCCTTGATAAGAAAATCCATACATCCCTATTTTGCCAGTGCTACCTGGTAAATTTGCTGCCCAATTAATAGTATCAATTCCATCTTCAATTTCATGGGCAAATAGTTGAAATTCCCCCTCAGATGTACCTCTACCTCGCACATCTTGAATAATCACAATATAACCATGAGAAGCATACCATTTTGGATGAGCATAGACTACTGTAGAAGCGATCGCTCTGCCATAAGGTTGTCGCATTAATAGGACTGGAAATTTACCCTCTGCATCAGGGCGATAAATATCAGCATCTAGACGTATTCCATCTCTGGTAAATATTGAAGCTGTTTCTTTTGGTAAAACTTTCATTTTTAGGGAATAGGGAGTAGTTCAATTCAGTTATCAGTTATCAGTTATCAGTTATCAGTAGTGGAGTGGCACACCCAAAATGGTGCAATAGTAGGGGCGGGTTCCGCGTTAAGTTAATGGTGTTACCCACGACTGAGTAAACCCGCCCCCGCCCCAGTAATCTAATGCATAAAATTAGCTGTGTCAGTCCAGTAGGGTGCGTTAATGAAATGTAACGCACCATCTAAATTTTAATTTTCTTAGTAATTAACAATTAATAATTGCCTCTCTTGAAAAATAAGAGAATTTAAAAACAATATTTTTATTCCTTTTTATCTTTTATTCCGTAAAGTTTACTGTAGATAAATATAGACAATTAGTAAGTTTCATAATTCTGTGTATCTTCACACACAATTGATATAACGGAGGATAGAAATCAAAATATTTTTGAGTGCTAATTAAGCAGATATAATATAAATTTTTCATTTTAATTTTTGGCAAAAAGGAACAGAAAAAAGAGAATTGGAGAACTGGAATTTTGGGTAATATTTTTCTTCTTTCGTCTTCCTGTTTTATAGTAGAAGGAAAAAGGCGTTTAGTTATCTAGGAGAAAAAAGAAAAAATTTTCACGCTCCGCGTCAATCCTCTTCTTTTCAAGGAGAGGTAATTATTAATTATTAATTATTAATTGTTGAAGTCCCCATCCACTTCTTCCTTCTTCCTTCTTCCTTCTTCCTTCTTCCTTCTTCCTTCTTAAATACAACTTGAGCGAGAAAGAACTTGCATATCTTCTTCATCTAAATCTACTGGTATTCCACTACGAATTAGTTCGGCAAAATCTTCATTGGGCACCATAATACATAAAGCATAAAGACGAGTTAAACCAGTATTTTCTATGACATGAATCCCTGTTGGTGGTACTAAAATACTATCACCAGCACGAATATTAACAGATTTTCCGTCACATATTGCCCTTCCTTCTCCTTTAATAATAAAGAACATTTCTACCGCTAAATTATGTCGATTTGGAGGAGTTTTTCCCCCCACATCAAAAATTTCTAAACATACAGTTAAAGAAGCATTTGCAATGACGGGGTCGAAAATAATTGCTAATCGATTACTATCATGGGGACTAATACGATATGCTTGATAATCTTGAGGAGACTTAAGGACTGGAATCATGCATTGAGTAATCATTTTTTTATAGGTAATAGTGTTAACTTCTTCAGGAAAATATTGATTATTTAGTTTTAGTTTTGCTTAGACACCAGTGATATCATAACTACTCATGTTGGCATGAAAAATTATGGTTTTTATCGGGCAATAAATAAAAGATTTTTGGCAATTTTACTTTTTATTTGAACTAAAAATTTTTTCCTTCTTAGCTTAATATAAATTGTTGAGTTTCGTATCTTTTTAACTCCAGCTATAAAGTGCTATTTTTTGTAACTAATATTTAACTGAACATGAGACTTTTCAGAAAAATATTTATTATCTTTTCTTTTGCGAGTTTAATACCCCACCGTCATTTCAGTTATCAGTTATCAGTTATCAGTTATCAGTACCTCTGCCTAAAGTCAGAGGCTTGAAATATTGAAGTTGATTTTTTTTTCATCCCCTTGTAGAGCGGTAGCTCGCGGCACAGCCAAGGGGAGGCTTGAGACCTGATTTTTTGGTCTACGGCGGTGCTTAAAATTGTTTGGGGTTATAAGACAGGAAGTGGCCGAACGTTGACTATCCATAAGCAATTTTTCCTTCTTCCTTCTTCCTTCTTTCTTCTTCCTTCTTCCTTCTTCAATTAATAGCCTCTAAAATAGCATGAGAATTTGTGACAAACCCAAAACATTGTTTCACATTATAAATAGTAGCTTGCCAACAATATTCAGGAGAAGTAGTAGCAGCGCAGTCCGAAACTAAAATGCAGTCATAACCAAGGAAATTTGCATCTTGTAATGTTGCCATTACACATTGGTCTGCATTCACTCCTGCAAATAACAGAGTTGTTTTGCCAATATTTCGCAGGATGCTATCAAGAGGAGTATCCCAAAACCCACTCATCCTATATTTACTTACACGAATATCTTCTGGTTGTTGCTCTAACTCATCAACAACTGCTGCTGCCCAACTTCCTTCTATAAGTACGGGGGCATTATTTTTTGGCAGTGGGTCTCCTAAACCTATACCTTTACCAGTGGGGTTATACACATGGCGTAACCCGGCACTAATATTCAGTAAGTCGGGACGGTTTCCCCAGTTTAACCAAATTATTGGAACCTTTTGCGATCGCAGTTGTGGTAAAAAATTTATTAGTGGTTGAATGGGAGACCTTGCAGGTGTTACATCTACACCAATATGAGCTAACCAACCATCAGGGTGACAGAAGTCATTTTGCATATCTATAATTAGAATTGCTGTTTTAGCTAAATCTAACTTAATGCTTTTGGTTTCAGTTTTAATGACAATAGGTTGAGCAGGAAGAGGAGGACGAGTAATATCTGCAGTTGTCTCATCAACTGCCCACGCATTGGGTGGTATACCCAGAGTTTCAAGGGAGGAATTCTGCATAACAGCTTACTGGGTGAATTCGTCAATAAAATCACGAACAGCATAGAAAAATTCTCTATACTCTCCCTTATTTTCGTCGATCGTAATATTATTGCTTGTTTTATTTAATAAAATTTTAATTTTCCTATTAATTGTTCGGGTAATTTTTATTTTTAAATGTTTGTATGTTAGATTGAAGGGTTAAAAGCTTTAAACAATAATAATATTTTTGTCACTGCTTATTATTGGGGAAGTCTAAAAATTTAATTTTATACTATAAAATTTATTTAGGGCTTGCTGATTAAATCTCAAAGTATTTATAGATAAAGATTTTAGCCTTTTTAAGTATCAAAAAGTTCGAGGTTTTAAGTGGTAATTGTTCAATTAGGAGCGGATTTTGGTCAAGATTGTTCTGCCATAGTCAGTCCAAAATACTAGCTTTTTGAGCGTTTTCAACTGAAACAGGCGCACTGCAATTCGACCCTAAAAATGCTCAAACCTTTATATATCAATACTTTTATCATTAATCAGCAAGCCCTAATTATTAATTATTAATTATTAATTATTAATTGTTGAACTACTCCCTTGTTGATTATAAAAAGTTTAAAACTCCTGAGTTAAAACCCAGGAGAATAAAAACGACATATTTCCAAAGCTCCCAATATATTTTGTGGAGAATTAAACTATTTAGCAGCATTACTTATTAGTTGTATAGGTGCATTTCTCCAGAGCTGGTCTAGTCTATTAGCTGGCATCGTTAAGTACAAAACATCACCAGAATTCAAGGTCGCATTTAACAATTCCCAACCATGAATTTCTTGACCGTTGCTTTCTATATACAAAGGTACAAAATCAGCACTACTAGCTGCTTGTTGAATAATTTTTCCACAAAAAGGATGCCCCGGTGTAATTAAGGTAGCTAACGCTACCCACAAACTATCTGCCGTAATTCCATTACCAAGAATTCTACCCCCAATAGCTGCTGCTGCAAAAGCAGGGGAAGCTAATTCTGTGGGACTAAGTACAGACTCAAACTCAAAAACTTGTTGTACCATTAGAGCTAAGTGTGGGTCTTGACTTCTCACCACAACTGGCATTTTAGGAACAAGTCCTTTCGCACTCAAAGCAATCTCTAAATTAACAATATCATTACCCGTTACAGCTAAAAGTGCTTCAGCTTTTTCAATATTGGCAACCTCTAGAGTCGTAGATAAACTTGCATCTCCCTCAATCACAGGAATTTTCATAGACCTGGCAGTATTGAGAAATCTACAGCTAGGGTTACGCTCTACCACTACTACTTCATAGCCACTATTAATCAGTTGCTCGGCAATATGTAAACCAATGCCACCAAACCCACAGATAATATAATGCTGTTTTAGTGGTATGCGGGCAGCATCCCAATACTCTTGGAAGCGAGTCCCTAATACAAAATCATTCAGCAGCGCATAACAAATACCAACGATCGCCGTTCCTACAAGCATCATAATCGAAGTAAATACTTTGATACTACCTGGTGCTTGTTCGGCTATTTTTTCATTTCCCCCTGCTCCCGTAATCATCCCAACTGTAAAATATAGAGAATCAACAAAGCTGTTATTCAGATTGATACTAATATAAGTAATAGTGCAGAATAACACAGTTACTAAAAGAGCCAAGTTGAGAACTACTGCTGATTTACTGTGTCGTTGAAATTGCCTGAGTCTGCTAAATACTTTGAATAAGTAATAAACTAAATTTTGTCTGCGAGTTCGCACTTTTGGTTTACTAGAAATAATCAGACGATCTCCTACCCGTAACTCTCGCTCTTCTACTACTGCAGAGACTAAATCTATTGGATTTGCCACTGGTATATAGTAGATCAACATTAGAGAGCGATCATCCCACAAAGAACTCAGTTTACGACCTTTCCAAGGATGATTGTGGCCGATTAATTCTTCTCGCATTGGCCAGGTCTGATTATATATGTGTAGCTGGCCAATAGCATGATTTCCTAAAGCTGCAAAAGCAAATACCGGAGCTGCTAAAGCTGACACACTCATTGTCGTATGGTCGGTTAGAGTGTGGTCTAGGCGATCGCCTAAACTTGTATTAAATAGACGATTAATAATCCGAATTTTCGGATTGAGAATTCTTGCTAACATTAAGACGGCCAAATTAACAGACTCATCTTTCCCTGCTAAAACCAGAGTATGAGCGCTTTGAATGCCTGCTGCTAATAATGTAGATGCTGAACGAAAGTTGCCGACAATAATCTCTGTACCCTCTCCACGGAGTGGGCGATCGCTTATACCTACAACTGTTGCACCCTGCTGTCTTAATAAACGAAATATTTTGTAGCCGGTACGACCCAAGCCACAGACTATTATTCTAGGTTTCATTAGACCGGGAAAGTTATTAAAGTAATATTAAGAAGTCATCTTTTAGTTTTTCCTATAAACTATCATTTATTATTTATGCTAAAAAAATGTAACTTACAACACTGTTTCTTTGCTAATATTGATCTTTAGTTTTTATCAATAGTCATTCTCTTTATTGATTTTTCTTAATTATTTGATACAAAAATTAATGTTTTGAAATTTTGATAAATAATTCAATTTTGACTATATTTTTAGTTAGTTACACAAATCATTCGCTCATCCTAAATCCTAAATATCTAAAGATATTGATTAGTAAATCCTTTTAATGGTCAGGAGGTCATTTCAGTTATCAGTTATCAGTACCTCTGCAATAAGGAGGCTTGACATCAGGAATATTCTTTTTTTATCCCCTTAAAAGGGGAGGCGCATACCCACAATTTCTTGGTAAGTGGTGAAAATTATGACTAATTTACCAATAAAAATTACTGATGATTTAAAGAGTAAGATCGTAGATAATTAGTGAATACATATTCTCCATGTAGCTAAAAAAAGTATTTTTCGAGCAGTAATTATCTAAATATGATCTAAAAACAAATATACATCTCCAAAAATCAAAAATAAAATCAATTCTTATCTATAAATATTTTAATATTTCCCCCTGTTCCCTGTTACTGAATAATTAAAGTTTAAAGCCTCTCCTTTAAAGGAGAAACAAGAAAAATTTTTCATTATTAGTCAATCAATTCCGTTTTCAAAGAGAGGTAATTATTAATTATTAATTGTTGAACTATTCCCTATTTTATGGAAATATCTAATAATTAATAAATTTGAGACTTTCAAAAGTAATTACAGATGTCAGTTTGAGTCAGAAATATAACTTTTGTATAGTATAAATTGCCATGACCGCAGTTAAAGATATTAGCGAACAAGGACTTTTAAAAGTATTACACCGTTTTTGCCCCACAGAAGTTGTTGGAGATGATGCTGCTATTGTGCCAATTAAACCCAACAAATCATTAGTAGTCACAACTGATACACTTGTTGATGGAGTACATTTTAGCGATCGCACCACTTCCCCTGAAGATGTCGGTTGGCGTAGCGCTGCTGCCAATTTATCCGACATCGCAGCAATGGGTGCATTCCCTATTGGTATTACGATCGCTCTTGGTCTGACTGGCGATACTCCCGTTGCTTGGATCGAACAACTTTACCAAGGAATTTCTGAATGTCTACAACCGTACAATACTCCTATAGTCGGTGGAGACATTGTGCGATCGCCTATCCGTACTATCTCAATTACTGCTTTCGGACAAATTGAACCTTCACAAACTATTCTTCGTTCAAATTGTCAACCCCAAAACGCGATCGTTGCTACTGGAGTACATGGAGCATCAAAAGCGGGATTAGAATTATTACTACATCCAGAACTAGGTAAATTTCTCACAGAAGCAGAACGTTCTTCCTTAATTTTAGCTCACCAACGTCCTCGACCAAGGCTCGATATTTTAACAAATTTATGGAATTGCTTATCTTTAAATAGTTCTAATAGTATAGAGAAGAACCAGAACTCGGTCTTAGTAGGAGGAATGGACAGTAGTGATGGGCTAGCAGATGCGATCGTTCAGATGTGTCAAGCATCTCAGGTCGGAGCTAGGATCGATCGCCATCAAATTCCCATTCCTTCTTATTTAACTAAACTCGTCTCACCCGAACAAGCATTAAAGTGGGCACTCTATGGAGGAGAAGATTTCGAGCTAGTTCTGTGTTTGCCTCCAATTTATGGCCAAGAATTAGTAAAAAAATTGGAGTCGGTGCAGCCATCGTGGGTACAACCACAGACGACACCGACATCTTATTAATAGATAGCCAAGAAATTTACCCAAACGAGCAACTTACACTTAACCAAGCATTTCAACATTTTTGAAAAAGTTATTTATCTGGGATTTTAACTCAATTGTCAGACAATCAAAACTCAAACAAACTAAGCAGGCCACTTCTGTGCCACAGTTTCAGCCAAGTCTACAACACGCTGACTATAACCCCATTCATTATCATACCAAGCAATAACCTTCACCATATCACCATCCATAACCATTGTCAGACTAGCATCTACAATAGAAGATGAATCATGACCACGAAAATCACTAGAAACCAAAGGTAGATCGCAGTATTCAATGATACCCTTCATTGGTCCATTAGCAGCTTCTTGTATAACTTCGTTAACTTGTTCAGTAAAAGTATTTTTCTCAACTTGAGCTACAAGGTCTACAACAGAAACATTAGGAGTAGGTACCCGCATAGCAATACCATTTAACTTACCTTTCATTTCTGGAATTACCAGAGCCACTGCTTTAGCTGCACCTGTGGAAGTTGGTACAATATTTACAGCCGCTGCTCTGGCCCGCCGTACATCTCTGTGACTAGCATCCAAAATACGTTGGTCGCCAGTGTAACTATGAGTTGTAGTCATTGTACCTTTAATAATGCCAAAGTTGTCATTTATCACTTTGACCACTGGAGCTAGACAGTTGGTTGTACAACTAGCATTACTGACAATATCGTAATCATCATGCTCATAATCTTGATGGTTAACACCTACCACGAAAGTACCAACTTTTCCACCTTTACCAGGAGCAGTAATTAAAACCTTTTTTGCTCCAGCTTGTAAATGCTTTGAGGCTCCTTCCTCAGTCACAAATACACCTGTAGCCTCAATAATTAGATCGACATTCCAGTCTGCCCATGGTAAATTTAAAGGATTACGGTCAGATACACACTTAATTGTTTTACCATTAACTGTGATGGAATTTTCATCCGTACTAATATCTACACCCTTTAATGTACCCAACATTGAATCGTACCTTAGTAGGTGAGCATTGGTTTTAGGGTCAGAAGTATCATTGATAGCAACAACATCAAGTTGGCTATCTGTACGAGTTAGCCAGCAACGTAAAAAATTTCGTCCAATTCGTCCAAAACCATTTATACCAACTCTAATCACTTTTTACCTCCTAACAACAGCAATAATTATGTATAATTAAAGTTTTTGACAGTTTTACAAACTGAATTAATCCAGTTTTAGTGTTAACTAGCTATCAACTATCAGCATTTCAACTATCAGCTTTTTGACCTTGGGTTTATGCCCCGGCAACTAATGCGCCGGATGGTTGAGTCGGGGTTTAAATCCACGACTAGGGCGTAAAAAAAGTCCTAATGCTGACCGCTGACCTCTGAGTGCTGACTGCTATTTAATTTAGCCAGTCCTGTGCTGCCCCACTGGGTCCTTTTGGTAGTTCAGATATTGATTTCAGCCTTAAACTCTGCCGTACCTTCATCTCAAATCCTAACTTTTTCAGCAGCGATCTGAATTTTAGAAAGGAGAGCTTAAAAGAAAATTAATCTTGACCATCATCATACAGCAAAATGGTAATTTGATAATTTTTTTGTAGGTTCATTACGATCCCTGCCATTGATCGAGTCAGCCATGGCATTAAATTTAAGTTTTTGTTCACAGCTTGTTGTATAAAGGAACCTATATGGATGAAGGTATAGAACTTGTTACTATTTTTGTCAAAAGTCAAAAAAATAAAAGTCAAAAGTCAAAAGTCAAAAGTCAAAATAGAAGGAGAAATTTTTTCTGCTCCACTAATTATCAAAATCATAAGGGTCGCGCAACCCCGCCTTTTAAGGCAATATTTTGGAGAGAAGCTCAAATCCCCTACTTCCCCTCCTGGCTCCCCTCCTGGGAGGGGCGGGAGTGGGTTGGGGAGGGGGCGAGGGATGGGTTAACTTCTGTACGGGCGCCATTCGGCAGCTTGCGTCAGCAAATGGCCATTTGCTTCGCATAACTATCGTTAACGCCCTACTGAATTCTGACTTCTGACTTCGTTAACCAGGGACAGTTTACAGCGGTTTCATTTGGGCAGACCACAGTAGGGACGTTCCATGGAACTTCCTACAAGGTTTGAAATGTGAAGATGTAATTCATCAATGAGCAAAAGCGCAAGTAGTAAAGAAATATAGAAGCTAATAAAAAACTTTTGTTGAATAGTTTTATA
>NZ_BLZO01000006.1 GCF_014132355.1 Okeania sp. KiyG1
GGGAGATTGGGGGATGGGGATAGGGGATATGGGGATATGGGGATATGGGGAGATGGGGAGATTAAGAAATATTTGGTAATGGTTGAAGATGGAACATTTTTTTATACCGAATTAAACGGATTTGATATAATATCTGTTTATAATTTCTTAAATTACTTCAATATTAGACATCTCTTTCATGCATAGTAGGGACGCCCTTATGCAACGTCTGTACAGGGAAATAATTGATTTGATTTTTATTATTGAAGATGTCTATTTAATCTCCCTACTCCCCCACTCCCCTCTTCCCCTCCAGGGAGGGAGCTAGAGATTGGGTCCCCACTCCCCCACTCCCCCACTCCCCCACTCCCCTACTCCCCCACTCCCAACAACTCTAATAACTATTCAACCGGATTCTATATCACTCCTCAGTCGTCGGGTCGGACTTCTGCCAAAAGCACATACCGCGTATAAAGATACGATCAGGGATTCTATATATTTAATATGTTCGCGTTGCAACTCTACTACCCAAATTTTTCGGTGAAGTTGGGGATTATATTGAGCGTATTAATTATTCTGATGTTTACTTCTCCCTGTAGGGACGCCCTTATGCAACATCCCTACCTACTCCCTTACTCCCCTACTCCCCTACTCCCCTACTCCCCCACTCAAAAATTAAGCAGCAGCTATCAAACCACTATGCCGCAACAAAGGTTCAGTATTAGGTTCCCGACCTCGGAAAGTTTTAAATACCTCCATCGGATGCAAACTACCACCTAATGCTAATACTGTATCTCGAAAACGTTTACCACAAGTGGCGATCGCTACTTCATCTTCTAAACCAGCCTCTTCAAAGGCAGCAAAAGCATCAGCACTCAATACTTCTGCCCACTTATAACTATAATAACCAGCAGCATAACCACCAGCAAAAATATGTCCAAAGGCACATAAAAATGAATCTTCTGGCAATGGAGCTAACACAGTAGTAGTTTCAGCGATGCGGTTACGCACATCCATCACTGTTTCTTCGCCACCTGGTTGATAACGGTGATGTAGCTCAATATCAACTAAACTAAAATGCAACTGACGCAACATCCCACTGCCACTCATATAATTTCTGGCAGCCAAAAGTTTCTGATAATAATGTTCTGGTAGAGTTTCTCCTGTTTCATAATGTTTTGCCATTCCAAATAACGTAGCGCGGTCGTAACACCAGTTTTCCATAAATTGACTGGGTAACTCCACCGCATCCCACTCTACATTATTAATACCCGCAGCTCCTGCATAGTCAACCGTTGTCAACATATGTTGTAAACCATGACCGAACTCATGGAACAGAGTTTCTACCTCACGAAAAGTCATCAAACTAGGTTTATCATCTACAGGTGGTGTTTGGTTGCATTGCAAATAAGCTACTGGCAAACGCAAAGTAGTTTGACCATTTTCCACAAACTTTGCGCGAGCAATACATTCATTCATCCATGCACCACCCCGTTTTTCTGCCGGGCGACTATAAGCATCAAGATAGAAATAAGCGATGGGTGTATTTTTCTCATCACTAACTTGGAAATAATGCACATCTTGATGCCAGACTGGTGCTTCCCCATCAGCAGCAGTAATATTAATACCAAATATCCGTTTGACCAAAGCAAATAAACCATCAAGAACTTGGGGTAGTGGGAAATATGGTCGTAACTCTTCAGCAGTAAAGGCAAACTTTTCTTCCCGCAGTCTTTCCGCCCAAAAACTGGTATCCCAATGTTTCAGGTCATTTGCCTCTGGTGCATTTTTACTGGCAGCAAATTTTTTCAATTCTTCTAAGTCTGTAACTGCAGCATCATAACTCACACTGCGTAGCTCTTCTAATAACTTTTCCACTGCTGCGACACCAGGTGCCATTTTACTAGCGAGACTCAGTTCTGCATAACTATTAAAGCCTAAAATTTGAGTTTTTTGTTGACGTAGCTCCAAAATACGTTGAATTAGAGGATAGTTGTTTAACTCCCCACTAGAAGCACGACGAATAAAAGCTTTATACAGTTGTTCTCGTAACTCCCGTTGTTTGCTATGTTGCATAAAAGGCATAAAACTGGGATAGTCGAGAGTAATGCGCCATGGTCCGTTTTCTGGTGTTGCGTTTTCTGCTCCATCATCTCTGGCACATTGAGCTGCCAAACTTAATAAACTGGGAGGTAAACCATCGACTTCTTCTTTGTTTGTCAATGTGAGACTAAAAGCTTTTGTAGCATCGAGGACGTTATTGGAAAACTTTGTAGAAAGTTCTGCTAATTCTAGTTGAATGGTGTTGAAACGTTCTCGTTGTTCTCCTTCTAGAGCTACTCCAGAAAGTTCTGCATCTCTGATAGCAGCTTCAACTATGCGTTTTTGTCCTGAATCTAGATTCTGCCAACTATCACTATTGTGTAATTTTTTGAAGGCTTGATAAAGAGGTTGACTTTGGTTGAGTTTATTAGAAAATTCTACTACTTTTGGTTGTACTTCATCATAAGCTTTTCGTAGTTCAGGACTATTTTTTACTGCCATTAAATGCCCTACTATTCCCCAACTCCAACTTAAACGGTCTACTAATTTTTGCAGAGGTTCTACCAGGTCATTCCAAGTAGGCTTAACTGTTACTTCTAAGTTGGTTAATTCTTGCTCTAATTCTGCCAGAAGTTCTGTCATTGTAGGGACTACATCTTCTGGTTTTATTGATTCAAAAGGAGGTAATCCTTTACCAATTAATAATGCTTTATTTGTAACTGTAGCTTGAGCATTCATACGCTGTTTTTCTTGAGTTCCCAATTATCTTGATTTTTGGTATTATATTATTGTAGCTTAATTAAGCAAAAAATCATAAATACCCCTTTCAGGTAAAATCCGGTAACATTGGTGTAATTAGAGTGTGGGGAGGCTGGGAGATGGGGACCCACCCCTAACCCCAGCCAGGAGGGAGAGAGTAAGAAAGATTTAGTAATGGCGCTCGTGAAGAGAATATTTTTTTATACAGAACCTGAGCGGATTTAAGATCGCTAATTGCTCCCGAACCGCCTATCAACCAACTAATCTTTAAAAAGTTGCCTGCAACTTCCCTACCTATTCCCTTAGCACGAAAATCATAGCTAAATTCATCAAAGTCCTCCGCTTCTCATCTTCAAGTATTTCATTCTTAGCGTACAATTTCGTTCAGTCGATTGCTGACTTACTAGATTAATTAAACCCTTTGAAAATTAGATTTTTCAAATTCTTGAAATCTCTTATTTTTTCAAAGATGTATTTGGAATAGTTGATAAGGAACAATTGGGAGACTCTGCTTTTTCCCAAATAGAATAGAAATGTTCTTTGTCGGTTTTAATATCTATTTCTTGATAGGAAATATAACCATTTTCTTTTTCTTCATTGATTAGCATTCTAGTCGTAAAAGAGTTTTTTTCAACTAATAAGTTATCATAAACCATCAAGTTAGTATTATGCCAATCATGACGATCGACATTTTTAGTATTAGTGCAACAAATATATCGTACTTCTACGCCAACTTCTGCTTGTTCTCTAAGTACTTGTAAATGTTCTTGTGTCAGAAATTCAGGAAGTATAAAAACTCTTTTTATGAGAATACCTTTTGAAGTATTTTTTACTTACTTCCCAAAAATACATACCCAAATCACTATGCCACCATGTAGGAGTAGTCATGCTGTGAACTGCTAATAACTCACATTTACTTTTTTGGATATCAATTTGTTCTAATAATTGAACCACTTTATCTATGCGTGACCGTCCACTGACGGCAATTTTGATTTCAGGCATAATGGTATTAGTCAAAATTGTACCTTCAAAGAGAGTTTGGTTATTTTTGTCTAACTCAACTTCAGTCAAATTTGCGCTACTCAAATTTGCGTTACTTAAATTTGCCTTACTTAAATTTGCTCTGGTTAAATCAGCTTTAGTAAGATTTGCGCCTGAAAGATTAGCATTACTAAAATTGCACTCTACCAAAATTGATTCCGAGAGATTAGCTTCATTATCACTTAAATCTACTTTGCTGAAATTTAACTTACGAAAATCTCTCATTCCTATTTTATATAGACTCATCAGTTCCTTTTCTTCATAAATATCTTGAGGATATTCATGAGGAGCGTAAACGGCAATAATTGCTTTAACGTAAACAAATAGATAGGCTTTGATAATATTTTCATGGCTATAAATTCTGATAACTTCTTCCTCGCCATGTCTTACAACAACCATAGCAGTCACTGCTCCTTCTTTACCCGGCGTTAAATTAGCTATGTACATAGCTTTGAGTTCATGTTTGATATCAACTATATGAGATAAAGCTTTATCAAAAGCAGTAAAAAGTGCATTAATCGATCCTTTTTTGAATCCAGACTCTGTATGATATTCTTTTCCAAATCTATCTTGTAAGATAACTGTAGCAAAAGTTAGATCATTTTTGGTGCAGAGAACTTCAAACTTTTTTATT
This sequence comes from Okeania sp. KiyG1, assembly GCF_014132355.1. Classification (GTDB taxonomy): domain Bacteria; phylum Cyanobacteriota; class Cyanobacteriia; order Cyanobacteriales; family Microcoleaceae; genus Okeania. The sequence continues at coordinate 4,457 of NZ_BLZO01000006.1, forward strand.
CTCCAGCCTTGAAAAAGGAGTAACTTATCCTCAAAAGAAAGATTATTTTTCAGAGGCTCTTCCTTCCAATTGATGGATAATTTTTCTCTCTTTTTATCTATAAATTTTTGAGCTAGTTCTTCTTTGGAAAATTCCGGCGATAAATCAGAATCTTCAGACTCTACGTACTCTAAGAATAATGCTGGTGAATAAACATAAGGCCAGCCACTACTCACAAAATCCCTATCTCTTAAAGTGATAATGCCATCCAAATTATACTTTTTGGCACACTCAATTTGAATAATAGTTGGTATGTTGACAGTGGGATATTTTTCCATATCGATCTCTTTCAAGTCAATATCACAAACCTTAAATTGACTGAGAATTTCTATAATAAGACGGTTAGCATATTCTTGTCCTCTCAAATTTTTAACTCTTGACCAAAGATTTTCTACTCCATTTTTACCAAGATAGGGATTAATTTTGTCGGATAAAACCCATTCAACTACTTTAGTAACATCTTGGTTGATAGTAGTTTTATTCCTTAACAAAAATTCTTCAAGTATATTAGAGTCAATTAGAATTTTAGGAGCTTGGGAATTTTTTTTCTGGATTTGGAATACTGATAAATTGTCGAGAAACATATCAATTCCAACACTAGGATCGTTCGTAACTTTGCGAAGACTGAGCTTAATTTCGTATTGAATAAAAGGGTCTTCATTTTCCATGTTATTTCTTAAATCCCAGAGAAGTTTAATTACTTTTGGTTCAATACGTTCACCTAATGTTCTAATCCAATTAGCACGTTTCTCTACATCACATTCTTGTTGCAATAATGCGATTAATTCAGAAGTCTTAATTAGACTATATTCGGATAGTATTTGATTAGATGACTCTTTTCTCATGACTTGATTCGCCTCTTGTAGGGTTTGCTCTTTTAAAATGGAAAAAATTGATTAGTTGGCAAGATTATGACTATCGTGAATATTTTCCTCAACTTTTAAACCTTCTCCAGCTTTTAAGTTTTCTTCTATACGGTTGTGTAAAATCTTAATCGAATCATCGTCATTATTCTGATAAAAACATTTTGGGTGTAAGGAAAAAAGAGTTCTTCTTAAAGAAGCGATACCGAAAACTTTCTTATCTGATTGAATATCAGAGTAGTGATTTTTGAAATGTTCGCTTACTTGTTTGCTGAAATTAGGTTTGATATCACGAGGATTGTGTTGAGTTATTTTAGCCACATCTGTTTCTGTAAACAAACCTGTCATTGCTAAGTAAATCATCATTTTAGACTTTTCAGAAAAAGAAAATATATAAATTTTCTCCATTTCATCTAATAAATTATCAACTTCTGAAACGTTGACATTTTGATGAATTGCCAGTTGTTTAACTTCATCAATTGAGAAGAGGGGATTAAATTCTTTTCGGGGCATATAACCTCACTTGATATCAGAGTTTTGGTAGCGTAACGTTGAGAATAACATATTTTGATTACCATATTACTTTTTCTCAATTGCAGAATTTCCTCCCATTTAAAACAGTAAACTTAGGGAATAAGCTAATTATGCCATTTGAAAAATATTGTAGCATTATCTCCCAAAAAGAAAACCAACAATTGTTGCACAAAACCCCCATTAGATAAACATACATATATTTACCTAATTTAATACTGTCCTATTTCCGAAGTATATTTTGACAAAACAAGCTGACTACAAGCTACCCTATCAGACAAAATCATTGTAGATATTTCAGAAGTATAAATCTCCAGATAAGCATCTTCATGGGTTTCAAATACATATTTTTTTCCTGCTTCAACAGCACGCTCAAGCCACTGCCCCATGAAGTCAATTTTTAAGATAGCTATTCTTTCCGTACAATTAATATACAGGCACTTAATAGTTTTATAATTTTCAGTTTTTTTAGCCATACTATTATCCTCCATCTCAGAATTTAGTATGTAAATCATTTAAGTAAGATAAAGCATATTTATTTGTTTGGAAACCAACAAATATTGTCATACAAAAGCAATTTTTGTTGGGTGATTATTTCCTAAATAACTCTTATAAATAAAAAAAAGCGGTAGTAATACCACCGCATTAAACATTTAAACCAAAATTTATGTTACCACAAAATAACTTGCATTCGGATACTCGTAAGCGAATTGACCAAATGATTCGGCCTGAATTGCGATTTTTCTTTACTTGGTTAATAGGAAAACCCTGTCACGGAGAAACTGTGCGACGGAAAACTGTAGGTGAAGACTTAATATCTACACTCTTTATCCTAATTTTCGGTGTTGTTGTTGGTTATTCCGCATTTACAGAAAATTGTGTTAATTTACTTGCTCTTTCTATTAGCTGGGTTTGCGTATTGTCATCAACCCGTAAACTGCGTCTAACTATTGAACACGCTTGCAGTCATAATGCTGTATTTTCTCATCGCTTCTGGAATAAAGCTCTGGGAGAATTTATTTCCATTCTGACTCTCACTTTGCCCTTCAGAGAATACCAGAAAAATCATACAAAAGTTCACCATTCCCACCATATCCTGACTCCCGGTGATGAAACTTACAACTTTCTGTTCCTTAATGTTGGTTTTCGCTTAGGAATGAAAGTAGATGAAGCATGGAAGCATCTCATTAAAACCGCTTTTTCGCCAACCTTTCACTGCCGTCAACTTTACTCAAGGATAAAATCTGCTTTTTGCTCCCATTATCCCACTCATAACTTAATTTCGTTAGCTTTTTGGTTGTCTATCATCGTTGGTGTGGGAATAACTCATTCTTGGCAAATGTTTTTCTGGATATGGGTTTTACCTCTGAGTCTCTTTTTTGAGGTAAGTAGTCTATTGCGCCAATGTGTAGAACATAAGTTCGGAAATATCCCGGAAGAAATAACTTCTGCAATTTTCTGTGGCGAAGAACCCCCTGTATTTAACCATTCTGATTCAATTTGGGTAAAGGTTTTGGGGGTAACTCGTTGGTGGATGAGAGTGTTTTTCTATCATCTCCCTGTACGTCTTTTGATCCTTACTGGAGACAGTCCAGTTCATGACTATCATCATAAACGGCCAGGCAATGATTGGGTTAACGCCCACATAGATAGACAAGCAGAAGTAGAAGCAGGAGTTTCTTATGCTCACTCTTGGGGGTTACTGGAGGCGATCGATAAAACTTTTGAGTCTCTTAGCACTATATCCCCAGACTAAAAGACATTAGACACCTCCTCCAAAAGAGGGAGTAGGGACGTTGCATACAACGTCCCTACAGGGAAAGAATTGATATAGCATATTCCTCGCATAATGAAGTACAAAGATTAACAATTATAGCACTTTTAGGATAGTGAGGTACAGTTTATTAATTCTCTGTTACCTGTTGCCTAAAGTCCTAAATTTTTGTACCTCATTAACTCCACAAGTGCTGTAAATTTTTGTAGTGTGGGCATCTTGCCTGCGATGAATTTACCTCACCAAAGTGGAATATGCTTTAATATCATGTCCGCTGGTATCGTTTGTATCAAAGTTAGCGTGAATATCTACAAGGAAATTTAAGTTTTTTCTAGCTTTTAAGCCTTCTTCTTTCTTCCCTCTTCCTTCTTCCTTCTTCCTTCTTCCTTCTTCCTTACCTAAGGAAATTTAAGTTTTTTCTAGCTTTTAAGCCTTCTTCTTTCTTCCCTCTTCCTTCTTCCTTCTTCCTTCTTCCTTACCTAAGGAAATTTAAGTTTTCTAGCTTTTAAGCCTTCTTCTTTCTTCCCTCTTCCTTCTTCCTTCTTCCTTCTTCCTTACCTAAGGAAATTTAAGTTTTTTCTAGCTTTTAAGCCTTCTTCTTTCTTCCCTCTTCCTTCTTCCTTCTTCCTTCTTCCTTACCTAAGGAAATTTAAGTTTTTTCTAGCTTTTAAGCCTTCTTCTTTCTTCCCTCTTCCTTCTTCCTTCTTCCTTCTTCCTTACCTAAGGAAATTTAAGTTTTTTCTAGCTTTTAAGCCTTCTTCTTTCTTCCCTCTTCCCTCTTCCTTCTTCCTTCTTCCTTACCTAAGGAAATTTAAGTTTTTTCTAGCTTTTAAGCCTTCTTCTTTCTTCCCTCTTCCTTCTTCCTTCTTCCTTCTTCCTTCTTCCTTACCTGAAGTTGATAATATCGTCTATTAAATTCATATCCATATAAGTTTTACCTTTAGCATTTCCAGCTATGACTGTAAAAGGTTTATCTGGTTCTCCTAAATGATTTAAAACTAAAGTTGCATCAGTAAAATCTTGATTTCGCGTATAATCATTAACTGTAATAATTGTTTTTAATCCTGCTGCTTTGGCAGCTTCTAAACCATTATCTGAATCTTCAAATACCAGACAATTATCTGGCTGAATATTCATTTTTCTAACACATAATAATAAACATCTGGCGCAGGTTTTTTTTCTGGAACTATGTCTCCTGCAGCAATTATTTCAAACCATGATAAACTTTCCTTGCCCAAAGTATTTTCTAATAATGCAGTTACATTTTCTAAGGTGCTAGTAGTAGCGATCGCTAACCGTATTTTCTGATTTCGTGCCTCTGCTAATAATCTTTTTACACCCAAGCGCAACGGAATAGTTCCTGTTGCTAATAACCTTTGATAATATTTAGTTTTCGTGGCGTGCAGATTATAAATTAAATCCTGGAGTGAAATAGATGATTTCAACTCTGGTTGATACCGACTAATATAAAAGTTGATACGTTCTTTGCCACCTGAGACCTCCAGCAATTCTTCGTAGAACGAAACTGACCATTCCCAATCTAACCCCGCTTCAGCAAAAGCCTGATTAAAAGCAACTCTATGGCCATCTCTCTCTGTATTTGCCAAAGTTCCGTCAACATCAAATATTAAGGTAAACAGTTCAGTCATTATAATTAAAAGTGTGATAATAAATTAAAGATTGTACTACTCTTAAGTTAAGTTTATTTTATAATCTCAACAGAACATCCACTTCATTAGACATCTCCAATAATAGAAAATCAAATCAATTATACCACTCTTATTCATCAATTCTTTTTCTCTACTCCCTACTTCCTACTCCCTACTCCCTAAGCTCCAAAAATAAAAAATCAAATCAATTATCGTACAGAAATTATCAGTTCTTTCTCCCTGCTTCCTACTGCCTACTGCCTACTGCCTACTCCCTAATCTAAGCACTAATTCCAGAAGTTATAAAAGTCACAAGACGCTGTACAAGATCGTCAATATCTTCCATAGAACTTTTGTCACTCAGAGACTCCAGTGGTTCAATTTGATTGAGGACTCGGATCAACATCGCAATTACTAAATCAAGTTTCCATTTCAATTCTGTAGGAGACTGCTTAGGTAATACTTTTCTCATTGCCTCTAGAAATTTTTGTTGACCTATACTAAATTCTGCTTCCGCTAGTTTCTGAATTGGATAGGGTTCCGTGCGACAACGGCCCATAAACTGTGCGTGAATCAAACATTCTTCCGAACGCTCCTGAATCATTTGTATGGGTGGCGTTATTAAAGCTGCTAAAATTTCAGGAACTGAAGGGAGGTCTTCAGAGTCTTCCAGAATTGCCAGTTGTCGTAGTTGTTCTTCAACAATGGGTTGTGCTACTCGTCGAACTGTGGCGATAAATAATTCTTCTTTTGAACCAAAATGGTAATGGATGGCAGCCAAATTTACGTCTGCCTCTCGAATTATGGCCCTTAGAGAAGTTCCAGCAAAGCCCAGAGAAGCAAAAAGTTTCTCGGCAGCATTGAGAATTTGCTCTTTTGTGTCAATAGTTGAATTCTTGCTCATTCAGTCGTGTGTATGATTTGCTCAAAATTTTAGTCTAACATCGAGAAGTCCATTTTGAGTGTTTTTGCTATGACAGAAGGAAGAAGGAAGGAGGAAGAAGGAAGGAGAAAAAATGGCGTTGCTGATTTGAGGTATGATATCATGTCCGTTAGCTTCGGAGTAATATCATGTCCGGTTGAATACTTATTATTAAAATAGTAGGGGAGCGGGGAGTAGGGGAGTAGGGGAGCGGGGGAGTAGGGGAGCGGGGAGTAGGGGAGTAGGAATAGAAAGATTTACTGTTTAAGCACTCATGATAAGTTTTTTCCAGATCGCTCTTATCTGGACATGATATTATATAATTCTGTCGTCGTCGTACAATGGTTAGGGGCGCCATTCGGAGATTTGCGCCAGCAAATGCCATTCCCCCCTACAATATAGGGCGAATGCCATTCCCCCCTACTCTTATCTTTAAATATGGAATAACACCGATGCTACCAGATTTGATCTGATTAAAAAAGACTTCCATCAGCAAACCCTAATTATTCGGTCAACATTTCCAGGAGCTACCACCAGAATCAACATTCCAAACAATAATATTTTCATCATCGCTACAACTGGCAATTTTCTTACCATCCGGACTAAAAACCACCGCCAAAATCAAACCTTTATGCTCCCTCAAACATTGCAAACACTCTCCTGTTTCTACATCCCACAACCTAATAGTATAATCCAAATGACTGCTAGCAATTGTTTTACCATCCGGACTAAAAGCAACCGACAAAACTCCATCGGTATAACCTTGGAAAGTTTGTAGACATTTTCCTGTTTGAGCATCCCAGAGTTTCAGCACCTGGTCATTATTTCCCGTTGCTACAGTTTTGCGATCGCAACAAAAAGCCTGAGTCGGAATTCCAGTCCGATCGCCCTTTACCGTCGCCAGACATTCCCCAGTCTCAACATTCCAGAATTTAACAGTAGCAGGACTTACGCAAATTAACCTTGAAAACGCCAGATGTAGGGGCGTTAACGTAGTTGTGCGTAGCAAATGGCATTTGTTAACGCAGAGCTGCCGCTTTATATGTTGCCTCACTCAATTTACAGCGCTTTTCATTTAAGTAGACCACAAAATTATTTTTGGCGCTTAGAGTAGGGAGTAGGGAGTAGGGAGTAGAAAAATGCTTTTGGGTTGCCCATACTAACTGTAGTCTATCCATGTGAAAAGCGCTATAGTGTTCGTGCGTAAGTCCTGAGTAGGTTCAAAACAAGCACTAGCTAAAGTTTTACCATCCGGACTAAAAGCAAGTGCCTTGATTTCTTTTTGATGACCTGCTAGTTCCCGGTCGAATTCTCCTGTTTTCACATTCCACAAGCGAATAATATCATGTCCGGATAATTAGTTATAAAAAAACTTTCTCCTTCAACTCCAGTTGTTCCTCTTTCTTCCCTCTTTCCTCCTGACTCCTGACTTCCCCTCCAGGGAGGGGTTAGGGTGGGTTGACTCCAGGGAGGGGTTAGGGGTGGGTTGACTCCAGGGAGGGGTTAGGGGTGGGTTGACTCCAGGGAGGGGTTAGGGGTGGGTTGACTCCAGGGAGGGTTAGGGGTGGGTTGACTCCTGACTCCTCCGTAGTTATTTATTTATCACTGTTTAACCGGACATGATATAGTGCTTTCATAACCACAACTGGCAAGTTTTTCACCATCGGGAGTAAAAGCTACTGACCAGACAACATCTTTGCTACCTGTCAAAGTCCGAATACAGTTAAATGTTTCAATATCCCAAAGCTTGATGGTTTTGTCTGCACTAGCACTTGCTAGAGTTTTGCCATCAGGACTAAAAGCAACGCCTAGAACCAAACCGTTATGAGCTGTTAAAGTTTGAAGACATTCAGCAGTGTTAGCATCCCAAAGTTTGATAGTGTGGTCATTGCATCCACTGGCAATTATTTGAGCATCTGGACTAAATGCTAAGGCATGAATACCACCAAAAGAGTGAGTTAAAACTGATTCCCTTAAGTCAGAATGGGAAAAATTAACATCATCTAAATTGATTCCTTGGATATCAGCTTATATAATGGTGAGATGGGAAAAATTGTAGCCCGTTAAATTAGTATTCAAGTAACAGAATATATTCAGAATATTTCCCCCTGCATATCCCGGTCGCAGTGGTGTATTTTGACGGAGTTTTTCTAACAGATATTGCAAATGCTTTTCCAAGTTTTGTTGATTTTGAAAAGTATCGATTAGCCTGAGAGTAATAGGTTCAATAAAAATTCTGGTTTGAGTGTTTATAATATAGTCTTTAGCTGTAGCTAGGAGTAGAGCATGATGATGAAAAAGTTCTAGTTTTCCAGTTTTAATTTCTTGGCAAATCGTGGTAATAAAATTTTCCGTTATGTATTCTATTAGCATGGGCTGAAGAGTAAAATATTTCCCATCTTTGCTTTTTTCTAGAGGCAGTTTAATTTGTAGAGAATGCAAAGTTTCTGAGATTCTATCTTGAGCAGTTTTTGTGACTATATCTGATTTTAAATTAGTTATAGAAATCGGTTCTTGATGAATAGCCAGCCAATATAAAATTTCTTTTTCAAAATTAGACAATCGTTCAAAATGCCAATCCAATAATTCGCGAATATTAGCAAAAATCAGTTTTCCCGATCCTAAAAAACCAGCAATATTTCCCGGAAAATATTTAAGATGATGAGCTGCATATTCTAATGTTAAAGGATTGCCCTTATAGAATTCTATTAATTTTTGCCATTGCTCATCTGTAGCCACAAAATCACCAATTTTATCAAAAATTTTACGCCCTTCTAAAACGTTTAAACCCCTTAATTCAAAAAAACAAACTGTTTTATGTTTTCCCGATAATATCTCAATATTATTAATTTTTTCACGACTGGTTAATAGCAAACAACTTTGATGAGAGATTGAGGCAATTTTTGATAAAAATTGACCATAATCTTCACATCCAGATTTATATTTTCCCGCAGAATCTCCTGCTTCCAGGATACTCTCCACATTATCTAAAATTAGTAAACAACGATGTTTTTAAATATTCAAGTAACAGAGAAATTTGCTGATGTATTTTGTCTGGTAAATTGCCGATTTGTTGATGAGAAATAAATTGAATTAAATCACCAATAATTTCTGTAAGAGGAGGTGTATTGATGAGCGATCGCCAAATTACAAATTCAAATTCATCTTGAATATCTCGTGCCAAATGTAAAGATAAATCTGTTTTACCAATACCACCGATACCAGTAATAGCAATGAGTCGGCAGCGATGTTCGATCGCCAATTGTTTGAGGGTTGTTAATTCTGTTTCTCTGCCAAAAAAAGCCTGGGTATCTGGCGCATCTCCCCAGTCTTGATAGATAGTTTTTTTCTGTAGTTGACTTTCTTGATAATCAGAACTGTTTAAATCTATGGCCAGATGAGTAAAAAAATTTTCTAGAGTTCTGAAACTAACTCCTCGATCCATCTTCAGAATTTTTTTCACAGTAGTGCGATGCAAACCAGTTGCTTGAGCAATTTGACGATCGCTATATCCATTAGGAGATAATTCAGATAATTGCTTCTCAATTTTCTGTTTTCCTGCTGTGGTTAGAAGATAAGTACAGTTTCTTTTGATTTTGGCCATTAGACATCTGCGATCGTTCATCTGCATAGTTAAATATCATTTTACATTACGCCTTGACCTTTGTCATCCTCCGCAAACAACTCCTATTGCCTTCTTAACTCACATTCAGGACTTACGCAAATTCACCTTTAAAACGCCAGATGTAGGGGCGAATGGCATTCGCCCTCACTTTATCTAGTGTCTGTGCGTAAGTCCTTTCAATAATTGATAATTGATAATGGATAATTGATAATTACCTCTCCCTAAAAGGAAGAGGATTGAATAAAAGGAAAATTTTTTCTCTCTTGGTCGATTGGATATGGCTCCGAGACCTCGCCATCCCTCGACCGCTTGTTTCCCCTTGAAAGGGGAGGCTTTAAACCTAAATTATTTAATTATTTAATTATTTAATTCTTAATTCTTCGGTAATTATTAATTATTAATTATTAATTATTAATTGTTGATATGCCTCAGTATTTTTAGCTAACAGCTTTTAAAGTTTCTCTGCTATAACAGTACTAATACTTAATTAATCACATTGCCAGGGTCTAGTGGCAGTAATATCTCTCTGTTAATCCTATTTTGTCCTACATCTTGAAGTGCGGAATGTGGGCTTAAAAGTAGGAGATTATATCACATTCGTTACTCAATATTGTCGAAAATCGACAACCACTGAAAAATTATTGTCGATTTTATTATTAATTGTTGTTGAAAAGATTGCTATGAGTGAGTTTTAGTGATTTTTGTTATTTGTTAAAAATTTGTCGATCACGACTGTCGAAAACCGACAACTTTTGTTTTTGAGTATGCAATACTTTTTATTAGTTATTTATTTTTGCCAGGAACCGGAAGGTTAAACACGCGAGGGTGGGTTAAGCGATTGCTTTCACGGACAGTACCGACCGATAACATTGGGGAGGCTAACTTTACCCCAGAAATGGTAGTTTTCGGGGAGTTATTCCCTGCTCCGAAAGGGGACTGGTGGCTGAGGCAACCGTGTTGTTTTTCTTCCCGTAGCTTGTAGGGGCAAACGGCCGTTTGCCCCTACAACAGGTTTCCAAGCTACCCAACTTTTTAGATGAATGAAGGCAGCGGGATCTGAGGACATTTCCTCCTACCTTTCCTTTAAAGGAGAAACAAGAGAAAATTTTCACTATTAGTCAATCTTATCGGTTTTCAAGGAGAGGTAATAATTAATTATTAATAATTAATAATTAATAATTAATTGTTGAATCCTACCTCCTCGCTCATTCCTATTTCTCCTGACTCGGTATTCCTGAGGACTGACCAAAAAATCAGGTAAATAGCCTCCGCTTTCAAGGGGATGAAAAAAAATCAAGTTCAATATTTCAAGTCTCTGACTTTAACTAGAGGTACTGATAACTGATAACTGATAACTGATAACTGAAATGACTCCTTCGTCGTTTGATACTTAATTGGTAAGCATTTCCTACGGAATGCTGCGCAAACAGCTATTAGCAGTCAGCTATCAGCAATGAGTAATGAATAATTACTTCTGCGGTTTAGAAAGGAGACTTTGCTAGTAAATTTTTATTCTTTCTCAATTTCAAAGGTTACTTTTACCTTCTCCAAAATTAATAGCTGAAGTCCGCAGTTCCGACCTAGGAAGCTAGCTAATAGCTGACAGCTGAATGCTTACCTTAATTGTTAAATTCAATTTGCGAGAAATATGGCCAACAATAATCTACAATCTGCATTCGAGCTCGGGACTATCACCACTACGCCAATTAAAGAGACAGAAAGAATTGGCTTTAGACAATCAAATGGTATCCGAGAACGTAACGACTACTATAAATTCAGCCTCGACGAAGAAAGCGATCTGACCTTCACACTAGACCAACTAGACCAAAACGCTAATCTAGAGATATTAGATAGTGATGGGGACCTTTTATTTTCTTCTACTAACGGAGGTATCGAGTCAGAAATAATTGATGCTGACCTAGAAGCAGGAGAATATTTTGCTCGAGTCTTTTCCAGAGGTAATGCTCAAACAAACTATCAAATTACTGCCAGTGCAGGTCCGAGAAATACCACAGAAGATGACGAAGCTCCTGGCATTCGTTTAGGGGATGATTTCCTCAACAATATTGAAGATGGGGTTGTTGTTACTGATGAAGTTGGCTTTGGTACGAGGAATCAAAGAGATAGATCCGACTACTATAATTTTGTCATTGACGAAGAAAGTGACTTTAGTCTGACCCTAGACCAACTCAAACAAAACGCAGATGTTCGTCTCTTGGATGAGGATGGTCGAACTCTGTTGGTGAGGTCCGCTAATGGTGGGCGACAAGAAGAAGCTATAAACGCTATTCTTCAACCAGGGAAATATGTTGTTCAAGTATCTCCTAAAGGTGGAGCAAGAACAGATTATCGATTAGAGGTTAATGCTGAACCTTTTGGAGAAATCACCGATAGACTACCTGGTGTTCCGTTAGGCGATCTGTTGGAAAGGACAGAAACAGAACCAGTCTTTGGTATAGGAGAAATAGGTTTTACTAGAGGTAGTACAAGAGACCAGAATGATTACTTCACTTTCAGTCTCAATGAAGATGCTTTCTTTTATGCTGACCTGGATCAGTTAAGTGCCAATGTCGATCTCCAGATTCATGAATATGACTTAAATAATCCAAACGAACTAGGAGAGTTGTTGTCCGAATCTGACAACAGAGGCAGAAATCCAGAAATTATTAGTGGAGAAGTTTTAGAAGCTGGTGAGTATGCAGTGCGGGTACGCCCCAAAGGCAATGCAAGAACTGATTATCGTCTGGAGTTAAACGCCTTTGACCAAGATTTAGACGATTATCCTACTCCAGAAACAGCAAAAGATTTAGGAGAAATCACAGAAACCGATACTAAAGAATCTGGTAATATTGGTCGCTCAATACTGACCAACTTCCGAGACCAAGCAGATTGGTACAAGTTTACTCTCAGCAGCGAGAAAAATCTCAATTTGGAGCTTGATAACCTTGGAGCTAATGCTAATGTGGAAATTTATGACAGTGATGGTGAAAGTCTACTGTTTAATTCCAGAAACAGGGGTTCCAATCCAGAAAATATTAACGAGACTTTAGAAGAAGGTACTTATTTTGTTAAGGTATTGCCCCAAGGTAATGCTCGGACTAACTACCGATTGAGTTTGAATGCTGAAGAGGCAATTAGTCCGTTCGATCGCTTTGAGCTAGGCAATCTAACTGGTGAACTAGAAAGTAATATTGATAATATTGGTGGCGAAGGTAGCGGCCAACGTAATACCCTAGATTTTTACAGCTTTAGTGTAGACCAACCAATAGATTTTCGGGCTACTCTAGACCAAATCCAAGATAATGCTAACTTGGAACTGTGGAATAGTGGCGAAAACCTGAATGATGACAGTGACGACGATCTGGTTGTAAGTTCCACTAATTCAGGCAGAGGTCCTGAGTTAATTGAGCGGGTAATAAACCCCGGTAACTATAACATTCGGGTTTTACCAGTGGGAGGTGCAGATACAGAATATCGAGTAGAGCTGGATGCCACAGAAACAACAGAGGGTACAGATATTGTTGAAGTCGGTCAACTCGATGAATACAAAAAGAGAGACCGAGTTGGTTTTACTACTGGTGGAGTACGTAATACTAAAGATA
>NZ_BLZO01000007.1 GCF_014132355.1 Okeania sp. KiyG1
AAAATTTTCAAGAGAAAGCTATGAATGTTGAGTTTAGAAAAAGCTCCCTAAATCCCCCAATTTTGGGGGACTTTTACCAGCTAATAGATTCTTTTTCCCCCAGAATTGGGGGCTAGGGGGCAAAATTCAGTATTAAATAACTTTTCAGATATCCTCTAACGAAAATTAGAAATATAAAAAAGTTAAAAGGTGAGGAAGAATACTATCGGATTAGAGTAGGAGATTATCGATTGGGTATTAAGGTTAATGATGGTATAGTCTTTTTCGTTAGGATACTTCACCGAAAAGAAATTTACAGATATTTTCCTTAGCTTTTCTAGATCGATCGCTTTCTTCAAAAGTGAAGCAATTAACAGAATCTAGTAGGTTGGGTTGAGGAACGAAACCCAACAATATACCTCTCCAAAAATCAAATCTGGAGATGTCTAATATCATGTCCGGTTGAAAATTTATAAATAATTAAGGAGGAGTCAACCCACTCCTAACTCCTCCCAGGAGAGTAAGTAATGTACCAGGAGAAAGAAGTGTTTTTATTACTAATTATCCGGACATAATATAATAATAAAACTTTGTTGGGTTTATCCTACGGATAAGCTCCGCTAACACTTCGTTCTACCCAACCTACATTGGAATAGTTTAGAATATTATCTAATAATTAACTTAATCTGAATCCAATTTTAGGAGGCTGAAAATTATGGAACCTATTACTATTGTAATGGCGCTAGCTGCTGTATTGGGGACAAAAGCTTTGGAAAAAACTGGAGAAAATATTGGGCAGGTGGTTTGGGATAAAAGTGCTAAGTTGATGAAATATCTGAAACAAGAATCTCCCGATACTGTAACTGCTATTGAACAATTTTCGGAGCAACCTTTGGATTATGGTCAGGCAGTTTTGGAAATGCAGGAGGCAGCAGAAAATCCTGATGTTGCTCGGACAATACAGGAGTTGGCAGCGGCAGTAGAAGAAAATCCTCATCCAAAGTTGACTGAGGTTGTGGAAGAAATTAGAGAAGCGTTAAAGTCTCTGGAGTCGGAAGATGAAAAGAATGCCAACATAGTAGCAAAAGAAGTTAAGGCGGAAAAAGGTGGGATGGTGGTTGGAAAAAGTGAGAATAAAATAAAGACAGAAAAAGATGGGATAGTTGCTGACACAATTGGTAAAATTGACAAACGTAAGATTGACAAACGAACTACTATTTGACTGACTTTGCCTGAACAGGGCAGAGAAAAGACTCTCAAGGAATGGCAAGATATTTGTCGGGAAATGCTGAATAATCAACTAACCAGTAATTCCCTATTTCACGATGATGAGGAGGCAAAAAACACCGAGAACAAATTTATGTTCCCCTGGCACTGGTGGAACGGAAAAAGTCAGAGAAAAGGCAACAAGATGGGTTATCTCCCGAACAGGGAACGAAACTTTATGAACCCCAATATGAAGAAAAGCACAGATTTACCCACAATACTTTCTTAAAAGAGATTTTACAGCAAAAACAAGGTAAAAGTCAAGGTCAAAGAATTTCTTTAATTGGGGAACCGGGGGCGGGAAAAACTACTCTGCTGCAAACTATTGCGAGTTGGATATTAGAGCAGAAGTTGGGTTTGCCCGTGTGGGTTTCTTTGGCAGATTTGACTCAAGGTGGGAATTTGCGGAATTTTGAGGATTATTTGTTGAATTCTTGGCTGCCTTTTTCTCCAGATAAGCGTCAGAAAGTGGGGGAGAATTTTACGGAACAATTTGAACGGGGGCGAGTGTGGTTGTTGTTGGATGGGGTAGATGAAATTGCTACTTCTGGCATTCAGACTTTGCAAAATATTTCTCGTCAACTTTCGGGGTGGGTGGGTAAAGCGCGGGTGGTGTTGACTTGTCGTCTGAATGTTTGGCAGGCAGATGTGAATGCTTTGTCTGAATTTGAGACTTTTCGGTTGTTGGATTTTGATTATCCTCAGCAGGTGGATCAATTTATTGATAATTGGTTCGATCCACCCCAGTCTTCTTTTGTAAGAGGAGAAGGCTTTATCTTGTTTTTGGAAAAAAAAGAGCAAGTAAAGCCGAAAAAAGATAAAGCAGATAGACTGAAGGACGAGTTGAGGAAAGATGAAAAAGCACAAGTCAGAGATTTGGTGCAAAATCCTCTGCGGTTGGCGCTGTTATGTCGGAGTTGGCAATTATATGAGGAAAGTTTGCCGGAGACAAAGGCGGAATTGTATGGTCAGTTTGTGGAGCAGTTTTATCTGTGGAAGTCCGATCGCTTTCCAATTGAGAAAAGCAAGCGACGGGAGTTAAATCTGGCATTGGGTAGGTTGGCGAAGGATGATATTGACTCTAGTAGAGGTCGTTTTCGGTTGAGCCAGGATTTTATTGAGAAGAGGTTGGGGGATGCTAATGATGAAAATTCTCTGTTTTATCTGGCGTTGCAAATTGGCTGGCTGAATAATGTGGGGGTGGCAGCAGAGTCTCCGACGAAAAAGGTGTATGCTTTTTTTCATGCGACGTTTGAGGAATATTTTGCTGCTCTGGCGATCGATGATTGGGATTTTTTCTTGCCTCGCGAACATAAGAATAAACCTGTGGAGGGGAAACGTTATCGTATTTTTGAGCCACAGTGGAAGCAGGTGATTTTGTTGTGGTTGGGGCGAGAGGATGTGGAGGAGGAAGAGAAAGAGGGATTTATTCAAGAATTAACTGAATTTCAGGATGGGTGTGGCAACTTTTTGTTTCAAAGAAAAATAGATAGGAGTTTTTATGGATACCGGGCTTATTTTCTTGCTGTTGCTGGAATTGCTGAATTTCGCTGTAGCCAAACTGATAAAATAGTGAAAAAAGTCACTGATTGGGGCAACGGTTTTAGTGCAATAGAAACAGAAGCTCAGGCTGTTTTACTAAAGACTCCAAGGAAAAATACTATCAATGCTTTGGTGGAATTATTGAGGTCTACTTCTGATGATAAGATTCGCAGGCAAGCAGCAGAAAACTTACTGAAAATTCACCCTGGTAATGAAAATGCGATTAATGCTTTGGTGCATTTGTTAGAGTCTGCTTCTGATGATAATATTCGCCTGGAAGCAGCAGAAAACTTACTGAAAATTGACCCTGGCAATAAAAATGTGATTAATGCTTTGGTGCATTTGTTAGAGTCTACTTCTCGTGATTATATTCGCTGGCAAGCAGCAGAAGGCTTAGGGAACATTGGTATAGGCAATCAGAATGCGATTAATGCTTTGGTGCATTTGTTAGAGTCTACTTCTGATGATTACACTCGTGGGAAAGCAGCAGAAGGCTTAGGGAACATTGGTATGGGCAATCAGAATGCGATTAATGTTTTAGTGCATTTGTTTAGGTCTACTTCTGATGATTACACTCGCGGGCGAGCAGCAGAAGGCTTAGGGAAAATTGGCATAGGCAATCAGAATGCGATTAATGCTTTGGAGCATTTTTTGAGGTCTACTTCTGATTCTGTCACTCGCAGGCAAGCAGCATATAGCTTAGAGAAAATTGACCCTGGCAATCAGAATGCGATTAATGTTTTAGTGCATTTGTTTAGGTCTACTTCTGATTCTGTCACTGGCAGGCAAGCAGCATATAGCTTAGAGAAAATTGGCATAGGCAATCAGAATGCGATTGATTCTTTGGTGCATTTGTTAGAGTCTACTTCTGATGATGACACTCGCAGCCAAGCAGCAGAAAGCTTAGGAAAAATTGCCATAGGTAATCAGAAAGCGATTGATGCTTTGCTGCATTTGTTAGGGTCTACTTCTGATTATTTGAGTCGCAGCCAAGCAGCAGAAAGCTTAGGGAAAATTGCCATAGGTAATCAGAAAGCGATTGATGCTTTGCTGCATTTGTTAAAGTCTGCTTCTGATTATTTCACTCCCAGGCAAGCATTATATAGTTTAGGGAAAATAGGCATAGGTAATCAGAAAGTGATTGATGCTTTGGTGCATTTGTTAAAGTCTGCTTCTGATAATTTGACTCGCAGGCAAGTAGCAGAAAGCTTAGGGAAAACTTTAGCAGAAGAGCAGATGGTGGCAGTCGTCACATCCCTAAAAGGCTGCTTATCAGCCATAGCCAACTTAAATAACAGCGATCGCTCCAAGGAATGCTATAAAGTAATCTGGAAATGTGCCCAAACTCTCCCCTACCCAGAATTTTATCGAGCTTGGCATCCTAGATCTTGATTGAAAAAACCTCATTGTTTTTTTGGTAGTTATGCTTTCTGTTAGGATTAGTCGTAGTCTTTCTAATCCCCTTAAAGTAGGCCCTTGTAGAACAAAGTGAAACCCAATCCACAAAATCCTTGGAGTTGGGTTTCGTTACCTCAACCAAACCTACAAATTCTATGATTTCCACCTTAATTGAGCGTCTAATATTTGCTTCTCGACCCATGAATAGTCAAGATTGGTTAGTGGTAGGAATAACATTGTTAATTTATGGAGCGATCGCCTTACCATTAGGCTTTAATTCTAGATTTTTACGAGTTAGTCAAAGCTTTCGTAATCTCAAAGAATTATTTCAGGGGTTGGTAGCCATATTTTTTATGCCATCTCTAATAGAAGAGTCGATATTTAGAGTTTTGTTATTGCCTCATCCCACCGAGAAAATTTCAACTATTATGTGGTGTTTTTGGGCAGCGTTAAGTTTATTTTTATTCATTATTTATCATCCAATAAATGCTCTAACTTTCTATCCCCAGGGAAACCCAACTTTTATGAAACCCATTTTTTTGACATTGACAGGAATTTTAGGATTAGTATGTACAGTAGCTTATCAATTAACTGGTTGTTTGTGGGTTGTAGTAATTATTCATTGGGCAGTAGTTGTGATTTGGCAATATTGCTTAGGTGGTAAAGAAAAGTTGTATGGAAGTAAGTTTTGACATCATCCGTATATCTGTGGCAAAATCCACATCTAGCCACTGTCTAGCTTTATCGTTGTTGAGTCATAGCCATTACTTTTTCCACTGTCAAATCTGAGATATTGTCAAGAGTAGGCAGTACATCAGTTCCAGCAAACACCAGTGGTAGTTCTTGATTCTCCCAAACCCAGATTTGCTGTCGCTGAATATCAATTAACCAAGCAATTTGAGTCCCGTTACCCAAACAGTGCAGAATCTTGTTCTGTAAATCTAATGTGCTTTGATCCGGGGAACGAATTTCAATTATCCAGTCCGGTGAACCTTGCAGTGGGCCATCTTGATTCCCAAGGCGATCGCTTTTGACAACCACAATATCTGGTACAGGAGATAAGGGAGGAATAATGCAGCGGAGTTCTTGAATAGCTTCATAAGCTTCGGTTTTGTTGTTAATAGTATTGACGAGGTTGCGCTGGAGGCGGGAATGAAACAGGGTTGGCATCGGTTTTTGTTGTGGTTGTCCACGGATAAATTCCCAAGCAGGAGAAGTTTCGATGTTGGGTTGTTGGAGAAAAGCGTCTAAGGAATTAGTAGTAGTTGATAATTGCATAAGTTTATTTTTTTTAGGGAATAGGGAATAGGGAATAGGGAATAGAAATTAAGATAGGTTTACCTAAAATATACGACTAGGAGAAACAGTCATTTTTTCAATTAAACTAATTTGTTCAGAAACAGGAAGTTGTTTAGCTAAATTCAGCACTTGTTCTAGCATAATAATATTACCAGGACTTACGCAAAAAAGGAGATTATACACCATTTGTAGGGGCGAACGGCCGTTCGCCCCTACTAGATGTGGTGGTTCTGCGTAAGTCCTGATTACCTCTTTTTATCAAACTTTTTATCAAGAGCGATCGGCAAAGATTAAATACAGTTTTTTCCTGGAGCGAAAGGTAAACATTCAGTAAAAATAATTTTATCCCTAGAAATTTTCCCAACTAAATAATTGTATTAATTCTCACTATTAAATCTTGCCAATAATTCCTCCCGTGATAATTGTAAAAGTAAAGGAGTAAATTCCTCTGGAGATAATGACAACATTGGTTGAATAATTTCTCTAAGTTCGTCATCTAAAGAATTAAACCTAAATTTCAAAACACTTTCGATAGCTGCAGTACGCTCCATTCGTTTAGCAGCTTCCAATTGCTCTAATAAACGTGGTGACAAACGCTCTAATAAACGTGGTGATAAGTGCATAATTAACTCCCTATCTTGTACTTCTAATTCTGAACTTACTTCTAAGTTACTACGCACAAATTATAATAATAAAAAGCATTTAACTGAATTAATTCTCACTATTAAATCTTGCCAATAATTCCTCCCGTGATAATTGTAAAAGTAAAGGAAGAAATTCCTCTGGAGATAATGACGACATTGGTTGAATAATTCCTCTGAGTTCTTCATCTAAAGAATTAAACCTTAATCTCAACAAATTTTCGATAACCATTCGGTTAGCTTGTTGTATTCCTTGTTCTATACCTTCTTGTTTTCCTTCTTCTCTTCCTAACTGAGTAGCAGTTTCTAATTGTTCTAATAATAGTGGTGATAAGCGCATAATTAACTCCCTATCTTGTACTTCTAATTCTGAACTTACTTCTAAGTTACTACGCAAAGATGATAATGACAACAAAGCATTTACCCGAAATTGATTATCTGGTGGCAATGCTTCTAATTCGTCAATCGCCTGTTGTTGTACTCTATCTCTGCCCAAAATTCTTAACCATAGAGTGTCTAATGTCTTTGGTAATTGATGAATTACTACTAATCCTGTTCTGAAATATTCCGGTAATAAATAAATTCCTGGACCCCAATTATTATCATCACTTTTAGCTCCAAAACCCTCTAATATTGTCTTTGATGCTGTAGGTGTTAATATCCATAATTTCGGATAATTATTTTCATTGAGGCGAGTATTTTCCCGATTTGCTCGACGGATAAAATCTGTATTTACCTCTAATAATTTAAGTAAACAACTCCGAATTTCATCAATTGTTACAGGATTTCTAAAGGGTTCAAATAAACAAATTGTTGTAGCTAACTTTCCTAATAACCCTAATGCTTCTGGAGAAATTTTTGGTTGAGTTGATGGTGCAAAAAACACATCTACTTGTCTAACTTCACTGCGAATTTCTAGAGGAACTTGACATTCTCCTAGTTGGGATAATAATTCTTCTAAATAATCTTTAGCAAATTGGTCATGGATAAATCTTGTCATACCGTTTCATGGAATTCAAATTAATAATTCAAAAGTCAAAAGTCAAAAGTCAAAAGTAAGAATTAAAGAAAGTCAAAAGTTACAGCAGGTGAAGTACAGAGATTAACAATTAAATGTTCCCAGTGCGGGCATCTTGCCCGCTATAGGTGTACCTCACAAAAATAGAATTCAAAAGTCAAAAGTCAAAAGTCAAAAGTAAGAATCAGGACTTACCCATGAGGTAGGAAAAACTAGAATTTGAGATTACTTCCCTATGGGTCGCAATGACGAAAATACTAGGACTAAAGTCCAACTAAGAACCTAATTATCACTGTTCTACAGAAGTAGTCTATCTATATTAAAAACCTCTATAAAACTCATACAAAACCAGATTTTTCCTTCTCTCCCAGATAACTAAACACCTTCTTTCTTCTTCCTTCTTCCCTCTTCCTTCTTCCTTCTTCCATAAAACTAAAAATCTTGGCAATTTGCCTGTACAATTTTTCTGACTTCTCCAGGTTCTAATTTGATTAATTTCTTAGTTGCTTGAATTTGAGTAGGCTGATTTTCTAACTGTTGACGCTCAATTAATTCCCATTCTTCTGCTGTTTTCGTGTAGCGTCTAGATGTAGCTCTATCCATATTCATAGATGTCGCAACTTCATTTAGAGAAGCCCATCCTGGTTGATTTCGCATTCTATGTAAATAGCGAGTCATTATATCAATATCAATTTTCATTGTCTATTTTCCTAATTATTTTTAACTCTATATAATTTGATAAAAAAGAATATTACCGAATAATTAATAATTAATAATTAATAATTAAATTATTTTGGTTTAAAGTCTCCCCTTTTAAGGGAAAAATAATATTTCCTTATATTCAATTCCGTAACGGTTTTAACCAGAGATAATTATCAATTATCCATTATAAATTATCAATTAATGAAAAGTATTTTAGAAAAGAAAGAAGCAAGAAAAAAAGTAATAATAATTGATTTTCTTGCTCAATTAGATAAATAAGTTTTGACAAAAGCAATTATTATCAAAATTGTCTATTCTTTATAGCAAATATCCATTGCGCTTAGTGTAATACTAGGTAATCTCATATTCAGATAATTAGTTATAAAAAAGTATCTGTTTGTAGGCGAGTTTAAAGCAACTACACGCCTAAATAAAATTTCAAGACTAAAATTACAACTTATAACCACAACTAGAACAAAAGCGATCGCTTGTTTGTACAGGAGCACCACATTGGGGACAAAAACGCTTCCCAGAAGTTGCAGAAGAACTTGACCCCATTTCCATCGACATATTACCCATCCGCATCTGCATTGGGTTCATCTTCATTTCCATATCACCCATTTTCATAGGTTCCATCGGTTTCATCGGTTCCATTGGTTTCATCGGTTCCATCGGTGGCATACTTGTGCTGGGTGTTGCCTCTACTTGTTGAAGCGATAAGACTTCGGCATCACTCAAATTAGGCGTCCCACCTATGGTACTTATTCCACCTGCCTGCAACTGAACAAAAGATTGTCCCTGTTCCGACTCTATCCGCAAAATGACTCCACTAGCAGTTTTAAACAGAGTGGGTACTACAGTCCATTTACCTGTTTGAAACCCTGTACTTGCCTGTTGTTGTTGACCAGGACCACCACTGGAAAGAGTTACCACAGTTTGCATTCCCTGATTTTCAATATAAACTTGCTGGCCATTACTAAGATTGCATTTGTAAGCCATAATTTTTAGTCGATCGTTAGTTAATTGTATCTATTATAACAATTTTATTGATAATAATTGTTACTCTTTTATGTAAATTTTACACTTATTTAATATAATAATTATAAGGTAGGCATTTCCTGCTAAATGCGCAGCTATCAGCTTTTTAATGAATGAAGCAAGCATTCGTTTAACTTCTACTATACTCTTAATCATAAATTCGTACTCTGAAGATTTGATAAAATTGCTTTTTTCTTCTTTAAAAGCTGATAGCTGACTGCTGACTGCTAAATGCTTATAATCAAAGTTTAATCATCATCAAGTAGTTGATAAATTATAAATAAAAATAGTGCAATTTGATTCTTATACACCGGGGAAATTTTACGATGAACTTTTCATCAGTAAAAATCAACCTCGTCCAGAAGCTCAATTATTGATAGAAAGAATTAATTCTCTTTCTGTAGGTGAACTATTGATGCGACAAAAAGCTGCACAGGTCGCTATGGTGAAACTTGGAGCAACTTTTAATGTTTATGGTGATAGTCAAGGTACAGAACGTATTTTTCCTTTTGATGTTGTACCCCGTATAATTTCAGTGTCTGAATGGAATTTTTTAGAGACAGGTTTGAAGCAAAGAATTCATGCTCTAAATTTATTTATTGCAGATATCTATGGAGAACAGAAAATTCTTCAAGATGGGATTATTCCTAGAGAGTTAATTAATTCTGCTTTTGGGTTTCTCAAACCTTGTATAGGATTAAAACCACCTTCAGGAATTTGGTGTCATATTACAGGGACCGATTTAGTTAGGGATAAAGACGGTCAGTGGTATGTATTGGAAGATAATTTACGTTGCCCTTCTGGTGTATCTTATGTATTAGAAAATCGACGGGTAATGAAAAGTACATTTCCCCAAATTTTTGCGACTTTAGGAGTTCGACCTGTTGATAATTACCCTGGTTATTTATTAGAAACTCTACTAAATTTAGCACCTTCTTATTTATCAAATCCTACTGTTGTGGTTTTGACTCCTGGTGTTTATAATTCGGCCTATTTTGAACATTCATTTTTAGCTAGACAAATGGGAGTTGAATTGGTTGAAGGTAGAGATTTAGTGGTTGTAGATGGGTATGTAAAGATGCGAACTACTAAGGGTTTGCAGCAAGTTGATGTTATTTACAGACGTATGGATGATAATTTTATCGATCCTTTAGCTTTTAATTCTGAATCTTTGTTAGGAATTCCAGGATTAATGGAAGTTTACCGTAATGGTCATGTTGCCCTTGCTAATGCTTTGGGAACTGGTGTAGCGGATGATAAAGTTATTTATGCTTATGTGCCGGAAATGATTCGTTATTATCTTGATGAGGAGGAAATTTTACCTAATGTTCCTACTTATTTATGTTGGGAAAAAACACAGTTAGACCATGTGTTAGTAAACCTGGATAAACTTGTGGTGAAATCTGCAAATGAAGCTGGTGGTTATGGGATGTTAGTAGGAACTCAATCAACTTCGGAGGAAAGAGCAGAATTTGCAGAAAAAATTAAAGCTAATCCCCGGAATTATATTGCTCAACCAACTCTATCTTTATCTAGAGTTCCAACTATAATAGATAATAAATTTGAAGGTTGTCATGTTGATTTACGACCCTATATTTTATATGGTAAAGAAATTTATGTTCATCCTGGTGGTTTGACTAGAGTGGCAATGAAAAAAGGTTCTTTAGTAGTTAATTCTTCCCAAGGTGGAGGTAGTAAAGATACTTGGGTTTTATCAGAATAAATTTGGGTGTATATCAATTTTGAATAAAGCTAAAAATTTATCTATTTTAGGCAACAGCGGTCAGACCCCGCGTCGGCGTCAGACACAAGGGAATGCTGACCAAGAGAGGCAACAAGCAACAGGCAACAGGGAATATATAGTAAAAAAGTATTTTTGCACATTATTTAATAGAGAGATTTTTCACAGAAAATTTTACTTGTGAAAAATGTCTAAAATCAGGAAAATTAAGATGGCAAATCAAAGGTTTATTTATGAGTCTTGATTAATTAATTTTTCCTCTTTCTTCTGGCATTAACAGAAAATTTTACTTGTGAAAAATGTCTAAAATCAGGAAAAATTAAGATTGCCATTCAAAGATTTATTTCTGGTTTTTGATTAATTAATTTTCCCTCTTCCTTATTCCTTCTGGCATTAACAGAAAATTTTACTTGTGAAAAATGTCTAAAATCAGGAAAATTAAGATAGCAACTCAAAGGTTTATTTATGGGTATTGATTAATTAATTTTTCCTTCTTCCTTCTGCCTTCTTCCTCCTTCCTTCTGCCTTCTTCCTTCTTCTTTCTTCCTTCTGGCATTAACAGAAAATTTTACTTGTGAAAAATGTCTAAAATCAGGAAAATTAAGATAGCAACTCAAAGGTTTATTTATGGGTATTGATTAATTAATTTTTCCTTCTTCCTTCTGCCTTCTTCCTCCTTCCTTCTGCCTTCTTCCTTCTGCCTTCTTCCTTCTTCTTTCTTCTTTCTGGCATTAACAGAAAATTTTACTTGTACAAAATGTCTAAAATCAGGAAAATTAAGATAGCAACTCAAAGGTTTATTTATGGGTATTGATTAATTAATTTTTCCTTCTTCCTTCTGCCTTCTTCCTCCTTCCTCCTTCCTTCTGCCTTCTTCCTTCTTCCTTCTTCCTTCTTCCTTCTTCTTTCTGGCATTAACAGAAAATTTTACTTGTACAAAATGTCTAAAATCAGGAAAATTAAGATAGCAACTCAAAGGTTTATTTATGGGTATTGATTAATTAATTTTTCCTTCTTCCTTCTGCCTTCTTCCTCCTTCCTCCTTCCTTCTGCCTTCTTCCTTCTTCCTTCTTCCTTCTTCTTTCTGGCATTAACAGAAAATTTTACTTGTACAAAATGTCTAAAATCAGGAAAATTAAGATAGCAACTCAAAGGTTTATTTATGGGTATTGATTAATTAATTTCTCCTTCTTCCTTCTGCCTTCTTCCTCCTTCCTTCTGCCTTCTTCCTTCTTCCTTCTTCCTTCTTCTTTCTTCTTTCTTCTTTCTGGCATTAACAGAAAATTTTACTTGTACAAAATGTCTAAAATCAGGAAAATTAAGATAGCAACTCAAAGGTTTATTTATGGGTATTGATTAATTAATTTTTCCTTCTTCCTTCTGCCTTCTTCCTCCTTCCTTCTGCCT
>NZ_BLZO01000008.1 GCF_014132355.1 Okeania sp. KiyG1
CTACTGTTGGGTTTATCCTGACGGATAAGCTCCGCTAACGGTTCCTCAACCCAACCTACATTTATTGCACTATTTTAGATGTGTCAGTCCAGTAGGGTGTGTTAGCGCTAGCGTAACGCACCAAGACTTCTATGTATAGAGTCTTTGCGTAAGTCCTGATAGAGAAATTTGTGGTTGAAGTGAAAAGAGTGTTTTTTCTAGATAGCTATTAATAATCTATTTTCCTTCTTCCTTCTTCCTTCTTCCTTCTTCCTTCTTTCTTCTGCTATGTCAAAAACTTTGGTATAATTGGTAAGCAAACTAAGCGAAAAAAGTCAAGATGGAAGTTACAGTAGAATGTCAAAAAAGACCTGAAGGTAGCAAAACCAAAGCTCTAAGACGAGAAGGATTAATTCCTGCAGTATTATATGGTCATCAAGGTACAGAATCAGTTCCATTAACAATTGAAGTTAAAAAAGCACAAAAGTTGTTAAAGGATACCTCTATTAACAATACTATCATCGATCTTCAAGTTCCTGATATTTCTTGGAGTGGCAAAACTATTCTTCGGGAAGTTCAATCTCATCCCTATAAACCCTTAATTCTTCACCTAAGTTTTTTCTCCGTAGCTGCTCATGGAAGTCTAGATGTAGAAGTACCTATACATTTTGTTGGCGATCCAGTAGGAGTTAAAGTCGGTGGTGGAATTTTAGACCAGACTGTTACAGAATTAGCAATCAGATGCAAACCAGATAAAATTCCTGAAACATTAGATATAGATGTCTCAGGTCTTAAGTTAGGAGAGTCTCTTCAGCTGAGTCAAATTACTTTACCAGAAGGAGTAGAAGCGACAGGAGAAGGAGACTTAGTGTTAGCGCGTGTAATGGCTCCTGCGGGAGCGTCATCTACAGAGTCAGAGTCAGAAGGTGAGGCAGCAGAATAAGTTAAAGATTTCATAAGCAGGCGTTGCTGAATTGAAGTATGAATGCGCGATTGTTTGGTTCTAGTCAAGCCCCCTAAATACCCCAAAATTCGGGGACTTTTAGAGTTTTATTCCCCCCCAAAATTGGGGGGTTAGGGGGGCTTGCATCATACCCATAATCAGCAACGCCCATAAGTATCAGTTGATATTATTATGACATAGATGTGAAAAAATGTAGAGACATTTCATGGAAAGTCTCTACAAAAATTTATCAAAAAGTTTAACGACAACTTGAATAGATGTAGGCAAGGTATTAGATCAAAATGGTGTGTTGTATTTTGTAATAATAAAAAATACTAGATTGACACACCTTAAATGGTGCAATAAATGTAGGTTGGGTTGAGGGACAAAACTAAACTTACTTGGTTTTTGTAAGGCAAAATAAAATTTAGAGTAAACAAGAAAAGTTATGGAAGAAGAATTATTGAATCCAGGGTTTGAAACACCAGAACTTGAAGACGATCAATTTACCGACCAACTAAATAGACTAGGTTTAGATATTATTCCACCGATTCGTGATTGGCAGATATACGATCCAGATGGCCTAGTTGAGAGTTTCGCAGATGCAGAACTCCCGGCATTTGATGCTCCACTTCTGGGTATATTTAATCCAGCAACAGGAGCAGGTAATACACCTCATCCCGATGTTGGGGTGCCAGAAGGGAATAATATCGCGTTTGCCGACAGTGGTTTGCTAGCAGGTCAAGGTCAAGTGGGAATATTTCAGCCTCTTAATACAGTGCTCGAAACTGGTAAAAGATACACCCTACAGGTAGAAGTAGGAAATCCTCAAGCCTTTACTCTGCAACCATTACAAGCTAGTTTTGATTTAGATGGTTTTCCTGGTTATCAAGTCCAACTCTTGGCAGGAGATGAAGTATTAGCAGTGGATGATAACTCTCTATCTATTTCAGAGGGAGAGTTTCAGACAGCAACTGTTTCCTATCGGTCTAGTGTAAATGATGCTTCCTTGGGAGAAAACTTGGGCATCCGTTTGGTAAACCTCAATGAAAGTGAAGGTAGATCGGTAACTTTTGACTCTGTAAGTTTGAGGGTTGCAAGTATAGGTACTAGAGGCAACGATCGCCTTGCTGGTACAGATGAAAATGACCAAATTATTGGTGTTTTGGGCAATGATACGCTGTTTGGTAAAGATGGTGATGATGTTTTAGAAGGTCGCTCTGGGTTTGATATCCTTTTGGGTGGGGATGGTAACGATATTCTCAGAGGTGGTCAAGGTCGCGATCGTCTTAATGGTGGTCGTGGAAACGATACTTTGGCAGGTGGTGCAAGTATTGATCGCTTTATCTTCAATACTAATGTGGCTTTCAATTCCGACGATATTGGTGTAGATAATATTACAGACTTCCAGTCAGACTTGAGACCAAACGAAGATGGAAACCAAGGAGACTTAATATTACTTGATAAGACAACATTTGCTGCTCTTAACAGCGATCGTGGAATAGGTTTCAGTGATGATAATGACTTTGAAATAGTTGACACTGATGATGCGGTCAGTAATTCTGATGCTTTCATTATCTATAATGAAACATCAGGGGAACTATTTTACAACGCTAATGATAATATAAATCAGTTTGCTCTCCTAGAGAATGCTCCCACTATAACTGAGGATAATTTCCAAATCAGATAAGTTGTGTTTGTGGGAATTTTTAGTTGAGTTGTCACAAACTACCTTATCAATGGTGTGTTGTATTCTGTAATAATAAAAAACACTAGATTTACACACCTTAAATGGTGCAATAAATATAGGTTGGGTTGAGGGACAAAACCCAACTTACTTGGTTTTTGGGCGTTGCTGAATTGAAGTATGAATGCGCGATTGTTTGGTTCTGCTCAAGCCCCCTAAATCCCCCAAAATTGGGGGACTTTTAGAGTTTTATTCCCCCCAAAATTGGGGGTTAGGGGGGCAAAATAATACCCAGAATCAGCAACGCCGGTTTTTGTAAGGAGAAAAAATGCTGGTTAAACTCCAACAATTAACTGTTCCTCCAGGACAGCGAGTGTTATTAAAAGATATGAGTTGGCAAGATTTTGAAGGAATTTTAGCCGACTTAGGAGAAAGTCGTAATTCGCGAATTGCTTATGAAAATAATACTTTGGAAATTACGGCACCATTACCAGAACATGAAAGTGCAAAAGTGATTATTGCAGATTTATTAAAGGTGCTGATGCAGGAGTTAGAAATTGATTTTTGGCCTCTTGGTTCCACAACTTTTAAAAATGAATTGATGCAGCAAGGTATTGAACCTGATGACTGTTTTTATATTGAAAATGAGGCAAAAGTACGAGGTAAGAAACGAATAGATTTAACTGTCGATCCGCCTCCAGATTTAGCATTGGAAATTGACGTTACTTCTCGCACTCATCCTAATATTTATCAAAATTTAGGTGTTCCTGAATTGTGGAAGTTTGAGAAGGGTAAGTTGAAAATTTATGTGTTGGAAAATGGGGAATATGTAGAGTCGGAATTTAGTATTCATTTTCCTGATTTGCCCTTGACTGATACTATTCCTGAATATTTGGAACGCTCTCCATTTATAGGTTGGAATAAAACTATGAATACTGTTCGCGCTTGGGTGCAGGAACAACTTTCTGCAAAATAAAGTAGGTTGGGTAGAACGATACTGATACCCAACAAAGCTTAGTAGGGTGCTGTTAGCGATAGCGTAACGCACCAGGCAACATCAAAAATGGTGCGTTACGCTCCACTTCGTTCCGCTAACACACCCTACTAGATTGGTAACTCTACCAAACAACGCCTGCTAAAAAGCTAGACACCATTAGGCGTAATCAGTTGAATAGCTGGGAAGTATGTACGATAACGATTTACATCGCGGGTTAGCAGAGGAATATTTGCTACAGCAGCATGGGCACCAATATAAAAATCAGGAAGTGGTGATCGCCTTTCTCCACCACGCTGACGATATCTTAAAAAGCTTTGTCCTGCTAGGAAAGCTGCTGAATAAGGCAATGGGTCTCGACGAAAAAAATCTTCTGGTAAAGCTTCTTCAACTTCCTCTGGTTGATTAAATCCAACAGGACTTACGCAAGACCGCTATATTTAGTAGGGGCGAACGGCCGTTCGCCCCTACAGATGGCGTACAATCTAATATTTTGCGTAAGTCCTGTCCAATAGATATTTTGGCCTAAATAATGGGATTAATTATTAAATCTCCCTGGTTAGCGTAGTTAGTTAGCATTTGCGATGACCAATCAAACCATTGCGGGTCTTCCGTGAGAATATCTAAGATGACATTACTATCGACTAGAATTTCACTCATAGTTCTTCGCGAGTTAGTTGCATAATTTCATTAGTTGTCAGACGGTTGGTTGCTTTGCCACGAATAGCAGCAATAATTTCTTTTCCTCGGTTGGAGTTTTGAAGTTTGCGAATTTGCAAAGTGTTTCCTATGACTTCAAGTTCAACTTCTGTACCCGGTTGAAACTCAAGCAGGTTTTGAATTTCTGGAGGGATGGTAATTTTTCCTTCAGTGTCAATTTTCATAATTTTTATTTTTTTGGGTTAAAAGTTTGAATAATATAGTAGACTATCATGGATTAGTATTCCCATTACTTGCTAGAATATTAGTAGACTACCATTATAGCGATATAATATGACTACAGTTAAAGAAATTCAAGCAGCAATTCAGTTCCTTTCTCCTGATGATTTCACCTATTTAAGAAAATGGATGATGGAGTTAGATTGGGAGCAGTGGAATCAAGAAATTGAGGCTGATTCTGATTCAGGAAAACTAGACTTCTTGGTTAATGAAGCGTTAATAGAAAAAGCAGAAAATAAACTACATGAAACAATTAAAAAGAATTACTTTAGACCCAGAAGTAATGGGTGGTAAACCTTGTATTCGAGGTTTGCGCGTCACTGTTGGTACTATAGTGGGGTTGATGGCATCAGGTCATTCAACAGAAGATATTTTAAAAGCATATCCTTATTTGGAACCGGAGGATATGCAAGAAGCTCTAACCTATGCTGCTTGGCGCGTTAAGGAATTAGATAGACTCTAAATGCCTACGAATTTTATTAACTGTTGAAATTGCTTCATCAAGAGCTTGAAGTGACTTGCTTAAGCTTTCTTGTTCGCCTTTGATGAGAGCGGCAATGCTATCTACAGCACTCTGGACGGAACCACGCAATTTACTAGCAACTTTTTCTTGCAATTCACCAGATACCTCATCAGCTATACGCAAAATTTCATCTTCTATATTTCGTTTCGCCTTTTTTTCCTCCTCTTGACCACTTATCGAACGCCGAATAGCAAAAAATAATACACTACCCAAAGGACTAAGAATAGCACTGAGCAAAGCAGCAAGTATTGCATCTGTAGTGATAATACCAATAACATCATCCACTATACTGTGCTGAATTTCTGAAGTTGCTTTGCTAACAGCATTTTCAAGTGTCTTGTTAGAACCTGTGAGGCTAAAGCTACTATCATCCAATGATTGAACGGAGATACCTCTTGACAACTTATCTTTAAGTACCTCGTTCTGTAACTGAGCCAACTGTACCTTGAAAGTAGCTTCCAAAAGCTTACTAATTGAGTCTGCCTCATCGCTTACTGTGCGTTTAATATCATCTGGCTTAATACTTTCATGTAATAAATCTCCAATTTCTGTCTTCCAACGATCTTTTAGCTCATTTTGAAGGGCTTTTGCACCGAATTTGTCAGATCCCCACCACTCTTTAGGCCATATTCCTTTAATTCGCTCCGCGACTGTAACATTAGGTTCCCACTGGTCAAAACCAATTTTAATTTGATAGTACAAATCATTTTTCAGGCGATTTCGTAAGCTATCTAGGCGAGAGTTTAACTCCCACATGATTTTAGAAGAATCAATAGTAACTTTTAAGCCCATTTCCTTAAGTTTCTCAACCAAGTCATCAACTGAGCATTTAATCTTCTCGTTGTCTAAAATGTCTTGCACCTCAGACAAGGAATCTTTCAAAATAATTTTTGGACGCTCTAACTTAATCTGAATACCCTCTTCCAGAAGAATTTCTTTGAGGGCATCAATGACTTCATTAAGTTGAATTTCTTTTTCTCCGTATCGCTCATAGCTTTTAGTATCTTCGTCTAACATTCTTTTACTTGTATTAGCACGAACAATTACAAGAGTTCGTCTAAATAGATTGCTTAACCCTGGGAACTTTCCTCCTTTTTCTTTCTTGCTATCACCCCAAAGAATCCAATCTTTCTTTCTTAACCATTGTTTTTCTTCCGTGTGTGGAGATAAATCTCGTACTGCTGCTTTCCACTTGTTAACTACAATTAGTGCTTTCTTATCGGAAGCATTTTCAGACGTTAGCTCACTAATATCTTTAAGTCCAACAATATGTCTTACCACAAAATCCAGGTCACTACGAGTCAAGTCAGATAGAGCATTAGACAAAAAGATGACACAATCAGCCTTATTAACAAAAGGAGCGAGAGTAGTATTATCGTGAACAACTCCACCTGTTCCTGGAACATCTACTAAACGAATACGACTAGAATCAACTAAAAACTCGTAAACATTTGCAGTAGCTACTTCACCTGCAATGACAACATCATCACTACCGTCATGTTGGAAATCTTTACTGGTTTGGAGTGCTTCATTGAGTCGATCGGGATTCACATTCAAAAAGTCGCAGATCATTGAAGTCTTTCCAGCGCTTACTGCACCCATAAAGACTAAAGTGAAGTAATTGATATTTTCTTCACAATCAGAAAAGTAATTTTCTAGTTCTTTTATGTGTTTGTAAATATCGCTTGTCAAATTGGAAAATTCTGGAAATGTTTCAAGGTGATTACAGTTCTCTCTTAGCTGAGAACAATAATCCTGTTTTAACAGGAATATTGGGCGAAATTTATCAGAAATATCATCTATTAAAACTGGAGCAAAATCATCAAGTAATGTAGTTGTATTGATATTAACCCGAAAAGTTTTGTAGTTTTGTTCAGACATTGTTCTTTCTCCTTATTTTAGATACTAAAGTGTTAGTTACTTAGAAACGCTTGTTTAAAGTAATCAATTGAAATAAATTCTTCGCAGAATGGCTCTAAGGAATTTGCATAAGACTTATAATAGACAAGTTCCTGATACAAACTAACCTCATTACTCTGAGATTGGAGAGTTATAAAAACACTATCATAAAACTCGGAAGCCCAATTTTTTAGACAAGTAGTTGCTTTATCCATATATTCATTTGACTGCTTAATACTGCGCTTAAAAGTATATTTTTCTTTATCTAAAAACCAGTAATCATCAAAAGCATCCCATATTTCATAAATAGCGCTTTTTAATGCTGATTCAATTCCCTCACTATCAGGAGTAGATATTTCAACACTGCCAAATAAGCTTCTGGCAATAATTGAAACATTGCTACAGAGGTTACTAGCTAGAGTATTTAATTCAGAAACCATTCGCTCCTTATAACGCTCCCGACAATTAAACAATTTCTTTTTTTTCCACTTAAAGTTGTCTCCTTGCCAAAATCTTTCGTCACTATTAGTAGTACAGCTATTCATTTCTCGGAAACATGATTCTCGAATTGAGTCACATTGCTTCAAAAATCTAGTAAGTTCACTATTAAATGATTCATCAATTTGTTCTTTTACTGTTGTAATTATTGATGTCATTTTACTGTTGATATCTTGTAGCTTTTCTTGCATTACGGCATAACTTGCTACAACAACTAAATACTTACTTGCTGTTTCCAATAAATCGTATGCAGCACGGTTAGTAGCTGTGTCTGCATTAGCCTTCAGCGAAGCGTCAATTGTTTTCCTTAATTGATGTTCTCGCTCACTATTCAGCTTTCTTCTTGACTCCATAACTGAGAATGGCACAATAGGAATTTCATAATCAAAAAGTTGAGCTATTCCCTCAAATTCCATTTTTTGATTACCCTGCCTCAGAAACTTAATATAATTCTGAATTTGTTTCTGTTGAATCTTCTCAGGTAAATCTGATAGACAATCTACTTTATTAACAATAATAACAATCTGCTGTAGACTACCGTTCTTGATAACTTCACTGCTTTTAAGGAAATCATAAAGATGTTTTGGAATAGGATAACTAACATCAAGTACAAGTAAAAGCAGATTAGCTCTACGTATTACACTTTTAGTAACTGCATCATCTTCCTCACATAAAACAGATCCAAGTCCTGGCAAGTCAACAATTACAGTCTCTTCGTCTATCTTGGCTTCTTGGGCTTCCGAAGTTTCACGAATACAAGCTTCTTCAAAAACATCTGACTCCCCACGATTTAAGAGAAGATTGCCAATAGCAGACTTACCTGTATTCAACATTCCAACTAAAGCAATAATCTTAAGATTACGATAGCTCTCAAGAAATTCCCAAAAATCCTCTAACCTTTCAATATCTTGTGCAATAGCTGTGCCAATATTCACTTCAGAAAAGGTAGCAGATGAACCAGAGAATAAAATTGTCTCTTCAGGAAGAGTTGATAACGCTTTAATTAAGCGATCTTTGGTTTGAGAAATATAACTAAAATCGACCAAAGTTACCTCCTCACTAAATCCCCATACATAAGTTTGTGTTTTTCTCCACCTTTTAATAAATCAAATATAATTTTTTTAAGTACAACTCCCTACTTTAAAACCTGGAATAATCCTCGAAAATATGTAAATAATTCTCGGATATTTCTGGTTATCTCAGAATAATTATTTGAGAGAAAGTAACTTAATTTTTTTATCACTAACTAACTTTTTTACATTCTACCTCAACCTCTTTTTGATTGTCTACTAATAAATGTTAGTAATAATGTTAGAATTTTACTAGCAAAGCTTTCAAATAAGGACACTCTCTAATGGCTAAAAAAGAAACCTTCTCGGAAGCAGCTTTACATTGGGATTTAGAAACCCTTTACAAAGACCTTGCTTCTGCTAAAGGTAAACATCTTACACCTACGGAAAAGTTACATTTACGAGGTTTACTTTGTGAATATAGTCCTGATGAAATTGCGGATATATTAGGTAAAAGTGCTAAGGGTGTTGGTGTCGATCTCTGTAATACTCTCTACAGATATGTGAAAGTTCTTGTGGAACCAAGTAATGGAAAAGTTGATAATTGGAGAAATATTTGTGAATGGTTGGATACTGCTGGATATAAAAGTGATACACCTCTAGAAGCAGAGTCGGACGATCATTTATCAGCAAAAATTTTAATTAAGAAAGCTAATGTCAAGCTTGAAAAAAATCAAATAATAGTTGATGTCAACCTCCGAATAGTTGCTACATCTCCCACTGAATTTTCCACAATAAAAGTTGAAGATGAAGAAGAATAGGATTTTCAATAATTTAGAATTTAGAATTTAGAATTACCTCTCCTTGAAAAGAAGAGGATTGGGTTAAAAGGAATTTTTTTCTTTTTTCTCCATGAATGGAGAGGCTTTATACCTTAATTTTTCGGTCAAAAACTTTTTACCAGGGCAAAATGCTATAGTGGCGATCGCCTACTTTATTCTAGAGTGAGCAAATATTGAGTCAGACCGTCCAACATCAACTAATATTTGCCCACTCTACCTAATTAAATATCCAAATCAGTAATATTCAATTTTGGTCCATAAGTTTCAATAAACTCACGCCGGGGAGCAACCCGATCGCCCATCAACACCGTAAATATCCGATCCGCCTCCGCAGCATCTTCAATTTCTACTTGCTTCAAAGTCCGAGTTTCTGGGTTCATTGTCGTATCCCAAAGTTGTGCTGGCATCATTTCACCGAGACCTTTAAACCTTTGGATAGTATAGTTGGCATTAGCAGGAAACTCATTTTGAACCAGTTGGTTGAGTTCGCGATCGCTATAACAATAGTAATGATTCCGACCCCGCTCCACTTTATACAAAGGAGGGCAAGCAATATACACATAACCCTGGTCAACCAACGCTCGTTTATATCGGTAGAAAAATGTTAATAACAACGTGCGGATGTGGGCACCATCAACATCTGCGTCAGTCATAATAATTACCTTATGATAGCGTAGTTGAGTAATGTCAAACTCATCACCTTTGATACCCAGACCTAAAGCTGTAATCATTGATTGAATTTCATTATTTTTGTAAATCCTAGCATCGTCCGTTTTTTCAATGTTGATAATTTTACCCCGCAACGGTAATATCGCTTGGAAACGGCGATCGCGACCTTGTTTAGCACTATTATGAACAAAAACTCCACTAGCTAAAGCAAAGTTATGAGTATTGGGAACTTCAATGTCGTAAACATCCCGTCGTTCTTCCAGAGGTTCAATAGAAACAACCCGATGATTATAGTTACGAATAGCATCCCGCGCCAAAAATTCGTCTCCTCCAAAATAGCGACCGCAGAAAGTATCAAACTTCAATAGTGACTTATCCTTCTCGCGACGACGATAAATATCATACAAATCCAAATCTATGAAACGAGAACTCTGATAAACCTTATGCAACGCCTCAAGAGTCTTGCGATAGTAAGTTTTATTTAATGCCTCGCGACGCTTGGCACGAAATTCAGGAGTCCACTGTTCCTTAGTTTTTTGCCGTCGCCACTCCAACAAATCTTCATCTTCCCATTGCTGTTTTGCTACTTCAGAAGCTGCCTCCCGTGCTTCTGGGTTATTAGCAAAATAATCCCGCACTCGTTCAGCTTGAGTTTCACAGTTCTCAGCTTTACTCCAATATTCCTGCTGTGCTTTCATTAACTGTTCGCGATTTTGTTCACGATACTCTTCATTGCTATCATAAAACTCGCGCCATTTCTGAACCATAAAAGCTTTATACTCATCAACTTCCCACTGTGCTTTAGCTTGTTGTGATAAAATTTCTCGCGTCTCAGGTTCCTGCATTCGTTCCTTCATCTTCGCCCGAAATTCATCAGTTGTATGAGCTTGACGACTTTTTTCTTTAACATCGGGACGATGCAAAGTGAATTCAAGATGTTCCCTATGTAATGCTAAGTGTTCCTCCGCTGGAAGTCGTTGAATATTGGTAGGATTATTATTGAGTTTATTGAAATCAACATGATGACGATGGTTGCCATCTCCTGACTTATATACTCCTGCATTCAAATTATAAAAGTCTGCCAATAAATGAGTATAAATCCAACTATCTTTTTTAGGATTCCAAACCATTTCATAACCATCTAATCCCCAACCATTTTTTTTCTTTTGAGATAACTTTCGATACAGAGGCATCAAAGCATCATTTGGTGTTAATAAAGCTGCTGGTTTATAACTACCATCTCTGAGCATAAAAGGATGATCTGGAGTACAAATTATAGTTTCATTATTATCCAAAGTTATCTTAATAACTGTGGCATTTTTCTTGGTCATCCTAGCATTAATTATCCTTTCAACTGCCACATATCCACTCTCGTTAATTGTGTAACAAAAATGTTCTTTACCCTCAGCTTGCTCGGCTACTATTTCTGCAAAACTAATATTACGTCCATCAGCCAAAGAAATCTTTTGTTGACTAAAAAAACAACCTCCGGCACTGTCCCCTTCGACGAGGTATATCTCGGATTCTTCAGGGTTTTTCGTACTGCAATCGGCTAGTTTTCCTGGTAATGGAGAAGATTCTAAAACTGATTTTCTCCTCACTAAATCCCTTGCTCGACGAGCTGCTTCTGCTGCTTTAAAAGCTTGAATAGCCTTCTCCAAAACTGCATCAGCAATTTGAGGATTAAACTCTAAATATTCAGTTAAAACTTCTCCAACCAAAGAGTCAACAATACCTCTAACTTCAGTATTGCCCAACTTAGTCTTTGTTTGACCTTCAAATTCTGGTTCGGGAACCTTTACAGAAATAACTGCCGTTAAACCTTCCCGGACATTTTCACCACCTAAATTAGAATCACTTTCTTTGAGTTTATTCCGCTTACGAGCAATACCATTCATTGTTCTGGTTAAAACAGTTTTCAACCCCTCCAAATGAGTACCGCCATCAATAGTCCTAATATTATTGGCAAAACCGAGAACATTATCACTAAAAGCATCTAAACACCATTGCAAAGCTACTTCCACTTGTACATCATTCTTTTCCCCTTGTACAAAAATTACCTCTTCGTGCAAAGGTTGCTTTTCCCGGTTCATGTAGACAACATATTCCTTAATCCCACCCTCATAACAATAAGATTCAACTCGTGGTTCATCACTTTTGATTAATTCTAGGCGGTGGTCTGTTATTGTAATCTTGACACCTGCATTCAAATATGCTAGTTCTCGCAGACGACCAACAACAGTATTGTAGTCAAATTCTATACCTGTAGTAAAAATTTGTTCATCGGGGAGAAAATGTACTGATGTACCCGTCCGCTTTTCTTTATTAGACTTAGATTTCAGGTCATCAATAGGTTTGCCACGCTCATAACGTTGGATATGTGTCTTTTTATCCCGCCAAACCGTTACCTCTACCCACTCTGACAGAGCGTTGACCACAGAAACCCCTACTCCGTGTAATCCCCCAGAAACTTTATAACCACCACCACCAAATTTACCTCCAGCGTGGAGAACAGTCATAACTGTTTCTAAAGCTGACTTACCTGTTTTAGAATGGGTATCCACCGGAATTCCCCGGCCATCATCTGTAACTTTAACAGAACCATCTTCATTGAGATCGACTTCGATGTGGGTGCAATAACCAGCTAGCGCCTCATCGATAGAGTTATCAACAACTTCGTAGATTAGATGATGTAGTCCCCGAGGCCCTGTGGTACCAATGTACATTCCTGGTCGCTTGCGTACTGCTTCGAGACCTTCGAGAACTTGTATTTGTTCAGCGCCATAATCGCTGCTGGCCATAGCAATATCCCTCCTAATAATGGCTTTAATCGCAACTTTTGTCAAAAAATGATAAAGTTCTACTAAATTATAACATAAAAGCCTTAAAAGCGACTCTGGGCTATTCTGAGGAGAAATTTATTTAGGGGATGTAGGCAGCCAGGAGTCATAAGTCGGGATTCAGGAGTCAGGAGACAGAATTAACAAAAATTTAGACAGAAGTTTCGACCTAAAAAAAGGATCGGGACACCCTTATCAATGGATAATGGATAATTGATAATTGATAATTGCTGAATTTGGTATAAGACCTCCTTCATTATTTATGAATTATGAATAAAATAAAAGAAAATATTTTCCTTAAGTTCAATCCTCTTCTTTCAAGGATAGGTAATTATCCATTATTCTTTGTTCATTGTTCATTATCAATTGTTAAAGTGAAGTGGGGATGAATGCCGACTCAAATATATAAAACATCGGCCTAATTTTAGTTGTTGATGAGAATCCCCAATTAGAAATTTAACTTCTGACTTCTTCAATTAACAAGGAGTCAGGTAGGGGAACCGACGGAGAGTTGACCTGAATTATTTCTTGATAGAATAATATGTAGAAACCAATAACTTGTCTAACTTTTGACTTTTGACTTTTGACTTTTGACTTTTTTCTAATTACTATTTGTGGGCCTACTGCTACAGGTAAATCTGGATTAGCCTTGGATTTAGCCCAAAGACTAGGAGCGGCGATTATTAGTGCAGATTCTCGTCAAGTGTATAAATATTTTAACATTGGAACGGCAAAAGTAACTACAAAAGAACGGGAATTAGTACCTCATTACCTGGTAGATATTTGTGAACCCACGGAGATTTTGACTCTAGCGGAATATCAGGAACAGGCACAAGATTTAATTAGTCAAACTGATGTGGCATCTCCGAGTTTATTAGTGGGGGGTACAGGTCTATATATTAAGGCAGTAGTTAAAGGTTTGAAGATTCCTAGAGTTGGGCCTAATGAAAAGTTGCGATCGCAATTAGCAGATTTAGGCCAAAAACAATGTTACGAAATGTTACAACAAGTAGATGGGATTGCTGCTGATAAAATTCATCCTAATGATGCAGTACGAACGTTGCGAGCATTGGAAGTTTTTTATGTGAGTGGGAAACCCATTTCTCAACAGCAGGGAGAAAACCCACCAGATTATCCAATTTTGCAAGTAGGATTGGATTGTGATGTTGAAGTTTTGGGCGATCGTATTCGTCATCGGACTAATAAAATGGTGGAAGTTGGGTTAGTGGAGGAAGTCAAATTTTTATGTGAAAAATATGGTGCGGAGTTACCATTGTTAGATACATTAGGTTATGCAGAGATGAAACAATATTTGGCAGGGGATATTAGTTTAACTGAGGCGATAGATGCAACAGTTTTACATACTCGTCAGTTTGCCAAGCGACAACGAACTTGGTTTCGAGCGTATCCAGAAATTGAATGGTTTGATGCAGCAGCACCGGGTTTACTAGATCGAGTTTGGGAGCGAGTCGAGGAGTTTATATCATCTAGGGAGTAGGGGAGTAGGGGAGTAGGGGAGATTGAATACTCAAGTAATTATAGAATTATAGACATATATTATATAACTATATAACCGGATTCTATATATTAGG
>NZ_BLZO01000009.1 GCF_014132355.1 Okeania sp. KiyG1
AGGTAATGTTAAAACTAATTGACATAATTTTTGTGTTAAAAATGGTTGTCCTCCCGTCCAATAAATTATTTCTTTGAGAACTTCTTGACGACGGTCTACTTTTTCTAATAATCCTTCTGCCAAGGGTAAAGCTGCTGAAAATTCAAAACCTGACAACTCAATTCTATTACCAATAATAGTCTGGGAAAAATCAGAAATTTCCACCACACCAAACAAAGCAAAAGTTAAACGTTTATATGCTGAATTATTTTCTCGTTTTTGATAAAAAAATTGAATCAAACCCAGAAAAACTTCCAGAGATAAATCAGATATCCGCAAACAATCTACTTCATCAATAAAAATTACAATATTTTTGTCAACCTCAGTAAAAACTACTTGCTCAATAAACTCAATCAAACGTTCTTGAGGTGCTAAATTTTCCCTTTCTAACCACCAACTTAAACAATCAACTTCCAATAGCAAACCACTAGCTATTTCTTGTACAATCCCAGCATAAATTTGTCCGACATTACTACCCTCACTCACAATAGCCATCAAATCTATTTCCACACAAGCAACTTCTGCTTTTTTCAGTCGCTCCGCCGTCCTAATTCGTAAACTTGATTTACCCGTTTGTCGCCCATTAAAAACATAACAATACTCTCCTTTTTCCAGAGCCTTGTAAATATCTATATCTGCCGATCGCTCTATATAATTAGGATAATTAAAATCCAGACTACCTCCCACCTTATAATTAAAATTCGATTCAGAATTTATGCTCATTAGACATCTCCCAAATAATTTTCAAAATATAATCGATAAAGTTCGCACCTAACCAATACTTTGCCATCTTGATATTTAAC
Source organism: Okeania sp. KiyG1 (assembly GCF_014132355.1). Lineage (GTDB taxonomy): Bacteria > Cyanobacteriota > Cyanobacteriia > Cyanobacteriales > Microcoleaceae > Okeania. Next base: position 843 of record NZ_BLZO01000009.1, read on the forward strand.
CAATCCTAAATTCATAAGCGTTTTAATAGCATGACTTTCCATATTCCCTAAATACTCACCCTTAATAATACTCAGAAAAACTTTAGCTAAATCTGAATGCTGCTTTAAAATTGCCAAATATTCTTGTAAATGAGAACTATGATAAATACCATCTTTTGTAGGAGCAGTCTCTAAAATTTTCTCTAAAGTAATATCATTACAAGTTTTAAGACTACGAAAAGTCAACTCCACTAAATAAGCATGACCTCCCACCATATTCATTAGTTCCCTGACTTGAAACTCATCCCAATTAAGTTTATAAATTTCAGCGAATTCTTGAACTTGTTCGGGGTTAAACTCTGGTAACTCAATCATTGTACCTATATTAAAAGGCGATAAATTTGGATTAATTTTAATATCAGTATTAGGAGCATAAGATAGAACTAACCGTAATTTTTGCCAAAGAGAATTTCTACTAGATTTATCATTCCAAGAACGGAGCATTCCTAATAACTCTTGACAGATATTGTCGTTGAGAAAAAGTAACTCTAAATTATCTAAACATAAAACCAATGGCTGCTCTATTTTCTGCAATACATATTTTTCAAAGTAATTAGTACAAGTTGTTTTTTCGCCAAAATTTTTAGTTAAATTATCCCAGTCATCTAATTCAACAGGTAGTTCTAGTTGACTACTAACATTGGCACATAACCAACGCAAAAAATTATTAAATTCAGATAAATGGCTATTGTCAGCTTCCCAAAAACTAATAGACACAGCCCGATATTTTTCCTTTGCCTCTAATTCCTCTAACACCCAGTCTATCAAGATAGTTTTTCCCATTTTTTTAGGAGCTTTTATTCTCAGGATACAGTCAGTAAATAACAGACTTTTGTAAACCTTTTGTTCAATTAATGGGCGTTCAACATACTTTTGTATTTCATAATTTTGTAAATGAGCTACATTTTGATTTGGTCTATATTCCAGAATATTGTTATTGGCGATATTTTCATCATTTTGGAATGCTTCATAATCCGTTTCTTCTAAATCTAAATCAAGGGAACTAAAAAATCTTTCTAGAGTTGTTTTATGAACTCCTTGCTTCCTATCAATAATTTTAGATACAGTAGTCCGATGTAAACCGGCTTTTTCCCCAATTTCAGTAAAGTTATATCCTTGAGGAAAATTCTGCTTAACTTTCTCCTTTCCTACTTCTGTCAGGACATAAACCATTATGACACCATCCTCATAATTAATGTTGTCGATTTTCGACAAGGTTTAAAAATACTTTTGTCGATTTTAACTCAATTTATGCTGAATATATTGCTATGACTGATTTTTGGAATTTCTCAAAAAGTTGTCGATTTTCGCTGTCGATCTTCGACAATTTTTTGATTTGCCTATTGTATACTTAACTATGTAATGAGGTTAAACCGGAGAGTCAAATTTCCTTTGGGGAATTTGAAAATTTCTTGGTTGGTTACTGATTTAGTTAGTATTACAATTTGATTCCTTCCACCTCAAACTTTTGCTCAAACAGCTTCTAATTTCAAGTTCCATTAATTAACCGTTATTGGGAGAAAACTATGAAACTTTTCTTCAATTTACCCATTGCTAGTACTATTGCCTCCTTATTATCTGTTGCTTCCTTTGCTAGTACCACTCAAGCAGCCATCCTCTACCAAGCATCCCCCAGTTATCCCCAATTGGGCACACGCCTCTATGCTAGTGGTAGCGATGTAACCGTATCCGTTTTACCTTCCGAAGCTGGTTTTGATAGCTACCTGTGGCTGACTTCCCCCCATCGCATACCCATTGCCTCGAACCGAGAAACTGGAAAAATTGTAAATTTAGGTGCCGTCTCACCAGGAGCAGAACTCCTTTTTGGATTGCAAGTTTTCGATACTGGCCATTGGTATTACACGGGTGAAGCTAGTCGCAATCCCGATGGCATCGCCCATGCTAAAGTTACCTATTTAAGTCCTGGTGTTGCTCGGGTTGGTTTTGAAGACATATTCGGTGGCGGAGACTGGGATTTTGATGACCATACTTTTATATTTTCTGGTATTAATTTAGCCCCTAAACTTACCCAAGTTCAGTCAAAGGTTGTAGTCAAAAGTGGAGAAAAATTTGACTTTTCGGCTTCAGCTTTTGATTTTGAAAATCCTTACGATCTAATATTTTCCTGGGATTTTAATGGGGATGGTGAAATTGATTACGAAGGGGCAGAAGGTAAAGGAGCCTGGAGTTATGGAGGACAAGGAGTTTATACATCTAGCGTTACTGTTACAGACCAATCTGGTGCAACAGCTCAATATACTTTTCAAACAGAAGTTGTACCTGAGCCTACTTCTGTCATAAGTTTGGCACTTCTGGGTACATTCGGCTTAGGAGCGATCGCCCGTCGAAAAGATAATTGAAGCGATCAACTCAACCCTAACTTTAGAGGTCAACTGTCTAGACTGACTTTGACGCATCTTTATCGACCAAAAAATGTTTAATATCATGTTCAGTTGAATATTTATATATTTTAAGACTGAAGAGAGCGATCGCTCTCTTCAGAGATCGACCTCCGAGTTATCATCTTGCTTCTCTTTTATTGCGTATGTCGCAATATTACAATATAATACAAATGTATTGCAGTGGTTGGTTGATAGAAAAGAGCGATAATGCTCCGCACCGCTAGCGCGATCGCTATTTTTGAGAGAGCGACCTCCGAGTTAACATCTTGCTTCTCTTTTGTTGCGTATGTCGCAATAATACAATATAATACAAATGTATTGCAGTGGTTGGTTGATAGAAAAGAGCGATAATGCTCCGCACCGCTAGCGCGATCGCTATTTTTGAGAGAGCGACCTCCGAGTTATCATCTTGCTTCTCTTTGTTGCGTATGTCGCAATAATACAATATAATACAAATGTATTGCAGTGGTTGGTTGATAGAAAAGAGCGATCGCCTCAACACCCTTGGGCAAAAAGCCGTTTGCCCCTACAACTATTTTGTTCATCATAGATAATTATGAATAATCAAAAACATCGCCTAATCAATCAAGCCATCTTAGCTGTTGCTACTACATTCGGTCTTTTTTCTGCCACTGTTGCTAATGCAGCATCCCTTAATGTTCTCTGGTATGGTCAGACCGATGCTTACAATGCCAAAATCTCAGAGTTATATCATGTCCAGATGATTAGTGATGATTAAGCATTTCTAGTTTGAGGCCACAGCGTGAAAACAGGTTAACCCCTGAACAAATTCCTGCTGCTCCATAATTTAACGCAAAAAAATATTGAATTCAAATGAAAACTTATCGCAAACCAAAGCAAACAATAAAAGCTATATTTCTCTCTCTCTGCACCTTAACAATCTCTGCAGTTTTTTCTAGCAGTGCCAATGCAGGGATTATTCATACTGCATCTTATAACGGTAACACTTACCACTTGCTAGATACAGACGGAACCAAATGGTGGCTTGAAGCAGAAGAAGAAGCGCGGTCCCTTGGCGGTCATCTCGTTACCATCAACAATGCCGAAGAAAATAATTGGATTTTGCAAACTTTTGGTCCAGTAGCAATCGACTATGCCAATGCTAACAACCTTCCAGATCGCAGCGGAATTTCTCTGTGGATCGGTCTCAACGACATTCAAACTGAAGGAGAATTTGAATGGATAAGCGGCGAAACAGTCGATTATCTCAACTGGTATCCTGGTCAACCCGAAGATAATTTCCCGGACGAAGATTTTGCAGGTATGTTTGTAAATTCGGCCGCAGGGGGACAATGGCACGACATCGTTAGCGATACCCGCTACAGAGATTTACCTTTTGGCGTCGTAGAAGTAACTCCCGACACAACACCAGTCTCGACTCCAGAACCTATGACAACATTGGGATATCTTGTAGTAGCAGGTTTGGCAGTGGCGATCGGTAAAAAGCAAAAGCGCCATAGTTAAACCGAAATTCGACTATTTTAAAGTCAGGCGATCGCTTGATTTGACTTAAAGAAGGCGATCGCCTTTCAACATTTTATATCATCAGGACTTACGCATAACCGCCATATTTAGTAGGGGCGAATGGCATTCGCCCCCTACAGATAGCGTATTTTCTAATAATTTGCGTAAGTCCTGATCATGTCCGGTTGAATACCTATAATTAAGATAGTAGGGGAGCGGGGGAGTAGGGGAGTAGGGAGTAGGGAACCCACCCCTAACCCCTCCCTGGAGGGGAAAATAGAAAGATTTACTGTTGAAGCATTCATGATAAGTTTTTTCCAGAGCGCTCTTATCCGGACATGATATTAGACTTGTCGCTTTATAACTTAAAAAATCCCCAAAAACCTTGTTCTGTAAGGATTGTTGCTATTGGAGAATTAAAAACTGGAATTATTGCTATGTCTAGGTTATAGCGATTTTTGGCGTTGGTAATTTGAGGTATGATATCATGTCTGGATAAGAGCGCGATAGAACTCCGTGACCTTTACGCTCCCCGAAAAACTTTCTCCTTTTACTCAGGGTTTCAACTTCATTCTTCCCTCCTGACTTCCCCTCCCCTCCTGGGAGGGGTTAGGGTGGGTTGGGAGGGGTTAGGGGTGGGTTGGGAGGGGTTAGGGGTGGGTTGACTCCTGACTCCTGACTCCTGAAGAATTAAGATTAATATCATACACGCGCTTTACCAACACCCGATTTTTTTCCTTTATTTAGCGACAACTCTATTGTATCATGTGCGGATAAACACTAACAATAAAGTCATTGCGACTGTAAGAAATATAGCACTAGGCAAATAGGTTAGGACATTCCTAAATCCACCAAACCCACTAACAGCTTACTGTTGCCTGTTGCCTGTTGCCTAGCGCGTAGCGCTATATTACCTATTACCAAAAATATCTTCTAACTTTTTACCTTCTGGCAATTCGATAAAAACTCTTTCTCCAGCTTCTATTCCTTGCAAAATCTGTATTTGATTACCAACACTAAAACCAAGAGTAACAGACTGAAACTTCGGTTGATTTTTCGCATCAGGAATTAATACCCCAGTCTCTCCCTTATTAGTAACGATCGCCACTGTCGGTACAACTAAAGCATTCTCCAAGCGATCGCCTAAAAATTGTAAATCAACATTCATTCCTGACTGTAATTTTTCTTTGCCAGTTTCCAGAGCAACTCGCACCTCAAATAATGTTACATCTCTTTCTACTATTGCTTCTGGAGCAATTAATTTCACCTTACCCTTAAACACTTGGTCTGGATAAGCATCAGCCACAATTTCCACACTTTGATCGGGTTGAATTTGACCTATATCCGCCTCTGGAACTTTTGCCAAAACTTCCAAACCTCTAGCTAAAGCAACGATAGAAGTCGAAGAAGCAGAAGTAGCATTAGAAGCAGAAGTAGCAGGTGTCACAAATGCTCCTTTCGTTGCATATCTTTGAGTAATAATTCCAGAAAAAGGAGCGCGAACCTCAGCATCTTCCAACATAATTTCCTGATAGCGAACTTGAGCTTCCATTTCAGCAACTTCAGCTCTAGCTCTAGCAATTTCCTCCGGACGAGTACCATTTTCCAACTCCTCCAACTGACTGCGAGCTTCCGCCACCTCCGCTTCAGCTCTAGCAATTTCCTCCGGACGAGTACCATTTTCCAACTCCTCCAACTGACTGCGAGCTTCTGCAACTTCAGCTCTAGCTCTAGCAATTTCCTCCGGACGAGTACCATTTTCCAACTCCTCCAACTGACTGCGAGCTTCTGCAACTTCAGCTTCAGCTCTAGCAATTTCCTCCGGACGAGTACCATTTTCCAACAATTGAAAAGCCTGTTTTTCCTGTTCCACAGCAGCAGTTAAACGCTCTATCTCTGCTCCTCTAGCTTGAGTGAGTTGTTCCAAACGTTTTTCAGCTTCCCGTAAATTAGCTCTAACTCGGCGGTCATCTCTCACATATTCCTCATAAGCATCGCGAGCGATCGCCCCCTCACTTGCCAAATTTTGATATCGTTCTTGCCGCTTCGTCGTTAACTCCAACTCTGCTTTTGTCGCCTCTATTCTAGCCTTAGCTTGTTCAATTTCCTCCTTCAAACTTCCAGTCTTAGCATCATCCAAACGAGCGATCGCCTGTTCTAAACGCGCCTTCCCCTGAGCTATTTCTTCACGACGGTTGCCAGCTCGTAATTGAGATAAATTAGCTTCAGTTCTATCTAAACGCGCTCTAGCAACAGCAATTTCTTCGTGACGACTGCCAGCTTGCAATTGGGATAGACGAGCTTCCACTTGATTTAAACGCGCTCTAGCAGCAGCAATTTCTTCGCGACGACTACCAGCTTGCAATTGGGATAGACGAGCTTCCACTTGATTTAAACGCGCTCTAGCAGCAGCAATTTCTTCTGGACGACTACCAGTTTCCTGTTTTGCCAAATTTGCCTTTGCACTTTCAAGTCTTGCCTGGACTTGGCGGAGTTGAACTTCTAAGTCCCGACTTTCCATCCGGGCAATAACTTGGCCTGCTTGGACGCGATCGCCCTGTTCGACATACAATTCTGCCAAACGGCCTTGATTTTTGGGAGAAAGATTGACTCGTTGTATTGGTTGGACTTCCCCGCTAGCTGTAATTCTCACAACTATATTTTGAGCTTGTACGGGTATAGTCAAAGTTTCAACAATTTCTTGTTTCCCCTGAGACTGGTTACGGATAAGGTAAACCCCTATAGATAGAGCTAATAGTCCCGCTGCCACCAGAGCGATCGCCCATTTTTTGCCCTTCTTGGGGCGATCGACAGGTAATTGTATATTGCGGTTGCTTTGCTCTTGGGGGGTGGGGGTAGTTAGGTGTTAGTTGTACTGTCTTGAAAGCTAGTTTTCATTATCTTTTTCCTTCTCAAATTTTGTAATTATGATTTCTATTATTATTGACTAATTTTTACTTATCTGTTGTGCAAGAGTTTTAGGACTTACGCAAAATATCAAATCACACACCATCTGTAGGGGCGAATGGCATTGGCTAACGCCAAGCTCCGCTAACGCCCTCCCTGTATGTAGAGTCTCTGCGTAAGTCCTGAGTTGAATAATTTGGTATCTAATCTTAACCTTGACAGTTAAAAATAATGAGTTGCTGATTTGCGATTAAGCCTATAAGTTAACTTTCAATAGCTCTAGTATAAGATTCGGAAATTAGTAAATAGTAGTTGCACTGAAACCAAGCTTTACTAAATCAGAAATTACGCAGAACTGCCATATTTAGTAGGGGCGAATGGCATTGGCCCTCTAGGGATAGCGTATTGTCTAATAATTTGCGTAAGTCCTGTAAATATCAAATCCACATAAACTTTTCAGGAGTTGAGGCATGAAAAACGCTATAAATTTTGACTAATAACGGTTTTAGCCATTTTTTTAGCTTATATCAAATCCGTTGACTTTGGAGTAATATAGTTCTATTGTCGTCATACAATGGTTAAGGGCGAATGCCATTCGCCCCTACAATATCAACTCTTATCTTTAAATACTGAATAACACCGATGCTACCGGATTTGATATTAATTCCCAACAACTCTATTGTCGATTATCGACAAGTTTTAAAAACATTCTTATCGATTTTAACTCCATTTCTGCTGAATACATTGCTATGACTAAGTTTTAGTATAATTTTGAGTTTGTCAAAAAGTTGTCGATCTTCACTGTCGATCTTCGACAATTTTTTGATTTGCCTGTTCTATAATCTCTAATTGAGTTATCTATCGTCAATAACGGGAGCAACCACATTTTTAGTAAAGAGGTGTTTCTACATTAAATCTAACCGTAGAAGCAAAGTACTGTTTGTCGCTACATCTAAAATAATGGAGAAAATTATGAGTAATCAAAAACATCAATTAATAAATCAAGTTATTCTAGCTATTGCCACTACTTTTGGTCTTTTTTCTGCCACTGTTGCTAATGCTGCATCCCTCAATGTTCTCTGGTATGGTCAGACAGATGCTTACAATACCAAAATCTCAGAGTTAGCGGCTCTAGCACCAACATTTGACCCAGAGGGAGATGGCAGTTTAGATTGGAATCTTACTATTTGGAATCCCCAAGACCCAGCACCCAACTTTTCTGATTATGATGTTTTGGCGATCGGAATTGGTTTGAAAGAAGGAGAATTATTTGATTTTGACCCTACAGGGATTTTAAATAACAAAGAGGCGATATCCGCAGCCAGGGGAAACCGCACTTTCTTAAGTGGTCAGGATGCAGATGCACACTATACTTATAACATTGGTCCTCGTCCTAACGGTCCTCTCGGTTTCTTAGTCAATGCCGTTAACTGGGCAGGTAGTGGAGAAGGTATGGGTATTGCAGGTTTGACTGATAGTGGATATCCTACAGACCCTCTAAATCGAAATCGGCGATGGTGGTTAAATGACAACTCTTTTTTGAAAGATGAGTTAGAAGGTTATATTTCCTATGCATGGGACGAAAATGTGGTTATTCCCACAGAAACTTCGGATTTTGCAGTGAATGAAGGCTTAACCAGTGCAGGTTTGAGCAACTGGAACATATCTTTCCACGCTGCTTTCGACAAAAATATCCCTGGTTACTTATCTATCAATGATGCTGGTTCTCATCCTGGTTATGCGGTTACTATTGTTACTGCCTCCGAAGCTGACGGCGGCACTTTAGGGGATGAAACAGAAACAGTTCCCGAACCGGGTTCAATTTTTGGTCTATTTCTTTTGGGTGGTTTCGGTGTTCGTTCTCTTTTGTTGCGTATGTCGCAATAATACAAAATAATATAATTGTATTTCTAACTTGATCGCCTCAACACTTTAGGGGAAAAAGGCCGTTTGCCCCTACTTCTAAATAATGGAGAAAATTATGAGTAATCAAAAACATCAATTAATAAATCAAGCCATTCTAGCTATTGCTACTACTTTCAGTCTTTTTTCTGCCACTGTTGCTAATGCTGCATCCCTCAATGTTCTCTGGTATGGTCATACCGATGCTTACAATACCAAAATCTCAGAATTAGCTGCTCTAGCACCAACATTTGACCCGGAAGGAGATGGCAGTTTAGATTGGAATCTCACTTTCTGGAACTCCCTAGACCCTACACCCAATTTTTCTGATTATGATGTTTTGGCGATCGGAACTGGGTCGAAAGCTGGAATATTTAACTTTGACCCTACTGGGATTTTGAATAATAAAGACGCAATATCTACAGCTAGGGGCAATCGCACTTTCTTAAGTGGTCAAGATGCAGACGCGCACTATTTTGGCACTCCAGGTCCTCGTCCTAACGGTCCTCTTGGTTTTTTAGTGAATGCTGTTAACTGGGCAGGTAGTGGAGAAGGCATGGGTATTGTGGTTTTACCTGATGGTCATGGAGGAGTAAATTCACCTCCATCTTCGCGTCAGCGATGGTGGTTTAACGATCGCTCTTTTTTGAAGGATGAGTTAGAAGGTTATGTTTCCTACTTCAATACAAATAGTGTGGTTATTCCCACAGAAACTTCGGACTTTCCAGTAAATGAAGGCTTAACAACCGTAGGTATAAGTAACTGGAATCTATCTTCCCACGCTACTTTCAACAAGAATATCCCTGGTTACTTATCTATCAATGATGCTGGTTCTCGTCCTGGTTATGCGGTTACTATTGTCACTGCCTCTGAAGCTGACGGTGGCACTTTGGGCGATGAAATAGAAACAATTCCTGAACCTGGTTCAATTTTTGGTCTATTTCTTTTGGGTGGTTTCGGTGTTCGCTCTCTTTTGTTGCGTATGTCGCAATAATACAAAATAATATACTTGTAGTCTAAAATCGGTTATGGGAGCGATCGCCTTGACAAAACCAACCTACAGTTTTAGGCGTGTCAGTCTAGTAGTGGACTGACACAGCTTAAATGGTGCAACAGTGCATCGGGTAGGGGCGGGTTCCGCGTTAACTGAATGGTTTTACCAACAACCTAGTGAACCCGCCCCCGCACCAATAATCGCTCTGCACAAAATTAGGTGTGTCAGTCCAGTAGTTATGACGATTACTGAACAAACTTACTCATTTTAGTTTGATAGCTATAGTTATGAGTAAGTTTGAGGAGTTTTAGAAAAGTTTTCGCTTTCTGTATTTACCCCCAACTATCTGAAATACAGAAAATCGGGGCTGTTTTTTTGAACATATTTTATGAGGCATTTATAGTTATTCTGAATAAGAATGGGGCACTTTTTCAGCTCAAACCCTTTTACAGCAAGAAAAACTCGTCTCAATCTAAACCAGAATGACTATATCACCAAAATTAAGCTATGGCAGACTCTTGAGTCCGAGCAAAAATCATTCTACCTGCAGAAGTTTGCAGGGAACTGGTAACAATAACTCTAACCTCATCTCCAACATATTCACTACCTGATTCCACAACTACCATTGTGCCATCATCCAGATATCCAATACCCTGAGATGGTTCCTTCCCTGCTTTACGAATTTTAATTTCAATAGTATCACCAGGTAGATAACTTGGTCGTACTGCTTGAGTCAAGTCATTAATATTGAGTACCATAACCTTTTGTAGACTAGCAACTTTAGACAGATTGTAGTCATTAGTCAACAAAGTACCATTAATTTCCAGAGCAAAATGAACCAATTTAGCATCTACAGTAGAAATGTCTTCATAGTCTGCAAAATGAATTTGAATCTGAGAAGGGTAAACTGCTTTAAGCCTATTTAAAATGTCTAACCCCCTTCTACCTCTAACTCTTTTTTGATCGTTAGAAGCATCAGCTATAAGTTGTAGTTCCTGTAAAACGAACTGTGGTACCAGAATTTGCCCCTCAAGAAAACCTGTTTCCAATAAATTTTCTATCCTACCATCAATAATACAGCTAGTATCCAAAATTTTAGTAGTAGCAGGCTTAAGAGTACCTTCCGCTACTAATACTGTATCTAGACTGTTAGGATTAATCAGCCGTAAAAAACCACGACCATGAGTATCAGCAACGTTAACCCCTGTAAAGCCTAACATTACACTGCCTAAAACTGCTACAAGAGGCTTAATAAAGCTAAATTCTCCCGGAATAGGAAGTAAAAAGAGTGGCGCTAGCATTAAGTTTGCCACTAATAGTCCAATGACTAATCCTATTGCTCGGGTTAATAATAAGTCAACTGGCATCTGGGCAACTTTTGCTTCCACTCGCCGATATGTAGTTTGAAATACCAATCCCAATACAAAACCAATCAAGGAAGTGAAGGCAGCTAATACAGAACGTAAACCTTCAATATTAGTAACTTCTAATAATACATTGGGGGTA
>NZ_BLZO01000010.1 GCF_014132355.1 Okeania sp. KiyG1
CTTACCTGAGATATTAATATATAAATGAAATGTTTATGTTCGATTACTTACTGCTGTTAAAATTAAAAATGGACTAATAGTAATGCGATCGCGTCCTTGTGCTTTATAATGATACTTATGGGCATCAAGCAGGAGATAATTGTTTACAACAAATTGCCCTAACTGTCCGTAATTGTCTGAATTATCCAACACATATAGTTGCACGTTATGGAGGTGAAGAATTCGCCGTAATTTTGCCTAAAACCGATCGAAAAGATGCATATTCTCTGGCTGAAAAAATTAGCAATAAAATTAAATATTTAGCAATTAAGCATATTAATTCTCAAGTTAAATTAGGTATTGTTACTGTTAGTATAGGAGTATCTTGCACTGTTCCTAATCATCAAGATAATCCTGCCATATTAGTTAGCTCTGCAGATGAAGCCATCTATCAATCTAAAGCACAAGGACGCGATCGCATTACTATTAGTCCATTTTTTAATTTTAACAGCAGTAAGTAATCGAACATAAACATTTCATTTATATATTAATATCTCAAGGTAAGTATTAAGTTCTTAGCTTTTTAATCAATGAAGCAAGCATTCGTTTGACTTATAGAACCCCTGAGTGGTATCTTTGTTAATGCTGGTTTTTTTTGCCAAGAAGTTAGGATATTTATATTTAATTACATAATTGATATTATTCCCCAACAATCAAAAATAAAATCAATTATTGCACTCTTATTCATCAATTCTTCCCTCCCAGGAGGGGGAGGGGCGAGGGGTGGGTTCCCTACTCTGTACGGACGTTGCATAAGGGCGTCCCTACGACCTACTCCCAAGGAGATGCCTCATAAATCCCAAATGGGTTCTATATTACATTTTATATCATGTCCGAACGCAATCGTTTGTGTAAAAGTTAGCGTAAATATCTACAGGGAATTTAAGTTTTTTTCTTGCTCTTTCTTAAGTTTTTCTGTCTATTCCCTATTCCCTATTCCCTATTCCCTATTCCCTACCTTTGCTATACAATACCGATGCTACCGGACATGATATTAATCAGAGAATGAACCACAAGACCGATGAGTTTGAGTTCGATTCATACAACTCTGTGGCAGGAAATGTAGGTATTTCTCAAGAGCTGCAGTTCCTCTGTAAGAAGCTAGCTGACTGCTGAATGCTGTTTGCGCAGCAGTCTGCAGGAAATACTTACATATAAACTTGATTATTTTTTCAGATTGAATTATGTATTACTACCAATAAAAATATAAATTAATATGTAGATATCATATCAAGTTCATAACATCTTACTATAGTCTTTTGGTTTAATGTTAATAATCTAGAAATTAATACTTTAACTACCTTTTTTGTTTAGTATTATAGTGTTAAATTTGAAGTTTGAAGTTATTAATAAAAGGTTTTAGGCCGCATCCGTTCAATAATGGATAATTAATAATTGATAATGGATAATTGATAATTGATAATTACCGAAAAATTGTGGTATAAAGCCTCCCCTTTTAAGGGGATAAAAAGCGGTTGTAGCGGAGCTTCCCGTAGAGTGGGATGGCGCAATTCGGAGTGGCTCTGATAAGAGCGGGTCTCCGTTCCCTCCGGGACGCTTTCCTTACGGAATGAAGGGCGCAAACGCTAACCGCGTTTGCGCCCTTCATTCCGGAACGGAAAGCTTTGCGGTAGCAAACGTCATATCCATGAGACCAAGAGAAGAAAAAATTTCATGATTAGTCAATCCTATCCGTTTTAAAGGAGAGGTAATTCTAAATTCGCGCATTCTAAATTCGCGCATTCATGAACTCTTCCTTTTAGGGAGAGAATTGAATAAAAGGAAAATTAATTCATTGTTTCTCCTGTAAAGGAGAGGCTTTAAACCTTAATTATTCGGTAAAATAATTTTGGAGTAATTAATGATGACTAATTACATATATCAAGTTGGTGGTAGCTTAAGTAAATATGCCCCCACTTATGTTACTCGTAAAGCCGATATAGAACTTTATCAAGCACTCAAAAAAAGAGAATTTTGTTACATTCTTAACTGTCGTCAAATGGGAAAATCATCCCTATTAGTCAGAACCTATCATCAACTACAACAAGAAGGATTTAAATGCGCCACTATTGATATGACCAATATTGGTAGTGAAAATATTACCCCACTCCAATGGTACAAAGGTATTGTCACAGACCTCTGGCGTAGCTTTAAACTCATAGGGAAATTCCAGTTAAAAAAATGGTGGCAAGAACTTGGAGATATTTCCTTACCTCAAAAATTAAGTCAATTTATTTGTGATATTCTCTTAGTAGAATATCCGACAGAAAATATTTGTATATTTATCGACGAAATAGATAGTATTCTGAGTTTAGATTTTGCCGTAGATGATTTCTTTGCTCTGATTCGTTATTGTTACAATCAACGTACTATTAACCCCGAATATAATCGGATAACATTTGCCATATTTGGAGTAGCGACACCATCAGATTTAATCCAAGACCAGAAAAGAACACCATTTAATATTGGTAAAGCTATAGAATTGCATGGATTTACATTAGAAGAAGTTTCCCCATTAGCCACTGGATTAAAAGTCAAACAAGGAAATGCTGAAACAGTGCTGAAAGAAATTTTAGCATGGACTGGAGGGCAACCATTTTTAACACAAAAACTGTGCGATTTAGTAGTAAAAATTAGTCACGATACAGCAACAGAAATTTTAACTATTCCACGAGGAAATGAATCATTTTGGGTAGAAAGTATTGTCAGAACAAAAATTTTACATAATTGGAAATACCAAGATGAACCAGAACATTTGAGGACTATCCAAAACAGGATCGAATATTATCAAGACCGGGCTGGCAGATTATTAGGAATATATCAGGAAATACTGGAGGGCAAAGAGGTAAAAGTAGATGATAGTAGAGAAAAATCGAATTAATTTTATCAGGATTAATTATCAAAAAATCGGGATTCCTGAAAGTAAAAAATCGGATATATCAAGAAGTATTTAACTTAGAATGGGTAGCAAAAAAATTAAGTGATTTACGACCTTATGCTCAGGTATTTAATGCTTGGATAGCTTCTCAGCAAAATGATGAATCGCGATTATTACGAGGGCAGGCATTAAAAGATGCTCAACAGTGGAGTAATGGCAAAAGTTTAAGCGGTTTAGACTATCAATTTTTAGCAGCTTCCGTAGAATTAGACCGCAAAGAAAACCAAATAGCTTTAGAAGCAGAACGTATAAAAGAAGTAGAAGCGAGATTCAAACAAGAACAAAAAACTGCCAAACTCCAAAGATTATTATTAGGAGTAGTAACTGCAGCATTCACTTTAACGGTGGGATTAGGAATAACAATTTTTTTGACAATACAAGCAAGTAGCAAATAAAAAAATTCAGGTAATTATTAAATATTCAGAAACCTTATTTGCAACTAATCAAAAATTAGATGCACTTGTAGAAGCAATGAAAATAAAAAAAAGATGGCAACAGCTTCAGCTTCGCATAACAGACAAAAAACTAGCAAATCAAATCGAAATGATACTCAGAAAAGGGGTTTATCAATGCTGTCTCATAGTAAGCATTCAGCTATTAGCTGTCAGCTATCAGCAACAAGACTCTCTCATATAGGACAGTGTTTAAATTAAAATAGACTTTAAGAGCTAGGGAACCAACTTTTGTAGTAAGACAATTAAATATTGCTTTTATTCTAAACTAAAAGCAATAGCTGAAGTTCGCAGTTCCTCCGGAGGAGGCTGGCTGATAACGTATGACGGCTGTTTGCGGAGCATTCCGGAGGAAATGCTTACGTCTCATAGAGCAGCGTCGGGAGGATGTCAAACCGAACATGATATAACTTGACGTTGAGCTACAAATAACTCTTGAATTCCTGCTTCTGCTAAATCTAAAATTTGATTAAGTTGAGTACGACTAAAGCTACCTGCTTCTGCTGTTCCCTGAACTTCAATTAAAGCAGGTCGATCGTTCATCACCACATTAAAATCAATTTCTGCAGCTACATCCTCGGTGTAATTCAAATCCAAAAATTCTTTCCCCTCCAATAACCCCACTGACACAGCAGCAACCTGATGCAAAATAGGCGATCGCTCCAACTCTCCCTGCTGCATCAACTTATTAATAGCATTCGCCACTGCCACAAACCCCCCAGTAATAGAAGTAGTACGAGTACCCGCATCTGCTTGTAAAACATCAGCATCTACAATGATGGTACGTTCCCCTAATAAATTCAGATCTAGAGATGCTCTCAAACTACGTCCGATTAACCTTTGAATTTCTTGAGTACGTCCAGAAAGTTTCATAAATTCTCTTTGTTGGCGTTGGGGAGTTGCACCAGGTAACATTCTATATTCAGCAGTTAACCAACCCTGTCCCGTATCTGCCAAAAACTTAGGTACTCCTGGTTGGATAGTGACAGTGCAAAGTACCTTGGTATTGCCACACCTAGTTAAAACAGAACTGGTGGCAAATTTAGTATAATCTAACTCAAAACTTATAGGACGTAATTGCTCTGGTTGTCTACCATCAGGACGTTGCCAAGACATAAATATTTATAAATTGATTAATTAATAAACTACTGAGAATTACCGAAAAATTCAGGTATAAAGCCTCTCCATTCATGGAGAAAAAGCGGTCGAGGGATGGCGAGGTCCCCTCGCCATATCCAATCGACCAAGACAGCGGTCGTTTTGCTGGCGCATAACTACTGGTCTGTCAAACCTATTTTGATGGGTGATGAATTCTCAAAAGTCTTGGTTGATAAGTTTTTCAATTTGGAAATACCCATCAATTCAAACTTGACAGACCACTACGTTAACGCTACGCGACATGTTTGCCGAGCATGACAAACGGAAAAAGCGGAGCTTCCCGTAGGGTGGGATGGATGGGTTTCCTAACCATATCCATGAGACCAAGAGAAGAAAAAAAATCCTTTGATCCAATCCTCTTAATTTATAAGAAGAGGTAATTCTAAATTCTAAATTCTAAATTCTAAATTCTAAATTCTAAATTCTAAATTCTAAATTCTAAATTCTAAATTCTAAATTCTAAATTCTAAATTCTAAATTCTAAATTCTAAATTCTAAATTCTAAATTCTAAATTCTAAATTCTTGAAATTGCTGTAATATTTGCTGTTGGACTTGGGTAATTTGTTGTTCCCCATCAATAGTGAGTAATCTTTGACGATATTCATAATATTCCAAAATAGGAATAGTACGCTCATAGAATAACTCTACCCGACGTCGGGCAATTTCTGGGTCATCATCAGCACGCGATCGCTGTAGACATCGATTCATAAGTATCTCCTCAGATACCTGTAAATAAATTGCCCAGTTTAGCTGTTGCCCTAAATCATCTAATAAAAAATTTAGTTCTTCCGCCTGAAAAGCAGTTCTCGGATAACCATCAATTAACCAACCCTGGCTAACATCAGACTGTAAAAGTCGTTGACGAACAAACTGGATCATTGTTTGGTCTGGTACTAACTCCCCCTTTTCTACATAAAGCTGCGCCATCTGGCCTAATGTTGTTTGAGTAGCGATCGCCTCTCTGAGTAAATCGCCAATAGAAATTAAAGGAATCTGTAAATGATTACATAACCATTGTGCTTGAGTTCCTTTTCCAGCACCTGGCCCACCTAAAATTATTAGTCTCACAGTCTCTCAACTTAATTAGTCACAATAGAAGGATTAATTGATCTATCAAAAATTCAGAATAATAGATATATAACCTATTTAGTATCTTTAGTCATAATTCATAACGAAGTGTTGTGAAGTTCTCTCCCGTTAAATCGAAGATTATAACGGGAGCTTCTCAAATAAAGAAGTTTCTTGTCTCACAGGCTGACTAACGCCTAAGCCTCCACAAGCAGACAAGATGATACCCACCTCGTTTAACCCTTTATTTAAAATATTAATTGCAGCGTTTTCATCTCGATTTAAAACTGTTCCACATTTCTGACAAGAATGAGTTCTAACTGATAAAGTTAATGGTACTTTGTGACCACAATTACTGCAATGCATGTGATGTATGATGAGGGTGTAGGGCCGAATGGCCATTCGCCCCTACTTACATGAACACTCTCGGCAATTCCCCTCCCGTCAAATCGCAGATGATAACGGGAGACCCCGAGACCGTATCTAGTTGGTATTCCTAACATAGTCAGGATAGAGGACTCAGAACTATTCGGTGACTCTTGTGTTCCCGATTACCTATTTTAAATTGGACATATATATAGTGTTAAATTTGTAGTAGAATCACAAAAAGCACTATATATTGTAAAACAAGTATTGTCCTTGGGCAATGTTTCAGTCCAGCTTAACAAACTGGAAAAATTCAGTATATTACCAAAATATAGATTTCTCAATTTTAATTTTCATAATGGTTGCACAACTACAAACCCCTTCTCTAAATATTCCTAGCGATTTACCATACACTGTTCCTGGTCTGGTGCAAGTATTCACAAGTGGTCAGCGCAATTTCTTTACTGATGTTATGGCTCAAGCTTTGAGGATAGCTGGCCAAGGAACTCCTGTGTTGATTGTACAGTTTCTCAAAGGAGGAATTCACCAGGGACATGAGCATCCAATGCAACTAGGACAAAATCTTGATTGGGTTCGTTGTGGTCTTCGTGGTTGTATTGATACGCCGGATATAGATGAAAGTCAGAAAAATTCACTACTGGATTTGTGGGACTATACTCAAAGGGTTGTAGATGAAGGAAAGTATGAGTTAGTAGTTCTTGATGAGTTAAGTGTAGCAATTAATTTTGGCTTAATTCCAGACATTGAAGTAATAGAGTTTCTAGAAAAACGCCCTAGTAATGTAGATGTAATTTTGACAGGCCCAGATATGCCAGAAGCAATTTTGGACATGGCAGACCAAATCACTAAAATTCGTCGCAGTCATAGGCCATGAGGAAGAAAGTTTTAATTAGGGTCTGCTGAAAAAATTGGCTAGTGGGGGTAGAACACGGGGACGCGGAGACACGGGGACGCGGAGACACGGGAACAGGTAATGGTTTCGGTCATTTTATGTGAAGAAATTTTCTTGAATTTCAGCAGAAAATTTCAGTAAATTGATGCCAATAAGAGCCATAAACTTGGAGATAAATTGAATATAAAAAGCTTCATTACCGTCAGCTATCCTGAGAGGTTGTCTGACAAGTCCCATTTACTACATCCAAGCCCCCGCGCATCCCCCTTTCAACAAAAAGCGTAGCATCCTCTGGCTTCCCCCGTTCAACAAAAAGCGAAGCAACATCTGGCTTCCCCGATCCTGCGGGGGACGGGAGGGGGATTCCAAGGGGGACGGGAGGGGGATTAATAAAGGGGGACTAGAGCAAGCAAATTGACTCTTGTTCCCCCCAAAGTTTGCTTGCTCGGGGGGCAAAATTCAGTATCAAAAACTTTTCAGATATCCTCTGACTTCTAGCTTCCATAAGCAAGCTCTAATTATCTAGGAGAGAGGGAAGAAGGAAGAGGTTTTGCTCTCAAAATTCTCTCTTTACCAAGATTAAAATATTAGAATTACTGCCTAATCCTTTATTAAACTATTTATCGCGCATTCTTCACTACATCTTCTTGAGAGTAGGAATTAGGGAGTAGGGTTTCTAGGAATAATATATCTTCACGGTTGTGCCTAGAATTGTTAAAAATATTATTGAAGTTTACTTATTAGTTAATAACTGAAATTTTGAGGGAGTACAGCATTAATGTTTATGAATTAGTATAAGTTGATGCTTGTAGAGAAATAATTTTTGTTGTTGTAGAAAATTATCTTTGTGAAAAAATCTTGCAGCTATGATTTTCTTCTAAATTCTGTCTCCTGACTCCTGACTCCTGACTTCTTCTTCGGAGAATATAAATGATTACTTCGGTGGAAAGAATATTTCTGTTACTATTGTTACAGTAAATTAAGAAAGTTTAGTCATTGAGCATAAAACAAATATTTTTGGCAGTGCTGACTGTCACTACAGTTCTGTCCATATCATCACCTGCAAGATCAAATGAACTTAACGATCTTTACAACAGTTGCTACGGAGGAAATACTGGGAGTTGTGAGAGATTAGGTAGGCTGTGCGGAGAAGGAAATGACAGAGCTTGCAGGTTAGTCAATACTGTGACTAGAGCGGGTATTGGTCAGATTAACTATTATTGCCGACAGCGAAATAATAACCGGGCCTGTGATTTTTTGCGCCAGGTTAATCAAGCAGGTGGTCCTAGGAACTTAGCTCGTTTGTGCGGTCAGGGCAATGGCGGAGCTTGCAATGCTCTGAGGGTGATTAATTGCTATGCAGCAGAAAATTTCACACGTGGCAGACTTGACATCCTCCCCGGCCTAAAGGCACGGGGATTCCTACTGAGCCATAGCTCCTCGGCGGGTTGACGCTTTGCTTCGCATAGCTGTCGCTAACACAGGGTACTGCTTCCTTGGCGGTAGTCTAACGCTTCCCTCCACGTCCGTTTAGAGTTTCCGAGTGCCCCCCGGCAACTAATAACACTATAACATATATTCAATTGACTTAACATAAAAATAAAAAGTCGCCCTACAAGGGCGAGGCTTTAAACCCAATTTTTCGGTAAGTGTGGCTGACTCAATTAGCGGGGACTTTCGATTTTTATGTTTGGCCTGATTAATTTTCATGGAACGAGAAATATGTCAGGCGATCGCTAATTTTTGATTTTCTAACAGGGTGCGTTAGATGAGAGTAGGGGAGTAGGGGAGATAAAGACAGCTAGAAATAACAATCTATTGCACAGTTTTAGCTGTGGAGCGTCTACTACACACTCTCAAGTTATGCGCTTCAGAAAATGCAAATGACTATTGCGACATAGGTAATAGAGAGGGAAGTAGATATTTTCCGATGACACACTCTCAAGTTATGCGCTTCAGAAAATGCAAATGACTATTGCGGCATAGGTAATAGAGAGGGAAGTAGATATTTTCCTACTACTGGACTGACACACCTTAAATGGTGCATTAGGGAGTAGGGGAGTAGGGGAGTAGGGGAGATAAAGACAGCTAGAAATAACAATCTATTGCACAGTTTTAGCTGTGGAGCGTCTACTAGAAAGAATTGATGGGGATTTATACTGATAGAGTATCAAATATAGTTAAATAAAATTATGCGAATATTACAGATAGTACCATCTATTTCTCTTGTTTATGGCGGTCCTAGTCAAATGGTATTAGGACTTTCTACTGCTCTTGCTGCTCAAAATATAGATGTTACTATTCTTACTACAGATTCTAATGGAGATATAGGTCAACCACCTTTGGATGTTCCTCTTGATAAACCTGTTAGACAAAATGGTTATCAAATTCGCTATTTTCGTTGTTCTCCATTCCGTCGTTATAAATTTTCTCTGAAGTTATTACAATGGTTAAATCAACACGCTTCTGAATTTGATTTAGCTCATATTCATGCTCTTTTTTCACCAGTAACTACTATGGCTGCTACTGTGGCTAGAGCTAACAATTTACCCTATATTTTAAGACCTTTAGGTACTTTAGACCCGGCTGATTTACAGAAAAAAAAATTACTCAAAAAAGTTTATGTTTCTTTGTTAGAAAAGCGGAATATTGCTCATGCTGCAGCACTTCATTTTACCAGTTTAGAGGAGGCAAAAGTTTCTGAAAGATTTGGTTTATCGACACGAGATTTAGTAATTCCTTTGGGTGTTAATCCCCCAGATAATATTCAGGATGAAAAGTTAGTTAATTATCTTCAATCTCAAGGGATAGAAATTAAACATCCCATAATTTTATTTATGTCTCGAATTGAACCTAAAAAAGGGCTAGATTTATTATTACCAGCTTTAGAACAATTATTAGCAGAAGGGATAGATTTTCAATTTATTTTAGCAGGTGCTAATCCTCAAGACCCTAATTATGAAGCAAAAATTCGGTCACAAATAGAGACTTCACCTCTTGCTAAATGTACAAAAATAACGGGGTTTGTTACAGGGGAAATTAAGGCAAGTTTATTACAGGTTGCTGATGTATTTGTTTTGCCTTCTTATTATGAGAATTTTGGTATTGCAGTAGCAGAAGCAATGGTGGCAGGTACACCAGTAGTTATTTCCGATGGAGTTCATATTTGTCAAGATGTAGCAGATGCAAAAGCAGGTTGGGTTGGTAGTTGCAAAATAGAGGATATGGCTATTTTAATTAAGTCAGCTTTGCAAAATGAAGCTGAAAGAAAACAACGAGGTTTGAATGCTAAAGAGTTAGCTAGAAAAAGTTATAGTTGGGAAGCGATCGCTACACAAACTATTCAGGCTTACCAAAAAATTATTACCTATCAAGGTATTAGGTCGTAGGTCGTAGGTTTTAGGTCTTATACCAAATTTTATCTGATACCAATTCACTTAAAAATGTCACAAATAGTTGGTAACTGATGAAGTCAAATAAGAAGATGAAATTACTGTAGAGTAGAGGTTTTAATTACCTAAAACCCACATTCCGCACTTCAAGATGTTCTTTGACGAAGAAGGTGAATTTCAGCCTCTATTATTAATAATAATAAATATCAATAGCTTATTTCATTAATTGATAATTGATAATTACCTCTGGTTAAAACCATCCTTGATTGAATATAAGGAAATATTATTTCTTCTCTTGGTCGATTGGATATGGCGAGGGGACCTCGCCATCCCTCGACCGCTTTTTTCCCCTGAAAAGGGGAGGCTTTAAACCAGAATTATTTAATTATTAATTATTAATTATTAATTATTAATTATTCGGTAATATCTATTTTTACCTATAAAATTCATAATTATTATCAGGCAAGGCTTTAAATCCCACATTCCGCACCACAAAATTTAGTATAAAAAATAAGTCAAAAGTCATGCATTCAAAAGTCATGCATTAAGAAGGAAGTAAGTAAGAAGTAAATTATAGTGGTCAATAGGAGTCAAGGATTCAGTAAGTGTTTATGCTGCCATAAGTAATCTGAGAATTTGACTCTCGATTGAGGTAAATGAAGATAATTTATATAGTATAAATACTTAAGCAAGCTACGGATTTTATACTAATTTTTATGTTACAAATTGAAGTGCGGAATGTGGGTTAAATCGCTAGTTTAATATACTACATTTTTGAGGTGCGGAATGTAGGATAAAATATCACTTCTGACTTCTGATTTTTGACTTCTGACTTTAGTGAAACGGTATGAGGTGGCACAGAATTATTTTTTCCTTCTGCCTTCTGCCTTCTTCAATAATGCCAATTTGAAAAAAGAATGTTACGAATAGTAAGAGGAATAATATCAAATCCGGTTGAATACTTATCATATATTTGGGGGTGGGGAGTAGGGGAGTAGGGGAGTAGGGGAGTAGGGGAGTAGGGGAGTAGGGGAAATTGAAGTAATTATAGAATTATCAACATATATTATATAACCGGATTCTATATAAAAAGATAAATGCAGGATATGTCTTTTGACAAAAAGCAATGATTTTCAACCTGAAAACTGGTATTAAAGCTATTCATTCTGACTCGGTCCTCCTGACTTCCCCTCCTGGGATGGGTTAAGAGTGGGTTGACTCCTAAGAAATATCCTAGCTATTTGTAGCAAATATTTATCAATTTGGTATAACTTGTTTATCTCAATCTACACTCAATTTTAAATATATTATTCTATGCAACTTCTGATAAATTTGGTATCAGTTAACAGTTATCAGTTCACTTTTTCCAACAACTCCAATAGACGATTTTTTTTGCTAGTTAAACGCATTTGATATTAAGTGTTTGGGGTGGATTAGTATAGGTACTATCGGCTAAAGGAAATGAATTTTTTTAGCCCAATGTTGGAAGATATAGCAGTCGAAGCAAAGGGCGCGGACATATAAAAAGCTTAAAACTCAGACAACGCAAGATTTCTCCTTCTTCCTTCTTCCTTCTTCCTTCTTCCTTCTTCCTTCTTCCTTCTTCCTTCTACTATAACTGACAACTGTTCACCATTAATTAATTCAAGTCTAAATTTTCATAGTCAAAAATTTTTATCTCTCAATAAATTTGTGATTTTTTACAAATAGTAAATAACCAAATTTTATTTACTTTTCATAATTTTGATTATTTCTGTACTTTCTAGACTTTTTTTTAGTCTCCTGATAGTTTTCTGACTGAGCTTGAAAAATTGCTGAAGCTCTCTCTACAGGCACTTCCAATATCTGACACAAACGAGTTAAAAATGTTTGTTCTTTACCAGAAAAAACTCCATCTATTAGAATTAGATCGATAGCTAATGCAAATGCTGTTTCTTTATATTCTGGATGCAGTGCATCGTTAGCTATAGCAACTAAATTATTCATACCTTTTTCACTGAGTAAATTGAGCAATCTATCTAGCATACTTGTAATCTGTTTTTCTGAATAGCCTTTAAACATTTCCATTTGCGTCAAAAGTACTATAACTCTTTCTGTTTCTTGGTCTAAAAGATAACCATCTGAGGCAATGGCAGATACTGCAATAGCAGCTATTGCTTCTTGTTGTGAGAATGCCATTCGATTTGCATTGTAAACTCCAAGAACCTTATTTAATAAACTCATCTTAGGTTTTGCCTCCCAATTTATTGTTTGTTTATTTCTGTACTATTTTATCTTGTATAACAGCTTTTAAGAGTTTATTGGTTCTATCACAGGATTTTTTTTTTGTCAACTAGACTATTTTAAACAATTAATAATTAATTAAGAATATTAAAGTTGTGCTGAAAGTCTGAATAAAAAGCTAAGTTGATTGAGATATTAAGAACAATATTTTGAATAGGGAATAGGGAATAGGGAATAGGGAATAGGAAAGAAATAAAGATTAGGTGTAAGCATTCAGCCATCAGCTATTAGCTATCAGCTATTAATTTTAGGGAAGGTAAAAGCAACCTTTGAAATTGAAAAAGAATAAAAAGTTACTACCAAAGTTCCTGGACAAAACCTCAGAAGTAATTATTCATTACTAATTGCTGATAGCTGACTGCTGATAGCTGAATGCTTACGATTAGATGTACTTCATGAGCCTAAGAAATGCTATATCATTTCCTGATAATTAGCGGTATAACTCCGTTCCGCTGACGAAAACAAAAACTTTCTCCTCTTCTTCCTTATTTTGAATAGGGAATAGGGAATAGGGAATAGGGAATAGGGAATAGGAAAGAAATAAAGATTAGGTGTATTTCATGAGCCTAAGAAATGCTATATCATTTCTGGATAAGAGCGCGATAGAATTCCGTTCCGATGAAGAGAACAAAAACTTTCTCTTCTTCTTCTTCCTTCTTAATTTATTCCTACATTTAATCATTCTCTAGAGGAGTTAAAAGCAAACTTCCTGTTTCTGGAAATCCCAACTTATTAGACTTATCAAATCGCCAATGTTGTTGATAACGATTAAGAAAATTCTGACCGATAATCCCATCAATACCTATTAAATCAAGAATTTGATTATCAATAATAATCCCATCTAATTGAGATACTTCATACTGTTGTAAACTCACAGTATCCAACTTTATTTTCTGAGCAATTTCAGTACCACAAAATCCTAAGACATCTATTTTTTCTGCATTAGCAATATCAACTCCCAATTCATTTGCTAAATTCTGAGATAAAACTATTAAATCTGCTCCTGTATCTAATAGAAACAGAAAAGGTCCTTTACCATTAATTTTTACCTCAGCCAATATAACTCCCATTCTACCTATCAAAGGAATAGCATTATTAACAGAAGTAGAAGGAGGTAGTAACTCCAACTGGGAAATTTGAGGATTAATAATTACATCAAAACCTTTCAGAAAATCCAAACCTAAAACACCTGATAAATTACCAGGAATAGCTGTTTTAGATAAACCCATTCCTTGCAAACCATTTACTGTAGCTGCATCAACTTTTATCGTAGGTAAAGCATGGATATTAGCATTAACATTTGAACAGTCATCACCCACAACAAAATAAGATAATAAATTATTAGGAATAGGAGTACTTGCTAAACCCAAATTTTGAGCTATTTTGCTTTCTATAATTGTATTAGAAGCACCTGTATCTAATAAAAAATTTTTAGTTTCCCCTGCCACTGTTACTGGAAGAATAAATACCTGACTATTTGTAAGTTTTTCAAGCTTGACAGTAGCTTTTCCTTGACTCAGAATTTCTGGTACACTAGCTCCACTTATTTCTAATAAAGCTTCCATTCTTTGATTAGCATCTGGGCGAAATGTACCATCTGGAGCTAACATTATTACTCTCATTGTGCATTGCATAGAAGCTACTTGTAACGTTTCTAAAGATGCTTCTGTAGGTTTAACTATTTCTCTGACACATTGAGTTAGTTCTTGTAGAACTTCTTGGGATAGTCTACTAGGTTTTGATGATGGTATTTGAGCAAGGGTAGTAGAAGAATTTTGTTCAGTAAAATTGGGTTGAGGTGCAAAAATAAAGCCAATAATTCCTATAGCTGAAATAATTAATTTAATTGAGGTAGTTTTTGGCATAATATCAAATCTGGTAGCAAATAATAATTAACAATTAATAATTAATAATTAATAATTACTTCCCCTTAAAACAAAAGGATTGACAAAAAGGATTTTTTTCTTCTTGATAGGTAGAGGAAACGTTTTTCCCACTGTTTCATGTTGCCTGTTTCCTACTGTAATATATAGCCATTTCCATAATTCTGAGACTTATAATTCTGAGCCTTGAGGAAATAGCTAAAACAAGGAGTAAAAAGACTACTTTAATTGGGTGCATTTCTTATTTGCAAAAATACTTTTTTCCTATATATTCCCTTCCGAGCTGTTGCCTTTCGGAGCTGTTGCCTAAAAGCGATAAATTTTTGGCTTTATTCACGCATTGAGATGCACCCCTTTAATTCACATTTCCCGATTGAAGCTATAGTACTCTTCTATTAATTAGATTTAATAACAGAAGTCAAAAAAATAAAATATATCGTAGAAGAAAAAAATTAAATTTTACTTTGCCTGCGAGGTCCATTAGACATAGACGTGAAAATCAA
>NZ_BLZO01000011.1 GCF_014132355.1 Okeania sp. KiyG1
TTCTGTAAAGTTTGCTGGTAATAATTCTAATTCAAATAGACCGAATTCTAATACTTTATCAACTCCTACTTTACCTGAGTTACCACCTAGAAGTACAGAAAATGGGCAAAACTCCATTGACGCTCCTCAGAATTTGCCTGAAGGAGAAGTAGGTGTAGATAGTCAGAATAGTTTTCCTCTACCACCAATATTGAATCCTGAAGCAACTGCTAAAGAAGCAATAGAACCTTTTATCAAAGAACCTTTTATCAAGGAACCTTTTATTGAGTTGCCACGTTTAAGAATTTAATTAAAATCATACAAACATGAATAACTATAATAGTTATGGCTACATACTCTGTTTTTTCTATTCAATTATTCCTGTGGATAGATTGCTAAAAATAGGAGGTATACAATGATGTAGAATAAAGTGCAAAATGAAAATACTATCTAAAAAAATTGATGGTTTCTCGGAAATTACTATACTTTAATCATATAAAAACTAGAGGTTTAAATAATTATTGGGCAAATCACCAAGCAAGTTGATTTTTATTTCTAGTTATCATCACCCAATGCCCAATATTAAATAATCAATTCCTGAATTAAAAACTGTGTTTGCCATCGCACTTCAACAAAAACAATACAAAACTTATACCCTCTCTGATTTAGGATTTAATTCTAGTATAAATGTCATTCCAGAGAGAGGAGGAATAATTACAAGTTGGTGTATTAATAATCAGGAGCTACTTTATTTTGATTCCAAAAGGTTGGAAAATCCAGAATTAATAGTAAGAGGTGGTATACCTATCCTGTTTCCTATTTGTGGCAACTTGCCGAATAATATATATAAATATAATGGTAATAATTACTTTCTCAAACAACATGGATTTGCACGAGAACTACCTTGGGAAGTCATAGAAAAGTCTACTAAAGACCGGGCTTCAATAACTCTAGTTTTAACCAGTAATAGATTAACAAAAACTGTTTATCCCTTCGATTTTAAGTTAACTTTTACTTATCGAGTAAAAGGTAATTCTCTAGAAATATTCCAAGTTTACACCAATTTGAGCAATACAGAAAGGATGCAATTTTCGACAGGGCTACATCCTTATTTTTTTGCTCCAAATAAGCATCAGCTTCGCTTTGATATCCCTTCAATGCAATATGTGGAAACAAAAACAGGAAAAGTCCACGATAATGATGGTAAATTTGACCTTAATCAAGATGAAGTAGATGCAATATTTGGAAAATTAACAGGCTTGGCCACTACCGTTTACGACCAAAGCCGTGGTCTAAAGATTATTTTGAGTTATACATCTACTTATTCAACTATGGCATTCTGGACAGTTAAAAATGAAGAATTTTATTGCTTAGAACCATGGACAGCTCCTCCAAATTCTCTAAATACAGGCGATCGCTTGATTGATTTAGAGCCTGGAGCTTCATGTGAAATGGTAGTTAGACTCACTGCAACATTTTTGTGATACTTGATATGATATACTTAAAATGGTAAACAAGTAATGATTTTACAGAGAATCAGTCAGAAAGCCACGCGGATTTATCCCGGGTTGAATGACACAGAGGGGTTTTAACCCCGTGTTTTTGGCTATAATGACAACAAGCGAGTAGGAACAAGGTTGATAGTGTTGATCTGAAGCTAGTACAGGTGAAATTCCAGCCAGTAGGAAACTAACCGATTGATTCGGGTAAAGTTCCAGGGGACAGGCAAGCAACGCAGCTGAAGTAGCTATTTGAATCTGCCAGACTGGTATAGGCAACCACTCACGAAAGCGACGCGCGAAAGTAAGTGCAATGTAGGTGAAATATTCAGCCTATCTGAGCGTTTAGGGGGTTTTTGACTACTCCCACTAGAAAAAGAGACTAGTGACAGCTAGTAGTCGTTCAGAATCGTGGTTTTAACCCGATTTGGAACAACTGCTTAGAATCCCTCGTACTTTAGTCGAGGGAGAAGTCAATAATGAATATTCTTAAATCTTTAGGACTATCATATAGTTTAGTGTTGATTTGTCCATTCGCTATGAAGTTCATAATGCATAGAAAATAACTAAATTGTCCATAAATTTTTCACAAAATCTCAAATTTTTTTCTGAAAGGTATTGCAATATTAATTATGACTATGCTATATTTAGTGGAAGTGTGAAATAAGACAAAATTTAGAAGGGTCGCTAGCTCAACGGTAGAGTACTCGGCTTTTAACCGATTTGTTCCGGGTTCGAATCCCGGGCGACCCATTAATATTAAAAACTTAAAAATTATTAATTTAGAGCTTAAACCCTGCTCTATGAATATTTTGCCTTTATATTAATAGAAGCCTTATGGAATATTAGCCCGAGTAAAAATTTTTGAGCTACGAGTCGGGAGTTGAGTAGAGGCAATACAGGAAAAGGGTTGAAAAACACTCCAACACACCCCCTCATAGCAAATCTGATAGCATCGGTCTAATTATTGCTCTGCTGATTAAATTTAAAAGCATTGACATATAAAGACAAGTGTCTTTTGGTGCCTTTAAAAGTGTGCCCCCCTCAGCTCTTCATGCTCATGCATGGAGCGTATTTTAGGCTCATAGTTGGGCAGAACAATCTTGGGACAATTCTTACTCCATACCTCCTCGCTCCCGACCCATTTCTCCTGTCTCCTGTCTTCCCCTCCAGGGAGGGGTTAGGGTGGGTTGTCTCCTACCCCAGCAAAAAGACTTTCCATAAGCAAACCCTAATTAGATCAAGAGTTTGGTGAGGGTGGGTCCCCACCCCTAACCCCTCCAAAGAGGCAGGGTCAATTTATTGTCACGCTTAGAAAAAAGGAGGAGAGTGTGGGAAGTGTGGGAAGTGTGGGAAGTGTTGGAAGTACAGGGCTCAAAAAATATAGGGTTTTCAAGAATTTATAATTTAGAATTTATAATTTAGAATTACCTCTCCTTTAAAACGGATAGGATTGACTAATAATGAAAATTTTTATTTATTATCCCCTTAAAAGGGGAGGCTTTAAACCACAATATTTCGGTAAATATTCTCTGACCACCATGAATTAGAGCTGATTTGTAAACTGAGTTGAAACTCCTTTCTAGCATGGGTTTGCTGAAAACTATGTTCTGGGGGCTTAGATAGTCTCAAACCCTTACACTGTAAAGCATTTATCCTCTTAATATTTACTTGATAAATCAGCTCTCAGCCCTGCTCCAAAGAGGGGAGTGTAGGGAGATGGTTATAGTAGCAACGCTGCTAGAAATCAAATGGCACACCCATTCCTGATTCACTTTTAGCCACCTCTGTCCGGAATCAGAAATGGCGGGTTTGTCTCCACTTCCCTATCCTCTCCCTATCCCTCAGAACCCCTATCCTGCAAATAATTCAACAGATGTGGGTAAAACATAGCTTTCAAAGGGTAGCTAGGGAGGATGGACAGTGCGGGCCTCCAACCAACGTTGAGATAAATAAATAAAAAAGTATAGATAGACAGAATCTTCATTTTGTCTTAATATTGTCGTAAGATTTAAACTTAAGTAAATCA
Organism: Okeania sp. KiyG1; assembly: GCF_014132355.1. GTDB lineage: Bacteria > Cyanobacteriota > Cyanobacteriia > Cyanobacteriales > Microcoleaceae > Okeania. The sequence continues at coordinate 3,508 of NZ_BLZO01000011.1, forward strand.
AATTTACCGATCGGCTAATAACAAAAAATATAGGAGGACAAGGTATGGCTATCGTACCAATGCGGTTATTATTAGACCACGCAGCAGAAAACGGTTATGGAATTCCTGCATATAATGTCAACAACATGGAGCAAATTCAGTCCATTATGCAGGCAGCAGATGAAGCAGACAGTCCTGTAATTCTCCAAGCTTCTCGTGGGGCACGCAAATATGCTGGTGAAATTTTCCTACGTCACTTAATTATTGCTGCTGTAGAAACATATCCTCATATTCCCATCGCCATGCATCAAGACCATGGTAATGCACCCTCTACTTGCTATTCTGCTATGCGCCATGGTTTCACTAGCGTAATGATGGATGGTTCTCTAGAGGCAGATGCTAAGACTCCTGCTAGCTTTGAATATAACGTTAATGTTACTGCTGAAGTAGTTAAAGTTGCTCACTCCATTGGTGTAAGTGTCGAAGGAGAATTAGGTTGCTTAGGTTCTCTAGAAACTGGTATGGGCGACAAAGAAGATGGTCATGGTGCAGAAGGCGTCCTTTCTCGCGAACAACTTTTGACAGACCCAGATGAAGCAGTAGAATTTGTAGAACGTACCCAAGTAGATGCTCTAGCAGTTGCTATTGGTACTAGCCATGGTGCTTACAAGTTTACCCGTAAGCCTACAGGAGAAATTCTAGCTATTAGTCGTATTGAAGAAATTCACCGTCGCCTACCCAATACTCACTTGGTTATGCATGGATCTTCTTCTGTACCTCAAGACTTGTTGGAAATGATCAACCAATATGGTGGTTCAATTCCAGAAACCTATGGTGTACCTGTAGAAGAAATTCAAAAAGGAATCAAGAGTGGTGTTCGTAAGGTAAACATCGATACTGATAACCGTTTGGCCATTACTGCTGCTATTCGTGAAGCTGCTGCCAAAGATCCTTCTAACTTTGACCCTCGTCACTTTATGAAGCCTTCTATCAAGTACATGAAGCAAGTATGTCTAGACCGTTATCAACAGTTTGGTACTGCTGGTAATGCTAGCAAAATTAAGGTTCACACTTTGGATGAGTTTGCTGCTAAATATGCTAGTGGAGAATTAGCTGCGACTACTAAAAAGCAGTAGCAGTTTAATTTCTGAAATAAAATATTTAATTAGTTTAGTTGATGAGAAGCCCTGAAAATAATTAGGGTTTCTCATTTTTTAAAGTCAAAAGTCAAAAGTCAAAATTTAGAATTTAGAATTTAGAATTTAGAATTTAGAAGTTAGAATTTAGAATTTAGAATTTAGAATTTAGAATTTAGAAGTTAGAATTTAGAAGTTAGAATTCAGAAGTTAGAATTTAGAAGTTAGAATTCAGAAGTTAGAATTTAGAAGTTAGAATTCAGAAGTTAGAATGAATAGCTTCGATGCCATTTGTTAGTTCATAACTTATCTTATTAATCAATCAGAATTCAGAATTTAGAAGTTAGAAAGTCAGAATGAATAGCAAAGTTAGGATAAAAGGCAGAATAACTACAGAAAAATCAAGAGATAAATACATCCAACTACCTCTTCTAAATTTCCAGTTCCTCCTGAATTATGACTCCTGACTCCTACCCCTACCATGCATACTTTTTCACCAAACCCTAATTAGGATTTGCTGATTAAATCTAAAAGTATTTACAGATAAAGGTAAGTGCCTTTTTAAGTATCAAAAAGTGCGAGGTTTTAGGTGGTAATGGTTCAATTAGGAGCTGATTTTGGTCAAGATTTGGGCAGAACAATCTTGGAACAATTCTTACTCCTACCTCCTCCCTCATTCCTATTTCTCCTGTCTTCCCCTCCCCTCCCAGGAGGGGTTAGGGGTGGGTTGTCTCCTGTCTCCTGACTCCTACCCCTACGATGCATACTTTTTCACCAAGCCCTAATTATTCATACATTGCTCGTGAATTCCCCCCTGTTTGCAGATGTAATTAATTTGATTAGGGTCTAAATTTTTGGCAAAATTAAAATTAACACCTCTTAAATGATCGGATTTGAATGTATCAAGTGGACTAGCCAAAAATTGATCTAATTGAGCTGGTTTTGGAGTTACTAATTTAGCTCCTTTTAAATCAGTTCCACTCAAATTTGCTCCTCGTAAATCTGCCAAACTCAAATCAGCATTTCGTAAATTAGCATTCTGTAGTTGAGCATTCCGAAAATTAACATTAGTTAGTTGGGCTAAACTCAAATCTGCTTTTCTTAAATTAGTTCTACTGAAGTTTGCTCCTGATAAATTTGCTCCTTGCCAATTAGACTCCATTAAATTAGATGATTGAAAGTTAGCTCCTTCAGCCTTAACTTTACTTAAATGAGCTCTGCGTAAATTAGCTTCTGATAAATTAGCACTTCCTAAATCTGCACCAGTCAAACTTGCTTCTGTTAAATCTGCTCGCTGTAAATCAGTTTCAATTAACTTAGCGCTGCTTAAGTTGGCCTCTGTCAGAACCGAATCAGGCATTTTTGCTTTATTTAGAATTGCTCTAAATAAGTCTGCACGCTTCATCACCACTGGGCCAAATACCGCACCCGTTAAATTCGTTTCTATCAAATTTGCTCCACTCAAATCAGCAATCAAATCATCAAAAGTCCCTAAGCGATTATCTTTTCCTGGTCCATAAAAGCGACTATTCTTAAAACTAGCCTGATTAAGAATAGCGCCTCTAAATTTCGCTCCAGACAAATCAGTATTTTCTAATATCAAAGTAAAGCTCGCCGGACCAGAAGTTCTCTGGCCTAAATCAACCCCACTTAAGTCAGCCTCTTTAACCGACCCACTGTAAACTTTGAGAACTTTAGCGATCGCCTTTTGAGTTGCTCGTAGTCGCAGAGATACTAAAAGCTGTTCTTGAGAGTTGCCTCCATAACTGAGAGAATCTAGATCATTTTTGATAGCTTGATTTAAGTGACGTAGTTCCGGTATTACCGTTGGTCCAGCACTAACTAAAGATTGTTGAATTCCATCAAGTATACTTGGTTCATTTTCTTGCCCCAACAAATCCACTAACAATGGTATGGCACGAGGATCTTTCGTAGAACCCAAAGCTAAAACTGCCACTCGTCGTTGCTGAGTTTTAGCCGAAGTCAGGGACAACTTATTCACAAGAGCCAGAAACATATCATTATCTTGTTGTTTAAACTCCGGGAATTTGCTTGATTTTGAATATAAACTTGAGTTCCAAAAATTGTCCCCAAAACCGAGACCAGACCTACACCAGTTATCATCAGTAAAGTCATACCTGGATTTTTTCGTATCCAAGGCCAAAGATGAAAACTTTCTGATTTTTTGTGAGTAGTAACAATTGCTGCTGTAGAAGCTTGTGTCTGAGAATCGATAAAATTAAAAGGATTAGAATCTAATTGGCCAGAACGGGCATCTACAACAAAAGTGTCTCCTAAGCGATCGTGTCCTGCGCGACGTAGCTTATTGAAACGAATAAAATAAAGATCGCCTAGTAATGCTAATCCTGATAATGCCGAGAGAATGGTCAAAGAAGGAAATGCCCCAGTTAGATACCAAACCAAGTAGGCAGTTCCCATAGGTAGTCCCCACTTCCCAAAGCCTTCACGGACAAGGATTTTTCTCCAGCCTGGAGAAGTTCCTAAAGCTGTGACAACTCTGATTTCAAACCAACGCTTAGGCAATGTTTGACCTGTTCTGGCTAACAAAAATAACTGCCAACCTACAATTGTGACAGGAGCAAATAATGCTACAGACCAAAATAAATTAGCAGGAGGCGTTACTTTCTGAGAACGGTTTCGTAAAGGAATTGCTAAAGTATTGGCAATTGCTTCTGTGGTCGTTGCTACTACTGGGTTAAGAGGAACAGATTTGGTGCCGATATTATTAGCCAATTGACCAAGGCCAAATGGAATTATTCCACTAAGCACAACCAGGGATACTTCGGTAGTCCAAGCACCACATCTACGGACCCATATAGGTAGTTGCTTGGATTTTGGCTGCCACGATGACTCGGGATTATTACTATTATTGATATCTGAGATATCTGAACCAAAAGTTGGGCTTGTCATATTGATGTGCTTATTCTCGTATTCTCAACTTTTAGACTAATTATTTTGTTATTTTGCACCGTAAGTATGGTATTACTATTAAGGCTACCTGTTTTCACCCTTTTTTTTTACTTTCCTAACTAGGAACAAATAAGGAGCTAATATTACATTTAAACTGGTTCTATATCTATATTTCCCATACTTTCCAAACTTATCTGTTATGTCTAAATCTTGTTAACAGATAAAAACTGTAATCAATTCATACAGTGTTGGTAAACGATCGCAGAAATACTATATACTATTATTCTTTTGTGGTCAAACTAATGCTTTGACACTTTCTTTAACACTACTAGGTAAATACTAGAATTAATTTAATTGAGCAAATTTAAGTCAGATTAATACTGCCAATAAATCTAATACTCATCTTTAAACTTATATATTTTTAATGTATCAATTTACCTATATTTTTGAGTTATTAATTATCAATATAATGCCACAATAATCACAATTAATTTCTATTTTTCACTTTCATTTTTACCTGTTTCTGAATAATTAGGTAAGAATAAAAATTTATATCCTATATATATCGAACCTCCAAACACAGCTATAGTAATTAACAAAGAAACTAAACTAATAATAGCCTCTAATATCTTGATTATGAATAGAGGAATAACGATTAAACTTATAATTTTTGCCCATTGAGGAAGTTCTTGAAACCATTTTAAAATTTGGGAATAAAAACCTTGAAGCGATTTGAAAATATTAGATAGAGAGTTCTGTAAACTTGATACATATCCCTCCTCTACTTCGGGATTTTTTTTGAAGTTATTATCGTTGTAATGATTCATCGGAAAAAAAGTTTTACTTTAACTCATCAACTCATCAAATTATAGATAATATTTGCTTAGGAATAATTATAAATTCTCAACAAAGCCAATATCATTCTCTACAATCTAAAATATCTAGGTGATTGACCAAGTATTAAGGAAAAGGAAATAACAAAAATCAAATTCCAATTTTTGGCAGGGCTGTTTCATTAAGGGTGAAACGTTTTTGGGGAGTGAGTTTGGGAGGTATAGGTTGGTGGAGGATATGGGAAAGATCGAACCCCTAAACAGTTAATTCAACCCTTATGGTTGTAGTTTTTTTCTACACTCCCTACATTCCCCTCCCAGGAGGGGTTTGGGATGGGTCCCCAAACCTCCCACGCTTTCCACACCCAGGTGATTATCAAGAATGAAATAGCCCTGAATTTTTGGACTCCTCCTTACTTCGCCAAACTTAACAGCTCTCCTACTTTCAGTTCAATTAGATTTTTTGATTTGGAAGCTTAAGTTAAGTATTTCACCATTTTTGCCCTTGCCGTACTATTTTATAGTATTAAAATTTGACCAAAAAGAGGGTCTTAAGCCTCCTTTAAGCTATCCCTTATAAGGAACTCCTGAAACCCTGTATATGGGGAGATGGGGGGATGGGGAGATGGGGGATGGGGAGAAAAAATCTCTAATTAAATACGTTTACTCTCCGAAATACCCATTGAATGGCTAGTACATAACCTCTATCTTTTGTCAAGTTTTGTGTTAAGAAAGATGTTTATAAAGCATAGCCTTTTAAGGGGATAAAAAAAGTAAGCTTCATTATTTTCAGCCTCTGAATTTCCTAGGTCATACTGCGCAAACAGCGGTTGGTAATGATAACTGATAACTAAAATGGCGTACAGAATATAAAGTTAGGATAAAATTCCATGCAATCCTATCCGAATTACTTAAAGATTCCGTAAAGAAGCAACCGAAAAGTTGCCATCATCAATCAACTTATGCCAGAATAAAACAAATTGGCTAAGGGTGTAGTAAAAAAAATTACCCTCTCATAGTTAAAAACCCACTTATTGTAGCGCTTTCTCAAGCTTTGAGGCTTAAGCAAAACAAGTAAATGTCACTAAAATTACATTCTAATAAGTGTATGACTCAGGGTAAATAATCTCAAGTAAAATCCTAAGTCCAATCCAGATAACTAAATAATATCTGAATATATAATAATGAGCCAATACTTGTCCTATTCTAATGAGTGAGACAGTGAAATATTCCACCCTAATAAACCTACTTCAGACTTTATCAGCAGAACAACCGGAAAAGCTAGCATACACTTTTTTGGTTGACGGCAAAAAAGAAGGGGAAAACTTTACCTATGCTTCACTAGAGCATCGAGTACGAGCTATTGCAGCATTTTTACAGAAAAATGAAGTCAAAGGAGAGCGAGGTTTACTACTCTATCCACAAGGACTAGAAGCAATAGCAGCTTTTTGTGGCTGTCTATACTCTGGAGTTATCGCAATTCCAGTACCTCCTCCAGAAGCAGGTCGTCTCAAACGAACTTTGCCTAGACTTAGAGCGATCGTTCAAGATGCTCAAGCTTCCATAGTTATGACAACGGCCACAATTATTTCTCTTGTGGAAGAGGTGGCTGATGAATTTCCTGAGTTCGAGACTATGCGCTGGATAGATACTGAATCTGTCGATCTAGAAATAGCTCAGGAATGGAAAGATCCTGGTATTACTGGCAATACACTAGCGTATTTGCAGTATACCTCTGGTTCTACTTCTACTCCAAAAGGGGTAATGCTGACCCACAAAAACTTGATTAATCACTTAGGCTATCTACAGAGAGCTTGTGGGTACACGCCAGAAAGCAAAACTATTACCTGGATGCCTTTCTTCCATGATTATGGGTTAGTGGAAGGAATGATGGAACCCCTATACAACGGAACTCCATGCTACATAATGTCCCCATTCTCATTTGTGAAGCAACCTCTGAGATGGCTGCAAGCTCTGTCAAATTATAAAGCGACCCACTCTCAAGCACCTAACTTTGCTTATGACCTTTGTGTTCGACGAGTTAAGCCAAAACAACTATCTACTTTGGACCTGAGTAATTGGGAAGCAGCAGGTAATGCAGCGGAACCTATTAACCCAAAAGTTATGGAGAGTTTCTACGGGACTTTCTCAGCTTGTGGTTTTCGTTGGAATGCTTTTGCTCCATGTTATGGGCTGGCAGAAGATACTTTACTGGTTTCAGCTAAACCTAAACTCACAGAACCGGTACTTTGCACTATAGATGCAACAGCTCTAGTAGAAAAAAATAAAATTGTCAAAGTTTCTCCCGATGCAACAGGGGTAAGAGCTTATCCATCTTGTGGTCGCTTAGTTTGTGAAACTCAGGTAGCTATTGTCAATCCAGAAACTTTAGCAAAATGTGCTACTGATGAAGTGGGAGAGATTTGGGTATCGGACCCCAGTGTAGCTCAAGGATACTGGGAACGTCCGGAAGTTACCAAAGAAACATTCCAAGCTTACATCAAAGATAGTGGAGAAGGTCCGTTCTTACGGACTGGGGACCTGGGATTTATGAAAGATGGGGAGTTGTATATTACAGGTAGGATTAAAGATTTAATTATTATCCGAGGTACAAATCACTATCCCCAAGATATTGAGTGGACAGTACAACAGGTTCACCCGGCACTTCGTCCAGATTATGGTGCTGCTTTTTCAGTGGAAGTTAGGGGTGATGAACATTTAGTTATTGTTCAAGAGGTAGAACGTCGCACTCAAGATTTGGATACGGAGAAAGTCATCAATGATATCCGCCAAGCTGTTTCAGAGGACCATGAATTACAAGCTTATGCTGTGATTTTGGCTAAACCAGGAAATATTCTCAAGACTGCTAGTGGCAAGATTCAACGTCGTGCTTGTCGTTCCAATTTTATGGCCGGAACCCTGGACGTGATATCTGACTGGAGTGAAAATCCTCAACTAACCTCCAAGTATCGAAAGTTACAAGAAGAAGTTGAGTCATTAGCATCCCAAATGAAAAGTAGCCCGTAGGGGCGAATGGCATTCGCCCATACAAAAAATTTAGGAGATTTAGCATGGATAAACTCAAGCAATATTGGGTAGCTGAAGAATTAGAGCGCTCTCTTGGCGATCCAGAAAATCCAGACAGTACAATGTCTTTCAAGAGAGTCATTGAAATTGATGAGAGTGAAGAATTTCCACATCAGGAAGTTGAATGGCTCTATAATTGGAAGCTACAACATTACTATATCCCTGTTAATTGTGGGGGAGAGTTTACTTCTTTTGAAGAGTTTGTGGCCTTTGTTAGAGTTTTGTGTAGGCGCGACCAAACAATTGGAATTGCTTTTACTACTATGTTTTGGTCTTTTCTTACCTGGATGGCAGGTACGGAGGAACAAAAGCAAAAGTTAGCAACTTATATTAAAGATGAACATGGGACAATGTGCCTTGGTTACTCAGAGAAGGAACATGGTGCTGACCTCATTGGTGGAGATTTGACCGCAACAAAAGTTCCTGGAGGTTATCTACTGAATGGGGAAAAGTGGCCGATAAATCGTGCGACTATTTCTGGAGTATCTTATATATTAGCAAAGACTGACCAAGAAGATGGGGGTGCTAGGGGGCTGTCTTTGTTTATGGTAGAAAAAAGCCGACTAGACCCAGATAATTACTACAATTTACCGAAAATTCTGACTCACGGAATTCGAGCTTCTGATATGAGTGGGATAGGTTTTAAGGATTGCTTTGTTCCCGAAGATATGTTGATAAAAGGGGAAGGAGCAGGTCTAGAAGTAGCTTTGAAAGGGTTTCAAATTACTCGAACTTTATGTGCAGCTTTTTCTCATGGAGCAGCAGATACAGCTTTAAGAACTACGTTAAAATTTGCTATTAATCGGGTTATTTACAATAAAACAGTTTTTGACATTCCTCAACCTAGGAAAATTCTGGTAGATGCTTTTTTAGACCTATTAATTTGTGATTGTGAAACTATTGGAGCAGCAAGAGGATTTCATGTTATTCCTCAGCAATTTAGTGTTTGGGCAGCAGTGGTGAAATATTTTGTTACTGTTCAGTTAGAAACAATGATTAATAATATTTCATCAGTGTTAGGTTCTCGCTTTTATATGCGGGAAGAACATGACTGGGGAATATTCCAAAAAGTGCTGAGAGATAATTCAATTATTAGTGTATTTGATGGCAGTACAACTGTTAATTTGCATGCTCTAATTTTACAGTTCCGTCAGTTAACAAAAAATCGTTCTCGACGGAATTCTGCTAAGATGGAAGGAATTAAATCTCGTCTAGAAATCATCTTTTCCTTGGATAAACAATTGCCTACTTTTGAACCAGAAAAACTGGAAATTGTAGGGCGGGGTGCTGATGATGCTTTACAAGGATTAGAAATTGCGTTAGAACAGTTAAAAGATTTAAAAGCTGCTAATTTAAACACTAAAGTTTTAGAGCAAATTACTGCACTGACTGAGTGTGTTATTGCAGAAGTAAACGCTCACGATGAACAAATTGCTAATTCAGCATTTGAGTTTGGTCACGACCAGTCACCAGAATTATTTGAAATAGCGAAAAATTACTGTGCTTTACATGCAGCAGCATCTTGTGTGCATATGTGGATTTATAATCGCGAAATATTGGGTGAATTTTTTGCAGATGGTGAGTGGTTGGTACTGTGTTTAAATCGTTTACTACAACCTTTTGGGCATTCACAAAAAGTAGACCAATTATATTGGGAAAAAGTTACTCAAGAAATGCTCAAACTTTATAACGAAAATAAAGTATTTTCTATTGTTCCTTTTCAACTAGCACAAACTCAAAAACAGGAGAATAAAATAAATGCAAGTTCAGAACTCCAGCACGCTTAATACTGAAGCAAAAACAGAAAGTTCCCCTTTAGAAATCTTACAAAAGTGGATTGCTGAAAAGTTAGCAGAACAATTGTCTGTTGACAAAAGCACTATCGAATTTACTGAACCTTTAACTCGTTATGGGTTGGACTCAATTGATGCCGTAACTCTAGTTGGTGAGCTGGAAGATGAACTAGATTTGGAGTTACCTTCTACTTTATTTTGGGATTATCCAACTATTGAAAAATCTGCTGAATATTTAGTTTCTGAGTTTGATATTTCTGAGGCATTAGAAAATCTGGAAAGTTCTGAAGAAAAAACAGAAGAAGCAGAAAAACCTGCTGAAAAATCTGGTAAAGGTTGGGGTAGTTTCTGGAAGTAAGTGGTTCATATTTTAGCATTCAGCTATCAGCGGTCAGCACTTCCCTGCGGGATGCTACGCAAACAGTAATAATACTCTGATGTGCGAGGACAGGGTTTAACTAGCTGTTAGCTTTTAGCAGCTCTGGTCTAAACCCCTGGTTTATAGAAACCGGAAGGTTTAGGTGTGGTAAGATTCTCTTTTTAAACGTTTACTGCTGAGTGCTGCGAATGTTATTTAGCGAGGGCGAATGCCATTCGCCCCTACAAAATATTTCATATATCGACAATTTATTGCGATAGGTTGCTATAAAGTACAGAGGAGGAAATAGTTAATTGAATTTTTCTGATTTTTCCTTCTGGTGGGTGCTGCTGATTTTTAGCGTGCCTTTCCTCACCATCCGCGCTCTAGGGAAAAGTTTCAACTTCTGGCAAGATTATTTTGATACCATCGGCTTGATGGTACTATCATTAACATTATTTTTAAATGCTAGTTTCAAAAGTTTTGCCGTATTTATATTCGAGGTGATTTTCAACTACATAATGGTGCGACTAATGTTGCAAAGACGTGGTTGGGAGTCAAGGGCGATCGCTACATTTTTAATAGTATTTGATGTAGCGGTATTAGCATACTTTAAATATCTCACCTTTTTTGTAGAAGATGTAGTAGGTTTAGTAGTAGGAATTCCGGATAATTGGCAACAAAGTTTTCCTTTACCTGTATATAAGACTATTCCACCAGGTATTTCTTTTTATACTTTTCAGATGGTGGCATTTGTTGTAGATTCTTTTACAGCTAAAAAGAAAAAGCCAATTAATTTCATAGATTACGTCAACTTTATCGCATTTTTCCCTCAAATTGTAGCAGGTCCAATCGAAAGACGCAAACAATTATTACCCCAGTTAGAATCTTTTAAATTCAAGTTTACTGTAGAAAACTTTGAATTAGGTTTGCGATGGTTATCTCTAGGTTTATTTATGAAGTTTGTTCTAGCAGATAACATTAGTCCATATATAGACCTACAGCAAGCAACAAATGCTTTATTAGTTTGGTTTCATGCCTTTTTGTTTACTTTAAGAATATATTTTGACTTTGCTGGTTACAGCTTTATGGCTGTTGGTATCGCTAGATTTGTGGGAGTTAAACTAGAATTAAATTTTCTGGCACCCTACACTTCTGTTAGTATCCAAGAATTTTGGCGACGTTGGCACATTACTCTGAGTAACTGGTTTAGGGACTATGTTTTTATTCCACTAATGGGTGCAAATAAAAAGTGGGCACCATTTTATTTATTTATAACATTTACTCTTTCAGGCTTTTGGCACGGGGCAGCCTGGAATTTTATTTTATGGGGAGCTTACCACGGGGCATTATTATTGGCGATCAGATATGCTGGGAGACCTTTTCAGAGGTTTGTGGGCAGATGGACTTCTAGAACTGATTTAGTTTCCTGGGCCTTGACGTTTATGTCAGTGACTCTAGGCTGTTTATTTTTTATGGAAACTAATATTAGTAGGTTGGGTACTAAGTTACTAACTTTAGTTACACCTGGAGCTTATTCAATTTCAGGAGCGATCGATGCTTTTAGCTCTTATAGCATCAATGAGGGTTGGGCTTTAATTTTTACTTTAACTGTGGCCATAGGGGCATTATTTTTAGAACATTTGGCAGTTTGGCAGCAGCGAGATGAGTATGAATTGTTGTTATCTCCTTGGATATCTAGGGGTCTGCTAGGTTTAACTATTTTACTGGGGGCAACTATTCCTTCTGAATTTATTTACTTTGAGTTTTAATAGAACTCTGTTCAACAATTAATAATTAATAATTAATAATTAATTATTACCTCTCATTTAAAAAAAGAGGATTGATTCAAAGGAAAATTTTTATTTTTATCCCCTTAAAAGAGAATGGTTTGAACCACAAATTTTCGGTAAAAGTGTTAATTAAATCAATTTAAGATATCAAATCAATAATTTCATCTCCCTATTTTCAATACCCTATTCCTTGACTTCTGCAACAAGTCTAATGATTAGATTTAAAACATTTGTTCCGGAAGGATATTTTGGATTTACAAGACTTTTGGGGGTGTGAAATACCATGGTTAACAGATTAAATATGATTGTATTGAATTTAATTTGGAGTGCTGATGTATAGCTATCATCTATCAGCTAGATTCAAAACAATTACTTGTTAAGATGAATGAAGTTTTAGAGGTAGCCTAATATTTGCTTGGACTGCTATCTGTAGGATAATATTGAATAGTAAAGTTGGTTAGGTACTAATACATTTTGCTCTGACAAATAGAGCTGTATTTGACTTGATTTAAAAGTTTAATTGCCTGTCATTTCAGTTAGCCTCCTAGGTCGGAGCTAGGCTAACAGTATCTCTGCAATAAGGAGGCTTGACCTTGGCGAATATTATCTTTGTTTTATCCTCTTATACCAATTCCTAAAAGTAATGCTATACTTCAGTGATACTTCAACAGTCAAAGATTTATCAAGATTCAAAGTCTTTTTTTGACAATTATTAGTGAGTTAGTATAGATTTTTCCTACTTTTAACCCCTCCCCACCTCCCACACTTCCCACACTTACCCACCCAATCATACATAGCATTCTTTTTGAGAAATGGTATTAAAAGGGGAGGCTTTAGACCACAATTTTTCGGTAAAAGCTTTGAAGTTAATTTAAAAAAATTACGATTGCTTCCTGAAAATTATCATATCGGGATTTGTCAGGAGTAGTTTTTATATAATAGGCAAAAATCAATAATTATCGACATTAAAAGCTGTGGAAACTGGAAAAATATCTGAAACAGCAATAGCTACAAAAATTTGTATTTTAGGCGGTGGCTTCGGCGGTCTTTATACAGCATTGTATTTACAAAGTTTTCGGGGATTTAAACATAAAAACTGCCAAATAACTTTAATAGATATAAACGATCATATTGCATTTACTCCTTTACTTTATGAGGTGATTACAGATGAACTTAAAACTTGGGAAATAGCTCCATCTTTTGATAAATTACTCAAAAATAAAGATATTAAGTTTTGCCAAGATACTGTTGAAAATATTGATTTTCAAGCTCGTGAAGTTAAACTTTTAGAGGGAGGAAGTTTACCTTATGATTATTTAGTTATTGCTGTGGGTGTCACTAATGGAAAAATGCCAAATGGTGCAGAAAATGTTTTGACATTCAGAACTTTAGCTGATATTCAACGCCTCGAACAAAAGTTACAAAGTTTGGAAAATTCTAGTCAAGAAAAAATTAGGGTAACTATTGTTGGTGGGGGGCCGAGTGGGGTAGAGTTAGCAGGAAAAATAGCGGATAGATTGGGTAAAAGGGGAGAAATACGTCTGATAGAAAGAGGAAAGGAAATTCTGAAAAGTTTTACTCCTGCTACTCGGAAAAATGCTCAACTTGCTTTAGATAAAAGAAATGTTTTAGTCAGTTTACAGACGGGTGTGAATGCTATTGAAGCTGACCAAGTTACTATTTTACAAGCTGGAGAAACTGCTGTTATTCCCACTGATTTAATATTATGGACTGCGGGGGTTCAAATGAGAGAGTGGGTGAAAAATTTGGATTGTTCTCATAATTCTAGAGGTCAACTTATTTGTGAGCCAACTTTACAGTTAGTTGACTATCCAGAAGTATTTGCATTGGGAGATATTGCGGAGATTTCATACCCCAGTAATCAACAACTTCCAGCAACAGCTCAAGTTGCTTATCAACAAGCAAGTCAAGCAGCAAAAAATCTGTGGAAAAGTTTAAATAATAAACGCCCAAGACCATTTCATTATTTACATTTAGGAGAGATGATTACTTTGGGGATGAATACGGCAGCTATTTCTAGTTTTGGTATTAGTTTATCTGGCTCTTTTGCTGCTTTAGTTAGGTTAGGAGTTTATATTCAAAGATTACCTACTTTATCTCACAAATTTCAAGTTATTCGCCATAGATTACAAGTTTGGTGGAAAAATTTATTTGGCAAATCAGCTAGTCACAAAAAGTTGAAATAAGTAGGTAATTTATAATTTTAATACAGTCAATAACTATAGCGTTTTCAGATGATATGTCAAACAAGAGTTAGTTATTTACTAACAGTAAAAAGTTCGGCAAACCTTCTTACCTGTTGCCTGTCAGACTGGAAAAAATGTTTGGTTTAGATTTGCGTTCGCTGGCTCTATTTAGAGTGGGTTTAGCAAAGGAAGTTAGAAGTTAGAAGTTGTTTTGAGAAAATTAATAACTAAATAATTAAAATGACAGTAAGTATGGAAAAGGAAAAAATAATTTCAGTGCAACACTGGAAAAAATGTTTGGTTTAGACTTACGATAGCTGGCTCTATTTAGAGTGGGTTTAGCAAAGGAAGTCAGAAGTTAGAAGTTGTGTTGAGAAAATTAATAACTAAATAATTAAAATGACAGTAAGTATGGAAAAGGAAAAAAATAATTTCAGTGCAACACTGGAAAAAATGTTTGGTTTAGACTTACGATAGCTGGCTCTATTTAGAGTGGGTTTAGCAAAGGAAGTCAGAAGTTAGAAGTTAGAAGTTGTTTTGAGAAAATTAATAACTAAATAATTAAAATGACAGTAAGTATGGAAAAGGAAAAAAATAATTTCAGTGCAACACTGGAAAAAATGTTTGGTTTAGACTTACGATCGCTCGCCCTATTTAGAGTGGGTTTAGCAAAGGAAGTCAGAAGTTAGAAGTTGTGTTGAGAAAATTAATAACTAAATAATTAAAATGACAGTAATTATGGAAAAGGAAAAAATAATTTCAGTGCAACACTGGAAAAATGTTTGGTTTAGACTTACGATCGCTCGCCCTATTTAGAGTGGGTTTAGCAAAGGAAGTCAGAAGTTAGAAGTTGTGTTGAGAAAATTAATAACTAAATAATTAAAATGACAGTAATTATGGAAAAGGAAAAAATAATTTCAGTGCCAGACTGGAAAAATGTTTGGTTTAGACTTACGATCGCTGGCTCTATTTAGAGTGGGTTTAGCAAAGGAAGTCAGAAGTTAGAAGTTGTGTTGAGAAAATTAATAACTAAATAATTAAAATGACAGTAATTATGGAAAAGGAAAAAAATAATTTCAGTGCCAGACTGGAAAAAATGTTTGGTTTAGACTTACGATCGCTGGCTCTATTTAGAGTGGGTTTAGCAAAGGAAGTCAGAAGTTAGAAGTTGTGTTGAGAAAATTAATAACTAAATAATTAAAATGACAGTAAGTATGGAAAAGGAAAAAAATAATTTCAGTGCAACACTGGAAAAAATGTTTGGTTTAGACTTACGATCGCTCGCCCTATTTAGAGTGGGTTTAGCAAAGGAAGTCAGAAGTCAGAAGTTGTGTTGAGAAAATTAATAACTAAATAATTAAAATGACAGTAATTATGGAAAAGGAAAAAATAATTTCAGTGCCAGACTGGAAAAAATGTTTGGTTTAGATTTGCGATAGCTGGCTCTATTTAGAGTGGGTTTAGCAAAGGAAGTCAGAAGTCAGAAGTTAGAAGTTGTTTTGAGAAAATTAATAACTAAATAATTAAAATGACAGTAATTATGGAAAAGGAAAAAATAATTTCAGTGCCAGACTGGAAAAAATGTTTGGTTTAGACTTACGATAGCTGGCTCTATTTAGAGTGGGTTTAGCAAAGGAAGTCAGAAGTCAGAAGTTAGAAGTTGTTTTGAGAAAATTAATAACTAAATAATTAAAATGACAGTAAGTATGGAAAAGGAAAAAATAATTTCAGTGCAACACTGGAAAAAATGTTTGGTTTAGACTTGCGATAGCTGGCTCTATTTAGAGTGGGTTTAGCAAAGGAAGTCAGAAGTTAGAAGTTAGAAGTTGTTTTGAGAAAATTAATAACTAAATAATTAAAATGACAGTAATTATGGAAAAGGAAAAAAATAATTTCAGTGCAACACTGGAAAAAATGTTTGGTTTAGACTTGCGATAGCTGGCTCTATTTAGAGTGGGTTTAGCAAAGGAAGTCAGAAGTTAGAAGTTAGAAGTTGTTTTGAGAAAATTAATAACTAAATAATTAAAATGACAGTAATTATGGAAAAGGAAAAAATAATTTCAGTGCAACACTGGAAAAAATGTTTGGTTTAGACTTGCGTTCGCTCGCCCTATTTAGAGTGGGTTTAGCATTAGTAATTATTGTAGAATTAATTATCCGTGCAGGAGATTTAACAGCTCATTATAGTGATGCCGGGGTGTTGCCTCGAACATTACTCAAGGAAATTTCAAACCCTTTTTATTGGTCAATAAATTCAGTTAGTGGTGAAGCTTTTGTACAGGGTTTAATTTTCTTATTTGCTGGATTGATAGCTATAGCTTTGCTAGTAGGATATCGAACTAGATTAGCAACTATTGCTATGTGGGCTTTTATTATTTCTATTCATAATCGAAATCCAGTCCTAATTTTTGCTGCCGATCATGTACTACGCGCTCTACTTTTCTGGGCAATGTTTTTACCGTTAGGAGCGAATTATTCAATAGATAGCGCTCTTAATTCTTCAACAGAAAAATTACCTAAACGTGTTGCTTCTGCTGCTACTGTAGCGCTAATGATTCAAATGGTTTTAATTTATGCAGGTTCGGCAGCTTATAAGACTAAAAGTGAGATTTGGTGGCCTGATGGAGATGCAGTCTATTATGCTCTGAATTTTGATGGCTATGCTACACCATTTGGACAATTTTTACTAAGTTTTCCTGAGCCGATATTAAAGTTACTAACCTGGGCAGCTCTTTGGTTTGAATGGTTAGGACCTTTTATGATTTTTATTCCTATTGGAATTACATTTTTCCGCTGCGTTTCTGTTATTTCTTTTATTCTTTTACATATTAGTTTTGGTCTATGTTTTGAACTAGGAATATTTCCTTATTTAAGTGTTATGAGTTGGTTGGCTTTTATTCCTACGGCAGTTTGGGATAATTGGCAGGAAAAAATCCAGACAGATGAACGGCAAGGATTGAGAATTTATTATGATGCAGACTGTGGATTTTGTAAGAAAGTTGTTTATCTGTTACGCACTTTTTTGATATTACCAGGAACGCCATTAAATACTGCTCAAACTGATGAATCTATCTATGCTGATATGCAGGATAAAAATTCTTGGGTTGTTGTAGACTGGCAAGGAAATCGACATTTTAAGTGGGAAGCTTTGGTTTATGTATTTAGTTTGTCTCCTATCTTTAAACCTTTGGCTTTCTTGATGGGATTATCAGCGATAATGCCTCTAGGAACAAAATTTTATGAATCTATTGCTAATAATAGAAAATTTGCTGGAAATTTTACTAAACCATTGCAATTTCGTCCTCTATATGTACGTCCTTTTCTGGGTTTAAATATCATCGTATTTTTACTACTTATCTATACTTTGACTTGGAATGTTAAAGGTTTTGTTAGGCAAACTTATCAAAGAAGAGGAGTACAAAAGCAGGATTTAATCGCTAAAGTGCACAAATTATTTCGACGTAGGACTTTTCAAAAATTGGATGTTTTTGGTAAGCTCACAAAGTTAGACCAATCTTGGAGTATTTTTGCACCTGCTCCACCACGAGATGATGGTTGGCACGTTATTTCTGGGAAGTTGAAAAATGGGAAAGAGGTTGATGTTTTATATGAGAAAGGAGAGTCTATAAGTTGGGATAAACCGACGATGAAACAATTTAATAACCTATATAAGAATATGCAATGGCGGAGTTATTTTCTTACTCTAAATCGAGCTATTGGTCGAAGGCTTTATCCTTATTATGCAGAGTATGTTTGTCGTGAATGGAATAGGAAGTATGAGAGTGCTGAAAAATTAGAAAGTTTGGATATTTTCTTTATGGAGGAGAGAACTGTACCACCAGGAGAAATACAAACTGTGGAAAAGAAAAATATTATGCAAAAGTCTTGTTCGGATGAGCAAAAAGATATTTAGGGAGAAGGTCATTTCAGTTATCAGTTATCAGTTATCAGTTATCAGTTTTTAGTACTTCTGCAATCAGAAGACTTGAAAATACGGAGTATTCTTTTTTTATCCTCTTAAAATGAGGAGGCGTAACTACCCAATTTTTAGGTTACTAGATATGCTATTTAATTCTTACGTTTTTATCTTTTGTTTTTTACCTTTAACTCTGATTATATTCTTTGGTTTAACGAGATTTGGTTTAATTAAGGCTGCCAAAGTTTGGTTGACTGCTAGTTCTTTTGCTTTTTATGGTTATTGGAATGTTGCTTATTTGCCTTTGCTGATAATTTCAATTTTGTGGAATTATCAAATGGGGAAATTTATTGCTGAGGCTAAACCAGAAAGTAAGCAAGCAAATGTTTTACTTTGGGTAGGTGTAGCTATTAATTTAGCCATAATTTCTTATTATAAATATGCGAACTTTTTCTTGGATACTTTTAATTCAGTAGTTTCTACAAATTTGAATGCTGGGCAAATTATTTTGCCTTTGGCTATTTCTTTTTATACTTTTACTCAGATAGCTTATTTAGTAGATGCTTATCGTGGGGAAACAAGAGAGACAAATTATGACCTTTTAACTTATAGTTTCTTTGTAGTTTTCTTCCCTCAATTAATCGCTGGACCTATTTTACGCCACGATGAACTTATTCCTCAGTTTCGTCAATTGCGTAATTTTATTTTTTCCCAGAAAAATATGGCTTTGGGTTTAAGTCTTTTTAGTCTGGGATTGTGTAAAAAAGTTTTGATAGCTGACACTATATCTCCATGGGTAGCACTAGCTTTTAATCATGCTGCTGATTTGAGTTTTATTGAAGCTTGGGTGGGAGCTTTAAGTTACACTTTTCAGCTATATTTTGATTTTTCTGGTTACTCTGATATGGCGATCGGTTTGGGGTTGATGTTTAATATTAAATTACCGATTAATTTTAACTCTCCCTACAAGGCTACTTCTATTAGTGATTTTTGGCGAAGATGGCATATTACTTTATCCAATTTTCTCAGGGATTATTTATATATTCCTCTCGGTGGAAGTCGTCGTGGAGAAGTGCGTCGTTATAGTAATCTTTTGACAACGATGCTGTTAGGTGGATTATGGCATGGTGCAGGTTGGACTTATGTAGTTTGGGGAGGTTTACATGGTATCTATTTATGTATTAATCATGGTTGGCGAAAGTTAAATATTCCGATGCCGAAAGTATTGGCATGGGTAATTACTTTTGTTGCTGTTATTGTTAGTTGGGTTTTATTTAGAGCGCAAAATTTTCAGGATGGTCTAGATATTTTACAGACAATGGCAGGTATCAATGGAGTAGTTATACCAGGGGAAGCTAAAGGTAAATTATCTGTGTTAACTAATTTTGGTTTTCAACTCCAATCTTGGAAAAGTATGACTTATCTACCGGAATTTTTGGGTAGTAAAATTTTCTCAATTTTGACTTTGATAGGTTTAACTTTTTCTGTAAGTTTCCTACCCAATACTCAGGAAATTTTGGCAAAGTTGAAACCTACATGGTGGTGGTCAGTTTGGATTGGTGTTTTGACAAGTGTGGCTTTATTATCGCTGAATCGTGTGTCTGAATTTCTTTATTTCCAATTTTAATAAACTTAGATAGATATGAGTACAAATAATCAACTTAGTTCTAGTTACTCTCAACCTTTAACTGCCGAAAAATATTTGGCAAATAAAAAAAAATATCGTCGATATAATTGGCTGTTTTTATTGTCAGCTATACTACCTGTAGTAGCAGTAGGAATATTCAATATTGTTGTATATCCTTATGATGTATTTAATACTCCCAATTTTTTAGGAATAAATCATTCAAAACCTCGGAAAGATAATAACGATCGCCTGTTTAAAGCAATTGATATTATTCGCATTAAACCTGTAACAGTTTTGATGGGTTCATCCAGAACAAAACGCGCTATAGACCCTAACTATCCAGCTTTAAAAAATCATCAGCCAGCTTATAATGTAGCACTTACTAAGGGAAATTTCTATGAGTTACGACGCTATTTAGAACACGCGATCGCTAATCAGAAAAAATTAGACTTAGTGATTATCGGCTTAGATTTTTTTATGTTTAATTCATTGATACAAACTAGGGAAAGTTTTTATGAACAGAGACTATAAAAAAATATATTACCTTGGAATATTTGTTGAATATTACCTTTTCTTTAGATGCATTTTTTGCAAGTCAAGAAACAGTAATTCATAGTAATAAAAATCTACCAAATAATATTTTTGATGGAGAAAATGGATTTATACCTTATCTAAATGTTGATCCTAAAAACTAAGTCTAGATTTGAAAAATTATGAATAGTTATTATGAAGGTTACTATACAACCTATGAACTATCTCCTAAATTACTAGATGAATTCAAAAAAGTAGTCGATTTATGCAAAAAATCAAATTAAATTAATATCATATATTTCTCCTGCTCATGCAACTCAATGGGAAATTATTAAAAGTTCTGGTCAGTGGTCAACTTTTGAAGAATGGAAACGTAAAGTTGTAGAAATTAGTGATGTATTCGATTTTTCTGGATATAACAGTATCACATCTGAGACTATTCATAATAATATGGAAAATTATACAGAGAATTCTCATTACACTCCTAAAGTAGGAAATTTAATTTTGAATAGACTCCTCTCTTACAAAGAAAAAGAAGTTCCACAGGATTTTGGAATCTTAATTAATTCAGAAAATATTGAATCTCATCTCGCAAAAATTCGTCAAGACCGAGAAATTTGGGCTAAACATCATTCTGATGAAGTGAAGTTAGTAAAAGAAATTAAACAAAAGTTTGATGCCTCGCTAAAATAGATGAAAATTATATTGAAGATATTAAATTCACTAAAATCTACTTTAACTGGGATTTAAATATGAGCATTAATAATCAACTTAGTTCTACTTACTCTCAAACTTCATCTCCCCAAAAATCAGAAAAATTGTAGGAAATAAAAGAAAATATCTTCTATATAATTGGATATTTTTATTGTCGGTATTTATGCCTATAGTTACTGTAGGATTGTTCAATATTCTTGTCGATCCTTATGATGTTTTTAATACTCCTAATTTATGGGGAATAAATCATTCAAAACCCCGAAAAGATAATAACGACCGCCTTTACAAAGCAACTGATATTATTCGGATTAAACCTGTTACTATTTTGACTGGTTCATCTAGAACAAAACAAGGTTTAGACCCGAATCATCCGGCTTTAGAGAATGAGCAACCTGCTTATAATTTAGCTCTTAATGGTACCAATATTTATGAATTACGACGTTATATAGAACACGCGATATCCAATCAGAAAGAACTAGATTTAGTTATTGTTGGCTTAGATTTTTTGATGTTTAATTCATTGCGTAGAAATCGAGGAGTTTTTTCAGAAAGGAGATTAGAAAAACAGTATATTTTCTTCAAAGATTTTATTAATGTAGCATTTTCTTTAGATGCTGTGCAGGCAAGTAAAGAGACTATAATTGATAGTAAGAAAACTCCACTAGAATATCCAGATTACGGAGAAAATGGATTTATGCCCGAACTAAATCTCGATCCTGAAGAAACTCAGCAGAGATTTACAGGAAACATCTTCCTGTATTTTAAAAGTCCAGACTCTAGGTATCAACTATCCACTAAATTCTTGGATGAATTGAAAAAAATAGTAGATTTATCTGAAAAAATCAAATCAAGCTAATGTTATTTATCTCTCCCTCTCATGCAACTCAGTGGGAAACAATTAGAGCAACAGGTAAATGGTCAACTTTTGAAAAATGGAAACGTGAAGTTGTAAAAATTACTCCTATACTTGATTTTTCTGGATACAACAGCATCACAACTGAACCTATCCATAATGATATGGAAAACTATAGAGATAATTCTCATTACACTCCTAAAGTAGGGAATTTAATTTTGAATAAGCTCCTCTCTTACAAAGAAGAAGAAGTTCCAGAAGATTTTGGAATCTTAATTAGTCAAGAAAATATTGAATCTCATCTCGCAAAAATTCGTCAAGACCGTGAAGTTTGGGCAAAAAATAATCCTGATGAAGTGAAGTTGGTAAAGGAAATTAAACAGAAACATGATGCTTCGCGAGCAGAAAAAAATCAATAAAAGCTATATAGGGTTTCTGAATGGGATGTAAAAACTGAGTCCTATTTAAAAGGGAATAGGGAATGGGGAATGGGTAATAGTAAAGAAGGAAAACAGCATGAAATAGTGAAAAAGACAAGTGAATGGATACCCAATAAACACTCTTTTTTATTAGAAAAAATCTGAATCTAGATTTACATCTCAAATCAAGAAACTATATATATATATGAACTGAAATATATTGGAGATAACATGAGTATAAGTCGTCTAGTTAGTTATATTTATTCTAATGTTTCCGTTCCCAAAAAGTTAGAAAAATATGCGGCAAAGAAGAGAAAATATCGCCGATATAATTGGATATTTTTACTGTCGGTATTTCTCCCTGTAGTTACTGTAGGAGTATTTAATATTGTTGTCGATCCTTATGATGTATTTAATACTCCAAATTTCTTGGGAATAAATCATTCAAAACCTCGAAAAGATAATAGCGATCGCCTATATAAAGCAACAGATATTATTCGCATCAAACCTGTAACTATCCTCATTGGTTCGTCCAGAACAAAACAAGGTTTAGACCCTAATCATCCTGCTTTAAAAAATGAACAACCTGCTTACAATTTAGCTATCAATGGTATCAATGCTTATGAATTACGACGTTATTTAGAACACGCGATCGCTAATCAAAAAGATTTAGATTTAGTTATTCTTGGCTCGGATTTTTTCATGTTTAATTCATTGCTGGAAAATCGACCAGGCTTTTCTGAAGATAGATTAGAAAAACAGCATATTTCTTTGAAAGATATAATCAACATTGCCTTTTCTGTAGATGCACTTTCAGCAAGTAAAGAAACGATAGTTGATAGTAAAAAAACTCCGTCAGATGATATTGTCTCTGGAGAAAATGGATTTATGCCTTATCTAAATCCTAACCCAGAAACAACTCAGTGGAGATTTAGAAATGGCATCAATGTTTATTATAATTTTCATGCTCAATATGAATTATCTACTCCATTAGAGGAATTAAAAAAATAGTAGATTTGTGTCAAGAAAATAACATCAAGTTAATACTATTTATTTCTCCTTCTCATGCAACTCAATGGGAAGCTATTAGAGCAACAGGTGAGTGGTCAACTTTTGAAGAATGGAAACGTGAAGTGGTAAAAATTACTCCTGTATTTGATTTTTCTGGGTATAACACTATCACAACTGAACCTATCCATAATGATATGGAAAACTATAGAGATAATTCTCATTACACAAAAAAGTAGGCGATTTAATTCTCAACCGGATTTTATCCTATCAAGAAGAAGAAGTTCCAGAAGATTTTGGAATTTTAATTAATTCAGAAAATATTGAATCTCATCTCACAAAAATTCGTCAAGACCGTGAACTTTGGGCAAAAAATAATCCTGATGAAGTGAAATTGGTAAGAGAAATAAAACAAAAATATGATGCAAAAATCAGCGAAAAAATAAATGAAAACTAGATTTAATTACTAATTTTATTTGCAAGTAAATATGATTATGAATAATCGACTATCTATTCACCCATTTCTTAGGGAATTTTTATTTCTTTTGTACCCTTATTAATTTGTTCTATAATCATTACTGAACATATGTTTAGTGAGGGACTTATTTTTAAAAGCCATGATATGGAAGCCCATGTTACATGGTTAATTCATTTTTCAAGACACATTGCGGAAGGGATTTTGTACCCGAGGTGGCTAGCTAATACTAATTATGGATACGGTAGCCCAGATTTTGTATTTTATCCTCCTGGAGTTTACTACATTGGCTCTTTTCTAAAGCTAGCAGGAATAGATATTCAGAAAACGATAACTTTCCTATTTTTACTAGCATCTTTATTGGCTGGTTTTAGCTGTTATGTTTATGGTCGAAACAAATGGGGTAAGAGAGTTTCTTTATTAGCTGCATTAGCTTATATGACATCTCCTTATCTAGTCCTAAATATATATCAAAGAGCTGCTTTACCAGAGACATTTGCTGTAGCACTATTTCCTTTGGGATTATTTTTGACAGACCAAGCTTTTGGCAAACCAAAATGGAGAATAGGTTTGGCATTTTGTTTCGCAGCTTTATCTTTGACACATGCACCTAGTCTACTTCTTTACACTATTTTTTGGTTTTCATATGTAATTTGCTTCTTACTAAAATATTCTTGGAAAGCTATTGTAATAACCATCGCATCTGGAATGGTCGGTTTAGGAATAGCATCCTTCTACTTATTACCAGCTATTCTGGAAAAGAATTTAGTAAATGTAAATAGTATGAGAGAAGTTTCTGGAGGCTTTCAAGACAATTTGATATGGTCTCCTGGAAGTTGGACTAATATATTTATGAGGACTACAATAACAGATATTTTTACATATCAACTATTAACTATTATTGTTTTGACAATAATAATATTTTTTGCTGTCGGCAGGAACCTAAAAAATTAAAGAAGCTAGTATTTGGTTGATTTTTTTAGGAACTTTATTATTTATGATGACTTATCCCTCTGTAAAGATTTGGCAAAGCAGCAGAACATTGCAAATGGTTCAGTTTCCTTGGAGACTCATGGGAATGTTTTCATTTGGAGTAGTTGCTATGCTGGCAATTGCTATGAATAGAGTTTTGAATAGCAAATCCCAACTAAAGTTAATTTTATCTTTAATTGTAGCAGTAATTTTTATAGCTAATGCTACTTATTTCTATAGTTTATCTAGAGCTTTACCAGGTTTTAATAATGCTGGCAATCCAAAGAAAGCTGCATTTAACCCTAAATATAATGTAATCAAGCTTGCTCTTGAGGAAAAAGAAATAAGTCAATTTAGTCAATTTCGAGGTAGGGTTGAGTATCTACCATTAACACCAGAAGGAATAGCTGCTAAACCTATAGCTAGACAACCTCATATTTCTATTCTTAAAGGAGAAGCCTTAATAAAGCTTGACCAATGGCATAGTTACAACAGAATTTTTAATGTCTCAGCAACAGAAGATACGCACTTAAAAATACGAACTTTTTACTATCCAGCTTGGCATTTATATGTAAACAATAAACCCTATCCTAGAATTGTATCTGATGATGGAACAATTGAACTTAAGCTAAATCCAGGTGAGTATACAGTTAAGCTGTTTTATTCTTGGACTTATCCATTTTTCGTAGGTATAATTATTAGTGTTTTTAGTATTATTATACTTGCGACATACTGGTATAAATTTGCTTGAAGCAATAATAAAAATTCTTAGTCGATCAAACTATATATTTCAAGTAGCAAGTCAAATTATTCCATAAGTTATTAGTAAAGAATTTTTTTCTTCTCTTGGTCGATTGAATATGGTTAGGTAACCCATCAATCCCATCCTAGGTCATGCTCCGCAAACGACCGCTTTTTCTCCATTCATGGAGAGGCTTTATACCTTAATTTTTCGGTAATAAATCACAGATAATTGGCTACCAAGAATTAAAGGTATCGTAATTCTGTAGTTTCACTCACTCCAAATTTAATTCCTAGTAGTTGAGCTTATTCTTATTATTGTGGAGTTTTTATGCTTGTTTTAATAACTTTTCTAGTTGTTCATAGTTGATGCCTAATAAACTTTTTGATTCTTGTGGATGATTGTGAATATACTCAACCATGCAGGTCATAATTGACCACCAAAAATTACATTTTTTATTACTCTATCACAATTGATTTATTTTTCGGAGATATCTATTCAGTAGATACCCTTATTTGCTTCTGCTAATAATTTTAATTTTCTTTAATTATCCAGTTTTTAGATTTATTCCGGAAACTAAATCAGAAGCTAGAAGAATGTTTTGTCAACATTTAGAGAAGTTAAGTAATTGGGTAAGCTTGTGGCACAAGAAACTACTTTGAAAGGTTTCTTATCCAAAACATCTAAGATTCTCCCTAAATTCTCTTTTCCACCCTATTTAATTGAAGGGGGGATAGTTTTTCTAATCTTTGTAGCGACTTTAATTATAAATTGGAGGATGATTAGGCATGGACTTAATCTTAATTTCAATGTCGATATTAAGTGGCATCTTACATGGATTCAACATTTTTCTCAACAACTCTCTGAAGGAATTTTATATCCTAGATGGCTTGCTGGAACTAACTACGGTTATGGTAGTCCTACCTTTGTATTTTATCCACCTTTTGTTTACTATCTTGGCTCGTTTCTCAAATTAAGTGGATTAAATATCCAAGATACTGTTATTACTCTTTTCTCCTCAGCACTTTTCTTATCAGGTTTAACTTTTTACATTTATGGTCGAAATAAGTGGGGAAGGATTGCTGCTTTAGTTGGTGGATTGGTTTATATGACATCACCATATATTGCTCTTGATATCTACTGGAGAGGAGGTTTAGCATCTATATTTGTTCAGGTATTGATTCCCTTACTTTGGTGGCTAACTGAGCAGTCTTTCTCAGGGAAAAAGTGGAGATTGGGATTAGCTATTTGTTGGACAATAATTGCCTTAACTCATACTCCAAGCTTGTTGCTTTGTGCAATTGTCTGGCTGTTTTATACATTATTTTTTCTACTCAATAAACCTTGGAAAGCTGTAGTAGAAACAATTTTATCAGCAGGTATAGGATGGGGAATAGCTTCTTTCTATTTACTACCAGCTATCCTGGAAAAACGTTTTGTTAATATTGAAGTAATGAGGGGGGTTGTCGGAGGAGTTAAAGAGAATTTATTTAATCTAACACAGCTTTTTACTCTAATTCAGAATAATTATCGGGCTGCTTATATCTTTCTTCATGAGTTTTTAGCAATTGCTCTGTTAATAATAATTGCTTTTGTTTTCTGTCGCCGTCAGTCCGCTATTCTTCAGGAAACTTGCCATTGGAGCATTTTTGCACTTACTTTAACTTTTTTTATGAGTTCCAGGTCTGGGTTTATCTGGCAATCTAGTCCAACTTTACAAATGGTTCAGTTTCCCTGGCGATTATTACAAATTTTTTCTTTTGTTGGAGCTGTCTTATCTGCAACAGTTTTCAGTGGAATTCTTAAACTTCGTCTGCGTTCTCGATTTTTATTATCCCTAGTAATTGTTGTAATTTTGCTGATGAATTTTAGGTACTTTCATAAACTATCCAATGAATATATCGCACTTCGTAAGCCAGGAAAAGCTAATATTGAACATCTTCAATATATCAAAACAATTATGAATGACCCCTACACAGATAAATTGAGGGATGTTGAAGAGTACCGTCCTCTTCTAAAAAATGGTTCTTCTTCTCCACCAGTTCCGCTCATTGGTCAACCCAAGATTTCTGTTGTTAGTGGTCAGGCAAAAATAAACATCCAGGAATGGCAAAGCTACAATAGAATATTTTCCGTGACTACAGAAAAACAGTCCAAGATTAGAGTCCGAACCTATTATTATCCAGCTTGGCGTATTTATGTTAATCAGAAACCTTATCCTTTGAGCATGGCTAATGATGGGGCAATTGAACTCAAGCTAAATCCGGGTGACTATACAGTTAGACTTTTTTATTCTTGGACTTATCCATTGATAGTCGGTGTAATTATTAGTATTTTTAGTATTATCATACTTGCGAGTTATTGGTATAAATTTGCTTGAAGCAATAATAAAAATTCTTAGTCGATCAAACCATATATTTCAAGTAGCAAGTCAAATTATTCCATAATTATCCAGTTTTTAGATTTATTCCGGAAACTGAATCAGAAGCTAGAAGAATGTTTTGTCAAAATTTAGAGAAGTTAAGTAATTGGGTAAGCTTGTGACACAAGAAACAAGCTTGAAAGGGTTTTTATATAAAATATCTAAGATGCTCCCTAAATTATCTTTTCCACCTTATTTAATTGAAGGGGGAATAGTGAAAATGAAGATAATGGGAGACAAATATATGTCTCGTAAATTAATTTATTTGTATTTCTCTTCCCAAAGTTAATTACCACATTTATTTTGTGCCTCCCTCAACTTAATTACCTGGCTTTGCAAATATTTAGAATATTGGCAAGGTAAATTTGTGATGAAAAATATACTGAAAAATACATCTCTAATTATATTAGATAAGTGGCTTTTATTTGGGTCAATATTATTGTTTCTATCTCTAGTCTTTGGTTTATTCATTAGGATAGTTGGTGTTGTTCAGTTTTCTATTTTGTCTGGCGATCAAATACGAGATGCTTATGCAACTATGGAAATTTGGCAAGGGAAATTTCCAACTCTTGGACCCCACTCAGCTTGGAAATTTCTTTGGGGAGATTTTGTTTACCTGCCTCCCCTCTACTTTTATTTAGTCTTTCCTTTCACTATTTTAAGTAGTCAATTATCAATTCAAGCTCTTCCTAACGCATTTTTCACCTTTCTAAGTATTCCTTTACTTGTTGCAGTAATCTACCAACTATTAGAAGGAATAGAGACTTCAAAAAGATTTTTTATCGCTAGTTTAATTGGCTTTTGGTATAGTGTTTTGGTTAGAAATATGGGGATGAACTCTAGCGAGAGTCTAGCAGGTAATCCTGGTTCTATTCCATTTTTTATTCTTCTCTTTATTTGGCTTTATAACTATCAATTAAGTTCACCAAAAAAGTATACTAATTCTGTTTTGTCTTGGATTGGATATGGCATAGTCTTAGCTATTCTAGTAAGCTTACATTTCTCTGCTCTTTTTGTAATGCCAGTAGTTTTTATAATTAGCTGTATCTATTGGTTTTTCAAAAATAATAGAAACCCGAAGTGCTTAGTATTATGTTTATATGCTGTGTTGTCTTCTATTATAACTTTATTACCATATTGGATAGGCGAAGTACAACGTAACTGGATAAATACAATCGGAATTATTTCCCTTGTTAGGAAT
Source organism: Okeania sp. KiyG1 (assembly GCF_014132355.1). GTDB lineage: Bacteria > Cyanobacteriota > Cyanobacteriia > Cyanobacteriales > Microcoleaceae > Okeania. The sequence continues at coordinate 32,505 of NZ_BLZO01000011.1, forward strand.
GTAAGTAGCGATAAAGAATATTCGTTAAATTTGTTGGAAAGAGTAATAGTTATCATCAAATCCTACTTCAGTCTAGGGAACGACATTTACTTTATGGCTGATTCTAGAAGACTATTAATGTTTTCTATTTTGTCAGTTACTTTTCTAAGTCTTATTCTGTTAGTTGGATTACTTAAATTTAGAGGTAATAAGAATATTTACCTGATTGTATTGGCAACTTCAATTCTATTTTTTATTGCGTATTCATCTGCGGATCAAGAAAAAACCTATAACCCTGTATTTTACAAATTACTAATATATTGTTTGCCTTTATTTTTGACAGCAGTGAGTATAGCTTATTTGAATATATCTAAACCATTAGAAAAAATAATTTTAATTATTATCGTACTTGCATTGTGTTTTTCTATCCTCAATAATCTGAGACTAAGTATTAACTACATCAACAGCCACATCGGTAAGAATCAAATACTAGCAACTAATACCATCGCAGAAGTTCTTGATACCCTTCCAGAAAGGTCAACATTTTGTCATCCAAAAGGATTATCTAAAAATTTACGCCTCTATCAATATACAGACCTGTATGTAACAGCAAAAAACTTAAAATTCTCAGAGAATTGCACTGCTGGTGATTATTATATGTCTGGTAAGTTTGGCTTAAATCCAAGTACTTTTAAGGTTTACCCTTCTAAGAAAATGAAGAAGACTGTGAATGACAAAACAATGAAAATAATCAAAGAAGGTAGCACTTACTATCTCTATCAAATTAATTAAATGGGGATATAGATGGGTGCATCTCATAGTTTACAAAAATACTTTTTTCTTATATATTCCCTGTTGCCTATTGCCTAAAAGCAATAATTTTTTGGCTTTATTCTTGCATTGAGATGCACCCATATAGGTTGTTGTTACTGTGATGAGTAATTATGATTTATAGAAAAGTTAATTATCCTAAATAATAACCAATAAAATTGATTAGAGGTGCTACTGTTAACTCTATATTACTTGGATTTAATATGCTTGTAAAAGAAGAAAAAGTACAACTTTCCATAGTTGTTCCTTGTTATAATGAAGAACCAAATATTGACTATTTATTTGAACGGTTAATATCAGTCTTAGATCCTCTAGAAATGACTTATGAAATAGTCTGTGTAAATGACGGTAGTAAAGATAATACTCTCAAGTTATTAGTAGAATATCATCAACGTAATCCTGCAATTAAAGTAGTCAACTTTTCTCGTAACTTTGGTAAAGAAATTGCTCTGACAGCAGGGATTGACTATACAACAGGAGATGCAGTTATACCCATAGATGCAGATTTACAAGACCCACCAGAATTAATTGGAGAACTTATAGCTAAGTGGCGAGAGGGATATGATGTGGTCTACGCAACTAGGCGATCGCGACAAGGGGAGAGTTGGGTCAAAAAATTTACAGCTCAAAGTTTCTACAGGATAATTCAGGGGCTAACTTCTGTAAAAATTCCACCGGATACTGGGGACTTTAGGTTAATGGATCGAAAAGTTGTAGAAGCTCTCAAACAATTACCTGAAACTAACCGTTTTATGAAAGGTTTATTTTCGTGGGTAGGTTATCAACAAACTTCAATATTATATGACCGAGATCCTCGTTTCAAAGGTCAAACAAAATGGAATTATTGGAAGCTTTGGAATTTTGCAATTGAAGGTATTACTGCTTTTAGTTCTAAACCTCTCAAAATTTGGAGTTATATTGGCGTATTAATTTCTTTAATTTCGTTTATTTATGCTGGGTTTTTAGTTATTAGGACTTTGATATTAGGAACTGATGTTCCTGGTTATGCTTCATTAATCGTAGCTATTTTATTTTTAGGTGGTATGCAGTTATTATCTCTCGGAATTTTGGGTGAATATTTAGGTCGCATTCACTATGAGGTGAAGAGAAGACCTCTTTATTTAGTCAGGGAAAGTTATGGATTTAAAAATCAGATTACTAGGAGTGAATAGTCTCTAACTTTTTGTTATTAAATCAAGGATACTAAAGCAGTAATTTTGGGGTCGGAGTAGAGATTTAATGTTCAATTTTAAAACTGGTATTTTTATCCTGACAATTATTTGTATAATTGCCACGGGAATAACAGCTTATTTATTAGGTGGTTTGGCTCCAGAACAAGTTCAAACTTGGCTAGAAAGAGCAGGTATTTGGGCACCAATAATCTATATAGTTATTTATACAATAGCAACTATTTTAGTGTTGCCTTCCACAGCACTTAATTTGGCTGGAGGCGCAATTTTTGGACCGTGGATAGGCACATTATGGACAAGTTTAGCAGCTATAATTGCGGCAATTATCGCATTTTATTACTCTCGTACTATAGGTAGAGAATGGATTTCTCAAAAGTTGGCTGGACGATGGCAGGCAATGGATGCTGAAATGCGTCAGGGAGGATTATTTTATATGTTTGCCATTCGTTTATTGCCAATTATTCCTTATGGTTTAGTAAATTTTGCTGCTGGTTTAACATCTGTTAGTTTTAAAGATTATCTATTAGGTACTATCTTGGGAACTGTACCTGGTGTTTTGCCTTTTGTAATGTTAGGAAGTTCTGGTTTAACAGCATTAAAAACGGGTGAAGTTTTACCTTTAATTGGAGCATTAAGTCTCATTGCAATGTTAGTAGGAGGTGCAACTTGGTATCGTCGCCGTCGTAGTTTGCCAAAGAAAGTTATAGAAGAAATTAATAAGTCATCTTCATCAGATTTTTCTAATGATTAAATTACTGTTTGTTAATCTCCAAAAATAACCAGATGACAAAAAAAATTTTAATAATTATTAATTCTTTCAATATATAAATACATTAGCGTCCGCTGCTATATTTATTAGATGTGAAACCCTGTGCTTAGACGACAATAACTTTACTTTTTAGTTTTGACTTTTTTGTTCCAACCAAGCCAAACCAGCAGCAAAAGTTTCAGCTAAAACACTAATCAATCGATAAAATGCAACAGCACTTAAAACAATACCAGAAGAAAATTTATGCTCTAGTAAAGCTAAAGCAGTTGCTTCAAATACTCCAACACCTCCAGGCGCTCCTGGCACAACTAAACCTAATAACCACGCTAAACTAAACGCACTAAATATTAATAAAACGTGATTCAATTCAACAGAATTGAAAGCTAATATAGTGAATAAAAATCCAGAACCTCGAATCAATACAAAACAAATTTCTCCCAGAAAAGGCTTGATTAAATAGCGCTCTAATTTTAATTCAGTAGCTGGCTCTAAATCAGATTTGCTGACTTTTAATTTGATTTTAACTAAATATTTAATTACTGGATTTAAAATTCGTGGATGAAGACTAAAAATAACTATGCCAAAACACAGAACTTGCAAAAATAAACTCTCTTGAGTAGAACCAACTAAAGCGACAGCTAAAGCTGCAGCCGCCATTAAAAGTGGTTCTATTAAAACACTTAAAATTGCAGTTTCAACAGGTACTCCTACTTTTTTTGTTGCATTAATTCGACCATAAAAATGCCAGATATTTCCAGGCAAATACTTAGCAATATTTGTCAGTAGATATACTCTAATTGCCCACCGCAAATTAACTTTTTTATGAAACTCTTTAATAATCCAAAACCAGACTACTCCTGACCAGACATGAGCCATTGTTGTGAGGATCAAAGCAGCTCCTAAACTTACCCACCCAGAATAACTAATCCTAATTTCTAGCACTTGTTCCCAGTTGTCTTTGAGAGTTTTAGCTAGAAAAAATAGAGTTAATCCTAAAATAATCCACCGCAGATAAGGTTTAATGGCCGACAAAACTTTTTTCATAAAGTACAAAAATAACTCGGTTGATAAATGTTAACTCTTTGCCTTTCGTCTCTAAACTGTGTAAGTATTCAGCCTAATCATTTTTTATCTAACTTAGGAATTAGCAATAATATATTTGCAGTACCAATAATTTCCTCTGATTCAATTGTAAATTTTTCTGCAAATACAGACTTAAAAATTTTCATATCTCCCCCGTAATAGATAAACCATATACGCGAGTCTTTAGGAGGTAAACTTTCAACCCAATTTTTTAAATGGACTGGAAGATTTGATTTATCTGTTTTTTCCCTCTGATCGACATATATAGGTGCAGAACCTCGATAATAGTAAGCTAGAGGAAAAGAGCCGCCATTGATAGGGAAAGAATTAGCATGATTTGTAGAGTACATAATTATGTCACCTTCTCTATCTTGACTTTCAATCAATTGTGCTGCTGGTCTGTAGTGGTCTAATGCTCCCGTATATCGCTTTGAGGTTGTATAATAAGTTACTAAACCAAAACTAACAGCCAACATATATATTACAGCCAGCATGACTCCAATTATTTTTTGCCAATCCAAAATCTTAAAAAAGCCAATTGCCACCAGTAATATAAAGTATGGCTGAGAAATGATTAGGTAACGACTATTCCAGATCGAGTAGAATACATTAGAAAAAACAAAAATAGATGCAGCAGGTATAATTCCCCATGAAGCTAACCATACAACTTCCTGAGTACGAGGTTTTTTAATAATTGCAGCCAGAATAACTATAACAACAATTAAAGCTACAACTTGAATCAATAATTGTGTATAAGGTGGTGGTGGTGGGTGAGCAAACACAGTCATTATTCTTAGCTCTCGAAAGATTTCTTTCACACCAGGAATTGGTAAAGTCACTCGGTGTGAACCTGAATAATTTTTCACAGAAATAGCTACAGGAATACTAGCAAGGATTATTGTTAAATATAGAACTAGATAACTGATTAATCTGGAAATTTTAAACTTAAACTTAAGCCATAAAATCAGAATATCTGGTACCAAAAAGGCTGCATTTAAAGGTGTAGTGTAACAGGATAAAATTCTACCTACAACCCATATGAATCGTGGAAGTTTTTTATCTGGTTGCTTCAGAGAATGTGCCAGACCAAGACAGCCACAAAGCCCAAGGCAAACACCCATTGTATAGTATCTAATTTCTTGAGCATGATTGATAAATAGTGGAGAAATAGTTAGTAAAAATGCGGCAAGAAGACCAATTTTTTTACTAAAAAAGTCATTACCTAATCTATAAATTAGATATACAGATAATATTGCAAAAATAATAGCTGGCACTCTCAACCATACTTCATTATCAGAAATGTTAATCCATGGATTTAAAAGAGCATAGTAGAGTAGCCTACCCTTATTAAAAGCCATTCGCATACCATCCCTAATACTGAAAAATTCATCTATCCATAGACCTCGGAAATTTATTCTGTAAAAGTATAAACAACAGGCTAAAAGAAGAATCAATAAAATAGGAAACCATTCCTTTTTTTTGATAGCGTCAATCAACCTCTGAAAAGCACTTAACATAAACTATCTTTCCTGGCTGCAAAAATTAGGTTATATAATTTATTAAAAAGTATGTTACTTTTGTCCTGTAGAAGCCCTCACCAACTGATTAATGCTGTTAGTATATATACTTGATAGTGATAAGTAGGTAGGCATGAAAAATCTTAGCTATATTAAGATTTGTATACTGACTCCAAGCTCCTCCAAAAAGTTGAGTTTAGAGGTTTTTTACATTCTTATTTAGATAGCAACAAATTTTAACACCAACTTACTTAGATTTAAATTAAACTTTATAAAACAATAGGATAATTAATAATGAGTAACCACCTATCTACTCCAGAGATGGAGCTACATAAAAGCGCCCCTACTCAACTAGATTTATCTATAGTTACACCTATTTATAATGAAGTCGATAGTATTCCTCAACTATTAGAAAAAATTTCTACTACTTTAATAGAAAATCAACTTACTTACGAAATTATCTGTGTAGATGATGGTTCTCAGGATGGTTCGACAAAACTACTAACAGAATTAGCTGAAAAACGTACAGATTTAAAAGCAGTAATTCTCCGCCGAAATTATGGACAAACGGCAGCTATGGCAGCAGGGTTTAAGTATGCTATGGGCAAAGTAATTGTTACTTTGGATGGAGATTTACAAAACGATCCAGCTGACATTCCACTATTATTATCTAAGCTTGATGAAGGTTATGATTTAGTGAGTGGGTGGCGAAAAAATAGGCAGGATGACGCTGTTACACGACTACTTCCTTCTAAAATTGCTAATTGGATAATTGGTAAAGTTACAGGGGTAAATTTACATGATTATGGTTGTTCCTTAAAAGCTTATCGTTTGGAATTAATTACTGATATGAATCTCTATGGTGAATTACATAGATTTTTACCAGCTTTAGCTTTTATTGAAGGGGCAAGAATTGCAGAAATGCCTGTAAAACATTATGCTCGTCGCTATGGTCAAAGTAAGTATGGTCTAGGGCGAACTTTTCGAGTTGTGATGGATTTATTAACAGTATTTTTTATGAAAAAATTCCTCACTAGACCGATGCACGTTTTTGGAATGTTGGGTTTGATTTCTGGGGGCTTAGGTTTACTTTTTGGCATTTATTTAACGATTCTGAAATTAGGCTTTAATGAAGAGATTGGCGATCGCCCTCTACTAATTTTAGTTGTTGTCTTATTACTTGCAGGTTTACAATTATTTAGTTTTGGTTTATTGGCAGAATTACTGATGCGAACTTATCACGAATCTCAAGAACGACCTATTTATCGAGTTAGAGAAATTGTTGGTAAAAATTAACAGAAGAAGGAAGAAGGCATCCCCCCTTGCCCCCCCTTTGAAAGGGGGGGAGGAAGAAGGGAGAAGGCGTTTAGGTGTTGCTGAATAAATGTATGAAATTCAATTAGTGGTAAATGTTCACCCAAAATAATAGTAGGGGCGGGTTCCGCGTTAAGTTAATGGTGTTACAAATTATTCAGATGAACCCGCCCCCGTCCCAATAATCTAATGCGGGGAGGATGTCAATGAAAAACTCTTTTCTACCTTCTGACTCCTGTACGGGCGAATGCCATTCGCCCCTACTGACTCCTTATCTAAATTACTACAGATTATTGATAAGTGGGAAAATCAATATATCCTTCTTTATCAAATGAATACCAAATTTTCACATCAGCAGGTGGATTAAGAGGCCAATTATTAGCAAAACGTTCTACTAAATCTGGATTACTAATAAAAGGTCGCCCAAAAGCAATTAAGTCGGCATTTCCAGCTTGAATTGCTGTTTCAGCAGTTTCTTGAGTATATCCGCAATTTCCGATAAGAGTGCTGGTAAACACCTCTCTAAATTCAGCCAAAGTCATCGGTTCACCTAATTCGTGAGAACCAAAAGCTAAACCATCCATAACGTGAAGATAAGTTAACCCATAATTATTTAACTGTTGCGCAACATAAATAAAAGTTTCCCGAAAATCTGGCGAACCCATATCGTTAAAATTACCATTAGGACTAATTCTTGCCCCAACTCTATTAGCAGGCCAAACAGTTAAAATAGACTCTACAATTTCTTTGAGAAACTGAAATCTGTTTTCCAGACTGCCACCATAGCGATCGCTCCGATGATTGGTTTTTGACTGTAGAAATTCGTCAATCAAATAGCCATTTGCTCCGTGAATTTCTACTCCATCAAAACCAGCAGACTTTGCACGTTCGGCAGCTAAACGATAATCTTCTACAATTGCTGGAATCTCTTCTGTTTCTAGAGCGCGAGGGGTTTCTAATGGTTGTTTGCCAATGGGAGTATGAATATATTCTTGATTCAGTCTAATAGCAGAGGGCGCTACTGGCAATTGACCATTTTCGTGAAAGCTACTATGAGAAGCTCGTCCACAGTGCCAAAATTGAAGAAATATAGGAGTTCCTTTGCTATGGACAGCATCTACAACTTGTTTCCAAGCTTCTGTCTGTTCGTCTGAGTAAATACCTGGAGAATTGACCCAGCCATTAGCTTGTTTGGAAATGACAGTTGCCTCTGAAATGATTAAACCTGCCCCAGCTCGTTGGCCATAATATTCGGCCATCATAGCATTGGGCATTCGTTCTGTGCCTGCTCGCGATCTAGTCATTGGAGCCATGACAACTCGGTTTTTTAGGGTTAAATCTCCCATTATTAAGGGAGTTAGTAGAGTTTGTGAATCTGTTTGAGTAGTCATGTTTTTAATTGACCAGTTTCTAGGATGATAATTTGATATTTATCTGTTTATTTTACCTGGAATTAATAATAGATTTAATTTCTCAAAAAATCATAATTTTGAGCGATATTTAACTATCTATAGCTATAGGTTTAGAATTAAATAATTTTGCTTAGTCAATAGCAAGATTATGTAAGCATTCAGCATTCAGCAGTCAGGTATCAGTTTGATTAGAGCTTGAATTAGTATGAGTTAAAAAGTCAAAAAGGAAAGGTGCCGAAATATCAAAAGCTTAAAATTCAGACAAGGTAATATTTTCTTCTCTCCTAGATAACTAAAGTCTTCTTCTTCCTTCTTCCTTCTTCCTTCTTCCTTCTTCCTTCTGAATTGCTATTTTTTTTAACAATTCCCGATTAATTTTACCCTGAGAATTACGAGGTAAATTTTCAACTTTAACCCAAGATTTAGGTTGTTTAAATTTACTCAATTTTCCATTAATAGCACCCTGAAAGTTTTCTATAGAAATCTCTAATTCATCAGCAACATAAACAGCAGTCACAATTTCACCCCAATATTTATCGGGTAAACCTATTACACAGACATCAGTAACTAATCCAGTTGCTAAAATAGCTGCTTCTACTTCTGCCGGAAAAACATTTTCTCCACCAGTAATAATTTTTTGACTACGACGACCTACTATATTTAAGCAACCTTGATTATCCAAACATCCTAAATCATCCGTCACAAAACTTTCAGAAGGATTAAATAAGTTGGGATAATATCCTAATGCTAAAGAATGAGATTTGATGTTAAGAATCCCAATTTTATTTTTGCCTAAAATCTCCCCATTTTCACTTTTAATCATAATTTCTGCGTGGGGTAAAATTTGACCGTTGCTATTATTTCCTGTCAAAAAATCTTCCGGTTTAAGAGTAGCAACTTGAGCAGCAGTTTCAGTCATTCCGTAAGTAGGTGCTAATCTAATCTGATATTTTCTGGCTAGATCAAATAATTCTTGCCAAGCAGGTGCGCCACCTAAAAGCACTGTCTGAAAATTAGATAACCAGTTTGCTGTTTCTGAATTTTGTATGAGCTTTTGTAACTGAGTTGGTACTAGAGAAATAAAAAATTTATTGGGATTAATATTCCATTCCTTTTTGTCGAAAATTTCTTTATATGATGGCAAAATTACTAAATTTCCTCCAGTAGTAAAGGAGCGCATGAATTGCATTAAACCACTGACGTGATATAAGGGTAAAATACAAAATGAGTTAATTTGTTGTACTTGGAAATATTTTTGGAAACCTTCCACTGATGATAGTAATGTTTCCCATGTGTGAATGGTAAATTTAACTTTTCCAGATGAGCCACCAGTAGGAATCATAATCAAATTTTTGGAAAAAATTCCTTGGTATTATTATTAGTATGGATTGGTTTTATAGAGATGCTATTTTGAGGAGATACATCATTTTTGTATATATCTGCTCCTAGAAAATTTTCGTCGGGAGTATTTCCAAAAATTATGTCTGGTTGTACTAATTCTAATACTTGTTCCCATTCTTGTTTACCCCAATTTGGATTACATAGAAAGACTTGAAAACCAGTAGCAACAGCAGCAATGAAACTTGTAATAAATTCTGTTGATTTTGATTCTGATATAAATATCTTTGGTGTAGATTCTGAATGAAATTTTTCGCTCAAGTAATCAAACTTTTTTACTAATGGAATAGATATCAATACTTTTATTACCAATCAGTAAATCACTATTTGTGCTTAGATAGTTAAAAATTTGGTTCATAAATTGTCTTGTCATATTTTCTCTTGTTCATTAAATCAATGGGGAATTACAAAACCAAAGGCGCGATTTTTGAGTAGATTTGATTGTAATTCTGTCGCGAGTCGTAGTGCTGATTTTCTACCAATTTTTGTTTCAAATACTAAATGGAATAAAGAGGGCGGGTTTTGAGAACTAGATGCTCTTACCTCAAGGATTTTGGTTAAACCCGCCCCTACTTATTACCAATTAGTAAATCACTATTTGTACTCAGATAGTTAAAAATTTGGTTCATAAACTGTCTTGCCATATTTCTTTTTGTTCATCAAACCAATGGGTAATTTCAGTTATAAGTTATCAGTTATCAACTATCAGTACCTCTGCAATAAGGAGGCTACGAAAATACGGAATTATCTTTTCTCTTGGTCGATTAGATATGGCGAGGAAACCCGCTCTTGACAGAGCCGCTCCGAAGATCGCCATCTCTCGACAGCTTTTTATCCCCTTAAAATGGGATACTTTAGACCACGATTTTTCGGTAATTCCAAAACCAAAGGTACGATTTTTGAGTAGATTTGTTGTAAGCATTTCCTAGGTCATGCTGCGCAGGAAATGCTTACCTAAATTCGCGCATTCGCGCATTAGAATAAATACCCTAACTATTTGTAGCAAACATTTATCAATTTGGTATAATTTATTGATTCTTTCAAAAGCTGAATGATAATAGCTGAATTATTACGATTATTTCAAAAGCTAATCGCTGAATACTTACTGCCATATTTTTTCTTGTTCATCAAACCAATGGGTAATTCCAAAACCAAAAGCACGATTTTTAAGTATATTTGGTTGTAATTCTGTCGCGAGTCGTAGTGCTGATTTTCTACCAACTTTTGTTTCAAATACTGAAGAGAAAACTATATCAATAGTATGATTTTGACAAAAATTACGGAGTTGCGAAGGTGAACCAAAAATAGCAGGTTTAATCGAAAATATTCCTCGCCAACCCTGTTGATAATATTGTTGCATTTTACTGAAGTTAGCCACAGATTCATCTAAAGCAATAGGGGTCGAGTGTTGATGACTTAATTTCAACATTTCCTCAAATTTATCAACAGGTAAAGGTTGTTCTATAAATTCAATTAAATTGAAATTTTCAGATATTTTTAACCATTGTTTTGCCTCCTCAAAAGTTAATCCACCATTAGCATCTAATCTGAGATTTGCTTCTGTAGGAAGTGCTTTAGCTAACTGCTGAAAAATTTGTAGTTCCGTTTGAATTTTACTAACTCCTATCTTCCATTTAAAAGTACGATATCCTTCTTGCCATAGTGGCTGCCAAACTTCTAGAGCTGACTCTCCTTCTGGTAATAAAGCACTGTAAAAATTAGAGCTTTTTAATTCTTCTTTCTTATCTATTTCTCTTTCCCTCAGATTTTCCCAAGCTGATTCAAAACCAAACTTACAAGCAGGTAAATTTTCAGGAATAGATAAAATTGTTTCTACTGTAATTTCTGTTGGTAAGTGGTGACAAAAATCTAAAGCTTCCGACAAAGTTTCAGAGTCAAACCAACTCAAAGGAGCAATTTCACCTAACCCTATTTTCCCAGTTTCGCTAGTTAGTTGTAAAATTATTCCTTCTCTAACATCCCAGATACCATGACTGGTTTTGAGGGGTTGTTTGAAGTTCCTTTTGTAGAGGGAAAATTTTAGTTGGTACTGCATAATTTTTGGGGGAGGTGTTCTTAGAAAAATTTTATCTCTTTGCCTTTTCATTGCAAGGTAAGGAGAGATTTTATAGCAGTGTTCATTAAATTAGGCTACATCTATAAAAGTTGTCTATCAAAGTTGATAGTACATAATTTTTAGGGAAGGTTTTTTTTGAAATTAACCTCTTTGCCTTTTTATTGCAAAGTAAGGATAAAATATTGTAAGTATTTCCTGCGGAATGCTGCGCAAACAGCTATTAGCGGTCAGCTTTTAGCTGTTTCATAGATAATGTATATACACTGCTAAGGTCAAGGTCAGTTTTTTTCCAATACTTTATAATTATCCTTGAATTTTTTAATATTAATTCCTGCTCTCAAGGCAATGAATTAATAGCTGATAGCTTATAACGTAGTTCCGACCATAGGAGGCTAGCTGAAGGCTGAATGGTTACAAAATATTTTCATGTATATGACACTGATAGTAGTACTTATATAAAAATAGTAGACTTGCAAAGGTAGGCTAAAAATCTCGCTCAATATAGTAGTACTTATATAGAAATAGTAGACTTGCAAAGGTAGGCTAAAAATCTCGCTCAATTACGATACTGGCAACTTACTAATATTAATCGTGATAGAAAAGTAAGTCTTCAAGAATACTGAAAAGTTGTCAAAGTATATGTTGATAATTTTTCTAATTCACGATAAATTTAGGAATCCCATGTTACCGAATAATTAAGGTTTAAAGCCTCTATTTTAAAGGAGCAACAAGAAAAAAATTTCCCTAACGCGTCAATTCTCTTCTTTTCAAGAAGAGGTAATTATTAATTATTAATTATTAATTGTTTAATTTATAGCTTCTATGAAATTTAGCTCTGTTTGAACTACTTCTTTTTCCTTCCTTCTAGCAAAAAAATTATCAGAATTTCAATCCATTTTTGAGGATTTTCCCAATGAATATTATGACCAGATTCAGGAATTATTTTCAGATTAGCAACCGGAGATAATTTTGTCATTTCTGTATTAATAGCTTTAAATTTATCATCAAATTCTCCCACCATTAATAAAGTAGGAATCTGATAATTTGATAATTTATCCCAGAGAGAAGGTTGATTGCCTGTTCCCATATTTCGGAGAGACTTTGCTAATTCTAAAGGGTTATTTTCTAACCGTCTTTCTATGACTTTCTCAAAATTATTATTTTGCCTCAAAGATTTAAATAATCCTTGACTATACCAATTAGATAAAAATTCTTGAAAATTACTATTTTCTAACTTATCAGCTAACCTTAAATCTGATTCACAACGGAGCGATCGCTCAACTTCAGTCTTTAATCCTGGCGACGCTGATTCTAATATTAACTTATTAAATCTAGTGGAAAAATTAATTGCCATATATAAAGCTAATCTGCCACCCATTGAATAACCAAATAAATAACAATTATCAATTTTCAACTCATCCAATAAATGAATCAATGCTATAGCAGTATTTTCCATATCGTAATACTCATCACCGCCAGTAACTATAGTTTTCCCATGTCCAGGTAAGTCAACTGTTAGACAACAAAAATATTCACATAATTGGGGAATCAAATCGACAAAATCATTACTACTTCCCATAAATCCATGTAGTAATAGAATAACAGGCTTATTAATTTTACCTGTTAAATAATAGTGGAGTTGATAATAACGAGATATTTCTGTCAATTTTGTCAAAAAACCCTATATTCAGAAATAAAAGTGATTTGGACTACTGAAATAAAATATATTGAAGAATGTTTATAGAAAGAAGAAATAGCTTATAACGTCGCCAATTAGTAGAGAAATTAAAACAATAAATATCATTGAAGTACTGAATTTAGATTTTATAGTGATAAGTCTACCTTTCCTTAAATTATGGTGGTATGTTTGCCACCATAATTCTCAATTACTTACTCAGACTTAACAAACTTCAGCGCAGCAGAATTCAAACAATATCGCAATCCAGTTGGTGGAGGACCATCAGGGAAAACGTGACCGAGATGAGCATCACAATTACTACAAAGAATTTCTGTTCTTCGCATAAATAAACTCCAGTCAGCTTCTTCTTTGATATTTTCCTGATTAATCGGTGCCCAATAACTCGGCCAACCTGTGCCAGAATCATATTTCTCTTCGGAACTAAATAAGTCAGCACCACAACAAACACATTTGTATATTCCTTTTTCTTTATTGTTGTGATATTCCCCTGTAAATGGTCTTTCAGTTCCCTTTTTTCTAGTTACATTGAACTGTTCTGGTGTGAGTTGTTCTTTCCATTCTTTTTCACTTTTTTGAACTTTACTAACCATACTTTTAATATTCCTATTCACAGATTATTTTTGAGCACAAAACCTAATTTTTAAGTGCTATAGATTGTCATGCTTTACTAATTGTAACATATTGTTAAGCAGTCTGAGGATTATCTTTTTACTTGGGCAGAAAATTATATATAGCGTTTCCCAAGGTTAAGAATTGTCCCAAGATTGTTCTGCCCAACTATGCGCCTAAAATACGCTCCTTTTTGAGTGTGAAGAGCTGAAAACCAGGCACTGCAATTCGACCCCAAAAAGGCACTTACCTTTATCTGTAAATACTTTTAGATTTAATCAGCAAGCCCTAATTATTAATTATTAATTATTAATTATTAATTATTAATTATTAATTATTAATTGTTCCTCATATCTCATGTTTAAATCATAAATCCCAAACCAAATAATAATCCACTAAAAAAATGTAGATAAACAGCAATAAATTTGCAGTTACTAACTTTTTCTGGTTGGTCGTGATAATTGCCAACATGGCGACATAACTGAATAGCAAATGGTAAACCACCAAAACTTAACAGAGTCCAAACTGGGAAAATTCCTAAACCTAAACAGATAGAAATGAGTACAAAAACAATTCCACAAGACCAACTTAATAATTGAGAACCTACTTTAGTTCCCATTCTCACAATAGGCGATCGCTTCCCTGCTGCTAAGTCATCTTTTACTTGGTGAAAGTGAGAACAAAAGAGAATAAGAGTAGTAGTAATTCCAATAATTATTGATGCGGTCAAACTTATCATTGACCAACTTTTAGTTTGACTATAATAAGCAGCAGAAATTGCCAAAGGACCGAAAGCAAAAAAACAGAGAATTTCTCCTAAGCCTTGATATCCTAATCTAAAAGGAGGACCTTGATAAATATATCCCAAAAAACAGCACAACAATATTAATCCAATCACCGTTAAATCTTTTTGCCACCAACTAATTCCTAAAACACCTGAAATTCCCAACAGTAAAAACAAATTACCCAGGACAAACATCAAAGATTTATTTCCTGTCAAATTTACTAAAGAATGATGTTTATTTTTATCGATACCTGTTTCTGAATCAAATACATCATTACTAATATTTTCCCAGGCTAAAATGAAAATTGCTGATGTAATAAATGTTGAAAAAATCGACCAATTAATCGAATTTTTTTCCCAGAAAGCTATTGCAGTTCCCACCCATATAGGCATAATAGCTACACTATACATAGGTGGTTTGATGGCAGCTAGCCATAATTTTTTCTGAGATTGATTTATTGTTTGAAATGTCATCTTAATTTGATAATTAATTTTGAGATTTTGGTAATAGTTATGTAAGCATTCAGCTATCAGCTTTATTCCTTTTAGTGGACAATTTAAGCTCGTTATTCTTGTGCTTCAATTCTTTGTTTAAAAATGTACTAGAAGTTAAGCAAGTGCTTGCTTCATTCATTAAAAAGCTGAATGCGTTCCCATTTCGCACCGAAGAACTGACTGCTAATAGTTGTTTGCGCAGCAGTCCGCAGGAAATGCTTACATAGTTATGGAGGTTGATTTTTATAGTTTAATGAGTTGTGACCAACTTCTCAATCCTAACTCTAGATAATAATAAACATACTTTTGATAAACATACTTCAGAAATATTTTTCCCTCACAACAATTAGACATCTCTTAACACTTTAATTTCCGAGTTATGCAGAAAACTTAACAAAAAATAATGTAATTTATTTTTCCTTTACATTTGATTTAATTTGGCCTTTCTAGTTATTCTGAATAATTCTCTATGACCTACACAGCAGTTTTCGGAGTGGTTGTGCAAAATCTCTTGTAATTAGGCAATAGCTCTAGAAAAGGTAAGAGTTTAGACTTTTTATCTATTTTGAGATTTTTGACAAAAAATGGTTAAGTAGGTAGGTCATTTCAGTTATCAGTTATCAGTACCGACTGCCGTTTGCACAGCATGACCTAGGAAAGTATGAGGTAAGAAAATAGTGAAGTTTACTTTTTTCATCCCCTTGAAAGAGGAGACTATTGACCCTATTTATTGGTCAAATTAAGACTTTATAGAGAATCTTTATTAAAGAAGAAATTAAACAATTTCTTTCACTCAACCTCAATACCTGTCTTTTTGTTTGATATTTATTTATACCTACTTACTGAGGACTGCTATTATATCTTAAATACTATAAAACCAAACTTAAAGCTCTTGGTAATAGCCTGGTGCTAACGATATGTAAAAGTCTCAAAAAGAGAACAGGAAAGAGAAACGCAAAAAAAAGGAGGGAAAAAGATTTAATTTTGACCATAACTATGGGGTCTAATATAAATAAAGGTGATAATTTTAATTAAAACTAGGGGATAAATTGGGCCATTTTTAGGAATTGAACAGCCCAACCAATGAATCTCTTAATATTCAATATTCAGTAAAAATTTCCGATTCTTTTTTTCATGCCTGCAATACCCACTTCTGTTAATCTATTTCAAAGCTGCCAGGACCTGCATCAGTTTCTGTTAAATTGTCAACAGACATTAACGGAACAGGTGCAGAAAAAAGTCATTAGTATTTCTGTGGAAATATTACCAGTAGATCCCCTAGCAGTATTGCAGGAAATTTGTAAACCCCATCAACTACATTTTTATCTAGAAAAACAAGTTATTGGAAAAACAAATACTGAAAAAAATACCTTAGCGATCGCTGCTGTAGATGCTGCTACCCACTTTACTGTTAAGAGTGGGAACCGTTTCTCACAAGCTCGATCTTTTATTCAGTCATGTCTTAATAATACAATTGTTTTAGGTGCAACACATTTACCATTTTCAGGTCCTCACTTTTTTTGTAGTTTTACTTTCTTTGAACAAGATTCCCAAATCAATCTACATATTTCTCAAAATGCTAATTATCAAGAAGAACTATCTATAAATTCTCACTTTCCTTCAGCCACTATATTTTTGCCACGGTGGCAAATAACTCAGAAAAATAATCGCTATATACTTGTTATTAATACAGTTCTCACTACATCCATAGATATTCAAAATATTTCCCAGATAATTTGGCAGAAATACCAGCAAATTACTCAAATAAATAATACTTCTTTATCAAGTTTAATCAAGCCTCACGGAAATCTTCGGAAAATTAATCCCAATCATTTACAGGACTTTAAAAAATCAGTAGCTTCCGCTCTAGATTTGATTAACTCAAATTATTTAAAAAAATAGTTTTAGCCCACGCCATAGACATATATTCTCAAACCCCTGTTAACTTAATTCAGTCTTTAAATAATTTACGATTCATTTATCCAGACTGCTATGTATTTTCTACCAGTAATGGCAAAGGTCAAAACTTCATAGGTGCAAGTCCGGAAAGGTTAATTAGTATTAATAATAACCAATTAATTACAGACGCTTTAGCAGGTTCAGCACCTAGAGGTAAAACCTCCACTCAAGACGTCAAATTAGCCAAGAATTTATTATGCAGTGAAAAAGATTTACGAGAACATAAATTTGTCATAGATTTTATTATTAAACATCTCCAAGATTTAGGATTAAATCCTCATTATCCATCTCAACCCCATCTACTACAATTGTCAAATATTCAGCATTTATGGACACCAATTACAGCAGAAATTTCCCAAAATATTCATATATTAGAAATCCTAGCAGAGCTACATCCCACCCCAGCAGTAGCAGGAGTTCCGAGAGATACTGCTCAACAACAAATACATAATTTTGAAACTTTCGAGCGATCGCTTTATGCAGCACCTATAGGTTGGATAGACTATCAAGGAAATGGGGAATTTGTCGTGGGTATTAGGTCAGCATTAATAGACGGAGACCGCACCAGACTTTTTGCAGGTGCAGGCATAGTTGTTGGTTCAAAACCAGACAAAGAATTAGCAGAAGTTCAACTAAAACTTCAGACTTTATTAAAAGCTTTAGTTTAAGTAAAGTAGGGAACAGTGTTCAACAATGAATAATGAATAATGAATAATGAATAATGAATAATGAATAATTACTTTTCCTTGAAAATAAGAGGATTAACTAAAAGGAATTTTTTTATTTTTCTCCTTTAAAGGAGAGACTTTAAACCTTAATTATTCGGTAAAAGCTTTTCTCTGTCTCAGGTTCATTATCAATCTCTGTCCTAACCAACTCTTTCCTTGCTATAAATACAACCATTCTATTTATTTAACAAGTCATACTATGAACAATTTATTTGATAATTTGGCAAATCAAGATAGTGGTATTAGTGACAATTATGGTTTACTTAATAACGATGATTTATCCTCAACCCCGGATGATATAAATCAAGACTTAAACCAGAATTTGACCGATAGTTTCCATCAGCAACAACAATTCCACTATCAAAATTCAAGTATGGGTTTAGGGGAAAATCCAGACTTTGCTAAAAATCACTTTTCATCCGATAATTTGGCAAATCAAGATAGTGGTATTAGTGACAACTCTGGTTTACTTAATAACGACGACTTATCCTCAAGTTCGGATGACATAAATCAAGATTTAAAGCAGAATTTGACCGATGGTTTCCATCAACAACAACAGTTCGACTATCAAAATTTCAATGTTCAACAATTAATAATGAATAATAAATAATTACTTTTCCTTGAAAATAAGAGGATTGACTAAAAGGAAATTTTTTCTTTTTCTCCTTTAAAGGAGAGGCTTTAAACCTTAATTATTAGGTAAAAGCTTTTCTCTGTCTCAGGTTCATTATCAATCTCTGTCTTAACCAACTCTTTCTTTGCTATAAATATAACTATTCTATTTATTTAGTAAGTCATACTATGAACAATTTATTTGATAATTTGGCAAATCAAGATAGCAGTATTAGTGATAATTCTGGTTTACTTAATAACGATGACTTATCCTCAACTCTGGATGAGATAAATCAAGATTTAAACCAGAATTTGACTGATAGTTTCCATCAGCAACAGCAGTTCGACTATCAAAATTTCAATATGGGTTTAGAGGAAAATCCAGACTTTGCTCAAAATCACTTTTCATCCGATAATTTGGCAAATCAAGATAGTGGTATTAGTGACAACTCTGGTTTACTTAATAACGATGACTTATCCTCAACTCTGGATGAGATAAATCAAGATTTAAACCAGAATTTGACTGATAGTTTCCATCAGCAACAGCAGTTCGACTATCAAAATTTCAATATGGGTTTAGAGGAAAATCCAGACTTTGCTCAAAATCACTTTTCATCCGATAATTTGGCAAATCAAGATAGTGGTATTAGTGACAACTCTGGTTTACTTAATAACGATGACTTATCCTCAACTCTGGATGAGATAAATCAAGATTTAAACCAGAATTTGACTGATAGTTTCCATCAGCAACAGCAGTTCGACTATCAAAATTTCAATATGGGTTTAGAGGAAAATCCAGACTTTGCTCAAAATCACTTTTCATCCGATAATTTGGCAAATCAAGATAGTGGTATTAGTGACAACTCTGGTTTACTTAATAACGACGACTTATCCTCAACTCTGGATGAGATAAATCAAGATTTAAACCAGAATTTGACTGATAGTTTCCATCAGCAACAGCAGTTCGACTATCAAAATTTCAATATGGGTTTAGAGGAAAATCCAGACTTTGCTCAAAATCACTTTTCATCCGATAATTTCCATCAAAAGCAGCAATTTGAACATCAAGATTTTGGTACAGATTTTTCTGGAGTAAATTCTGAATCTCCATTGCCAGAAATTTCTAACTTTCAGCAAGAGGAAAATAATTTAAGTTTAAGTTCTCATACTTTTGAAAGTCACAATATTGGTTTATCTAGTCATCGTTTGGAATTTAATTCATCCTCCGATCAATATCCTTACGCAACTATAGATAATTCAGGTGATATTTACTTACATACAGCTAAATATCATTATCATAAGGCAGGTTATTTAAAAGGTCGTGCAGTTTATAATTCTGGTTATAATTATCTAGGATATGCAGGTACAGATGGTAAAGTTTATGATAATCATAATCATGCTGTTGGTTGGGTAGATAATAATGGCAATGTCTATAATGAAGGAGGAATTCAGGTTTCCCATACTAATAAAGGAGTGGTTGGTGCTGCTGCCTATTTATTATGTTCTTATTATGGAGGAGCAAATTAATTTTTGGGAAGGAAGAAGGAAGAAGGAAGAAGGAAAAAAATAACTTAATTCAACCTCAAATATTTATGGAGTTTGGAGGGTTTGGAGACCAAACCTCTACGTTTCCAATTTAATACCAAATTCAAAAAAGGCAGTTACATCTTAATTTGTGATTTATTCCTAAAAGAAAAATTATAAATTCCATAAATTCTAAAATTTCCACCTTTTTTCCTCTTTAATATTTATGTTTTTCTTTCTCTGTTCCCAGCTCCGGTGTTCCTTGTTCCCTGTGTCCTCACGCTTTGCAATATTTTATGAAATTGGTATAACTTTCTTAATGAATAACAAATGATTGAAACTAAACCCAAAATTTACACCTTTGCTGAATATTCGCAATATCAAGATAGTACAGATAATAAATATGAATTAGTGAATGGAGAACTTATATCTTTGACACCTCCTAGTGGAATTCATGCTTTAATTTTGACTTTTTATTTCAAGAATTTTATCAAGAAGTTATCAGAATAAATGCTCCTTGGCAGGTAATGCCAGGAAATATCGGCATTAGAACAGCTATTAATAAATCTCGCATTCCCGACTTAACAATTATTACTTCCGAACAAACAGAATTACTCAAAAATATGACTACTGCTATTTTAGATTCTGCTCCTATTTTAGCAGTAGAAATTGTCAGTCCTGGTAATAGAGATGATGATTATCGGTTTAAGCGATCGGAATATGCTGTGAGAGAAATTCCTGAATATTGGATAGTTGATTATGAGGCACAAAAAATATCTGTGTTGACTTTGGTAAATGGATTTTATGAAGCAGAAGAATTTAGCGATCGGGATGTAATTATTTCTGGTACTTTTTCCGAATTAAAGTTAACAGTAGATCGGATTTTATTAGTTTAGTCCAGTAGGGTGTGTTAGCGAAACGAAGTGGAGCGTAACGCACCATTTTTGATGTGGCTTAAAAGGCAAAGTTTTAGATCCAATTATTTTGATGAACCAAATATTAGAAAAGTAATTTCTCAGAGACTGAGAAAGCTTCGAGGGTACTTTAAATAATAATCATAAATTATCCGGAAATATTCCCCTCCCAATGTGTAGGTTGGGTTGACGTAGGAAACCCAACATTTATTAAACCTACTGAAAATTTCAAATTAAAGGAGAAACTAAGATTGCTTAGAGAGTACTTTCAATAATAATCAGAAATAATAGTGAAATATTCCTCCAGATGATGTAGGTTTGCTTGAGGAACAAAACCCAATATTAAGAAGCTAAACAACTAAAAAATTGATAACTGATAACTGAAAAGGAAACCCAACATTTCTTAAAGTTTTTGAACCTACTAAAAATTTCAAATTACAGGAGAAAAAAATTATGGCTATACCTTTACTTCCATTTGCTGTTAGTGCCGGACCTTCTCTATGGCATAGTTGCGTTAATGCTTTTAATTGTGCCTCTGGTAGAAATATGCAAAAAGATTTAGAAAGGCAACGACTTGCTCATCAAAAAGAATCACAAGAAAGACAAATTGTTCATCAAAAAGAATTACAAGAAAAACAAAGAGTGGCTCAACTTGAGATTGAATATATGCGTACTATGTCTCAGATTAAGTTGCAGCAAAATAATCAACAATTTCAACTAGATTTACAACAAAATAATCAAGCATTTCAGGCAGGAATAGAATATCAACGTCTTGCTGCTCAAGCAAAGTCACAACGAAATAATCAAGCATTTCAAAGAGAGTTAGAAACTCAACGCTTTGCTCATCAAAAAGAATTACAAGAAAAACAAATATCTGCACAGTTTGACCTGGAAACTTATCGTCAAGAATTTCAAGCTAAAATAGTCGAATATCAATGCCAAGAAAATCGGAAACTTCAAGAATTTATCAAAGCAGTGGATATGCAAATAGCCAAAAGTAATCAAGAATTTCAAGCATGGCTATTTCAACAACAAAAACAACTGCAAATTGAACTAGCTCAATATAACCGAGAAACCCAATTCCTAAACGCAGCATATCAACGAGAAGTTAGTCTAGAAATTAAAGAATTAGATAACTGGCCACTCAAAATTTATCCCTGGCAAATTCTCGAATATCATCAAGGTAGAAATCCTATTCCGGTACAAATAGTTCTTGCACCTCCAGAAATAGACTATGACCACTTTGAACACCTAAATAAAACTTCCACCTCCGCATTTCCTAAAGTAGAAAAACGTCTTTCTCAACACTTACGAAATTTCCTGGAAAAATACTATCCTCTGGAAAATGAACGACGACCTACAGAATTAATAGACCGTGCTTGGGATAGTAACCGTTTTGCTGGAGGTAGCGCAGTTAAAGCCATATTTAGTCGCTTAAAATCTGAACCTATACTATTAATAGAATCAGAAGTAGATGGAGACCTGATTAATATTCAAGTTGCCTATTGGAGTGGCGGACAAGCAATTTCTCCTTTCTACAAAACTATGATTCGCCATCTACATTATCCGAAAATTCTCTACGAATTTGCTATTCAACGTGCCTTACATTGGGAAACGGATGTTAAACAGAAACTCTTGGCAAAAGGCAAAACCGAACAAGAGATAAATCAAATATGCAGTGGAGATAATCCTTTAAATTTGAACATTTATAGAAAAAATCAAGAATTAGCAGCAGATGGAATAGAAATCGAATGTCACTACAAAACTAATAGCGAAGACTTTGGCAAATTATCAGCTTTGTTAGGAGCATATCATAATATTATTGCTGCTCTATTTACCGACATTCATTATTTAATTCACACTAACTTATCGCCCAAGTTGCCAGAATTATTGCCAGAATTAGAAACAGAATTTTCCGTAGATCGCCGTTTGGCAGATGACCTGTTTCAAATGGTAGTTGAAAGTTATATTGGCAGTCTCCGAGCTATGGAAAAAGACCGCTCAGAATTAGTACCAGAATTTGCTGCGGATATTGCTTTTGGTTTGACTGGTTTATCTAATCCTACTTTTGCAGAAAAAATGTTGGATTTTTCCCTGGAGTCTTGGCTAAATTCCCGTTATCTTTCTGTGGAGAATGGCAGAGAAAAATTTGACATAGTGGCTGAAAATTTACTGCCTCTAGATCGGGAATTTGTTATTAAGGTTAATCGCTGTTTGGTTGGTTTGGCTAAGGAGAAAAAATTGAGTGTAATAAATTCTTGTTACCAGCGGGCAATTAAGAATTTTAATCAGAAAAAATATCAGGAGGCAATTATTGATTTTAGCTACGTTATAAATTTGAATCCTCAATTTGCCGATGGTTATTATCGGCGAGGTTTGACTTATATTCAGTTGGAAAAATACCGAGAGGCAGTTGATGATTTGACTCAGGTTATTAGGTTAGATGCTAGTCACTCTCAGGCATATAATTGTCGGGGTTATGCCTACTTTAAATTAGGAGAATATCAGCAGGCGGTTGATGATTATAACCGAGCCGTAAATTTAGGTTTGACTGAGGCGGTGAAAAATCGAGATATTGCTCTGGGTGTTTGGCAGGAAATTAAACGTAGGGCGGAGGAAAAAATTAGGTGGGAAGAAAGGGAAAGACAAGAAAGAGAGGCACAGGAAAAAAGGGAGCGGGAGTCGAAAGGGGAAATCTTTACTTTTGAAGTAGTTACTGTCAACAACTCTGGCAAAATTATTAATCCTACCCAGGGAAGTGCCAGGCAAAAAATTGAAGACTTCGGTAATGGGATTAAATTGGAAATGGTTTATATTCCTGGGGGAAGTTTTCTCATGGGGTCGCCGGAAAATGAGCCGGAAAGAGAAAGTTATGAAAGTGAGAATTATTTTGAGGAGGATATATATGTGAACAGAGAAAGTTATGAAAGTGAGAATTATTTTGAGGAGGATATATATGTGAACTTTGATTGTCTCGAAGAGGAGGTGGAATGTGGGTATCAAGAAAGTCCGCAACATCAAGTAACTCTCCAACCTTTTTATATGAGCAAATATCCCATTACCCAAAACCAGTATCAAGCCATTATGGGAAATAATCCTTCATCTTTTAAAGGAGGAAGTCGCCCCGTAGAAAATGTGAACTGGCATAACGCCGTAGAGTTTTGTCGAAAGCTATCTGAGAAAACTGGGAAAATTTACACCCTCCCCAGTGAGAGTCAGTGGGAATATGCCTGTCGCGCCGGGACAACTACTCCTTTCTATTTTGGAGAAACTATAACGTCTGAGTTAGTTAACTATGAGGGGAAAATAGGACAAACAACCGATGTGGGAAGTTTTCCACCCAATGCCTTTGGTTTATACGATATGCATGGCAATGTCTGGGAATGGTGTCTGGATGTTTGGCACAATAATTATAATGGAGCGCCTACCGATGGAAGTGCTTGGGAAACTGGGGGAAATAGTAATAGAAGATTGCTCCGTGGTGGTAGCTGGAACAACAATTCTAGGGGTTGCCGGAGTGCCGGGCGTAACTACAATAATGGCGACCTCTTCTACAATGTTAGGGGTTTTCGGATTGTCTCGTCTTCCCCGGTGGTTTCTGCCTTTCGTTCCTAGAGTTCTTCCCCTCTTTTCCCCTTTTGTATCTTTCCTAAATCCATCGGTGCATCCGTGGCCAAATCCTTGTGTGCAGTTTCTGTCTTTCGTTCCTAGCACTCATCATTAAATCAACCAGATTCAGACAGCTTAGTTAAAGTAGGTTGAATTGAGCGCTCACAGGGATTATGCCACGGATGTACGGATTAATTTGTTAGTCAAAGTGGATTGGGTTGAGGAACGTTAGCGGAGCTTATCCGTTAGGATAAACCCCACATTACCTATATATATAGATACAAACTTTTGACTAATAGATGAAATTTTTGACATTCGGTAAACCTCAAAAATGAAACCTAACACCAGCCATCTATATATATAGATATAAACTTTGTTACTCCCACATAGCACAAAACGGTAAATCTATCAAACTGCCATAACAGGAAGGGAGAAAAATTAGTCATTCATGGCAGAAAAAATCAACAAAATTTCCTCTTCAAACAACGATATAATCAGTATTTCCAGCTTCAAAATCTAATTAAGCAATAACTCTCCCTTGGATCTTTCATTCTTTCAGACTATCACAGAACCGAACCAAAGAGCTGAAAATATTGAAACCTCGTTAGCCAAATCAGACAAAATTTCCCCTGATTTGTCATCAACCCCTGACAATATTTAAAATTTTCAAACTAAAAAGCCCAAACCTATAACCAAAACTTAGGAGTATAGCGATCGCCCCCGAAACAACCATCAAAATCAAACATTCTCTGAAGCACTCAGAAAAAAAGGTGCGTCGAAAAAAGCGATCGCTTCCTAGACAACCAGGCAATAATTATTCTCCGAAGCACTCAAAAAAGCATCGCTTCCCAGACAACCATCAAGATCAAACATTCTCTGAAGCTCTACCAAAAAACGGTGCATTGAAAAAAGCGATCGCTTGACAATCCAAAAAATTGCTACAATTGCTAATAACCCCTGATTCAAACTGGCAATAATAAATTTCTCTAGAGGTTACAATTAATTGTCTAAAAGAAAGTTTCGTAAATCTGTCGAAAGTATTCGGCAACAGATTAACAAACACCATCAAAAAATAGCAGATGAACAAGAGAAAGCTATTCCGGATGAAGGCTTAATTTCATATTGGCAAAAAGAAATTTCCGGATTAGAAAAAAGTTTAGCCAGAGCAGAAAAAAGATTGAGGCGCGGTAAATGATTTATAAACTCGAAAAGCCATTAAATGTTAACTCAACCCTATCAGTATTATTGGCTGAATTAGGAGAAGAATGCGAGACAGTTCTATTTTTACTAAATCAGCTACAACTGCCAAATCTAACAGATGAACAAAAAGGTGATATTTTAGCAGAACTAACTGGGTCTGTTTGTCATTTGCACGTTCATACAGAAAATTTACCAGATTTAATTCAAGACGAAATTGAACAATTGCCAGATTAATCAAAATTAATTAGCAAGATTTGAGGCTGACAGGGTTGACGAAATCCGACTAAAAGTTGAAATGAACGAACTATCGATTATCCAAAAAACTTACGACTTAATCATCTGGTATGTACCAATAATCAACAGACTACCCAAGACTCATAAATACACAATCGGCGATCGAATAATTAACGGTTTATACAACTTTCTAGAATCTCTAATTATTGCCAAATATGCCTCAGAAAAAATCAACCTACTAAAATCTCTCAATCCCAAACTAGACATAATTCGCTACCAAACCAGAATCCTCTTAGACTTCAAACTCATCAACAACAAACGTTACGAATATATCAGCCAACTAATAAACGAATTGACACTCGCCCGTTAAATCAAAGATTATAACGGGAGATTCTTGTTTCAAACTCTTAACTAGGTAACAAATCAAACAAGCTGAGTTGTACCCCCGCCAGACCGTCTCTACAAGCATTTTGGTTAACGGTATGCCCTACCGCTATTAGTCCTCTATTTCTAATTACTTTTGCAGCAGCTACATCGCGATTTATTTGATAACCGCAGTTGCTACAATTATGCTTTCTATCAGACAATTTCTTTTTCTGTCTATGACCACATCTAGGACATTCTTGAGAAGTATGATTTTTATCAACTTTTGCATAATATTTACCTCGTTTCCAACAAACAAAAGGTAATATTTCGTTAATAAACTGACCTATTCCACTATCTAAAGATTGCTTCCTGATAATACCTCTAGACCAAGAATTAAAGTTAATATCTTCTACAAAAATATTATCAGCTAAATTGCAAAGTTGATGAGCTAATTTGAAATGCCAATCACGTCTAGTATTAGCTATTTTTTCATGTAGTTTAGCTATTCTGTTTTGATATTTGAACCAATTATTTGACCTAATTGTTTTCTTCTTAAGTCTTCGTTGCAGCAATTTAAGCTCGCGTAGTTGACTTAACAAAAACTTAGGAGATTTAATTAATTGTCCTGTGGAAGTAGCTACAAAATTTTCTATACCTGCATCTACACCTAATGAGACTTTGCCTACTGGATTATCTGGCACTGATTCTGAGGAAGTAAAAGTAATCATCAAATAATAACCACTAGCTTTTTTAACTATCCTAGCTTGTTTAGCTGTCATAGCTTCGGGATAAGGTCTACTTTTTCTAATTTTAATCCAACCAAGTTGAGGTAATTTAACTTTAGTATAACCTAAACAATTTTTAAGCATTGCAGGAAAAACAAAGCTTCTTAACTTTTTCTTAAATCTAGGAAAGCCTTTACCCAAACTTTTCATCTTAGAAAATGCTTGATCTAAATTCTTTAAAGTTTGTTGTAATACTTGAGCATTAACTGACTTTAATTTAGGATTAGTTTTCTTAGCTATGGTTAGACTTTTTGCTTGATTATTATAACTAGGATAAGGAGTGTCAGCAGGTATAATATATTCAGAAATAATTGAACAACTATTGATTGGCGATTTTCTTGAACTTAACCAGTCTTTACGCTCTCTTAAAGCATAATTATACACACTTTTACATACATCAAGAATCTGATTAATTTCTGCTTCTTGTTGTTGATTTGGTCTAAGTTTGTACTGATAAGTTAAAGCTATCACTTGACAATATTTTATATTTCTAGATATACTAATAGTGTAACGCAAATTGTATATACAGTCAATGGTTAGGAAAAAAAATTTTGTAGTAAGATTAACTGATGATGAAAAAGAAAGACTAGAGTATTATGCAGAAATTATGCAAGTATCAATGTCTGAAATAATTCAAGATTATTGCAAAAGCTTGCCAAAACGACCTCAAGCTCAATTAAAGGATTCGCTACCGCTCAATTAATTGCTGGTTTAAATTCATCTCACCGTTAAATCAAAGATTATAATGGGAGTCCTCTTTAAATAACACTGATAGAGGGAAGGAAAGGTTTAGTTAATTGATATTCTATATGTTTCAGTAGTTCAAAACTCAAAAATGGCAATTGATTTTAGAAATATAAACACAGTCTGGGCATCAATTTTAGTAGAAACATTACAATATCTAGGATTAACTACAGCAATTATTAGCCCTGGTTCCCGTTCCACACCTTTAACATTTGCCTTTGCTACTCACCCAAAAATCGAAACTATTCCTATTCTTGATGAACGTTCTGCATCATTTTTTGCTCTAGGAATAGCAAGAAAAAATTATCAACCTGTGGTAATAGTCTGTACATCTGGTACTGCTGCTGCCAATTTTTATCCTGCCATAATAGAGGCAAAAGAAAGTCGTATCCCACTATTAGTTTTAACGGCAGATAGACCTCCAGAATTACGAAATTGTCATGCAGGTCAAACAATAGATCAAGTCAAATTATATGGCAGTTATCCCAACTGGCAAGTTGAATTAAGTTTGCCTTCTATAGAACTAAAAATACTTGAATATTTAAGACAAACAATTATTCATGGTTGGAGAAAAACAACTTTACCGACACCTGGACCTGTGCATTTTAATATTCCTTTTCGAGACCCTTTACCTCCCATACTCCAACCAGAAGTTATTTCCTTAAAAGCACAATTCCCCCAAAACTTTTTTGCTACAGTACAGCCAATTTTCACAACAGAATTTTTGCCGAATTTTGACTTAACATTAGATTTAAAAAATCAACTTCAATCTGGCGAAGGCATAATTATTGCAGGTTTAGCACAACCCAAAAATCCTCAAAAATATTGTCAAGCGATCGCTCAAATTTCTCAAATTCTCAAGTTCCCAGTTTTAGCTGAAGGTTTATCTCCTCTGAGAAACTATTCTCGGTTAAATCCCTATTTGATTAGTACTTATGATTTAATTTTAAGAAATCAGGAAATAGCACAAAAACTTATTCCTAAAATAGTTTTACAAATCGGCGAATTACCAACAAGTAAACAATTAAGAATTTGGCTAGAAACAACTAACCCTCATAGATTAATCATCGATCAAAGCGAGGATAATTTTGACCCGCTTCATGGAAAGACAAATCATTTACGACTTTCAGTAGAACAACTAGCTAAAATTTTTACTCCTAAACTTTTCCATAGTAACTCCGATGGCAATTACTTAAGTTTGTGGTGCAATGCCGAAGTAAAAGTTAGAGAGGCGATTGACAAAAAAATGGCAGCAATCAATCAAATATTTGAACCTAAAATACCTTGGTTAATTTCTCAAATATTACCCCAAGGTACACCAATATTTATTGCTAATAGTATGCCAGTCAGAGATGTAGAATTTTTCTGGGTTCCTAATAATTCCCAAATCAAGCCATTTTTCAATCGAGGCGCAAATGGAATAGACGGTACTTTATCAACTGCTTTAGGTATTGCTCATCGCCAACAAAGCAGTATTTTATTAACAGGAGATTTAGCACTTTTACATGATACGAATGGTTTTTACTAAGAAATAAATTAGTCGGTCATTTAACTATTATTTTGATTAATAATCAGGGAGGTGGAATTTTTGAAATGCTACCAATAGCTAAATTTGAACCACCTTTTACAGAATTTTTTGCTACTCCCCAAGATATTAATTTTGCCCAGCTATGTAATACTTATGATGTAGAACATCAGAATATATATTCTTGGCAGCAATTACAAAAACTTTTAAAGACTCTACCTAGTAGTGGAATAAGAGTTTTAGAATTACAAACAAACCGCCAACTAGATGCTAGATGGCGGTTAGATAATTTAGATAAATTTGCAGCAGATTTATTGCTATAGCAGAAGGAAGAAGGAAGAAGAAAGAAGGAAGAAGGAAAAGTATTACTTTGTCTGAGTTTTAAGCTATAGGTAAGCATTTCCTCCGGAATGCTGCGCAAACAGCTGTCAGCTATTAGCTAGCCTCCTATGGTCGGAACTGCGTTAACAGCTATTAATTTTGGGGAAGGTAAAAATAATTTAGAAATTGAGACAGAATAAAAGTTACTGTTAAAGTTCCCTTCCTAAACCTTAGAAGTAATTATTCATTACTAATTGCTTATAGCTGACTGCTAATAGCTGAATGCTTACAGTTAGAGACTGTTTGTAAAACAAATCTTAAGAACAGCCAGATTTTTTAGCACTAAGCCTTCGTAAGATTAATCTAATCATTGCAGTGTAAATCAGAGCTTCACTAATCTCTGGTAGTTGTTCATAGTCGAGAACTAAACGTCGGTTGTGAAGTAGCCATGCAAAAGTTCTCTCTACTACCCATCGCCTGGGCAAGACTTCAAATTCTTTACTGTTGCGCTTGATTATTTCCACTTGTGCTGAAATCAGCTGTGCGATCGCTAGCTGAAATTTCGGTCCACTATAACCAGAGTCAGCCCAAATTAATTCTATGCGAGAAATATTATCAGCCTGTTCCATGACCAATGCCATAGCTCCCAAGCGTTCTCCCATATTTGCTTCACGCTCCTTGTACCCCTAGTAGTAACCCTTGAGTATCAACCAATATATGACGCTTACGGCCTTTTACTTTTTTGCCGCCATCATAGCCATATACCTCCCCCTTTTTGCCGTTGTTTTTACCGATTGAGAATCGACAACTGCTGCAGTAGGTTCTCGGTGTCGTGTTTCAAGTATTCTTGTTTCTCGCCGTAGAGTATGATTTATTTCCTCCCAAACACCATGTCGTTGCCATTTACGTACATTCAGTTGATACAGTTTGCCAAGGTGGTAGATCATGGGGCAAAGAACGCCAATGACAACCAGAATAAAGGATATAGAAGATACCATTAACTACTTCTGTGAGATTAGCGTTTGGTTTTGGCCCTCGTTTTTGAGGTTTGGGTAGCAAAGGTTCTAGTAGTTCCCACTCGCGATCGCTTAGGTCACTGGCATAAGATTTTCGGGACATTGATTTGACACTTATCATTGATTTTTTTATTTTCCTACCTTAAATACCTCTTCATGGCCATCTTTAGCTTTTTTTTACAAACAGTCTCTTATAGTCATTCCAGTTAAGATTGAAACAAGGGTTTCTTGCCTTGAAAGAGTTTCAGCTGAAAAAGTGTTTCAGTCTTATTCAGAATGACTATAGAGGAAGTAGTCAGATATTTTATCCCTTAATTTTTCTGCAATTATAGCAATGTGCGCTGGCATATTTACACATTATTTTTTGTACACCTTTTCGCTTACTGCATTTTAAGCTGGACATTGTAAATACCTGAGCGCTCATTGCTATATTATGCCCAAAATCCTAACTTTTTGGTCGTTCAAGCTTAAAAATTTGCACTTTTGTACAGCGAAAAAAAGCTAAAACTTTTACCTGTCAATGCCTTTATATTTAATCAGCAAGCCTTAATTATTAATTATTAATTATTAATTATTAATTGTTGAAAGTTCCCTATTTCCTAGCGCATAATCCTATAATAATTTAATTTTTCTTACTCTCAAATAATCCAAAATTTATACAGCAGCAGGCTTACTCAATAAAGGATCTAACTCACCCTTTCCATCTAAAGCATAAATCTCATCACAGCCACCAATATGTTGGTCATTGATAAAAATCTGTGGCACAGTACGATATCCATTCGCACGTTCAGCCATAGTATTCCTGGCAGCTGCATTGCCATCTATTTTGTATTCTGTATAGTTGACACCTTTCCACCACAGCAAAAGTTTTGCCCTGATACAATAGGGACAAGTTTGCCAAGTATAAATTTCAACGTTAGCCTTGATTTTTTCTGGATGACGACCAAGAATAGGATTAATAAAATCAAACATTTTTAGTAATTAGCCCTAGTAATAAATTAGCAAGTTTAGATACTTTTTAACGTATTTTTCGAGAAAATTGCAACCACTTAACCTAACCTTCTGCCCTCTTTAGCAATTTTATGACTTGATAAAAAGTGTCTTTTTTATAAAAATATCTATAAATATTTTGCTCAATATTTTTGTATTAGATCGTATCTGGTTGAATACTGATAAATAAGAATAAGGGAGCAGGGAGTGGGGAGCAGGAAGAATGAGAAAGATTTGCCATTGAAGTGAGAGAATAGTTTTTTTATCGCTAATTAAACAGACATGATATTGTACTAACCTTAGTAACTATTTACTATAAATACTCTGTTATATATTCCCGAAAGCTATATTTAAAGTACAGTAATGATTGACTCAAAAATTAATATCGATATCTTGTGGGTTTAGCCCTCATCTTCATTTGTGTTTGCATTTTATTTCTCATGTATAATTCTCGGGAAATTTGAGAAAAATAATGAGCTGTAAATACTAAATTAACCATCAAAAAATTAAGGCAAAAGTCAGCTTCAAAACGTTGTAAATATTTAATTCATTGAAGACCGTCAAGAGGGCAAAGAAAACGGAACAAAGACCAAATCCAGAAGCAAAAGAACTGAGAATTAGCCAGCGTAATTTAGACATAATTAAGTTAATAAATATTTAATGAAAGCAGAAGGCATAAATTTTACTTGTAATTGAATCATAAATTAGCTTAAGTTTAATAGTCATTATGAGTAAGTCCTATAATCACTTTTAGCTGATTTAACTTGAGGAAAAGCAAATCTAAGTTATTTATAGCAGGAAGCATGAAAAAACAGGAAAAACATTCCCCTGTCTAAAGATGATTATCACTCTATGTCCTAACCTATCTATCTATTGCCATATAGTATATAGCCCAGTCTGATAACTATGCCAATACTGCAATCTCAGTATTTTTGAACAAAATTGTGTAATTTAACAGAAAAATGCCTTGACAGATTATACTTACAACACTTTTCATTTAAGTAGACTACAAAATTCTCTTGGATTAGGGAGTATCCATTAGCAGGCCACTGTAGTCTATATATTTGAAAATCGCTATAATATCCATCAAGGCTCAAAGTATTGCCAAAATATCAGCACATTTAGGAAATAAACAAAACTTACATTTTGTCAAGTTGTTTACGCAAATCTTCCAGTTCAGCATCAACCTCCGATTTTTCTGCTGAACCCTGATTTGACGCGGGTAGTTGATTCTGACTTACAGAACCTCCAGAGAGTTGTGCCTTCATCGCCGCTAACTCATCATCAACATCACTACTAGCTTCCAATTTTCGGAAATCTTCTTCCAAACCACTGCCACCAGCTAACTCTGCTGCAGCTTGGGAGCGAGCCTCCATTTGTAAAACCTTTTCTTCCATCCTATCAAAAGCTGCCATTGCCCCGCTCGTATTCAGAGAACCCATTGTATTATTGAGTTGCTCCTGAGTTTTAGCCGCAGTCATTCGCGCTTTCAGCACATCCTTCTTAGCCTTAGCTTCAGAAATCTTACCTTCCAAAGCTGTTAAATTCCGCTTTAAAACTTCTACCTGACTTGTTTGACTGTCCAAAGATACTTTTACAGTGTCTGCTGTCTCAGAATAAGTCTTCTTACGCTGTAGAGCTTCCTTGGCCAAATTTTCATCTCCCTTTTGTAGAGCTAACTGTGCCCGGGAGTACCATTGATTAGCTTGAGATTGAGCTTGATTATATTGTTGTTGGCTACGTTTCTGAGTAGCAATAGCACTAGCAACAGCCTGACGCAACTGGACCAAATCTTCTTGCATATCAATAATAGACTGCTCTAGCACCTTCTCAGGATCTTCAGCTTTACTTACCATGTCATTAACATTAGCTCTGACAAGGCGACCAATTCTATCAAATAATCCCATAATTTTATTTTTCCTTTGATGTTTAACTTA
This sequence comes from Okeania sp. KiyG1, assembly GCF_014132355.1. Classification (GTDB taxonomy): domain Bacteria; phylum Cyanobacteriota; class Cyanobacteriia; order Cyanobacteriales; family Microcoleaceae; genus Okeania. The sequence goes on from NZ_BLZO01000011.1 coordinate 66,126, forward strand.
GCTTCTAGCTCTTACTGGCCAATACTAACTACTATAGGCCAAATTTTTCATTTATATAGATAAGGAGACTCTCCCCATAGCTATATATTCATTTTAAGTCTTTCTTTCTCCGCAAACTACCGCTTAACTCAACTTACTCAAGCTTACTCAAAAACCTGAAAGCTTAGTTGAACACAAGTGGATCGACCACCACAGGGTTAAACGGCAAACCCTTTATTCCTTGGTCGAAGACATCAGAAATTACTTTTTAATTATATTAATGGAGATAATTTTCTACTCGACTATTTCGTTTGTGAGTTAATTTTTTTAACCGATGAGAATGACATTTATTATGGTTAGTTTTTATTGAAATAAAATAAACGACTAAAAAGTCGCCCGCTTATGGGCGAGGCTTTAAACCCAATTTTCTGGTAAGTGGTTGAAAAGGCGTACAAATAATTATTCTGTTTTTCTCGGACTTGAACATCAATCGATACCTGTTTAATTTGCTGTTGGCAATTCCCCTCCCGTTAAATCAGACGTTATAACAGGAGACCCCTTGCCAAATCAAGTTGGATTTTGAGAATTAGTTCCTCTAGGCAACATTTCCGCCTTCATCGCCTCCAACTCAGCCTCAATATCATTACCCTCTTCCAAAGAAGCAAATTGTTTTTCTAAACTATCAGTTCCCAACTCAGCGATCGCCTCAGACTTAGCCTCAAGCTGCATTACTTTCTCTTCCATTTTCTCAAAAGCACTCAAAGCATTACCAGTATTCACAGTGCCCAAAATTTCATTTAACTTTTCCGAGGCCTTAGCAGAACGTGCCCTAGCAATATACATATTCTTTTTAGTTTGGCCTCACTAATTTTTTGTTCCAACTGTCTCATATTTTGCTTCAGCTTTTCCATTACCTGTTTTTGCTGTTCCACCTGAACTTTCATCGCTGTAGCAGTTTCTTGGTATGACTTGCGCCTAGTTAGAGCTTCCCGTGCCAAATTTTCCTGGCCTTTTTGCAAAGCCAACTGCGCTCTCCTATACCATTCATCTGCAGTAGACTGAGCTTGAGAATATTGTCGTTCAGTACGTTTTTGAGTAGCGATCGCCTGTGCCACTGCCTGACGTAGTTTCACCAGGTCATTTTGCATCTCTGTCACTGTCTGCTCCAGAACCTTCTCTGGATCTTCCGCACCAGAAATTAAAGTATTAACATTAGCACGAATTACCCGCCAAACACGGTCTAAAAGTCCCATAAAGACTATCCCTCTTCATTATTATTTATTATATTGTGATATTATCTATAAGCAGGGAACAAGGAACAGAGAACAGGAAAAAGTGGGAAAAACATTTCCCTTGATTTGGATCATCATCCGCATAATATAGAATCCGGTTGAATAGTTATTGTATAGTTGGGAGTAGGGGACCCACCCTAACCCCGACCGTGGAGGGAAGAGGGGAGTGGGGGAGTAGGGGAGCAGCAGGGAAGTAGGGGAGTAGGGGAGATTAAAGGCTTGAAGTAATTATAGAAATTATCAACTATCAACATATACTATATAACCGGATTCTATATAAGTCCTAAACTAGCTGTCTATTGCTATAGTTAATTGAGTGACATACTCCCACACTAACCTTGCGGTATAGTGTGGGCTTCTCGTTTCCCAGTCCCGGTACCCCGTCGGACAAGCGCGTGCTTTAAGGACGGAATGCCCTACCGCCCTATTTTTGATATTTATTGCTGCATTCACATCACGATCGATCGCAATACCGCAATGCGGACAAGAATGAGTTCGTATGTTTAATTTTTTGGGAACTTTTTTTCCACAGTTTGAGCAATTTTGGCTGGTATTTTTGGGGTTCACTGCTATAGTTTTCTGTCCAGCATTTTCGGCTTTGACAGTTAAAATAGTTAGAAATTGTCCCCAGCCAGCATCATTAATTGATTTACTCAAACGAGTCTTTGCTAGCCCTTTAATGTTTAAATTTTCATGGGCGATAACTTCGGCTTTTGATAACAATTCATTAGCTGTTTTGAAATGAAAGTCTTTACGTTTATCGGCTACCTTTTTGTGTTGTTTCGCTACAGACAGAAGAGCTTTTAACCATCTTTTACTACCTTTCTTTTTACGAGATAAACGTTTCTGTAGAGTCTTTAATCGCTGCTGAGATTTTCGATAGTATTGGGGTATGGGGACAGATTCTCCTTCACTTGTTACTAAGAATTCCTTCAGTCCCATATCAATTCCCAGAGTGTTTTTTAATGTAGGTTCAACTTTAGTTGTTAAAGCTGGAACTGATTTGTCTTCTAGGGATAAAGTTACATAATAACCATCTACTTTACGGCTAATTGTTACTGTTTTAATTTGAAAACCTTCTGGTATTGGACGATGCTGAATTAACTTTACTTTTCCTATTTTGGGCAAATTAATCTGATTTCCTTCAATACAGTTAAGTTTGATTTGAGGATAAGTAAAACTGCGATAACGTCCTTTTCCTTTAAACCTTGGTTTGCCTAATCGCTGCCCGTTTTTATCTGCTTTAAACCACAAGCACAAAAGCTAGTTTTACCCGTTTAATGCAATCCTGGCATACCTGAGAATGAATTAATTTGTACTCCCGAAATTTATCTTTGGTATTGACCAAATCCTTTTTCTGAGAGTAATAATCTGGATTATCTCTTAGTTGAGGAATTGGCATCACTAAGGGGCAAGCGTTAACCGGACAACAGTTTTCTGACCACCATGAGAACCGCTCGCCTAATCTATAGTTGTACTGCCGACGTAACAATTCTAACCACAGTTCTATTGTGGCTATTTGTTCTTTGTTCGGCCTTAACTTGTATTGGTAGGCAGTGCGCATATCTGCTTTAACTTAGTGTATGCTTTTATTTTAACACCAAATTTTGAAAATGACAACTAATATGCAATCGGATTTTGTATCAAGTGGTCGTTCAGTGTCAGATTTAAAAGCCCATTTAATCTTAACAACCAAATACAGGAAAGATGTTTTTACAGCATCAATGCTGGCTCGCTTAAATAAAATTTTGGAAGAATTATTAATTAAATGGGAGTGTAAATTAGTAGAATTTAATGGGGAAGAAAACCACGTTCATATTTTGTTTCAGTATCATCCCAACGTTATGTTAAGCAAGCTAGTTAATAACGTTAAAACAGTTACAAGCCGACGATTAAGAAAAGAATTTTCAGCAACATTTTAATGCTATTTACTGGATGCGATGTTTTATGGAATGGCTCTTATTTTATTGCTTCTTGCGGTGGGGTAACAATTTCCACTTTGAAAAAGTACATTGAAAATCAGAAAACCCCAGAATAATATTGTAAATTAGTGGGACATCTCCTCCCACTAATTTACCGCCAAGTAGTCTCACACCAAATTAAAATTATGGTGTGAGGCTTCTTGGCGGGTCAGCTAAAAAAATAGGGCGCTGTTGAATCAAGGAAGGAATGAATTTTTGGGAATTAGGTCAATCTTAGCAAAGTTTAAGAGGAAGACAAAGCTCACTTCAATGTATCCAGTTGATTATTTTTTCAGTAGTTAGTAGTTATATTGAAATCCATATCAGTCTAGTTAAAATATCAGCCACATCATATTAACTATTAGTTCAATAGACATAGGCACAGTCGTCAAAAATCAAATCAATTATCAGGCAAAAATCATCAATACTTTCTCCCTGTTCTGTAGGGATGTTGTATGCAACGTCCCTACAAACTCCCTACTCCCTCTTTTCTGGAGAGGTCTAATGGAGTTAAGTGTTCAATTTTGAGTGGTGATTAAAATTACTTAGGCCAACAATTTTAATAATTCTCACGTGGTAACTTATAATATTTCGCATTAACCTTTTCCTGCCGTAATTCTTGGAGAAATTCCTTTGCTTTTTCTGGGTCCCAAAAAGCTCCCATTTGTATCTTCATACCATTAGGGGTTTCACGAATATAAGCATCTGAGACTACTTGCTGTGCATTGTATAAAGACTCTTCATTCACATAATCTACAACAACATAATACCAACCATTCTCTGACTGTATAGGAGTAGTTATTTGAGAACTGTCTACTGTTGGAGATGGCACTGGAGAAGATGGAGTAGTTACAACAGATTGTTGATTAGCAGATTGAGTAGACTGAGGTAATAAGGTGCTGCTGAGATTATCAAGTTCTGCACCTGGTTTATAAGTAGGTTGTGCCACAGTATTAGAACTTCCCGATATTGGAGGTGGTACCGCAGGTCTTAATGTGGCAGTGGGAGATGGAAACTGGCTAGGTTGAGGATTAACATTACTTAGGGTGTTCAAATCTAAATCTACAAATTCTTGAGATGCCAAGTCAGGAGATTTTGGTAAAGGTTGCTCTTCTCTATTTTGACCATTACCAGCAGTAGTCTCATCTGTATCTTGTTGAGCTGAAGTATTTCTTAACAAACGGTCTAAACCAAGATTTTTCAGACCTGATGGGTTCATCAGAACATAACCCAAAGTTGTACAAGAAATCAAAAACAGAAACATGGAAATTATTCCTAGAGGAGTAAACAAACTTGCTAAGTAATTAGGTTGCTCCTGACGACGCGATTTTAATTCGTCTAAACTCTCTAGAAGTTTTTCTGAAGATTCAAGGTTGTCATCTGGCGCTGTGGAATTATCTGTATCTAATTGAGATGTCTGTTTCTGGCCATCCCGATCTTCTGCATCACCTCTGTTGGCCATAGTAAGTTCTGATGGAGTTGGAGGTTCGATCTCTACTGGTGAATTTTTGTTAGCTGAAGTATTAGATATTTTAGAGTCTTCTAGTAATGATTTTGGTTCCGATAAAGGTAATGGGGATGCTGTTTGGTCATCTCCTGGTGATACAGAAATTAATTCGGGTGTTTTATAAATTTGTTTATTACTATTTTGCTGAGAAACTTGTAATTGTTCTGTTTGCCTGCGGTACTTGCGATATCTTGTTAATTCTGCTTCTAGTTGTACATCTAAGCTGTCCATTACAGCTTGCAAAGTGGGATTCAATTGGTCTGTAGAGCTTTTAGTGGACTTAACCAAAGAACTTTGACTCATTTGAGAACTCCTATTACTTACTCAATACATTTTATATTTTAGATAGAATGTCCCAACTATCGTAAAACTACTATGGATTTTCAATCTCTCAATCAGATTTTAGGCTATCTCCAAATTATGGAGCGATCGCCCCAACAACAACAGTTTCTGAAGCTGATGGAATATTGGGAGCAAGTTTTAGGAGTTATGGCTACCCAAACTCAACCTCTATATATAGACCGGGGAGTTTTATATGTAGCAACATCTAGTGCTGCTTTGTCTCAAGAACTTAGTTTTCGGGTGCCCCAACTTTTAGATAAGCTCAATCATTTTTTACCCACACCCCTGGACAATATCAGGTTTTCTGCTGCTCACTGGCATCCAATTGACTCTCATAAGTCGAGACAAACTGAAAAAAATGATTGGCTAGAGCATCCTAGCATGATTCCTCAATCTCAAAAAGTAACCTTGGAAGACTCGACTCACAAAAATCAAAGTCCTAAAGCCACATTTAAAAATTGGGCTAAAACTATCAATACCCGCTTTCAAGGTTTACCTCTATGTCCTCAATGCCAATGTCCTACACCCCCAGGAGAAATTCAACGTTGGTCAGTATGTGCAATTTGTGCCACTAAACAGTGGTCATCAAGTTAAGCTTTAATTCTTTCATAATTTTAACTCCTAAAACGTAATTGAAAAGACAAAAACATTAATTTCTATACTAAGTAGGTGACTAAAAATTTTTGATAGTTTTTTTTCATCTATCTTTATGGGCTTTGAGGCAAAAATCTTTTCCATTACTGGGTTTAAATATTATCTATTTTACTTTGATCTGAGTTACCGTTTAACTTGATCCCTATCAAGTTTCCCGAAATAATGTATGAATAAATACATTTTCTCTTACAAGATTTTACATAAATGTTTCTGTTTATAAAGCAATTATAAAAATAATATAAATTTTATTCAATTGATAGGGATATTCAGAATCTAGATATCACAATGGATTTAATAGATTAAAACCACCAGTCACTAGGGTTCAAAATATTAAGATAGACTTAATTAAATTTAGGAAAATTTTTTATGAAACCCACTTTAGTTTGTCGTAATTGTCGATACTATTTACCAGAAGGAAGACGTGGTGGTGTTTGTCAAAAGTTAACAACGCCAGTTGAAAGTAATTGGAAAGCTTGTTCATTAGCTTCATCTCCCTTTAATAAATCCTGGGAAAATATTGAGACCATAGCTATCTGGAATCAGCAAATTGAGCAAAATTTGGAAGTAGTTAGTGTTACTTGAAATCAAAGTTAAAAGCCTTGTTTGTTTTTTCTTTCAAGAAAGTGCTTGATACCCTTTTATTAAGAATAAGGTTGATCTCCAATTTTTTTAGCTCAACTAACTAACAAAATTGGAGTTAGTTACTATGAGAAATATAAGTTAATATCTTACTTGACGTTCTCCTCTGCCTAAAGGCAAGAGGATTCTAAGTATCACTATCCAGATTTTCTCTTTCGTCGAGTCGGCTTATCTGTTTGGGTTTCCCCATCCAGACAGAGGCCAGTCTCTCCAGAGATGTTACTTTCCCCGCGCCCCGGGGTAGTTGATAGTTGCTTGAGAGCAGATTGGAGAATATTAATTGCGGCATTCTCGTCCCTATCTGCTTCATAACCACAGTGGGGACATTTATGGGTTCTAGTGCTTAAGGTTTTGCTTACTTTTTTGCCACAGTTTGAGCAGTTTTGAGATGTATTGAATGGCTCAACTGCAATAACTGGAATGCCATAAATGCTGCCAAAATACTCTAACCATTCCCTGAATTTATACCAAGCTGCATCATTAATTGATTTGGCCAAATGATGATTTTTAACCATGTTACGCACTTTTAGGTTTTCTATCGCTACCAAGTCGTTAGACTCGATGACGTGCTGCGCTTCTTTACAAGCCCAATCGTTACGTCTGCGTGATACCTTGAGATGCGACGGCGCTCTATGTGCGGACGCAGGTTCCGCACCCGCGCCTTCTCTACCCAACCGATTCCTTGCTTTTATCCTGTTTTTGCTACCTTTTTTAGTACCAGATAAACGCTTCTGTAGCTTTTTGATTTGGCGCTCATCCTTTCTGAAAAACCGAGGATTATCGACTTGATTACCTTCAGAATCGGTGTAGAAATGATTTAAACCTACATCTAATCCCGTTTGTTTTCCTGTTAATTCTTTTTTTTCCTCCCTGATGTGGTCAATTAAAAACTGAGCATAATAACCGTCATGCCTTCTAATTATTCTAACTCGTTTAATTTGTTTGAGTTGATAATAATGAAGGTTGCGACTTCCCCATAGTTTAAAAGTACCAACTTCAAATTTATCCGTTAAAGTCAAATAACGTCTATCTTCTGAAAGTTTCCAACCAGAGGTTTTATATTCAACCGAGGCTCTAACCTGATACTTTTTAAACTTAGGATACCCTCTCTTGGTGCGCGTTCCCTTGCGACTTCCGTCGTCGCGGGGTCGCACCGCTTTTTTACCAGGCACTTTAGCTTTACCGATAAATTGTGGTTTAAAGCCTCCCTTTTAAGGGGAAAAAGAAAAAAAATTTCCTTTGAGTCAATCCTATCCGTTTTCAAGGAGAGGTAATTATTAATTATTAATTATTAATTATTAATTGTTGAAAGTTTTTGTAGAATCTTTCAATAGCTGCCCAAGCCCTCTCAGCATGAGCTTGTCTTGCCATTGAATTCAGTTTTTTTGCCCAGGGAAAATCTAGATTATCTGCTAAGATTTTACAGTATTTGTAGGCATCACTACGACTCTTAACCTGCCCGTCAATCCATGCTTTGATGATGCTATTGCGGACAAAACGCCCCGTACGAATAGCCTCATCCAGCTTTTCGTATTGGAATTTTTCTCCTTCTAATTTCATCTCATAAACCAGCATGGTTTTATTGTTTTTACCTACGATAGATGTAGCATTAAAAGCCAGAAAATGACAACTAACTTGCCAAAAAAGCCGTCCTTTCAGGACGGGGCTTTAAACCCATTTTTTTCGGTAAAAAAAAGCTACATTTTTATCCTTACCTATCCTGGGGCGCAGGGAAAATAACGCCTAGCAAAGAGACCGACCTGTTCTTGAATAGGGAAACTCAGACAAGTAAGCCGACTCGACGAAAGAGGAAGCTTAAATAGTGATATTTAGAATCTTGGTGTCTTTAGCCGGGGAAAACTTCAATCTAAGGTAACCAAGGGTATTTACGAAAGTCTGGAGGTCTTTTTTCTAGGAATGCTTTTTTACCTTCAGCTCCTTCCTCTGTCATGTAGTAAAGAAGAGTAGCATTACCAGCCAATTCTTGTAGACCAGCTTGCCCATCACAGTCAGCATTAAAAGCAGCTTTGAGACAACGAATAGCGATCGGGCTTTTTTCCAGAATTTCTGATGCCCACTTAATACCCTCTATTTCTAGTTCCTCTACAGGTACAACACAGTTAACCAAGCCCATTTCCAAAGCTTCTTGAGCTGTATACTGCCGACAGAGGAACCAAATTTCTCGTGCCTTTTTCTGACCAACAATTCTAGCTAAATAACTGGCCCCAAAACCACCATCAAAACTACCTACTTTAGGTCCAGTTTGGCCAAAAATTGCATTGTCAGCAGCAATAGTTAAGTCACAAATAATATGCAAAACATGACCCCCCCCAATAGCATATCCAGCAACTAAAGCAATGACAACTTTGGGCATGGAGCGAATTAAGCGTTGTAAGTCCAATACATTCAGTCGTGGTACTCCAGCTTCATCAACATAACCTGCTGTACCTCTTACACTTTGGTCTCCACCAGCACAGAAAGCATACTTACCGTCTGTGTGAGGTCCAGCACCTGTAAACAAAACCACTCCAATATTTGGGTCTTCACGAGCATCAACAAAAGCATCATAAAGTTCAAACACAGTTTTAGGACGAAAAGCATTACGCTTGTGGGGACGATTAATAGTTATTTTGGCAATTCCATCAGTTTTGTGGTAAAGAATATCGCTATACTCTTTAACAATTTGCCACTTTATTTGCAAAGGCTGATTACTCATATTTTTAGAAGTTGTTGACATTATCTCCCGTTAAATCAAAGATTATAATGGGAGATTGCCAAACTTCACGATTTAGGGTGACAGCTTGAGTGGCACTTATCTAGACTGTTGCCAGTCCCCGACAGTACACCAACGAGCGTCAATTTGCTCCACGAGCTGCAAAGGCCGCAGTGACAACTCAGTGTTATGATGTTCCCATTGCATCATAATTCTATATCAATAGAGTGCTGGCTTGTTTGTTTGGTCGCGATTCATCTCCTGGTAAATCGGAGATTATACCGGGAGTCCTCACTAGCTCGATTTTTGATAGATATTTTGTTGATAATTTCTTAAATTACTTTAATATTCAATCTCTCCCACTCCTTTGAGAAGTCAGAAGTCAGAAGTCAGAAGTCAGAAGTTAGAAATTATATAGAATCTGGTTATGTTGATAATTTCTTAAATTACTTCAATCTCCCCCACTCCTTTGAGAAGTCAGAAGTCAGAAGTCAGAAGTCAGAAGTTAGAAATTATATAGAATCTGGTTATGTTGATAATTTCTTAAATTACTTTAATATTCAATCTCTCCCACTCCTTTGAGAAGTCAGAAGTCAGAAGTCAGAAGTCAGAAGTTAGAAATTATATAGAATCTGGTTATGTTGATAATTTCTTAAATTACTTCAATCTCCCCCACTTCCCTACTCCCTAACTCCCCCACTCTCAAATATATGATAAGTATTCAGGGGTTTTACGATGATTGACCATTCGAGTTATATAGTCCATCAAAAGTGGATGAGTCGAGTATTAGAATTGGCCAAAATTGCTGGTAATGCGGGAGAAGTACCAGTTGCAGCTGTAATAGTAAACTCAGATGGCAAGTTGATTGCAGAAGCTCAAAACCGACGGCAGCGAGATTTTGACCCTACTGCTCATGCAGAAATATTGGCTTTGCGACAAGCGGGACAAATTTTGCGGAATTGGCACTTAAATCAATGTACTCTCTACGTTAATCTAGAACCTTGCCCGATGTGTACAGGGGCAATATTGCAGGCAAGAATAGGTTTATTGGTTTATGGAGCAGACGATCCGAAAACTGGCACAATACGAACTGTTGCTAATTTTCCAGATAGCGTTTTTTCTAATCATCGTCTGGCTGTATTGGGAGGAGTAATGGAATCTGTTTGTCGTCAAGAATTACAGTCTTGGTTTGCTCGTCTTCGGTAAATAATAGAAATTTGATCAATGTTTGCTACATTTTCTTGAGTAAGGGAGTAGGGAGTGGGGGAGTGGGGAGTGAGGGAGTAGGGGAGTAGGGGAGTAGGGGAGAAGTAAAAATAAGAATAATTAACAATAACTAGCTAATAATTGTCAAAAAAGTTATTCAGTTTGTGTTTATTTAGTAAAGTAACTAACTTTGAAAGTAATCCTAAATCCGGTTGTAAAACCAACTTTTTAATATTGACTAAATCTTTTATATCAAGCTGTTACGCGATAAAGATAAAAGGTTTATGAAAACCGGATTTAGTATAAGATAGGTCCATAAAAATCAAAAAGATGATAACTGAGGTGTTAATTTATATCATAGTTGACAGTAGAATAAGTGTCATTTAAGAATGCCACTATACCAGGAATAAAATTTAGCTTAGAGTCAAGAAATTAAGTTAGATGATTGAGCTAAAAAACTATGATAAATCTTGACTTTATCCAAGCTTTTTTAAGGAAAGTACATTCTCCAATAAATTCAAAATATTCTAGCATTTCTCCTTGGTTAGCATCTTTGTCTTATTTTTTAGGTCGTCACATACTAATGCCGTTTTATTTTCGTAGAATAAATATTATTGGAAAAGAGAATATTCCGAAAGATGGAGCTGTGATTTTAGCTCCTACTCATCGTTCTCGTTGGGATGGGTTAATTATACCTTATACAACAGGTAGGTTAGTGACTGGTCGAGACCTAAGATTTATGGTTAGTATGGATGAAGTTAGAGGTTTACAAGGTTGGCTTATTAGGCGTTTGGGTGGATTTCCTGTTAACCCAAAAAATCTGACAGTTTCTTGTTTTCGTCATGGAGTAGAATTAATGTTAAATAGGGAAATGTTAGTGATATTTCCTGAAGGTAAAATTTTCCGCGATCGCCAAGTTCATTCTCTCAAAACAGGATTAGCTAGAATCGGATTACAAGCTGAGTCTTATCAAGAAAATCTTGATGTTAAAATAGTGCCTATATCTTTGAATTACAATCCAGTTATTCCACGTCGTGGTTGTAGTGTTATGGTTCGTATTGGTGTTCCTTTATCTGTAAAAGATTATATTTATGGTTCATGTAAAAAGCAGGCACAAAATTTAACTATGGATTTAGAAGCAGCGCTTAAAAATATAGATGGGCATTCAACAATTAACAATTAATTATTAATTATTAATTATTAATTATTACTCCTCCTGAAAATGGATAGAATTTGCTAACAATATTTTTTTAATTTATCTATTCGGGTGTATCTCAATGCGTGAATAAAGCCAAAAATTTATCGCTTTTAGGGAACACCGGATCTGGGAACAGGGAATAGGAAAAAAGTATTTTTACAAATATGAGATGCACCCATCTATTCTTTAAATCAGAGGTTATAAATAGGGCTTGCTGATTAAATCTAAAAGCATTGACATATAAAGACAAGTGCCTTTTTGGGGCCTTTAAAAAGTGCCTGGTTTTCAGCTCTTCATGCTCAAAGAAAGAGCGTATTTTAGGCTCATAGTTGAGCAGAATAATCTTGGGACAAAACTTAGCTCCTACCTCCTCGCTCATTCCCCGTTCTTCCTGTCTTCCCCTCCTGGGAGGGGTTAGGGGTGGGTTGTCTCCTGTCTCCTGTTTCCTACCCCTACTAAAAGACTTTTGAGCGCAAACCCTAAATATTGATTATTTGGTAAATCAGAGAAGAAAGAGGAAGGAATAATAAATATATTTTTCTCGCTAATCAGGGTGAATAATTAACTTTCATTGTGAGTCTAAAGTTTTTAAATTTTATGGCAAAATCAATATTCTATACCTAAGAATATGGAAAAGGCTTTTATTTATTTATAGTGATTTTAAAAGATTCTTGATTATCCTAAATTTTCAGCACACCTGAATACTCTCAAAAAATATATAATATTAGCTTGATAAATGTTTGCTACAAATAATAGATGATTTTTGTATGGGGTTGGTTTGTTTTTGTCAAAAGTTATTGAGCTAACTCAGCGAGGAAATATATTATTGTTATTGTTATTGTTATTGCTTTTTCTAACTTATTCATTCTTTTCTAGATAACTCAAGCCTTCTTCGTTAACTACATTATTTTTCAATAATTGATAATTGATAATGGATAATTGATAATTACCTCTCCCTAAAAGGAAGAGGATTGAATAAAAGGAAAATATTTTCTTGTTTCTCCACGGCGAGTGAGAGGCTTTAAACCTTAATCATTCGGTAAGATTTTTTTGAAAAATGTTATAGTATGATAGTTATCAATAATTTGGAAAAAATCCAAAACTAATATGAAATACTAAAATTTTTGTTATTTACCCTTTTTCTTGTCAAAGAGGTTTAAGGGAGATATTGCGTAGCATTCTTTTTCATATTTCATATATAGTAGAATTAAGAAGGAAGAAGGAAGAAGGAAGAATCTGGCGTTGCCTGAGTTTTAAGTTTTTGATATATCCGCGCTCTTTCTTTTGACTGCTATAACATCATAATATTAAATATTTGAGTAGTGATATACAAGTAGTAATTTTTATAGTTTTTTTCTAAAAATGAAAGGGATTTACTTATCAATATCACTACATTTACAGAACTTCAAATTTTTGTAGTTCCTATCTTTTTTACCTTTTCTGTATTTCTGTACAACTTTATAGAAGTTTACACGGATAGTTAGGAAAAGTTTAAGAACGACCGCTATTTATTATTTCCAAAAATTCTAAAAATTTGTACTTAATTTAGTAGAAAATCCCTGTACATTTAAGACTGCTATATGAGGATATTTTGTATATGAAGTCAGTATTCACAAATTTTATCCCTAATTTTCAATCTAGGCAAATTGTTTGTTTGGAGTATGAAAATACTTGTTTATATGCAGAAGTAATTCAAGTATTAGAAAAACGCAAAATGTGTTGGGTTCGTCCTTTGTTATTGAAATTATCTACTTCAGAAGTTAGGAGTGAAAATCATCAAAACAATTTAGAAAAATCAAATTTATGGGATTTGCGAGATGGTGCTGATTTGGTTTGGCCGATATGTTTATTCAGGGAAGCTATTGATACAGAATTTATGCCACTTTTGACTGAATTAGAATTGCTAGACAGTCAAGAGAAAAGTCTGCAAATTTCACACCAAAAATTACAACATTTTGTCAGGAAAGTTTGGCAAGCTTATCCTGATGTTTTTCCCTTGATTCAGGATTAATATTTGGAATATTTGATAAGTAATTAATCTAGCAATTAATTGATGTTATTTTTCTTGTATTTTCTATATATAATGACTTTTAAAAATGGGATAATTGTTTGATTAGTGAGCTACTAATACCAAGCTTGATAAATATTTGCTACATTTTCTTGAACTGGTGACCCACCCCTAATACCATTTATCAAAAACTTTTATACATTTTATTGGGTAGGGTAGTAGGGGAGTGGGGGAGTTAACCCACCCTAACCCCTCCCAGGAGGGGAAGAATAAACATAAGAATAATTAACATTAAATTTACTCAAATTAGCAAAAAAATTATTCGGCTCTTTTTAATTACTTAATAACTGAAGTGTTACCTAAGTATAGCATTACTTTTGGGAATTGGTATAACCCCTCCTAGGATGGGGAATAGGAGAGTAGGGACGTTGCATACAACGTCCGAGAGTGAGTAGTAAACATAAGAATAATTAATAATAACTAGGGTGCTAATTATCAAAAAAGTTATTCAGTTTTTTAGAGTAGGAATAATCTCGACTATCAAATGTTACATTTTGCGAGTTTTTCTGCTAGATAAGGAGCGCCAAAATTCCAAACATGAGAAGTAACTCTAAAAGGAAGATGTCCGTAAGGAGCTGAAATTTGATATGTAATATTTTTATATCTTTTATACTTCTCGCCCCACCCTACTTGCTTGATAAAAATGTCAGCGATAGCTACATTATGAATTCCTGGTTTACCTCCTACCTCGCTCCAAATTTGTTTTTGAATGCTAAATCCAAATTTACCATCACTATATTTAATCCACAATTGATTAATTTTATCTAAGTCTTTGCAGGGGATATTTTCGATATCTTCTAAATTAAGCCAATAGTGTTTTTTTCGATCTACCAGTGAAAGTATAATTTTGAATGTTTCTCGGTCTGCTTCTTGAAATTTATCGGATGATAATAGGTTTTCCAAAGTTGTGTAATCTACTTTTTTATCTATATAGTTAATAGTTGTTTGGGGAATATCTGGAATATTAGTTTCGGGTAAAGGTTGGGGTACTTTTTGAGGTTGTGTAGTGGGATGAGATTTTTGTTGTGGGATAGGAGTAGGTTGAGGGGGTGAAGGGCGAGAAGTTATCGAAAAATTCAGCTTGGGAGAATAGATATAAGTCACAACAATAAATATGAGTATACCTGTTCCAATTGGTAATATATTTGCTTGTCCTTGATAAAAAGTTTTGACAGAATTTTGATAAAGAGGTTTGATACCTGGAATATTTAAGGTAGCCATTTGAGACATAATTGTTCGAGAAACCTGAGATATTTGAGACATAAGACTCTGAGGTTTAACTTGAAGTAATGTCAACCATTCCTGTACAGTCTGAGGGCGGTTTTCAGGTTGAATTTCCATTCCTTTAAGAATGGCATTATTCACGCGATCGCTAATTTTTTTATTGATTTGTTTTGGTTCTACTAATAGGTCTTGTTTACCGGTTTTTTTTATCAGCTTGAAAATCAACTTTAAAGCGAAGCGGATTTGTTTTGGTAAGGGGGTTTTATGTATGGCTAATTGAGTATGATATCTATCTATAGAGTTAGGTAATGGAGAGTTAGTGAGAAGTACATAAAGTGTGGCTGCTAAAGCATAAATATCTGTATATTCTCCTGGTTTATGTTTGCGAGTATATTGTTCTATAGGTGCATAACCTGGTGTATAAAATTGGGTGAAGCTGTTGGTTTGATTGGGAATAAAGTCACGGGCAATACCAAAATCAATTAAAACTACTTCTTGTGTGTTTTTGCGCAATATAATATTTTCTGGTTTGATATCCCGGTGCAGAATTTTTTTGCTGTGAATTACTATTAGTGCATTAGCAATTTGCTGAATATAATAGAGTGCTCTTTGTGCGGGTAATATTCCTTGTTTATTGATAACATCAGCTAAGTTATCTCCCTCTATAAATTCCATGACAATACAATAGAGTTGTCCCTCTTGAAAGGAATGATAAAATTTGACGATATTCTGATGCTGGAATTTTTTTAGTTGTTCAGCTTCGTATCGAAATCGCTTTTGAAATTTACCAAAATCAGGTAGTTTTTGTACCCGATTATTTAAGGTTTTAATAACTACTTTTGTGCCGATATTCTGATTATCCCATGCTAAATAGGTGATGCCGAAGCCTCCTTCTCCTAAATTTTTTTCTATGGAATATCTGCCGTTATTTAAAGTAGTACCTGGTAGCCAGTTGTTCATCGGAGTTAAATTAATAAGATTATTAATTGGGTTTATTCATAAGTTTAGTTTCCCCATCTATTTATATCTAAACCAGCTTCAAAAAATATTGCTAAAAAGTTGTTGATAAGAGTATGGGCAATTTATGTTTGCGAAGCATTCTATAAAAGATTACTTGTACAAGAGTTAGAAAAAGTGGAAATCTCTGATATGAAATTAACTCAAAGGTTGTTCCATCTAAATCGGTAATTTATTTCTACAGTCAGAAAATCATCAAAGGGTGCATTTAATATTTGTAAATTGATAACTCAGGTAAGGAGATAATAAAAGTTTCAGCCTTGGATAAAGTGTGTTTTGTTAAAACTGAGATGCACCGATAACAAGAAGCATATATTGTAAAATTCAAACCATTTATCTTCTTTTTTTTAATACTTATCTGTTCCATTTTTCCTATTCCCTACTCTCTGACTGTAGTAATATTTTATTAAATTGGTATTAAGAGTTTTGCTAGGTTTTGTAGGTAGTTTGACTGTAATTATTTTTTTAATTTGGTATCAATAATTTTTAATCTCTCAATGTTGAGAATGCAATAGGACTAATTGTAACTAATACTGTCACAAATAAAAGTGCTATTTTTTGTTCAACATTTGTCATTTCCCAGGCTTCTTCTAAACCTATAGTGAGAAAAGCTGTGCGACTATCGTGTAATAAAATATTTTGCGCAGTTCCTAAAAAAGAGGTATAAGCATCAAAAATAATGGCAGCCACATGAACTACTTTTAACACTAGGTATATTATATTTGTTTCACATTCTGACCAAATATCTTTTGTACTAATACTCAATCCTAAAATTAAAGCGCTACCAACTATGGCAGTCATATAAATACCAATATTTCCTTGATTCAAATTAGTCACTCCCAATAACCCTACTATGCCGAGAAAACTTGTAACCAAGTCCCAAAGAGACCCTATTATCAAAATACCTAAAAATATTCGCATTTTATTTCACTCCTTAGCTAAACTTTTTAACCTATTACCTAAAAAACAGCATAATTCCAGCAATAATAATTGCTACAACCCAAAGTATTACCATCAATAGATTAGTTGGAATTTTTTTAATTTATGGTTATTTTTGTTTTGGTTGATTAGTTTATTTTCGCTCTTTAATACTTGATTTTCCCTAATTACTGGATAACTGGTAGGTGATGCTTCTGCAATTTCCCACTTGTGAATAAAATTCTGAAATTCTGCTGTTGACATCCCATAAAAAAAACCTTTCCAAGAGTACCATGAAGTTTGAATTGACCAGTTCCGGATTGGTAACTGATTGTTATTTTTTTGATCGATAAATTCTATATAAGTTTTAGCGTCAATCAAACTACCAGTTTGTTTTAAGTTAGTTTCTAATTGTTTCCAAGAGTCGAAAAACTCTTTTTCCTGTTTAGCAGACACTTCAAAAGCAAAAAAAAACTTATCTGCATGGTAAATTTGTCAGAATTCAATTAAATACCTCCTGTTTAGTATTGATGAAGTAATCGATAACTAATACTTTTTCTCTTGAATGGTGCAACTAATTTTTGCCTTTGTCAGCCAAGACTGCTTTACTCTAAAATTTTCTGATTTAAGATTCCTTTACTACGGAAATTTTATCGGTTTTTTTGATTTATTTGATTTCAATAAGCCACACTCATCAGAGCATTCAGCTATCAGCTATTAACTGATTGTTCTTGGAGAAGGAATGAATATTGATATATTGCTCCATAATTAAAAGTTATGAGTAAAAATATTTCCCTTGACCTTAGCAATTTAATAAATTACACAGCTAGTAGCAAAATTTCATCCTTCGTGTACTAGGAAAATGAAAATTTTTTCGGAGAATGAAGCATCCCTATTTTTTAGGGAGTCGAGTAGATAAATCAGATACTATTTCATAGAGAAATTGGCATCAAAAGAATACAAAGAATAATTCTTATACAACAACTCCTATATCTTTTCAGAAAAGTCAAAAATTAAAAGCAAAGATTGATTTAACTGAACAGTTTAACTGACAATAATTTCATACAAAATAGTTGTATGAAAGTTGAAAATTATATATGACATGATTTTAGTAAGTAGGTAGGTCTAATTAAACGTTAAAAAAATTGTCGGGGCGGGTTTAACCGAAAGCTTTGACTTCAGCGCTTACGAGTTCTAAAAATCCACCCTCTAATATTGCGTTTATTTATGCTCACTTACTTAAATGGATAGCAAAAATAACAAATAGGTATATATTAACAACTAAATTTTTCTTTTGTCAGTGATAAATATTGATAAAAAGTGACAAAAAGTAGCGCATTATTCAAAGCTATGTTAAAGTACAATACAAAACTAATTCCTAAGTTGACAAGAATGAATGTGGAAGAAGCACTGGCTATTGTAGAAGATGTCTTAGATGATGAAGACTGCCTGAATGATATTGAAGAGTTTATTTTTAGGGAATGTTGGCAAGGTAAACAGTCTTATGAAGAAATGGCGAAAAGTTCTCCCTATGATAGTGAATATATTAAGTCTGTTGCAGCAAAATTATGGAAAAAATTATCGAAAACTAAAGCTTTTAATGAAAAGGTAAAAAAATAATCTTCGGTCAGTTATTCGACGATATTTACAGAGACAGAAAGTTATATCAAATCAAAATCAAATAATAGGAGTAAATCTCAGTGGAACTAATTTAAGTGTAAATGAAGCTAACTTATGTCAAACAGATTTACATGAGTTAATCGTACTGACAAATGGTAAAAAATTAGAGGAGGAAAGTACAAGTACTAAAGCCGATCACCAACAAAATAAATCCTACTTGAAAAACACAGTTAACTGGAATGGTTTAGATTTTAATTCTCAGGCAGAAGTAAAAATTGCCGAAGCACTCGATCGCGCCAATATTATATTTTTCCCTAATACAAAAATTAGATTGACCACTGCCACAGGTAGAGAAAATAAAATAGTTAATTTCGTCATATTACACAGAAAAAAATAGGAATTATTCAAATTAGTGACAAACCTTTTTACCCAGATACAAACTTGGATGCCGAAATTAAATTAATTCAAAATTATGATATTTCCTCCTGTACTAAACAACCAGATAAAGTTATAGCCGAATTTTTAGAGTTATTAAATCAAGCATAAATAAAAATATCTTGATATATTTTGAACTTATTCAACCTAATCATTTGTTATACATCAGAAAATATATCTGAAAATACTGTCAAAACTTAGAATTATGAGTTATAGCACAAAGAATAAAGAAGAGGCAAAAAATAAAAAGTTTAATTATTGATATTCCCAAGCTTGCAACTATCTTATAAGTCAAATACATTTATAACTGCTGTTATACCAAATTGATAAATATTTACTACAAATAGTTAGGCTATTTCTTAGGAGTCACTGAGTCAGGAGTCAGGAGTCGTATGGGAATTGCTTCAATACCAGTTTTTAGGTTGTAAATTCTCTTTTTTGTCAAAGATATATTTCCTGCAAAATCTTTTTATCGCACTTACTATTCGTAACATTCTTTTTTCACGCTTGGTATTATATATATACAGAAGAAATGAAAAGATACTATATATAGCGGATTCCATATTGGTGAGGTACACCCATTGCTGGCAATATGCTATAGCGGGCAAGATGTCCTCACAGGAAACATTAATTGTTAATATCTGTACTTCATATATAGCATTTCTCAAGTTACTAAGGTACAGTTATTTTTTTTATTTTCTATTCCCTACTCCCTACTCCGTAAAACGAAGGATTTTTGTACCTGACGCTTCTTGAGAATTGCTGTAGTATATAGTAAACAAAAACTATAATAATCTTATTTTAGTTAGGCATAAAATATCTTCAAATTAAGGAGCATCTGAACTGAGAATATGAAATACGGGAAAATAATTTCTGAATTTCGGTCTATTTATTTGTTTTTATAAATTATTTAATACTGCTATATAACCGTAGAAATATTTAGTTTTTAACACTCATGCGTTGTGTAATTTTGAGATAAATAATTATTAGCCTATTTGATAGGGAATAGAATAACTTCAGAAATAAACAAAGTGAAATCCCCTCGTCATATCCAATTGACCAAGAGAAGAAAAAAAGTTTTTTTTTAGTCAATCCTTTTCTTTTCAAGGATGGGTAATTGTTAATTATTAATTATTAATTATTAATTGTTGAACATGTATTTAAAATCTCTGACTAAATTAGTTGCTCAAATTTCCGGAAAAGTTCCCATCCGTATCACTCTAATAGTGCCATTTGTAGTGCAAATTTTTGGGGTGGTAAGTTTGGTGGGATATATTTCCATGAGAAATGGCCAGAGAGCTGTTAATGATGTAGTTACTCAACTATTAAATGAACAAGTTGCTAGGGTTGAACAAAGTTTAGAAGCTTATCTTCGTGTTCCTCATCAGGTTAATCAAATTAATGCTGCTGCTATTCGTAATGGTCAATTAGATTTAGAAAATACCTCTCTATTAGAAAATTATTTTTGGCAACAACTACAAATTTTTGATGTTTTAACTTTTACGGGATTAGGGTTAGAAAATAAGGTCAATTTGGGGGCGGAAAGATTTGATAATGGTACTCTGACTGTGAGAGTTTCCACCGCAGAAAGTAACTATATTTTTGAAACTTATTCTACAAATCAATTTGGCGAGCGGGTTGAGTTATTAAGCAGTATTAAATTCGATCCGCGCACTCGACCTTGGTATAAAGCTGCTGTGGCAAGCGGTCAACTTATTTGGAGTAAAATTTATCCTAATACTGCTGGTATTACTGCTTATCTTGGTGCATCGATGCCTTTTTATAATCAGCAGGGAAAATTGCAGGGTGTATTACTAACTAATATTAATCTGTCAAAAATTGGAGATTTTTTAGGTGGCTTAAAAGTTGGTAAAACAGGACAAGTTTTTATTATTGAGCGTTCGGGAATGTTAGTGGCTACTTCTACGGGCGAAAAGCCTTTTCATACTACAAATAAAGCTTATGGAGCCCAACGAGTTAAAGCTACTGAAAGCCAGAATGATTTGACTAGAGCTACAGCAAAATATTTAGCCAAAGAGTTTAACTTCAATCAATCAATTAATAGTCAACAATATCTAGAATTTAAATTTGAAGGTCAACGAGAGTTTATTAATGTCAAACCTTTTCAAGATAAATATGGTTTAGATTGGTTGATAGTAGTAGTAATTCCAGAAACAGATTTTCTAGAACAAATATATCAACAGACAAAGATTACGATTGTACTTTGTCTATTAGCTTTACTTTTAGCAACGGCAATTGGAATTTTAACATCTCGTTGGTTGGTGCAGCCAATTTTACAATTAAAAGATGCAGCTACTGCTTTATCAGAAGGAGAATTTAATCAGATAATAAATTTACAACGCGAGGATGAAGTAGGTGTCCTTGGTAAAGCTTTTAATTCTATGGCTTTTCAGTTACGAAATTCCTTTGATATTCTCAAAACGAAGAATGAACAACTAGAACGTTTGGATAAATTAAAAGATGAATTTTTAGCTAATACATCCCATGAACTTCGTACTCCTTTAAATGGAATCATTGGCATTGCAGAATCATTGATAGATGGAGCCGCAGGAAAATTGCCATCCCAAGTTAAAACTAATCTTTCTATGATTGCTACTTCTGGTAGAAGATTATCAAATTTGATTAACGATATTCTAGATTTTTCTAAACTTAAACATCGAAATATTGAGTTGCAAATAAAACCAGTGGGAGTTAGAGAACTAACAGAAATAGTGCTGACTATTTCTCGTCCCATGATTGGCAAAAAGTCTTTACAACTAATTAATTCTATTAGTCATGATATGCCGTTTGTGGATGCTGATGAAAATCGACTCCAGCAAATTTTTTACAACTTAATTGGTAATGCAATTAAATTTACAGAGTCAGGTACTGTTGAAGTATCGGCTAAACTTTTAGAAAATCAAGAAATTGAATCTACTAATCAACTTCCCCTACTAGAAATTACTATTGCCGATACAGGTATTGGCATTCCAGAGGATAAATTAGAGAGAATTTTTGAATCATTTGAACAAGCAGATGGCTCTACAGCTAGAGAATATAATGGAACAGGTTTAGGTTTAGCTATTACTAAAAAATTAGTAGAATTACATGGTGGTAATTTGTATGTTTCATCAGAAATTGGAGTATGGTCTAAGTTCAAATTTACTTTGCCAATATCTCAAAATCAAACAGTTGATTTTCCACAACTTTCTTGCCCTTTACCAATATCTTTAATTACAGAATTGGGGCAAAAAAATCAAGATATAGCTTTAGAAGGTTTAGTAGCCGAAAGTGGAGACTTTAAAATTTTAATTGTGGATGATGAACCAGTAAATCTCCAAGTTATCATAAATAATCTAGCTTTACAAAATTATGCTATTACTCAAGCTAATAATGGTATTGAAGCATTAGAAATAATTGAAAATGGCTTGATTCCAGATTTAATTTTACTGGATGTAATGATGCCTCACATGACAGGTTATGAAGTGACAAAGAAGCTGAGGGAAAAATTTTTACAAAGTGAATTACCAATTGTGATGTTAACAGCAAAACCATTAATTTCTGATTTAGTCGAAGGTTTTCTTTCAGGGGCAAATGATTACTTAACGAAACCTTTTTCTAAACCAGAATTACTTGCCAGAATTAAAACTCATATTCGTTTAGCTAAAATAAATGCTGCTTATGGTCGTTTTGTTCCCCATAGTTTTTTACACTTTTTAAGACGCGAGAGTATTGTGGATGTCAAATTAGGGGATAATGTCAAGAAAAAAATGTCAATTTTATTCTCTGATATTCGCTCTTTCACAACCTTAAGTGAAACTATGACTCCAGAGGAAAACTTTAAATTCATTAATGCTTATTTGTCTCGAATGGAACCAGCAATTTTAGAGAATGAAGGCTTTGTTGATAAGTATATTGGTGATGCCATTATGGCTCTTTTTGGAAGAAGAGCAGATGATGCGGTTAGTGCCGGAATTAATATGTTAAAAAGTCTGGATTTATATAATCAAGAACGCCAAAAAATCCAGCAGCAACCTATTAAAATTGGCATTGGAATAAATACCGGCGACCTAATGTTAGGAACTGTGGGAGGTGGTAAAAGAATTGATGGTACAGTAATCAGCGATGCTGTTAATTTAGCCTCTCGTTTAGAAAATTTAACTAAGTTCTATGGAGCCAATATTTTAATCAGTCAAAATACTTTATTTGATTTAGAAGAATTCGATAAATTTAATTATCGTTTTTAGATAGAGTTAAAGTCAAAGGCAAAAAAGAAGCAGTTGCAGTATTTGAAATTTTGGATGGAGATGCTGAAGCACAAAA
The DNA here is from genome assembly GCF_014132355.1 of Okeania sp. KiyG1. Classification (GTDB taxonomy): domain Bacteria; phylum Cyanobacteriota; class Cyanobacteriia; order Cyanobacteriales; family Microcoleaceae; genus Okeania. Next base: position 89,222 of record NZ_BLZO01000011.1, read on the forward strand.
GCAATTAAAAATTCAAACCAAAACTGAATTTGAACAAGCTATTATTTTTTATTATCAACAGAAATATTCAGCAGCAAAAGAAATTTTCTTAAATATTTTCCACATCAACCCCGAAGACAAAGCTGTAAAACTTTATCTCAAACGTTGTAAAAAATCTCAAATTTACGGCATTCCAGAAGAATGGAAAAAAGATATAGTAATTACAGATAAATAGTAAGTAATATTATGGTAAGCATTTCCTGCGGAATGCTGCGCAAACAGCTATTAGCTGTCAGCTCTCAGCAAAAGAAGGAGGTTTTAATGAATATAGACTGTTTAGCCAGCTTTTATAGGAACTATAAATTCTGACTCAATTAGTAAAGTAAAGCTGTAAGTATTCAGCCATAAGCAGTCAGCTCTCAGCTTTTTAATTAACAAAGCAACCATCGGCTTAACTTCATAATACATTTTCAACTAATTATTGGAAATTTCCAGAAAAGAGGGAACGGGGAACAGGGAACAGGGAGGAATAATTGATAATTTATGGGTAATAATTGATTTTATTTTTGATTTTTACCAGATGTCTATTGGAAATCTCTCAATTACTTTTTTCTCCTTTAAAGGTAATAAAAAAAACTGATAGCTGATGGCTGATAGCTGAATGCTGACGGCTGAATGCTTACATATTATGTCTGGTTGAATACTTATACAGTAATACCAATTTGAAAAAAGAATGCTATGAAAAGTGCCTCTCGACCAGACATACTTAAAAATAGTGGCTATCGTGCATTTTGAATAGTTATTCATATCTTTTTTACCTTTTTTTCAATATTTCCTTCTTCTTCCTTCTTCCTTCTTCCTTCTTTCGTACGGACGCCCTTATGCAACGTCCCTACTATTTGTAACAAACACTTATCAAATTGGTATAAGCATTTCCTGCGGAATGCTGCGCAAACAGCTATTAGCTGTCAGCTTTCAGCTTTCAGCTCTTAGCTTCAGGGTTTAAATGAATATAGACTGTTTCAGCTAGCTTTTATAGTAAGTATAAATTCTGGTTCAATTAGTAAAGTTTTTATCTAAAACTAAAAGCAAAAGAAATAATATTTTCTTATATTCAATCCTCTCGGTTTTAACCAGAGGTAATTATCAATTATCCATTATTAATTATCCATTAATGAATTCTTCCCTGCTAATACTATTTATAACAAGTACTTATCACCCTTGGTATTAGCTACTTTGATTTTTGTTACATACTTTGTTTTTTTGTTGTAAAAATAAATTAATATACTCAACCATTCCCTAGAAAAAATCCTTGATCGGATGGTATAATTAAAAAATCTTAATTTAAGACGAGTCACACAAAAACACTATATATAGTAAACAAAAACTATAACGTTACAGATATATAGCGTTTATACCTCATACCTTGTGTAACCCCTCATGAAAATTCAAGTATTATAAATAAAACTAAAATGCTTACTAAAGATAAACAACAAACAAAACAAAATTGGAAACAAATAGCCAAACAATTTGAAGCAGTTGTAGGCAAAAAAGGCGTAGTTCAACGCAAAGAAGAATTATTAGTATATGAATGTGATGGTCTAGCTAGCTATCGTCAACGTCCCGCATTAGTAGTATTACCACGCACTACTGAACAAGTCGCAGAAGCAGTAAAAATATGCGATCGCTTGAATATTCCTTGGCTTCCTAGAGGTGCAGGAACTGGTCTTTCTGGAGGAGCATTACCAATAGAAAATTGTGTTTTAATTGTCACTTCATTAATGCAGAAAATCCTGAAAATAGACTTAGAAAATCAACAAGTTGTTGTACAACCAGGAATTATTAATAATTGGGTAACACAAGCAGTTAGTGGAGCTGGTTTTTATTATGCTCCTGACCCTTCTAGTCAAATTATTTGTTCTATTGGTGGGAATATTGCCGAAAATTCTGGGGGTGTTCATTGTCTCAAATATGGTGTGACAACTAATCATGTTTTAGGGTTAAAAATAGTTACTCCCGAAGGTTCAATAGTTGATATTGGCGGACAAATTCCAGAGATGCCTGGTTATGATTTAACAGGTTTATTTGTAGGTTCCGAAGGTACCCTGGGAATAGCTACAGAAATTACTCTCAGAATCCTCAAATCTCCTGAATCAGTTTGCGTGCTTTTAGCAGGATTTCCTAATATTGAATCTACCGGACAAACTGTGTCAGATATTATCAGTTCTGGCATTATTCCTGGGGGGATGGAAATTATGGATAATTTCAGTATTAATGCTGTGGAAGATGTGGTCAAAACCAATCTATATCCGCGAAATGCTGCTGCTGTTTTATTAGTAGAATTAGACGGTTTAGAAGTAGAAGTTGAACAAAACAAAAAGCGCATCAAAGAAATATGCGAAAAAAATGGAGCTATAGAAATAACTACTGCTCATGAACCAGAAAAACGGATGAAGTTATGGAAAGGACGGAAAGCTGCTTTTGCTGCTGCTGGTAATATTAGTAAAAATTACTATGTACAAGATGGAGTAATTCCTCGGACAAAAATGGCTTATGTTTTAGGTGAAATTGAAGGAATTAGTCAAAAATATGGTTATCGTATTGCTAATGTATTTCATGCCGGGGATGGGAATCTTCACCCGTTAGTTTTATATGATGATGCTGTTGAAGGTGCTTTTGAAACTGTGGAAGAAATAGGTGGAGAAATTCTCAAGATTTGCGTAGAAGTTGGTGGTAGTTTATCTGGAGAACATGGCATTGGTTCAGATAAGAAATGTTATATGTCTTTAATGTTTAATGAGACAGATTTAGAAACGATGCAATGGGTAAGGAGTGTTTTTAATCCCAAGGGTTTAGCTAATCCTGAAAAAATATTTCCTACACCTAGAACTTGTGGAGAGTCTGCTAATATTCAGCAGGTTAAACAGTTTCAGGGAGCAGAAGTTTTTTAAATTTTATTTGCCCTAATTAGGGTTTGCTGAAAAAGTCTTTTAACCCACCCCTAACCCCTTCCAACCCACCCTAACCCCTCCCAGGAGGGGAAGGTAGGAGACAACCCACCCCTAACCCCTCCCAACCCACCCTAACCCCTCCCAGGAGGAAGGTAGGAGACAACCCACCCTAACCCCTCCCAGGAGGGGAAGACAGGAGAAATGGAAATTATAGAGGAGGTAGGAGGAAGAATAATCCCTTGATTATTCTGCGCAACTATGAGCCTAAAATGCTAATTTTTTGAACCATTACAACCATTAAGGCTAGACTTTTTTCAACTAAAAAATGCGCTCAACCTTTATATGTCAATGCTTTTAGATTTAATCAGCAAACCCTAATTATAAATATTTTCTAGTGACTAAATCAAAAAACTGTAGATGAAGATAGAGGCTATAAAACATCTTTTTTGTGACGGCAAGTTAGCGTTACTTTTAGAGAAGGGGAGTATGATCTAGCGATAAATTTTCCACTTCCTACTTCCTCTTTATTTTTCAGTCAGATTACACATAAATATCAACCCCATCTTTATTTTAAATAGATATCAAATGGGTTCTATAAACCTCCTAGTTAACATCTTCCTTCTCTACTCATGCGTATGTCACAATAAGACAATGCAATACAAGTGTGCTTCAGGCGAAAGAAAAAAAATCCTTTTAGCCAATTCTCTTCTTTATAAGAAGAGGTAATTATTAATTATTAATTGTTAATTATTAGGCGAAAATACTCTGAAGGTAAGAATTTCACCATATCTTTGACTTCCCAATATAAATTTTTGTACTCTTCATCCAACCGCCATAAGCAAGTCTACTTAATAGCCGCCAATAAAGCAAAGAATCTCCCATTAAAACTGTGTTTGGTTAATGAGAGATTATTAAAGTATTGCGGTTAGATATTCTTTTTGGCCTGTGGAAATAGGACTTTAAACCCAAATTTTGGGTCTATCCTAGTTACTAAGAACAACAGCAAGGAATATATGAATTAGGAGGTGTATAATTACTATTATCTCGGTTGTTAAGCCAGTTTGATAATTCTTCTTTTGTGAGTGTTGCTTCACTAAATTGTGGGCAAGGTGGAAAGGCAATCATTACTGTCAAAACATTAGGACTATTTGGAGTAGGATCTTGAATAGACCCATTAGCAATAGTAGCATCAGTTTTAAATACTACTATGCCAGACTCAATGTCATGCTTATTAAAAAGTGGAAAGTTATAAAGACCTTTGCTTTCATCCTTAACGTCAGCAAAAACTTTACTCAAAAATTCACCGTATATAGTCTTGTCTTGAGGTTTTGCACCCATTAATTTTGCCAAAGAAGGCAATTTATCTGTAGAAGTATGGTTTTCTAACTTATCAAAATTTTTTGTAGGGTTTTGAAACCAGTGTCTAGCTTGTTTGGCCAAAGGATCTGATTCTGCATATAACCATATATAGGAAATAATTTGAGAAATCATCTTTGTTCGAGTCAGTGCATGTCGCAGAAATGAACCTTGAAATAGTTTGTCAGAGTTTGAGTTTTCTAACAATTGGTTTTCAGCTAACTCTGAAGACTTTTGCCGATCGCTTACACGCAAATTTTCGGGCGATAATACCATAGTGCAACCTACCTAATAGTCTTTTATTAAAGTTGAAAAATCTTTTCTCTAAAAGAGTCTGAAATTTTTAGTTTAATGATACCAGTTCTCCAAAAAAGGAGAAAGGTATTTAGACTATATCCTAGCAAATTGAAACCTGCAAATTTTACCTCAAACTCCTCAAACTTTATAGAAACATTTAGGATTATCCCAAACAATCTTTTTAACTATCTCCTGAGATAAGTTTCCCTCAAGTTCAACAACATTTTTCACAATATCTGGCTGACGATAAATATGTGGATAATCTGAGCCAAATGTTAAATTATCAGACCCAATAAATTCAATTATCCCAGAAAGATAAGCTTCAGATGGGTCAGCCGCAATATAACATTGACAGTGACAATATTATCGTCAGGCGATCGAGTGAAGTTTACCACTTTGCTTACTTATGACTCATTTTTTTAAGGCTTAATTTAAGTACAACAACTCATTGGTAAATAAGGATAGGGAGGTAAAACATATTCTATATGAATACCATCTTTTGAGTTCCACTTTTTCTTTGCAAATGGGAATTCTGTAGATTTTGGTTTCCGTACTATATCTTGTGAATATGCCCAATTTTTGATAGTATCGGCAGTTAGTATGGGTTGAAATAGTCCATCGTCATCGCAATCTGCCTTTTCTACTACATTAGGACGTTGAGGATAAGGAATAAACACTCTATAGAAAGGAGGTTGATTCTTTCCTACCTGCTGAATGTCTTCCATAGTCCCTACAAAGCTGTTCCAAACGACCTGAATACTGTATAAACAAGACGCTTCATAAGTAGACATAATGGGACTCTTTAATACTTCTATATATCGATCGCCTTTTTTGTAATAAGCTTGTCCACAAAACAACAAATTCAAACAGATATTTCGCCAACTTTCTTGATTTTTCTTGATAATCATTTGACGGTCAGATTTAGTTGCTGAAGATTCAGACTTAGTACGATCTGGCGGTCTATTAGCACTCAGAAATAGTTTCCTAATAATCTTTAATGCTAATACTTTCTCTTCTTTTATTTCAGCCTCTTGGTTACTACTAATTTTTGGGTCTACTAATGATGTCTTTTCATCAATGGTAGCCTCTATTTGATCGTCCCTGAGCCATGTCTCAGCAATCAATTGAGATAATTTTCTAGCTGCCAGAAGCCTCCGCAAAGCATGATATTGATTGATGAACATCTTATCATCTATGCTTTTTTTCTTAAACTTCATCACTGCCTTCATGTCTAATCCCTCATGGGGAAAATTGTCTATTTTTTCATTTCCTATTCCTGGCAACTTTTCTTTTAAATATTTTTTAGTTCCTGTATATACTGTTGTTTTGATTCCGAGATGAGAGTTATCATCTTCTTCCACTAAAAGAATTTGGTATTGAAAATTTTCCCCTGAGATAAATTTGGGGATAGAACTTCATATCCAGATAATTTTTGATTATTAGTGCTATCTAAATCGAAAGGCATCATAAATCTTACCGAATAATTAAGGTTTAAAGCCTCTCCTTTAAAGGAGAAACAAGAAAAAACTTTCCTTTTATTCAATCCTCTTCCTTTTAGGGAGAGGTAATTATTAATTATTAATTATTAATTATTAATTGTTTAATACCTCCTCAAATTGTTATTTAATCATCTAAAAAGACCAGTCATTTCAGCTATCAGTTATCAAAATAATTGGGTCGTGCAACCTCACCTTTTAAGGCCAAATATTTTTAGAGGTTTGCTCAAATCACCGTAATAACTTCTGACTTCTGACTTCTGACTTCTGACTTCGTTAACCTTTCTGCTGACGACGCAAACTAGCCATTGCTAAACTCACAACACCAACAGAAAATAGTGACATAGAAACTGGTTCTGGCACTGTTGCTAATTCATCTGCCAATCCTTCTCCTATAATCACATCCCCTAGTTTAACTTGAAATGCTAGTTCCGAACGATGGGGAGCTGGGTTATCTTTATCTTTAAGGTCTCTAGGATCTCCAGTCCAAGTCATAGTTGTTGTACCCGTCAATGTGAAACTCTCCTCTAGATCGGTTAACCATAAATATTGGGAACTATTCCAATAATCACATCCTTCAGAGCAGGTAAAACTAGAATTTTCCGCGATCGCCTGACCATTTAGGATTAGATTATCTACCACAACACTATTATCTTGTTTACGAGCTGTTGTGCGGATAAATAAATCGTTTAAAGTATCTGTAATACTGTATTCCAAAGTTTTTCCACCAATTTCGTAGGTTAGTGTACCGTCATCGAATGTCAGAGTAAAATCTTCTCCTTGTCCGTTTACCCAATCAAAGGAACGGTACTCAGTGGGAACTATTTGATGGCCATTTTCATTATCGTAATGGATGTTAAATTCATGTTCTGCTGCTCCTGATAGATCCCCAATTCGTCCCTCTGCAGCAACATCTATTGTTGCACCTAGTTTATTAAAATCTGCTTCGCCATTGATAACACCTCCTAGAGTAAAAGCATTTGCTGAAACTGGCGCTCCCAAAAATCCGACCGCTGCTGCTAATGCTAGGAATGATGTGTACTTATTCATCTACTTTGCTCCTTGACCCTCTTGTTTTTCTACAATTCCAATCTAAGCTACTAAGAAGCCGATCCGCCACTAAAATAGTAATAATTTACACAATCTTTAAGGTAAGTGAGGAGCTTAAGTATTAATAGGTAAAAGCCATAATTATAAGATAATCAGCGTATCTGCAAATATACGTGATACTGAGTAATAATTCAATTCATGTATCAGTATTTACTCGTGATTCTCTGTATAGCAGAAGGAAGAAGGAAGAGGGAAGAAGGAAGAAGGAAGAAGGAAGAGGGAAGAGGGAAGAAGGAAAAGTATTATTACACAGGACTTACGCAGAGACTCTATATATAGAGAGGGCGAATGCCATTACCCCCTACAGATGGTGGTTTGACAGTCAATTTGCGTAAGTCCTGATTACAATTGATAACTGATAACTGAATAACTGAAATGACCCTTGATAGAATAAAATTATTTTGGCAAGAAAATTTGACCAAGAAATAAGGTCTCTAGTCTCCCCTTTTAAGGGGATAAAAAAGAAAATTCCAGATTTAAAGTCTCTGACTTTCCTAGGTCATGCTGCGCAAACAGTGGTCGGTACTGATAACTGATAACTGTTAACTAATAACTGAAATAATAAATATGCTCAATCAACCTAATTTTAATCCCGCTTACTTAGTTGAAACCCTAGAACCAGATACGGTATTTTTCATATCTGAAAGAGAATCTGTCTGTTTACAAGACCCTCTTTATTATCGTTTAGTTCAGTTAATTGATGGTCAGCGAAATGTTGATGAAATTATCGATATTCTACAATTAGAAATTCTACAAGACCAAGAATTAACACAAGAAAATCCTAATTTTTTCAAGAGATTCTGAATTTTAGTATTAAAATCCAACAAGCTATATTTCAATTACACAAACAAGGATATCTATTAGAAAACAATGATTTATTACCGTCTAATTTAGCTATTCTTTGTCATCATCTCCAGATTCTTCAGTCTCAAGCTAGTCATCAATTACAATCGACTAAAGTTACTGTCAAAACATTAGGTTCGGTAACAGATGAAGAATTTATTTCTCTGTTAAAATCTTTTCATATTCAAGTAGCTGAAGACGGAGATTTAACGATTATTCTAACTGACGATTATCTCCATCCTGATTTAGCTGAATTTAATCAACAAGCTTTAGCCTCTCAAGCTCCTTGGATGTTAATCAAACCATTAGGAACTATTGCTTGGATTGGACCTTTATTCCAACCTAATCAAACAGGATGTTGGGATTGTTTTGCCCAACGTTGGCGAGATAATCGACCGATTGAAGAGTTTATTAATAGAAAGAAAGAAGGAGCAAAACTTTTAACTCCTCCCCTTGGTTTTTCTCAGGCAACAATTCAAACAACTTTAAATATAGCTGCGACAGAAATTTTTAAATGGATTATCCAAAAAGGCAATCCTAGATTAGTAGGAAATCTGATTACTTATGACCATCTAACTCTACAAACTCAAAACCACATTTTAGTTAAACGTCCTCAATGTCATAGCTGCGGAAATGTATTTAATAAACAACCTTTACCTGTAGTTTTAGGACATCGAAAAAAAGCCTTTACTGCTGATGGCGGACATCGTTTTTGTTCTCCCGAAGAAACTTTGAGAAAGTATCAACATCATATTAGTCCGATTACAGGTGTTGTACGAGAATTAGCTAAAATTCCCAGTCAAGGATTACTTCATACTTATGTTGCTAAACATCATTTTCGCAATGTTTTCAACAATTTAGATAGTTTACGGCAAAATATGGGTGGTAGAAGTGCGGGGAAAGGAAGAACCGATAGTCAAGCAAGAGCAAGCGGTTTTTGTGAGGCGATCGAACGTTATTCTGGGGTTTTTCAAGGAGATGAAATTAGGGAGCAAGGGAGTTATGAAAAGTTGGTAGAAAAAGCTATTCATCCAAATCAGTGCATGATTTTTAGCGAGGAACAATATCAAAATCGAAAAGAGTGGAATGTTGAGTGTAAAGGGTGGTTTCAAAAAGTACCAGAACCTTTTGATGAAACGAGAATAATTGATTGGACTCCTGTATGGTCTTTGACAGCTCAAGAGTTTAAATATTTACCTACTTCTTACTGTTACTATGGTTATCCTGAATCTGATTCTTCTGATTTATTAGATTGTTGGTCTGATTCTAATGGTTGTGCTGCGGGAAATACGATAGAGGAGGCAATTTTACAAGGTTTTATGGAGTTGGTAGAAAGAGATTGTGTGGCTTTATGGTGGTACAATCGGTTGTCAACACCTCAAGTGGATTTAGACAGTTTTGACCAGCCTTATTTTCAGCAGTTAAAACAATATTATCAAAGTCTGAATCGGGATTTATGGGTGTTAGATATTACGAGCGATTTGAATATTCCTTGTTTTGCTGCTATTAGTCCTAGAAAGGATAGAGAGGTAGAAGATATTGTATTGGGATATGGGGCGCATTTTGACCCAGAAATTGCTATTAGTCGAGCGTTGACTGAGGCGAATCAAATATTGCCTAATGTAGTATCTTTTCAGGAGGATGGCACAACGAATTATCCCCCTTCTGCTGATGTATTAGCTCTTAAATGGTGGCAAACCGCAACTTTAATTAATCAACCTTATTTGGTTCCTAATAATGAAGTTATTGCTAAAAAAAGTAGTGATTATTTTCAATTAGCTAGTGACGACCTATTAGAAGATGTTAAATTGTGTCAGCAAATTGTTGAGAAAAATGATATGGAACTATTAGTATTAGACCAGACTCGTAGTGATGTTGGGTTGAGGGTAGCTAAGGTCATTGTTCCAGGAATGCGTCATATGTGGAAGCGATTAGGGTTAGGAAGATTATATGATGTTCCGGTTAAAATGGGATGGTTGAAAGAGTCTTTAAAGGAAGAGGAATTAAATCCTTTTCCTATGTGGATGTAAATAGGGTTTGCTGAAAAAGTCTTATGGGTAAGGGTAGGAGACAGGAGACAGGAGACAGGAGACAGGAGGAACAGGGAATTATAGAGGAGGTAGAAGGAAGAATAATCCCTTGATTATTCTGCGCAACAAAGCCGCCTAAAATGCTAATTTTTTGAACCATTACCACCATTAAGCTTGGACTTTTTTTAACTAAAAAATGCGCTCAACCTTTACCTGTAAATGCTTTTAGATTTAATCAGCAAACCCTAAATAATTTTTAATAATATTATGTCAGGAGTCAGGAGAGAAGAAGGAAGTTTTTGTTCGCGTTTGCGTAGTATTCCGTAGGAAAGTGGAACGAAGTTCTATTGCTAATTAGGGTTTGCTGAAAAAGTATTTTGGTATGGGGTAGGAGTCAGGAGTCAGGAGGAATTTAGAGGAGGTAGTCGGATATTTTATCCCTTGATTTTTCTGCAATTATTCTTCCTTTTATTCTAACTTTTTGGTCGCTAAAGCTGAAAAAGTTGCACTCTTTTTCGCTGTAAAAAAGCTAAAACTTTTACCTGTCAATCCTTTTAAATTTAATCAGCAAGCTCTAATTAAACGGACATCATATAAGGTAAGCATTTCCTGCGGACTGCTGCGCAAACAGATATTAGCAGTCAGCTATCAGCAAATAATGAATAATTTCTTATAAGCTTAAAGAAGCATAATTTTACAGTAAGTTTTAATTCTATCCAAATTTATCAATTGCTTTTATCTCTTCCGATGGTCTTTTAGGGGATGAAAATTAAAATATTCCTGATTTGCATTCCGTAGGAAAGTGGAACGGAATTCTATCGCTAATTAAACGGACATCATATAAGTTACTTTCATTAAGTTTTAGTCTAGTTAATCACTAAGAAAAAGAGTTTAAGAAAGAGAGTGAACAAGTCTCTCTTTGTGAGGGGATGAAAATTAAAATACTCCTGATTTTAAGCTACTAACTTCAGGGGATAGTCACTGTTAACTGATAACTGTTAACTGTTAATTGAACAGAGGAGGCGGACTGAACTCTGTTCTATTGCCTATTCATGCAGCAAAGCCATTTCATAGATTTTTTGTTAAAGAATATAGTAGAGAAAAACCCCCAAAAAATACAACAGGAAATGAGATCATCAAAATTATTAAACCTAAAGGAGCACCAGAAGAAATTACATAGACTAATATTGCTGTATAGGGAACTAATAAACATATTCCAGCAAGAGTTAATTTTTTAGGAGTCCATTTAATATCTTTTTTGAGAGGTTCTGTCAGTAATTTTTCGTCTTTTATAAGTTTAAATTTTCCCATTACCTACTCCTACGACTAATAATCATTACATAGTTTAATTTTACTTACTTTTATTGTAACTATTCCATAAAACTGAAGCAAGCTCAGTATTATTCCCAGTCAAACTGCATTCCTAAATATTCTTCTAACCTCTGATTATGAGGTTGAAAATATTCACTCAACCTCTGGCGCATCTGATTATTTATTGGTGAATAAGATCCAGGGTTTAACTTTCTATATTCTGACAGTTGATGTTCTGGCATTCCTAAAAATTCAAAAACTTGTTTCATGGTTTCTACAGGTTTCTCATAAAGGTTTTCTCCTTTTAAAATCAGTAGTTGTTCTCTGGGAAATACTGTTAACCATTTATTGATAAATTCTATATAAATACCACGTCCTATATAGTTACCTGGTTTCTGCCAATAATTTTTGTCTCCCTCTGGTTTTTCGGGATTTTTTCTGAGTATTTCTAACTCGGAATTTATGGCTGTTTCAAAGGAGCGGTCTTCCCAATTTAGTCTAATCCAATGATGGTATTGAGAAAAGGCTCTATCTATAGGATTTCTCAATATTACTAATAGTTTAACTTCTGGAAATACATTATATATTCGCTCGGCAGCTTGATGATTTTCTAGATAGTTAGGGGTTGCTTCTCCGGTGATAAAATTTTCTGATTTAGGAATTGGAGGAAAGTGAGCAAGATACCAATTAATTCCTTTGTTGAAGTCTCGATACCAAAAATGTGTTTCTTTTTTTATTGCTGGTATTACATGGGGGTTTTGAGCGATGTAATTTTCTAGTGAAGTTGTACCACTTTTTTGAGCGCCAATAATAATAAAGTTAGGACCTCTGGCATTTTGTAAATTCCAATGTTGTTTAACAAAGGAGGGATTAAGTTGACGGGTTTTGTTGTAGGAGGCGGTTTGATAATTTTTGATTGCTGCATCTAGGTTTCCTGTTGCTGTGAGAATTTCTCCGAGGTTAATGTAAGACCAAATACTGTCTTGATTTTCTTGAGTAATTTTTTGAAATAATTTTAATATTTGCTTGAGTTTTCCTTGTTTAATAATAAAGTTTAATAAGTTTGAATAGAAGAAAAACCAGGGATATTCGGGTTTGAGTTGAATGGCGTGTATATAAGTTTTTATGGCTTCATCAAATCTCTGAAGTTTGAAGAATATGTTGCCTAGTTGATAGTGAGAACGGAAATTTTTGGGATTTTTGTTGACGGTGTTTTGGCAGTTGGTAAGTTCCTGGTCTCGTTGATTTTTTTTGTTTTCTAGTTGAGTCAGTTTGTTAGTAATTTCTGGATGATTTTGCTGGACTTGCAAACCCAGGTTATAAATTATTATTGCTGCATTAAATAAATTTTTCTGTCCTAGTAAGTTTCCTAATTTTAAGTAAAATTCTGGTGCTTCTGGCTGAATTGATAATTCTTTAATTGTGCTGGATTTTTGTAGTTGAGGGTTTTGAATAATCTGGGAATAATAGTGAATAGTTTCTGGTAAATTTGATTGAGATTGTTGTTCGAGGGCGTATCCTAATTTTTCATGGATGTTTGACAAATCTTGATTAATTTTAAAGGCATAAAGAAAAGCTGTTACTGCTTCATTCCACCTTTGTAAGTTGATGAATGTTTCTCCTAAACTGTAGTAAGACCAGAGAAAATTTGGATTTAATTGAATAGCTTGATGGTAAGCAAGGGTAGCTTTATCTAATTCCTCTTTTTCTTGGAAAATATTTGCTAATTTATGATGAACTACCCAAGTTTCAGGCTGTAATTTTATGGCTTTTTGATAAGCAGTAATTGCTGCATCTAATTTTTTTTGATTGACTAAAGCATCTCCAAGACAATGATAAGTAACAGCAGCTTCAGGGTTTAGTTGAACTGCTTGTTCATAAGAGGAAATAGCTTTTTCCCACTGCTGAATATTGGTGAAAGCTTTGCCTAAGCTGTGATGAGACCAGGAAAATTTGGGATTAAGTTGAATAGCTTTTTGGTAGTTTAATATAGCTTCTTGCCAATTTCCTTCGCCACTATAAATTTCCCCCAAATTATGATGTGCTTGGGATAGATTTGGATTTAACTTAAGCGCTTGTTCGTAACAGGCGATCGCTTCTTTCTTTTGCTGGTATTTTAATAGAGTTTTTGCCAATTTCAGATATTCTAAATCTTTTGCCAATTCTGGCTTTAAATTCAGTGCTTTATACAAATAAGAGGCAGCTAACTCTGGCTTATCTGTTTGAGTAAATATTTGTGCTAAAGCACTATAAGCACTGGCAAAATTTGGTTGTATATTAGTAGCTTTTTCGTAGCAAGTAATAGCTTGATGCCATTGCTGTTGTTTGACATAAATTTTACCTAAATTTGCATGAATTTCAGCTAAATTTGGTTGTTTTTCTAGAGCTTTTTTATACCAATCAATAGCTGAGTCTAAGGCATCTATTTTTTCCATAATTTGCCCTATGGTATTACTAGCTGGTGCAAAATCTGGAACTAATTCTAAAGCTTTTAAGCAAGCGTTATAAGCCTTTTCAAAATCTCCTTGAATCAGATAATTTTCTGCTTGCTGGTTTAATTTTAATGCTGCTACCTCTGAATTTTCCATTAAATTAATATTACTAAAGCACTTTGGTAAATGCGAGACGAATAATTGTTTATCCAGGCAGATTCTGGTTGCTTTTTCACATAGTTAGTAAAGACTTTTTTAGCTTCTAAAATGCGTAATGCGCAACTCAAGCTAAGTTCGCATTGCACGTTTGTTAACTTTGGTCATGGCAGAAGTTCCATTAACCATCAAGATGCCATAGTTGTAAACTAAACGAGCATAACTAGCACATTGAGCCATTTTTGAACGCTTCTGATTACTGAGTTTTAATTTCAATTTTTTGGCGTACAATCAAATCACCTCCAACCATGTTGTCAAGTATTTTTTTGGCTAAGTCAAAAAAATCCCCTTTTTTTTCAGTTCTTGCCGCAAATTGCTAGAGATATTGATAGTAGCAATCAGCTCCTAGTCTCCCCATTAATAATTATGTATAAATCAGGAAGTTAAGACCTGAAATTTGACTGTTATCTTAAAGTCTAGAATATAGTGTAGCACTACGCAAATATATGAAGACAGATAAGGAAAAATCATCTATAACTAAATTTCTTTATTCATAGACTTTTTCTTCACTATTCGCTGTTGTCCATTCTCTATTCTTTAGCCGTAGCGCTATAGTTATCATATTCATAAAATATAGTTTTTTCTAATTAGCTGGTAAGCATTTCCTGCGGAATGCGGAGCTAACAGCTATTAGCATTATTAGGTGTTAGGTCGTAGGTTGTAGATGTTGGGAAATATACCAATTTTATGTGAAGTGGCACAGAATTATGAAATTTATTAACTTGTCTATCTCGATCTACAGTCAACCTCAATCAAGATATTATTCTATGCAGCTTCATATTAATTTGGTAGTAAAAATTCAGCCGTCAACTATTAGCTATTAGCTATTACAGCAATTTTCTAGTTGATGAAGTACAAAATTTTAGGACTTTGGGAGTAGGGAGTAGGAAAAAAAAGATTAATTTTAAAACTGTACCTCACGCTTCCTCAAAAGTACTTTCATTAATGGATAATTGATAACTACCTCTGGTTAAAACCGTCCTTGATTGAATATAAGGAAATATTATTTCTTCTCTTGGTCGATTGGATATGACTCCGAGACCTCGTCATCCCACCTTTCGGGAAGCTCCGCTCACGACCGCTTTTTTCCCCTTAAAAGGGGAGGCTTTAAACCATAATTATTTAATTATTAATTATTAATTATTCGGTAATTTTGGGGAAGGTTAAAGTAACCTTTGAAGTTTAAAAATAATAAAAAATTACTGCCAAATTCCTTAGACAAAACCTTAGAAGTAATTAGGGTTTGCTGATTAAATATTAAAGCATTGACTGATATTAGTTTGAGGTTTTTTATGTCTTGAAAAAGTATTAGCTTTTCAGTTGCTCAGATTCAAAAAGTGAGGATTTTCGGGTAGCTATGACAGAAAAATCACTCTTACTATTCTTTTGGCTACTGACTCTATAATTCCCATTTATTCTATCTCCTAACTACTCCCTACTCCCTACAAAGAGCAAAAAGACTTTCCATACACAAACCCTAAATATTAAAGCATTGACTGATATTAGTTTGAGGCTTTTTATGTCTTGAAAAAGTATTAGATTTTGAGTTGTTCAGATTCAAAAAGTAAGGATTTTCGGGTAGCTATGACAGAAAAATCACTCTTACTATTCTTTTGGCTACTGACTCTATAATTCCCATTTATTCTATCTCCTAACTACTCCCTACTCCCTACAAAGAGCAAAAAGACTTTCCATACACAAACCCTAAATATTAAAGCATTGACTGATATTAGTTTGAGGCTTTTTATGTCTTGAAAAAGTATTAGATTTTGAGTTGTTCAGATTCAAAAAGTAAGGATTTTCGGGTAGCTATGACAGAAAAATCACTCTTACTATTCTTTTGGCTACTGACTCTATAATTCCCATTTATTCTATCTCCTAACTACTCCCTACTCCCTACAAAGAGCAAAAAGACTTTCTTCAGCAAAGCCTAAATATTAAAGCATTGACTGATATTAGTTTGAGGCTTTTTATGTCTTGAAAAAGTATTAGCTTTTGAGTTGTTCAGATTCAAAAAGTAAGGATTTTCGGGTAGCTATGACAGAAAAATCACTCTTACTATTCTTTTGGCTACTGACTCTATAATTCCCATTTATTCTATCTCCTAACTACTCCCTACTCCCTACAAAGAGCAAAAAGACTTTCTTCAGCAAAGCCTAATTATTTATTAGTAATTGCTGATAGCTGTTTGCGCAGCATTCCGCAGGAAATGCTTACATTTGGTATGACTGGATTCTGGCTTAATAAGAACTCTTAATATCGGGTTTAAATCAAGATCAAAAACAATAGCTGATGTCTGAATGCTTACCGAATAAATAATAATTAATAATTAAATAATTCGCTCCTTGAAGCTTCCCCTTTTAAGGGAAAAAAAGTGGTCGTTTTGCTGGCGCATAACTACGTTAACGCTACGCGACATTTTTGCGTAGCATTCCGCAGGAAAAAGCGTAGCTTCCCGAAGGGTGGGATGGCCAGGTCTCGGAGCCATATCCAATCAACCAAGAGAAGAAATAATATTTCCTTATATTCAATTCCGTAAGGGTTTTCACCAGAGGTAATTATCAATTATCCATTATCCATTATCAATGAATGAAAATTACTTCCAATCAAATTTCATGCCTAGATACTCTTCTAATTTTTGATTATGAAGTTGAAATAATTCACATAACTGGCAATATATATCTGCATTAATTGGAGAATAAGAACCAGAAAAATAATGTTTATAATCTAATAATTGATGATTTGGTAGCCCTAAAAAATCAAAAACTTTCTTTGTAGTAGCTGCGGGATTTTCATACATATCTTCACTTTTCAGAATTAAAAATTGTTCCCTTGGAAAAATATTCATCCACTCTTGAATAAAATATAAGTAGAAGCCCAGACTTAAATATTTTGGTTTGATACTCCGCAGAAAATCTGCATTAATAATTTGAGATTGATTTGTAGTTTTTGACAATTTCTTCATTTCTTTAGCTATTACTTCTTCAAAACTTCTTTTTTCTGTTCCTTGTTGTTTAATCATATAGTAATGAGAAACTGCTCTTTCTATAGGATTCCTTAAGATAGCAATTAACTTAATTTTGGGAAAATAGTTAAACACTTTATTTACTGCTTCTAAAGAATACATATAGTTAGGTGTTGCTTCTCCTGTAGAAAAATTATACTGTTTTGGAATTTCCGGAAACTGAGATGAATACCAATCAATTCCTTGGTGAAAATTCAGATCGAAAAAATGTAATTCTTTATTAACAGCAGGTAAAATTGAGGGATGTTTTATTAGATAAGAATATAGAGATGATGTACCACCTTTAACTGTGCCAATAATCAGAAAATCTGGTTTGCCTGAGCCGATAAAATCTCCATATTTTTTGACAAATTCTGGACGGTTTCTTGTTAGTTTTGTAGATAAAACTTTTTGATAGTAACTACTAGCTTCCTTAATTTTACCTTGTTGAGTTAAGATATTAGCTAAGTTCAAATAGTGTTCTGAAAATTCTGGCTTCATCTTAATAGCTTCTTGGTAACAATTAATCAACTGGTTTAATTGATTTTGATCTAATTTGACTAGCTGATAACGATGAATAGCTCTAAGTTTAGTATAAGCAGCAAATAAATCAGGTTGTAATTGAATAGCTTTTATATAACAAGCAATAGCTTCATCCGAATTTCTTTTTTCTAAAAGAGCATCTCCTAAATCCTTATGAACCAAAGCTAGAGCTGATTGAAAATCTTTGGCTTTTTGGTAATAAGCGATCGCTTCATCTATTAACCCTTGTTTGTGCAATATATAACCTAGCTGATAATAATACCAGTAAGCATCGGGATTTTTTTCCAGAGCTTGTTGATAAGTAGCTGCTATTTCATGCCATTTATTTGTCTTTAATAATGCTTCCCAATAGTTCTTGTAGTACCAAGAATTATTAGGGTCGATATCTATGGCTTTTTGATAAGTTATAACTGCTTCATCCCACTTTTTTAATTTAGCTAAAGCTTGTCCTAAATTATTATAATAAATTGATATATTGGGATTAATTTCAATAGCAATATGGTAGACATTTACAGCTTCCTTCCATTCTTTTAGTTCCATTAATGCCCTTCCTAGTTTTTGATAATACCAAGAATCATCCGGATTAAGTTTGATAGCCTTGTCGTAACTCGCAGTTGCTAAATTCCATTGTTTTTGTTGAGAATATAGATTACCTAAATTAAAATGAGCTGGGCTGAAATCAGGATTAATGGCAATTGCCTTTTGATAATAATCCTCAGCTAATTCTAGATTACCCATTGCTGCAACTATTCTGCCTTTAGTATTAAAAATTAATGCTAAATCTTCTATTTTTGCCAATACTTCATTACAGGTGGCATCTGCTTCCTTTAATTTTCCCTGAGCTAAATAAGATTCTGCTTTTTGGTTTAAATCGACTATTGATATTTTCTGTTCCACTATTTTTTTGCTCCAGAAAAATTGGACAACACTCTTACTCTTTATGTTTGGTGAATATGAATTTCTATATTACAGATAATGAGTCATTTCAGTTATCAGTTATCAGTTATCAGTTATCAGTACCTCTGGAATAAGGAGGTTTGACATAAGGAATATTCTATTTTTGTAAGCATGACCTAGGAAATGCTTACCTATTTTTTTATCCCCTTAAAAAGGGAGACTTTAGACCATAATTTTTCTGTAAAAGTCGTAAGCATTCAGCCGTCAGCTATCAGCCATCAACTATTAAAGAAGAAAAAAGCAATTTTATCAAAGCTTCAGAGTACGAATATCTGGTTGAGAATGTAGTAGAAATTAAACGAATGCTTGCTTCATTCATTAAAAAGCTTATAGCTGACCGCTAATAGCTGTTTGCGCAGCATTCCGCAGGAAATGCTTACCTCAAAAGTAATGCTATACTTAGGTGACGTTTCAGTTATTAAATAATTAATACCAAATTGATAAATGTTTGCTACAAATAGCTAGGATATTTATTAGGAGTCAACCCACCCCTAACCCCTCCCAGGAGGGGAAGTCAGTAGTCAGAATGAATGGTTTAAATACCATTTAAAAGGCATAAATCATCCTTTTTGTCAAAGAGTATATCCTGTAAAATCTTTTTATTCCTCTTACTATTCGTAACATTCTTTTTAAAATTGGTATAATACAGACAAAGTCCCTTTTTGCTAATTAGCAGCTTAGTTAATGTTAATTATTCTTATGTTTATTTCTCCCCTACTCCCCTACTCCCCTACTCCCCTACTCCCCTACTCCCCATTGATGCCTTTAAATAATATTTATCTTGTCTATAACTTTAGATACTAAGTCATTAATCTGATAATTATATACATTAACTGGTATCAATGTTACCTGACGATAATCAAGTAGTAAATCTTGAAAATGAGTTTTCATTATTGAAGATAAACTACGATTTTTATATAAAAGAAAAATCACAGGTGGGCGCTTTATATCGGAATAATTAGAGAGGATTTTTGGTATCATTCTTTGCTCAGAACCAATGATAAAAATATCTGCCATCATACAAGAATGAATTAAGTTAAAAAGTTTTTCATCATTCTCACCAATTATGCAGGCACAATTTTCTAGACTATTAAATTTGCTAAATTGATTGGATTCATAGGAATTACTAAGTTTGAAAATTTCTTGAGCTTCCGTAGTAGTCAAGTTCATTTTTTGAATGTTTCTTTTTATAAAATCAAAGCTACGCTTATAACCATCTGAAAAAATGCAGGTTGAGACATTTTCTTCTCCCAAATAGCAGATTAAACTTTTAGCAAATTGATAGTAATCTTCTACAGACAATGCATCTACTGTATCTACAAAAAATTTAGATCATTTAACCTTTTTCCAGATTTTTTTCTTCATCTCTTAAACTCTTTATAGATTTGATAAAAGAACCCCAAGTAGTTTTTATATGAGCTATATCACCGGTTCTAATGTGAACTAATAACTTGATTTTTTGAACATCAAAATTTTTCTGAATTTTAACTTGATGTCGATCATTTTCAAAGTAAATTTTTCTGAAGTTAAGATTGTCTTGATAGCTATGAATTTCTGAATTAATTAATGATAAAATTTTTCCCCTAGCTCTCGTGCCTTTATCTAGCATAAAAATCACAAGAGTATCATTACTAAAATTACGTTTATCGAGTAAATTCTGACAATATTGCTGTAACTCATTTAGGGACTTCATAGATTTTAAATCAGCAAAATTATCATCATTAAACTGTAAATATATCCAGCTATAATTACTCAGATGTATATTTTTAGTATTAACAGACCAATATCGATTAAACCCTAGAAAATCATAAACTTTTTGAGAACTACGATTACTGTTGAAATCAGTATGAATATATTCATAACCTAAAGACATACCTAATTTATAGAACATCATAAATTGAAGTAATTGGTCTGTAAATCCAGCGCGTGTAGGGATAATAGTAAAATTTATAGTTTTACTACTTTGACTAAAGTTAATTTCTTCCTTTTCTTTGAACAGATCTGTTTGTTTTAGAGAACGCTCCAATTTTTCATGGAACAGATAGTTATCTGGTCTTAACTCTACTGCACGACGGTAAGCTTGAATTGCTAACTGTAATTTTTTTTGTTGACTTAGTGCTTCTCCTAACTTGTAGTGAAATCTTGCTAAATTGGGATTAAGCTTGATACCTTGATGATAAATAAGAACTGCTCGATCTATTTTTCCTTGCTTGAGAAATATTTCCCCTATTTTACAGTAACTATCCCAAATATTAGGATTATTTTCAATTATTCGTTCGTAAAAAATAAGAGCTTCATTTAATTTACCCTGTTCATATAAAATATCTGCTAAATGTTTGCGAGACCAAGGAAAATTAGGATTAAATTCTGTAGCTTTTTGAAATGCTTCAACAGCATCATTTAATTTGCCCGTTTCTTGGAAAAGTTTTCCTAGTTTGTGAAATAAAACCCAGTTTTTCGGTAAAAGTTCAATTAAATTTTGATAACAATTGATAGCCCCATCTAGTTCCCCTCTCTCTACTAAAACTTCTCCTAATTTAGAATAAGCTTCCGATAAATTAGGATTTAATTCTATGGCCTCACGATAATCAATTATTGCCTCTTCCGTTTTACCCTCATTTAATAAAATATCCCCATGATTCACCTTTTCTAAAGCCGTCTTTTCTAATTCTATTTTTTTAGCTTGAGACCAATATTTTTTTGCCAAACTTAAGTTACCTAATTTTTGGCAAACCCTAGATAAATTTCGATAAGCACCAGGCAAATTTGGTTGTAATTCAATAGCTGTTTCATAGCAAGCTATAGCTGGTTGCCATTCATTTTGTTTAGCATATAAACTTCCAATATTTATGTATATCTCCGCCCAATTTGGCTGCTGCATTATAGCTTTTGTATACCAACTTATCGCCTCTTCTAACTTTCCCATTGCCTGTAATATATTTCCTAATGTTTTACAAGTCAAAGGATAAACAGGTAATATTTCTAGAGATTTTTCACAGCATAAATAAGCTTCATCTAATTTTCCAGCTTCTAAATAAGATTCTGCTTCTTGATATAAACTAAAAGCTGACATTTCTGGAGTTAAATTTGAATACATATTTCTGTTTTAAAATGTTTGAATTGAAGAAGGAGTCATTTCAGTTATCAGTTATCAGTTATCAGTTATCAGTCAGAATTTAGGAGAAAATAATAGTGGTCATTTCAGTTATCAGTTATCAGTTATCAGTTATCAGTTATCAGTTATTAGTACCTCTGCATTTTTGAGAAGTGGGTTCCCATCTATCAATGACTCTAAATTCTCTACAACGCTCCCGACGAGGAGAGCGCGGGTATAAATCCCAACGTTGAGATAAAAGATAATATTATAACTTGATTGTAGCCTACCCAGATTTTAATCTCTCTTTTCCCCTCTTATACCATTTCTCAAAAACTTTTCTACATTTTGTTGAACAGGGTAGTAGAGTAGTAGGGGAGTGAGGGAGAAGCAAACATAAGAATAATTAACATTAAATTAGCTAAAATTAGTAAAAAGTAATTTTGCTTATGCTGATTAGTTGACAACTGAAGTATGGCACAAGTATAGTACTATTTTTGGGAATTGGTATTAATTTCAGTTAAGTTTCATTCCTAAATATTCTTCTAGTCTTTGATTATGAATTTAGAAATAATCATTTAAAGTTCTAGGGATTGATAAATCAATAAATGTTGGAAATAATCTCATAACCTGATTGTAGTCCACCCAAATTTCAATCTATCTTTTTGTAAGCATTTCCTGCGGAATGCTGCGCAAACAGGTGTCAGTTATCAACCATCAGCTATTAACTTAATTGCCCTTTTTTGAGGAATCAGAGTTGAAAGATTTAATAGAATTAAAAGTCTGAAATAAATTAGCTACTTGCTCACGACTCAATATTACTCAAATCCTTAAACTACTAATTCCTGTTAACGTAGTTCCTCCGGAGGAGGAAAGCTCACCGCTAATTGCTGTTTGCGCAGCATTCCGGAGGAAATGCTTACCTCTTTTTTTGGAAAAAAATCAAAAAAATCGGGTCTCCATGCTGAATTTTTAAAGGAATAAAAAATCAAACTCAGGATTTTATTGCCTCCCTATTCCACGAAGTACTGATAACTGAATTTGTTCCTAATTCCAGTTAAACTTCATTCCTAAATACTCTTCTAGTCTGTGGTTATGAATTTAGAAATAATCATTTAAAGTTCTAGGGATTTATTCATCAATAAATGTTGGAAATAATCTCATAACCTGATTGTAGTCCACCCAAATTTCAATCTATTTTTTTGGAAAAAATCAAAAAATCGGGTCTCCATGCTGAATTTTTAAAGGAATAAAAAATCAAACTCAGGATTTTCTTGCCTCCCTATTCCACGAAGTACTGATAACTGAATTTGTTCCTAATTCCAGTTAAACTTCATTCCTAAATACTCTTCTAGTCTGTGGTTATGAATTTGGAAATAATCATTTAAAGTTCTAGGGATTGATAAATCAATAAATGTTGGAAATAATCTCATAACCTGATTGTAGTCCACCCAAATTTCAATCTATCTTTTTGTAAGCATTTCCTGCGGAATGCTGCGCAAACAGGTGTCAGTTATCAACCATCAGCTATTAACTTAATTGCCCTTTTTTGAGGAATCAGAGTTGAAAGATTTAATAGAATTAAAAGTCTGAAATAAATTAGCTACTTGCTCACGACTCAATATTACTCAAATCCTTAAACTACTAATTCCTGTTAACGTAGTTCCTCCGGAGGAGGAAAGCTCACCGCTAATTGCTTAATGCTTACCTCTTTTTTTGGAAAAAAGTCAAAAAAATCGGGTCTCCATGCTGAATTTTTAAAGGAATAAAAAATCAAACTCAGGATTTTATTGCCTCCCTATTCCACGAAGTACTGATAACTGAATTTGTTCCTAATTCCAGTTAAACTTCATTCCTAAATACTCTTCTAGTCTGTGGTTATGAATTTAGAAATAATCATTTAAACTCCTACGGATTTATTCATCAATAAATGTTGGAAATAATCTCATAACCTGATTGTAGTCCACCCAAATTTCAATCTATTTTTTTTGGAAAAAAGTCAAAAAAATCGGGTCTCCATGCTGAATTTTTAAAGGAATAAAAAATCAAACTCAGGATTTTCTTGCCTCCCTATTCCACGAAGTACTGATAACTGAATTTGTTCCTAATTCCAGTTAAACTTCATTCCTAAATACTCTTCTAGTCTGTGGTTATGAATTTGGAAATAATCATTTAAATTCCTACGGATTTATTCATCAATAAATGTTGGAAATAATCTCATAACCTGATTGTAGTCCACCCAAATTTCAATCTATTTTTTTTGGAAAAAAGTCAAAAAAATCGGGTCTCCATGCTGAATTTTTAAAGGAATAAAAAATCAAATTCAGGATTTTCTTGCCTCCCTATTGCAAGAGGTACTAATAACTGTTGACTGATGACTGATAACTAAATTTACTCTTAATTCCAGTTAAATTTCATTCCTAAATACTCTTCTAGTCTGTGGTTATGAATTGGGAAATAATCATTTAAACTCCTACGGATTGATCGATCAATAAATATTTGAAATAATCTCATAACCTGATTGTAGTCCACCCAGATTTTAATCTCTATTTTTTTGACAAAAATTTCGGATATCAAGCCTTCCTTTTTGAGGGAATAAAAAATCAAATTCAGTATTTTATTGCCTACCTATTCCAGGAATTACTGATAACTTTTAACGTAAACATTCAGTTATTAGCTGTCAGCTCTCAGCAATAAAACTCTGCTCTTAAAACTATACTCTATAAACACCTTTTTTAAGATAAAACTTGACCAAAAAGAGAAGTTAGAAGTTATGTATTTGCTATTAAATCAATTTTTGCCCTCTTCCTTCTTCCTTAGCTGATAGCTGACCGCTGTTTGCGCAGCATGACCTAGGAAATGCTTACCTATTAACTGATAACTGAATTTACTCCTAATTCCAGTTAAACTTCATTCCTAAATACTCTTCCAGTCTGTGGTTATGAATTTGGAAATAATCATTTAAACTCCTACGGATTGATTCATCAATAGGAGAATAATTTCCCATATTATAATTTTTGTACTCCGAGAGTCGATATTCTGGCAAATCTAAAAATTTTAAAACCTTCCCCATAGTAACTTCTGGATAGGCATAAAAATCTTCACTTTTCAAAATTAGGAATTGTTCCCGTGGAAATAAACTCATCCATTCCTTAAAAAACTCAACATATACTCCTCGTGCTAAATAATTTAATTCCTTCATCCAATAATTAACTTTTTCAGGAGCTTTCGTTAGCTTCTCTAAATCTAATTGAATAGCCTCCTCAAAAGATCGATTTTCCCAGTTTAATCGTAGCCATTGATAATATTGAGATATGGCTCTATCCACAGGATTTCTTAAAAGTATAATTAACTTAATTTTAGGGAAAACTTGAAAAATTCTTCTTGCAGCATTCGGATAATCAAAATAACTAGGACTAGCTTCCCCTGTCAGAAAATTTTTCCCTTTTGAAATTGCTGGAAAATGAGCTAGATACCAATTTATAGACTCATTAAATTTCCAAGACCAAAAATCCATTTCTTTTTTAATCGGAGGAATAATTTGTGGATGTTGAGTCAGATAACTATAAAGGGAAGTAGTACCTCCTTTTTGAACTCCAATAATGATAAAATTCGGTCCTTGTACTTCTTCTAAATTCCATGGTTGAGATACTAATTCAGGGTATGATTTCTGAGTTCGCTGATAACAAGTAGTTTGATAATAAGGTATAGCTTCTTCAATTTTATTCAAACGAGTTAAAGCCTCTCCTATATTGAAGTAAGACCAATAAGAATCAGGATTAGACTTTTGAAATTTCTGGAAAAAAGTGAGTATTTCTGATAGTTTATCCTCTCTCACAAAAGCTTCCCATATATTGTAATAAAACCACCAAGATAGGTCTGGATTAATTTCAATAGCTTGACGATAAGCTACAACTGCTTCATCCCATTTTTGCTGTCGAGTTAAGGCAATACCTAAATTATAATAAGACTGACTATTTGGATTTAATTCTATTTTTCTTCGGAGTTCTAAAATTTCTTGGGATAACTGGTATTTTTTATCTAAAACTTGCTGTAGCTTGTGGCAAATGTCTAAGTCATCTTGATTAATCTCGAGAGCCATTTTATAAAAAATAATCGCCCCATTATTCTTATCTGCTTTAGCTAAATTATTTGCCATTTCTACAAATAAATTTGGATTATCCTCTAAAAATTCCAGTAATTTATCGTAAATAAGATATTGCCCTCGGTGCTGAATAGCTTGATGATAATCCTGAATTGCTGCATCTATATTGAAATGATATTTTTGTTCTATAGCATCTCCTAACTTACTGTAAATTCCTGGTGATTCTGGCTGCAACTTAACCACATAAATATAGTTATATATAGCTTCATCCCATTTTTTTAACTCTATTAAAGCATTACCTAAATTGTAGTAAGACCAAGGAAAACTTCGATCGATTTTAATTGCATTTTTATAAGCATTAACAGCATTTTCCCATCTTTGTAATTTGCTTAAAGCATCTCCCAAATTATAATGAGACCAAGAAAAATTATGATTTAATTCTATAGCGCGATAGTAAAATTTTATAGCTTCATCCCAGTTTTCTTGTTGATGTAAAACCTGTGCTAAATGATAGTAATACCAAGAAAAATTAGGCTTTAGTGTAATAGCTTGATGGTAGTTTTCAATTGCTAACTCCCATTTTTTCTGTTTAGCATATATAGTTGCAAGTTTGGCATACTCTTCAGGTGTATTCGGATTTAAGTTGGTGCTTGATGACATAAAAGTTGTTCATTAATGGATAATGGATAATGGATAATGGATAATTGATAATTACCTCTGGTTAAAACCGTTACGGAATTGAATATCAGGAGATATTATTTCTTCTCTTGGTCGATTGGATATGGTTAGGAAACCCATCCATCCCACCCTACGGGAAGCTCCGCTACGACCGCTTTTTTTTCCCCTTAAAAGGGGAGGCTTCAAGGCGCGAATTATTTAATAATTAATAATTAATAATTAATAATTCGGTAATAGGTAATTGGCACATTTATAAGCTTAAAACTCAAACAACGCAATATTTTTGCTTCTCTCCTAAATAACTAAACATCTTCTTCCTTCTTCCCTTTTTCTTCTTCCTTCTACTATATCAAATAAAGTTTGTAGATTATACCAGCTTGATAAATATTTGCTACAAATAGACTGGCTATTTCTTAAGAGTTAACCCACCCCTAACCCCTCCTGGGAGGGGGAGTCACCGACTCAGAATAAATGGCTTCGATATCGTTTTTTAGGTCGGAAATTATATTTTTCGTCAAATAGACATCCACTGCACTTGTCTTTTAAATAGTAAGCAGTATTAAAGTAATTTATAGAAAATATCTATTGGACGAAAAAGATAAATTACTATATAAAAAATGGTATCAAACCTATTCCCATACGACTCCTGACTCCTGTCTTCCCCTCCCCTCCACGGTCGGGGTTAGGGGTGGGTTGGGAGGGGTTAGGGGTGGGTTGACTCCTAAGCAGTAACCTAAATATTTGTAGCAAAGATTTATCAAACTGGTATTATCCCTACTCCCTTATTTAGATGAAAAAAACCTATCTATTTACACAGGGTAAATCTTCCTATTATCCCGACTCCCTACTCCCTTATTTAGATGAAAAAAACCTATCTTCTTACACAGAGTAAATATTCCTATTATCCCTACTCCCTACTTCCTACTCCCTTATTTATTTACTCAATTCCGACATAATGAGATAATAGTTAGTAACACAAAATATTCTAGAAATTCAATGGGTATATCTATAGAAGTTGACAAAACAACCTTTGCCACCGAAGTCTTAAAAAATTCCCACCAAAAACCTGTTTTAGTAGACTTTTACGCTACTTGGTGTGGTCCGTGTAAAATGCTCAAACCAATCTTAGAAAAATTGGTTCAAGAATATGACTTTATCTTAGCTAAAGTTGATGTAGATCATAATCCAGAATTAGCTCAGACTTATGGTGTAGAGGGAGTACCAGATGTTAAAGTCGTAACTCAAGGAGAAGTTAAACCAGGTTTTGTCGGAGTTCTTTCAGAGCCAAAACTACGAAACTTTCTAGGTGAACTTAACCTTAAATCAGAACTAGAAACAGAACTAGAAACACTGCGGAACTTAACAAAATCTGGAGAACTAAAACAAGCAAAAAATCTTTTAGACCAGCTTTTTCAAAAATATCCTCGTAATATTAGTTTAATCATAGAAGCTGCGAAATTTTTAGTAAGCTTAAATCGATTAGAAGAAGCTCAAAAACTAATAGAAACTATAGGAGAAAATAACCGAGAATTTTATCCCCAAGTACAAGCAGTAAAAGGACTAATTCACTTTAAACAAGAAGCAGAAAACCCTGGTGATACTGAACTAGATAAAATGTATGCTCAAGCTTGTAGCTTAACACTATCAGCTAACTATGAAGAAGCACTAAAATTATTTTTAGATATAGTCACCAGGAATCGTAAATATAAAAATGACGGCGCACGCAAAGCAATGCTGGCAATATTTAATATCTTAGGAGATGATAACTCTACCAGTAAAGAATATCGAAAGCAACTATTATTAAACTTGTACTAAAAATAGTTCTTCATTTTAACTAGCTATCAGCTATTAACCCTTCATATAGAATCTGGTTATATAGTTATGTTCATAATTCTATAATTAGGGCTTGCTGATTAAATCTAAAAGTATTTACAGATAAAGGTTTTAGCCTTTTTGGGGCCTTTAAAAAGTGCCTGGTTTTCAGCCTAAAACCCTCAAAAAGTTAGTATTTTAGGCGCATAGTTGGGCAGAAAAATCATTCTGATAATTCTTACTCCTACCTCCTCGCTCGTACCCATTTCTCCTGTCTTCCCCTCCCCTCCTGGGAGGGGTTAGGGTGGGTTGGGAGGGGTTAGGGGTGGGTTGTCTCCTACCCTCACCCATAAGACTTTTTCAGCAAACCCTAATTAGGGTTTGCGTATGGAAAGTCTTTTTGCTCTTTGTAGGAGTCAGGAGTCAGGAAGACCGAGTCAGGAGGAATGGGGAATTTAGAGGAAGCAGTAAGAAGAATTATCCATTGATTTTTCTGCCATAGTCAGCTCAAAATCCTAATTTTTTAGTCGCTCCAGCTAAAAAAGTTGCACCCCTTCCGGATTTCAAAAGGCTAAAACCTTTGCCAGTAAACGTTTTTACATTTAATCAGCACAGCAATAATTACTTCAATATTTAATCTCCCCCACTCCCCCACTCCCCCACTCCCCGCTCCCCTGCTTTTTAAACTCCCATTGGCAGGACTAAACCTTCGCGGGCCATAACTGCCTGGGGAAAAGCTGCTTTGACTTTTTTTGCTATTTCATCTAGAAAATCATCACTATGAGTAGGTTCATGGTGAAAAATTACCACCCGTTTGACTCCTGCCGCTTTAGCTACTTTGATTGCTTCCTGCCAAGTCGAATGTCCCCAACCAACCTTAGAAGACTTGGGATTATGATACTCATCATCAGTGTACATAGCATCGTAGATTAATACGTCAGCATTGCGGGATAAATGTACCACACTTTCATCCAAGCGGTCGGGAAAATGTTCTGTATCAGAACAATAAACTACCGTCTGTCCATTCCATGTCACTCTATATCCCATTGCTGTGTTAGGATGATTAAG
The DNA here is from genome assembly GCF_014132355.1 of Okeania sp. KiyG1. GTDB lineage: Bacteria > Cyanobacteriota > Cyanobacteriia > Cyanobacteriales > Microcoleaceae > Okeania. Next base: position 118,504 of record NZ_BLZO01000011.1, read on the forward strand.
AGACCCAGTCTCAATCTCAATATCATCCAGCATCATTTTTTCCCCATGCTGAAGCTCATAAAAACGTAAGTCAGCCTGAATACCATTTAAAGGAATAGGAGAGTTATAATGTAAGATTCTCTGTATGAAGTGCTTTTTCATTGACTCCCCTTCTGGAGGTATAGCTCCGTAGATATGAAAAATATTTCCTTGGGTAAAAGCAGGAGTAAATAAAGGGAAACCTTGAATATGATCCCAGTGATAATGAGTGAAAAACATATAAGCTTCTATTGGCATTTCCTGCATCATTTCCTCACCTAATTCTCGTAGACCAGTACCGCCATCAAATATCAGGCGCTTACCAGCTATTTGCATTTCTATGCAGGAAGTATTTCCACCATATCTAATAGTATCTTTTCCTGGAGTAGGAACACTACCTCTTACACCCCAGAACTTCACTAAAAAATCTCCTATTTGTTCAGGCACCTTGGAGAAATCAACACAATCTTGAGTTAGCACTTCAGAAGAAGGTTTAGTTTCCATATAAATTTTCTTATAGCAGTTTCCACTTTATTAATTTAAAGATTTCTGAATTTTTGGGAAATTGAACTAGGGACAGAGACATAGAGCACCACAAGAATTGGTTAAGACATTTTTCAATCCTGTTCGTGGAGCGTTTCCGCACCGAAAACCCTTTTAAAGTTAGCTATTCCCTATTCCCTATTCCCCAGCGCGTAGCGCCTTATGTTTCAAACTCTCACACTGTCCATGATGGCGTAATAAATGATCACATAGCACTATAGCTACCATTGCTTCTACCATAGGCACAGCTCTAGGTAAAACGCAAGGGTCATGCCTTCCTTTAGCTGCCAACAATGCCTCTTCACCGCTACGACTCACAGTACGCTGCTCTTTACGAATTGTAGCAGTTGGTTTAAATGCTGCCCGCAACACAATATTTTCTCCATTAGAAATTCCTCCCTGTACCCCTCCAGAACGATTAGTAACAGTCCGAATTTCCCCTTGCTCATCTGTATAAAATTCATCATTATGCTCGCTACCTGTCAGAGTAGTACCCGCAAAACCAGAACCAATTTCAAATCCTTTGCTCGCTGGCAAAGACATTACACCCTTAGCTAAATCTGCTTCTAACTTATCAAATACAGGAGAACCAAGACCTTTCGGCACATTCCTGGCCACACATTCAACCACACCTCCCAGAGAATCTCCCACATCCCGTATTTGCTCTACTAATTCAATCATCCTGTCTGCACATTCAGTATCTGGACAACGGACAATATTACTTTCTACTTGCTCTATAGTCACCGTTTCTAGGTCAACAATGGCCTCTAAATTTTTGATGCGCTTCACATAACCGACAATTTCCACGCCAGAATATTGTTTGAGAATTTTTTTAGCGATCGCCCCTGCAGCAACACGTCCAATTGTTTCTCTAGCTGAAGACCTCCCCCCACCTTGCCAGTTCCTGATACCATACTTAGCATCATAAGTTGCGTCGGCATGAGATGGACGATATTTACTAGCCATCTCCTGATAATCTTGTGGACGAGCATCCTTATTTCTCACCAAAATCATAATTGGCGAACCCAAAGTTTGACCTTCAAATACTCCAGACAGTATTTCACAAATATCTGTTTCTTTGCGTGGCGTAGTAATCTTGCTTTGACCTGGACGCCTACGGTCTAACTCATATTGAATTTCTGCAACATCTATTTCTAGTCTTGGAGGGCAACCATCAATTATAACTCCTACTCCTCCTCCGTGGGATTCACCAAATGTTGTGGCCCGAAATAGATGTCCAAATGTGTTGCCCATGAAACTCAAACTACAATAAAGGATTAAGACCTATATTTTAACCTGTTTTCTTTCAAGAAAGCACTCAGCGATCGGCAAATACTTTGCTCGGTCGAGAGTTTCGACTTAGTTAACAATTTGCGATACGGAGCGCGATATAATACGCTAGTTCTCACACTCAAGTAGTAACGATGGTGAAATTTGTATCTTCTGCACTAATCGCGACTTAAACATTTCTGGCAGTCTATCTATATAGACATAGACCTCTCCAGAAATCCCGCTCCCTACTAGAAACGGTACAGTCAGGGTTTGAGGATTTTTTCTGATGTTGATTGACAAAGACTTAAATGTAGGTATAGACTGAACAGATGCGGTTGGGCAAGACCCGTCAATGCCTGTGGATGAGTAACCGCCGACGGTAGGGACGTTGCATGCAACCTCCTTACAGCAGTGAAGTAAACATCAATTTGTCACGTTATGTGACGCTTTGTGTCAGTTTTATAGAGCAGTTGAGTGACATACTCCCACACTAAGCTTACGCTATAGTGTGGTCTTCTCGTTTCGCTGACCTGCCATTGAATCGGGTTCCACGAGGTTTAAGGACGGAATGCCCTGCCTCCCTATTTTTTATAATATTTATCGCCACGTTTACATCGCGGTCTATTACTATGCTACAGTGGGGGCAAGAGTGGATTCTTTTATATAATTCCTTCTTAGCTTTTTAACCACAATTTGAGCAATCTTGGCTGGTATTTTTTGGGTTTATTGCTATAGTATTCCGTCCAGTCTTGGCCTCTTTTCCTAGGTCATGCTTCCCTACGGGATGCTGCGCAAACGCAAACAGAGGAGCTTTCCTATGGTCATGCTGGCCAAACACTAACAGCTTTGACAGTTAAAATAGTTAGGAATTGTCCCCATCCACCATCATTAATTGACTTGCTCAATCGGGTTTTTTTAGCCCTTTAATATTTAAGTTTTAGTTTCAAGACCCTATTATTAGAGGCCAGTTAAAATCAGTAATAATCTCCCGTTAAATCTGGATAATGACAACGAGAGAGTATTAATCAACACCTAATCTTCGTGTTCATCAAAAGGGTCTCTTAACTCCTTAGCGGGAGGTCCGAAGGCTGTGTAAATTGAAAAGCTAGTAATGGCCACAACCATTACACCGATGGAGATACTAAGAACTGTTGCAGGTTCCATATAATTCATTAAAATTATGAGTGTTATAGTTTATAAAAATATAGTCACATAAGACATATCCTTATTTTACAGGTGTTGCCATGGCTGGGTGTTAGCGTTTGCCTAGCATGACCTAGGAAAGATCCTCCAGAGGAGGCACTACAACACCACTCCAGTTGCTTTAAGTCGGGGGACCCGCCCAACGCACTGGCTCCTCTATTCCATGGCCAAGGAAATTTGGGACTACTTTTTCTTTTCCTCTTTGCATGATTATCTCCCTGATTCAATTTCTGCTTGGTCATAATACAGAGGCTTGGACGTAGGTTCTGATGTGTCTAGAGGTAGCGTGTCAGTCCAGGAATTTCACCCTATTAAAATCAGATCGTTGACTCTTGAGGCTATTTGATTGTCTATTATTGCAGAAATTGTTAAATTATCTAAGGTAGTCGCCCAAATTTCTGGAGACAAAAGAGTATATTTAACTACATAAGACTATATTTATGTACAACGTTTATTATACAATATTATTACAAAAGATTAAAAAATTCTGCTGAATTATAGATTACATAGAAACTTATGGCACAAAGAACTGGATTAGGAGACCTGCTCAAACCTTTAAACTCTGAATATGGTAAAGTATCTCCCGGTTGGGGAACTACACTATTAATGGCAGTTTTTATTGGCTTATTTTTTGTCTTCTTGTTGATTATTCTCCAAATCTACAACTCTTCGTTGTTGTTAGAGAATGTTGATGTGGACTGGGCTAGTCTCACTAAATAAGATGAATTAAAGAGTAGGGCGAAGAAATTCAAATAACTAAAATTTCTCCAGCCCTAGCTATATCCTTAAGTACTAATCTCAGATAAATTTTAGGAGTAAAAAACAAGATGAATATTTTTGGTATTGGTCTCCCGGAAATGATTGTAATTTTAGTCGTAGCTCTTTTGATATTCGGTCCAAAGAAGCTACCAGAAATTGGTCGTAGTTTAGGGCAAGCGATAAATAGTTTTAAGGCAGGAGCTAAAGAGTTTGAAAATGAGTTTAAACGAGAGGCAAAACAGTTAGAAGAAGGGTCTCAAGTTAGTCAGTATGCACCTGAATCAGAGTCAGAAAAAGTAGTAACTGTTTCTTCTCCTACAGAGACAAGCCAGAAAAGCTAGTGCCGCTACGGGGAAGTCAAAAGTCAAAAGTATTGATTGGAAAGACTTTTAAGATTTTGTAACTGGTTAGTTATTTATGCCATCCTGAAGTAGTTGGTAAAAGTAGAGAAAAAAATCACCTGAGCCAATCCAAAAAATTATTATATTTTTGACAATTTAATTTTAATTCTTAAAGTAATGAAAGAGGAGGCATCAGGGCAAAATTTAGTGATTCCTCAATTAATTGTAGGTTTGGGAAATCCAGAGCCGAAATACGAAAGAACTAGGCACAATATAGGATTTGCAGCAGTTGATACTATCGCCAATATGTGGCAAACTTCTCTATCTGAAAACCGGAAATTTAAAGCGGAAATTGGAGAAGGCAGAGGTATAAAATCCGATAAAATTTATTTGCTCAAACCCTTGACCTATATGAATAGGTCTGGCCAATCAGTGCGTGCGGTGTTAGATTGGTATAAATTGCAACCCAATTCAGTGCTGATTATATATGATGATATGGATTTACCAATGGGACGACTGCGACTACGGCTATCAGGGTCGGCAGGTGGCCATAATGGGATGAAGTCAGCGATCGCTCATTTAGGGACTCAAGAATTTCCTCGTTTACGGATAGGTATAGGTAAGCCAAAGAATGCTGGTGCTGAAAGTAGAGATCCAAATACTATTGGTCATGTTTTAGGAAAGTTTAGCCCAACGGAAAGTCAATTAATGACTCAAGTACTGAAATTAGTTGTAGAGGCAGTAGAGCTTTCTATGAGACAAGGAATAGAAAAAGCGATGAGTCTCTATAACAGTCGTAGTGTCAGCTTACCAGAAGATTAATTTACTATCAAAAATGGAGCGAGTGAGGACTCCTGGTAAATGGGAGATTATACCGGGAGATAAATCGCGACTAAACAAACAAGCTAGCACTCCATTCAGATAGAATTATGAAACAATAGGAATATGCTTAAGATGCAGGGTTCGGTCAGTTCTTCAATATCTTAGCTTGGGTATGCAAGAAACGAGGGGTTTATTTTGGCCAGGTAGACTACAGATATACCAGTCAAATTTGTCCAAATTGTGGATCACATACAGGCAAAAAAGATTTGTCTGAACGTATTCATAGATGTCCTGAATGTCACTACGAAATAAACCGTGATGTAGCAGCAGCAAAAGTAATTTGTCATCGAGGTGTTACTGCGGCCGAGTGCAGATCGTGGTTCAACAAATTGACGCTCGTTGGCGTACTGTCGGGGGTTGGAGACAATCTAGATAAGTGCCACTTAAGCTGTCACCCTAAATCGTGAGGTTTGGGAATCTTCCGTTATAATCTTTAGATTTAACGGCAGAGGATGTCAATAATGAGTTATAAAGGTTTACCAGAAACTACTGCTTATGTCAGAGTAACTCGTCAGTCTTGGCAAAAAGGCACTATCGAAGGAGAAGTAAGTGCTGGGTCATTTAATTGGCATTTTAAATGGGGTTTTCGCCATAAAAAAACCCTTTACATTCAACCTTCTCAAGGACGTGCTTTAATTCAAGAACCTTTAGGTAGGTTTCTAGAAAAATGGGATTATCAACTAGAAGCTGGTGGAGATTACTATTTTACAATTAAAGCAAAATTTTAGGGTGCATCTCAATGCGTGAATAAAGCCAAAAATTTATCGTTTTTAGGGAACAGCGGTCAGACCCCGCGTCGGCGTTAGACGCAAGGGAATGCTGACCAAGAGAGGGAACAGGGAACAGGGAATATATAGGAAAAAAGTATTTTTGCAAATAAATATGAGATGCACCCAAATTTTAGAAAAATTTAAGATATTAATTAGGTTGGTGGGAAATTTTAGTTGAACTTTAGCTGAAACAGATTAAAAGTAATTGTAAGTATAATAAAAGTTATACATAAATATAGTCATATATAGTCAAGTGATGTCAAATATCTTCGTTGATTTATACAAGCATAGCTACTAAATATTTGACAAAATTTAATAACTCCAAGGCTAAAGGTTTAATAGTATAATGAAATTGGCACGCTTAGTTTCAGACTAAATAATCATAAAAATTCCGAACTCCTCGAATCCTAATATAATTTTAACCCCTTGATTTATGAAATTAGTTGAGAGACATATCCCATACAAAAATCATCGGTTTTATGCTGAAATTGACCGACTGTGTTTATTGTCTAAAAATCTCTATAACTATGCTAATTATTTAGTTCGTCAGTCTTTTATATTTGAAAAGACAAATCTATCTTATTATGACCTGCAAAAAACACTCTCTACTCAATCAGATTATCAAGCAATACCAGCTAAAGTATCTCAACAAATCTTGATGATTTTAGATAGAAACACCGAAAAGTTTTTAGCAGCAAACGAAGTTTATCTAAAGAACCCATCAAAGTTTAAATGCTCGTCCTCGTCTTCCTAGATATAAAAATAAAATAAAGGGAAGATTTCTTGTAGTTTATACCACACAAGCAATCAGCAAGAAGCAATTAAAACAAGGAATTATTAATCCCAGTCAAACAGGGATTTATCTAAAAACATTAGTACCTACTTCACAAATTAAACAAGTTCGTCTCATTCCTAGACTTAATCATTATGTAATTGAGGTCATTTATGAAGCAATGCGAGAAACAATACGAGCTAGAGAAAAATCGTTGTGCCAGTATTGATATAGGATTAAACAACTTAGCTACATTTTCATGTCGGCGACAGCCGAAACCTTTAATAAGCGCCGGAATAAAACCCAAGAGTGATCAATGGCAGACCGTTAAAATCTATAAATCAATACTACAACAAAGTTAAGAGTTCCTTACAATCTCAACTCAAAGAAAATCAATGGAGTAAGAGGCTGAAAAAGCTGATGCTAAAAAGAGAATTTAAAATCAACGATTATCTTCATAAACCATCTAGTTTGATTATTAATACCCTGATTAATCAGAAAATAGGAACAGTAATAATAGGACACAATCCAGAGTGGAAGCAGAAGATAAACTTAGGGAAAAGAAATATTTCATATTTTGTATCTGTTCCCTATAACAGGTTAATAGAAATGTTATCTTATAAAGCCAAGATGGTAGGGATAGATGTAATTATTACAGAAGAATCTTACACCTCCGCATCAAGTTTTATAGATAATGATTTGATTCCAGTTTACACTGAAGGTGAGAAAAATAATGTCACCTTTTCAGGAAAAAGAATAAAGCGATGCAGCGCCGCCAAAGGGGGTTTCCCCCATGAACGACTGCATCAAGACAAAGAGGAATGCAATTGTACCGCAAGCATTGGATTAATTAATGAGTCACGTGAACGGTTCTTTGAACATTATGAAAAAAGTAGTCCCAAATGTCTTTGACCATGGGATAGAGAAGCCAGTGCGTTGGGCGGGTCCCCCGACTTAAAGCAGCTGGCGTGGTGTTGTAGTGCCTCCTCCGGAGGAGCTGCGCTAACACCAGCGTCAGAGTAACACCTGCGCTCCGAAGGATATGTCATATTTGACTATATTTTTATGAACTATACAAGTTAGTGATGATGTAGATTCAACGTCCAACAGCAAATAATAACTTCAAATCTAAGTATTTATAAGTATTTATTACCTAAAATCCACACAAAAATGCCAAAAACTATAACTATTGAAATGAAATTATTCTAGCCTTTGACCTACCACCTAAAATCTATCACCTACCACTTAAAACCTATCACCTACCACTTAAAACCTTCTTCAAACCCAAAACCTTCTTCAAAAAAAAATTTATGAGTAAATTTGTATTTATAACTGGTGGAGTAGTTTCCAGCATTGGTAAAGGAATTGTAGCAGCAAGCTTAGGCCGTTTGCTCAAATCACGGGATTATTCCGTATCTATTCTGAAACTAGACCCCTATATCAATGTAGACCCAGGTACCATGAGTCCCTTCCAACATGGAGAAGTATTTGTCACAGAAGATGGGGCAGAAACAGACCTTGACTTGGGTCACTACGAACGATTTACAGATACCTCCATGTCCCGCCTGAATAGTGTTACCCAGGGTTCAATCTACCAAGCAGTCATCAATAAAGAAAGACGAGGCGATTATAAAGGAGGCACAGTTCAAGTTATTCCTCATATTACCAATGAAATAAAACAGAGGGTACATAGAGTCGCCAAAAATGCTAATCCAGATGTAGTAATTACAGAAATTGGGGGGACCGTAGGAGATATTGAATCTCAGCCATTTTTAGAAGCTATTCGGCAATTTCGTAAAGATGTGGGACGAAATCATGTGTTATATATCCATGTTACCCTAGTCCCTTGGATTGGGGCAGCAGGGGAGATGAAAACTAAGCCTACTCAACATTCAGTCAAAGAGTTGCGCTCTATTGGTATTCAGCCAGATATTCTGGTCTGTCGATGCGATCGCCAACTTAGCTCCAGCTTAAAAGAAAAAATGTCTGAATTCTGTGATGTACCTGTAGCATCCGTAATTACATCAAAAGATGCCGAAAGTATTTATGAGGTACCTCTAATGTTAGAGGCAGAAGGACTAGCGGTGCAAGCTCTAGAATTATTAAATATGGAGCAACGCCAGCCAAATCTTGGTAAGTGGCAAACTTTGGTCAATCGTCTTTATCATCGGGACAATCCTGAAATAGAGACAAAAAATGTCCAATCATCTACTGCTACAACTATTGAAATTGCCATAGTAGGTAAATATATTCAACTGAGCGATGCTTATTTATCAGTGGTTGAGGCATTACGCCATGCTGCAATAGCTATTGGTGTGGACTTAAATCTGCGTTGGGTCAGTTCTGAAGATGTGGAGGCCAAAGGAGCAAAGACCTACCTGGAAAAGGTGAATGGGATTATTGTTCCGGGAGGGTTTGGCGTGAGAGGTATTGATGGAAAAATAGCTGCTATTGAATATTCTCGGTTGCAAAAAATTCCTTTTTTGGGGTTATGTCTGGGAATGCAATGTGCGGTAATTGAGTGGGCACGCAATATAGCAAAATTGGAATCTGCTCATAGTGCGGAGTTTGACCCTGAAACACCAAACCCAGTGATTAATTTGTTACCCGAACAACAAGATGTAGTGGACTTGGGTGGCACTATGCGACTGGGACTTTATCCTTGCCGTCTTCAAACGGATACATTGGCATTTAAAACTTATCAACAGGAGGTGATTTATGAACGTCATCGTCATAGATATGAGTTTAATAATGCTTACCGGAACTTGTTGTTAGAAACAGGATATGTTATTAGCGGAACTTCTCCTGATGGTAGATTAGTAGAAATTATTGAACTTCCCACTCATCCTTTCTTTATTGCTACACAATTTCATCCAGAGTTTCAATCTCGACCTAGTACCCCTCATCCTCTATTTTATAGCTTTTTTCAAGCTGCTAGTTCACAAGAAAAATGTTATGATTTGTCTGTAAATAATGCTGAAGCTATTCTAGATAATGTAGTTAACACGGGTTCTATCCTAAGTGCTGACTAGGTTATTAGTTACTAAAAAAGTTTTTATTATTGTTTGTTATCAGGTTGAATCGCCTTATCTTAGGTAATTACTAAATAATCTTAAGTACAGCATTAAGTATTGTTATATTTTCTAATATTAATTGTTGATAGTTACCTTTGATCGTTCAAAAGTGGTTAACTTTTTGATTAAGGAAGAAATCTTTTTCATTGAGTAGTAATTTACCAGATCGAGGGTGACTCAATAGTGCTGATTGGACTTTTAGAGTATAGCAGTTAAAGCAAAGGTTAGGACAGCTCAAGAATCTAAAACTTAGACCAGGCAAGATGTTTCCTTCTGCCTTCTGCCTTCTGCCCTCTGCCTTCTGCCTTCTACTGTAACTTGCACTAATTTGGAGAAATGCAAGAAATCAAAGCTTTGAGGGGGTCTTATGGCCTACTGGATTAAAATAGATTATGAAAGAAGTAAATACTTGATCGATCTTGATCGTATTACTGCTTTTTCTTGTCAGTCAAATAAGCGACTAACTTTCTGGTTGCCAAATAGCAGTCAGCTAATTATTTTAAATAAACAAAGTTGCGAATATGAGTATCAGTTAGTCCTAGAATATATTAAAGACAAAATTGAGATAAACTATCTACCTAATAGTGAATTTTGGGTGCAAATTATGTACGACCGCCATGAATGGTTTATCAATTTGAATTGTATTAGTACATTTGCTTTTGAACCAAATGGTCGTATAACTTTTTGGCTACCAGATAGTACAAAAGATATTATTATTAGTCCTAATATAGATCCGGAAGCTTATAAAAAGGTTGTGGAATTTATCACAAAAGTAACAGGGTATTCTTTACCTTGAAGAAGGAAGAAAGTCAAAAGTCAAAAGTCAAAAATAAAAAGTCAAAAGTAAGAATTTAAGAAGTAAATTATATATAGTGGTCAATTAGGAGTCAACGATTTAGCAAGTATTTAGGGCTTGCTGATTAAATCTAAAAGTATTTACAGATAAAGGTAAGTGCCTTTTTGGGGTCGAATTGCAGTGCCTGGGAACAGCTCTTCACGCTCAAATTTGAGCGTATTTTAGGCGCATAGTTGGGCAGAAAAATCACTATATCCAAAACGCCCGCTCCTACCTCCTCGCTCCCGACCCTTTTCTCCTGTCTCCCCTCCCTCCACGGTCGGGGTTAGGGGTGGGTTGGGAGGAAGAGGGGAGTGGGGAGTGGGGGAGTGGGGGAGTAGGGGAGATTAAATAGACATCTTCAATAATAAAAAATCAAATCAATAATTTCTCTGTACAGACGTTGCATAAGGGCGTCCCTACTATGGATGGAGGAGATGTGTAATATTGAAGTAATTTAAGAAATTATAAATTATAAATAGATATTATATAACCGGATTCTATGTGCAACCCCACCGGATTTGATATAAGAATTTTTCAGCAAGCCCTATTTATGCTTAATATTTAAGTGAGAATTTGACTCCTGATCGAGGTAACGGGCGAACGGCCAAAAGCTTGCGCATAACTATCGTTAACGCCCCTACTACCTGACTCCTACACCTACTAAAAGACTTTTTCAGCAAACCCTAATGAGTATGGAAACTTGCCCAAGCTAATTTAGCAGCTCCTACAATACCAGCATGATTACCTAATTTAGCCGTTAATAATTTTAAGTCCAAACGAGAACTCAACAAAACTCGTCTCTCAATTTCTGCTTTAGCTACAGGCAAAAAAAGTTCTGCACCAGCACTCACTCCCCCTCCAATAATTACAGCTTCTGGTGTCAAGATATAAATCAAACTTGCCAAACCTGCACCCAAAAGTCTGCCATAATATTCCCAGAATTCTAGGGCAAATTTGTCTCCAGTTTGAGCCAAGTTTGCTAATTCCAATGGTTCTTTACCAGTAGCTCGACGAATTGCCTGAACAGAAACATATTGTTCTAGAGACCCACTATTACCACTGTTACACTCTGGCCCATCAGGATTTAAAGTAATTAACCCTAACTCTCCCGCAGCCCCTAAATGACCTACAAACAATTGACCATCTAAAATAATTGCTCCCCCCACACCAGTACCCAGGGTAAGCATAATCATATTTTTAAACGGACGACCCGCACCTAGCCAAGCTTCTCCTAAACCAGCACAATTAGCATCATTAGCGATAACTACTGGTAAACCAGTCTTTTCCTCCAAACACTCAGCCAAGGGAACATTTTGCCAATCTGTCAAATTAATTGCTACTTTAGATATTCTACCTTGGGCATCAGTAGGGCCAGGTAGTCCAATACCAATAGCTTGAATAACTGCTGAGTTATCTGGTTGAGATTCAGCTACAGATAAATCGGGTGGATTAACACTAGAATTGTTGAGTGAAGAACTATATCTTAAACCAGAGTTCGCGGAGCGCTGCAATAATAAAATCGCTTCTACTATCACATCAATTACTGCTATTGGGGTTGCAGGTTGAGGAGTCGGCAAATTCAAAAATTGATGACAAACTCCATCTTTGTCAAAACGCCCCAGTTTAATTGCTGTCCCCCCTATATCAATACCTATTACCTGAATATTCATGTTAGTTAGTCTGTGTTCTTGTATAATTTCCCCAGCAAAACAAGAAACTTCAGAAGGAAATTGGTAACAGTTATGCTTGTCTGCGAGCTTTCTCTAATCATCTCAGATTTAACGGGAGAGAACTTCACTTAAAATCTTTCAACACTAGAATTAAATATAGGTTCAACCCGGATAGCAATTATAGCAGAGGGACGAACAACCATATATTCTCCTTGAATAGTCTTAATTGGTACATTTACAAACTCTGGAGAATCATGCTTTGGAACTATAACACCACTGTACCAAGTTTGAAATTCTTTAAGAGTCAGAAAACGTACTTCTTCGCGAGCGCCACCTTCTAACAATAGGTGTATAGCAAATTCATCAGGATTTCTAGGCATATCTTTATCAGTTATCAGTTATCAGTTATCAGTTATCAGTTATTAGTTATTAGTTACCAATTATTAGTTATTAGTTATTAGTTACCAATTATTAGGTTCATATTTTCATATTTTGCGTAAGTCCTGCTCCTTTTAAAAGGAAAGGTCTGAGACCTTATTTCTTGGACAAAAGTTAAAAATATTAATTCCGACTTCTATCAAGCCAGACTAATTAATCATAATATAGGAAGATTATATTAATTAATTAAATTAACAATTAATCATTCCGCTCTATTAAACTGACCCAAAACTGCCCAAATCTAAACTTAACTAAACATAGGTAGTTTTGGCGTTAACTTCCTGTTTCAACGTGGCTTTAGTTTGGCAACTAAAGGGTTTGTCCACTCCGCAGGCCATCCCGGTAGAGCTTACCGTTTGACTTGGTAAAGTCGGAATAAATATTCCTTCAAACCATCGTTCTATATTCTTGCTGGCGTTTAAATCTCTGTCCTCGATGTGACCACAATCAGGGCAGATATAAACACGGTTTTTTAATGGCATCTTATGACGATGATTCCCACAATTAGAGCAGATCTGGGAACTTGGAAACATCGTATCTACTAGGATTAGTTGACTTGAGAATTTCTCAGTTTTATATTCTAATTGGCGTCTGAATTCATACATCCCACAATCGGCAATTGCGCCAGCTAATCTGTGATTTTTCAGAAATGCCTTAACGTGCAAATCTTCTATCTTTATAATGCTGTGGTTTTTAGCAAGATAGGTAGTTAATTTATGGATAGCGTCTTTGCGAATGTTTGCGATCCGAGCGTGGATTTTTGCTAGTTTTGTCACCGCTTTTTTGCGATTATTAGAACCTTTCACTTTCTTGCTTACTTGACGTTGTAGGTGTTTTAAACGCTTACTCATGCGTCTATAAGTTTTTGGATTTTTAAACACCTTACCGTTAGAGCAAACGGCTAATTCCTTAATTCCAATATCGACACCAACTGTAGGTCTTTGTCCTTCAATACTTGGTTTCTCAACTTCATATTTAATCGCTATAAACCATTTATCGGCAGTACGAGAAATCACACAATTATGTGTTGCTGTTACAGGTAATGGTTCGGCAAGACGCACCCAACCTATTGAAGGTAATTTAATTCGTTTACCATCATTTTTAATTTTTGGTGCAGCTTTGCTACCTGATTCTAAGTAGAACGAGTCACATTGACCTTTCTTCTTGAATTTTGGTTGTTTAGCAATTTTCTTAAAGCATCTATCCCAAGCTGTTCGCAATTCCTTTAATGCTTGTTGTGGAACATTTTTATTAGTTTCATAGTACCAAGCATTCTCAGACTTGACCTCGGCAACCAATCTTTTATGAAGGTCAATAGCTGATGGTACTTTAATTGTTTTGTCAGTTTCCCGTTGCACTAAGACATCTTTAACTAAGGCATTAGCCCAGTTGTAAGCGTGCCTTGCCACACCAGATGCTTTGCGAAAGGCTGTAACTTGTTTATTGTTTGGTTTTAGTTCAACCTTAATACTTAAAAGCATTTGACTCGACCTTTCAAATGTGTAATACTCATATCATATATGATAAGTATGGAATTGTAAATATGGCTGGAAAAAAGATTTACGGAGAGTCAAAGCGTAGGTTTACAATGACTTTGACTGAAACAGCGATTCAGTGGTTAGAAGAAAAACAACATCAGTTAGGTGCCAATAGTTTAAGCGATGTAATTGAACGCATGGCGAGAGAAAAGGTGGACAAACAGTAATATTTGTCTAGTTATGGGTAGAAATTATCAAACAGTTTCTCACCCTATTCTTTTTTCAGAGTATTTAAAACTTATCATTTAAATAAATGCCCAAATATAAAAATGGTCTGTATATCATAACACTACAACTATACTCACCCTTAAAATACTGTGGATTAACCCTTTAATTGTCAAACAAATAAATATAAATCTATGCCGCGTCGCCAAGATATACGCAAAATTCTACTTGTTGGTTCTGGTCCAATTGTTATTGGCCAAGCTTGTGAATTTGATTATAGTGGTACACAAGCTTGTAAAGCTCTTAGAGAAGAAGGATTTGAGGTTGTACTGGTCAACTCCAATCCAGCAACAATTATGACAGACCCAGAAATTGCTGAATGTACTTACATCGAACCCCTGACTCCTGAACTTGTAGAAAAAGTTATTGCCAAAGAACGACCAGATGCTCTCCTACCCACAATGGGGGGTCAGACAGCTCTAAATATAGCAGTATCCTTGGCCAAAAATGGTACTTTAGCTAAGTATGGTGTTGAGTTAATCGGGGCTAAACTACCAGCAATTGAAATGGCCGAAGACCGACTGCTATTCAAAGAAGCAATGGCTCGAATTGGCATCCCAGTTTGTCCATCAGGTATTGCTAGTAGTTGGGCAGAGGCAAAGGCGATCGCTAACGAAATTGGCACTTATCCCCTAATTATTCGTCCTGCTTTCACACTGGGGGGGACAGGAGGAGGTATTGCTTACAATCAGGAAGAATACGAAGTAATGGCACAAGCAGGGATAGATGCTAGTCCAGTATCTCAAATCCTAGTGGAAAAATCGTTGATTGGTTGGAAAGAATATGAATTGGAGGTAATGCGAGACTTAGTAGATAATGTAGTAATTATCTGTTCGATCGAAAACATTGACCCGATGGGTGTGCATACAGGAGACTCCATTACTGTTGCTCCGGCGCAAACATTGACGGATAAAGAATATCAAAGACTGCGAGATGCTTCGATTAAAATTATCCGGGAAATAGGGGTAGAAACTGGGGGTTCTAATATTCAATTTGCTGTTAACCCGGTGAATGGAGATGTGATTGTGATTGAAATGAACCCTCGGGTGAGTCGCTCTTCTGCTTTGGCGTCAAAAGCTACTGGTTTTCCTATTGCTAAAATGGCAGCAAAATTAGCAGTGGGTTACACCTTGGATGAAATTCCTAATGATATTACTAAAAAGACACCAGCTAGTTTTGAACCGACTATTGATTATGTAGTCACGAAAATTCCTAGATTTGCTTTTGAGAAGTTTCCTGGTTCCCAAGCAGTGCTGACTACTCAAATGAAGTCGGTGGGAGAAGCAATGGCAATAGGTCGCACATTCCAGGAGTCGTTTCAGAAAGCGTTGCGCTCTCTAGAAACAGGTAGAGCTGGTTTTGGTGGCGATCGCTGGGAAAAGTTGCCCAGTTTGGAACAAGTAAGAGCGGGGTTACGCACCCCTAACCCAGAAAGAATATTTACAGTACGTCATGCTTTATTGTTGGGAATGACAGTAGAGGAAGTCTATGAACTCACCGGAATTGATATTTGGTTTCTGGATAAGATGCGGGAGTTAACCGATACAGAAAAATTGATTAAGCTGACTCCGCTTAATGAGTTGACAAAAGAGCAGATATGGCATATAAAACGGCAGGGTTTTAGCGATCGCCAAATTGCTTATTGCAGTAAAACTACTGAGGATGAAGTTAGAAGTTATCGGTTGAGTTTGGGAGTTAAACCTGCTTATAAAACAGTGGATACTTGTGCAGCAGAATTTGAGGCGCTGACTCCTTACTATTATTCTACTTATGAAGAAGAGTCAGAAGTTTTGCCTTCTGAAAAACGGAAAGTAATGATTCTGGGAGGGGGACCCAACCGCATCGGTCAGGGAATAGAATTTGATTATTGTTGTTGTCATGCTAGTTATGCTCTGGGAGAGGATGGGTTTGAAACAATAATGGTTAACTCTAACCCAGAAACTGTTTCGACTGACTATGATACGAGCGATCGCCTTTATTTTGAACCTTTAACTAAAGAAGACGTACTAAATATCATCGAAGCGGAAAACCCGGAAGGAATTATAGTTCAGTTTGGCGGTCAAACTCCTCTGAAATTAGCAGTTCCTCTCCAGAAGTATTTAGAGCAAACAGCAACCCCTTCCCAAACTAAAATCTGGGGTACTTCTCCAGACTCTATTGATACCGCAGAAGACCGAGAAAGGTTTGAGCACATTTTACGAGATTTAGATATTCGTCAAGCAGCAAACGGTCTCGCTCGTAGTTTTGAAGATGCGTTGGCAGTTGCACAAAAAATAGGTTATCCAGTAGTGGTGCGACCTTCCTATGTTTTGGGAGGTAGAGCAATGGAAATTGTTTATTCTGACCAAGAGTTGGAACGTTATATGAAGTTTGCGGTACAGGTGGAACCAGAACATCCAATTTTGATTGACAAATTCTTGGAAAATGCCATTGAAGTAGATGTGGATGCTATTGCTGATGGTACGGGTCAGGTAGTTATCGGTGGGATAATGGAACATATTGAGGAAGCGGGTATTCACTCTGGAGACTCTGCTTGTTCTATTCCTTATCAAACTTTAGCTCCTGCTGCGGTGGAAACAATTCGCCAATGGACTGTTGCTCTGGCAAAAGCTTTGAATGTTATTGGGTTAATGAATATTCAGTTTGCGGTGCAAGGGGAAACAGTATATATTTTAGAAGCTAACCCCCCGTGCATCACGGACAGTACCTTTTGTCTCTAAGGCAATAGGTGTACCCTTGGCAAAGATGGCATCGCGGGTGATGTCTGGAAAAAAAATTAGAGGAATTAGGTTTTGTAGAGGAACAAGTTCCCGGTCATGTTTCTGTGAAAGAGGCAGTGTTACCATTTGCTAAGTTTCCTGGTACAGATACAATATTAGGACCGGAAATGCGCTCTACTGGGGAGGCGATGGGTATTGATGTTGACTTTGGTAAAGCGTTTGCAAAAGCGCAGTTATCCGCAGGGCAAAAATTACCTTTGGAGGGAACAGTGTTTGTGTCGATGAGCGATCGGCATAAGGAAGCAGTTGTGCCAGTGGTTAAGGATCTGATTGAGTTGGGTTTGAAAGTGATAGCTACTGAGGGAACTCGTAAGGTATTGTGTTTCCATGGTTTGGATGTGGGGTTGATGTTGAAGTTGCATGAAGGACGGCCAAATGTTTTGGATGGGGTTAAAAATGGAGAAATTCAGTTAATTATTACTACTCCTTCTGGGGAGGAAGCGCGTGCTGATGGGATTAAAATTCGGCGGAGTTCGTTAGATTATAAGGTGCCGTTAATTACGACTATTGCAGGTGCGAAAGCAACGGCGGCGGCGATTCGAGCGTTGAAGTCTGAAGTGTTGGAGGTGAAGGCGATGCAGGATTATTATTAGAGGAGGAGTCAGGAGTCATATAGAATCCGGTTGAATAGTTATTGTATAGTGGGGGAGTGGGGGAGTGCGGGAGTGCGGGAGTAGGGGAGTAGGGGAGATTATATAGAATCCGGTTGAATAGTTATTGTATAGTTGGGAGTAGGGGACCCACCCCTAACCCCTCCCTGGAGGGGAAGAGGGGAGTGGGGGAGTGGGGGAGTGGGGGAGATTAAATATTGAAGTAATTATAGAATTATCAACATATACTATATAACCGGATTCTATAGAAGCCATTTGGTATCCTTGCAAAGGTAGGGTTTTTAGGCCAAGAAGTGAGGATATTGATATTTAATTACTATAGATAGATATCTCCAACAATCAAAAATCGGCGTTGCTGAATTGAAGTATGAATGTGTGATTGTTTGGTTCTCGCCTTCGCCCCCGCGCATCCCCCATTCAACAAAAAGCGCAGCATCCTCTGGCTACCCCCGATCCTGCGGGGGACGGGAGGGGGATTAATAAGGGGGGACTTTTATAGTTTTATTCCCCCCAATTTTGGGGGGCTAGGGGGGCTTGCATCCCACATTCCGCACCACAAAATGTAGCATAAAAATATAAGTCAAAAGTCAAAAGTCAAAAGTCATGCATTAAGAATAAAATTATACTGGTCAATCAGAATAAACAATTCAGTAAGTATTTATGCTTAATATTTAACTGAGAATTTGACTCTTGATAAAGGTAAATGAAGATAATTTATATAGTATAAATACCTAAGCCACCTAAGGATTTTATACTAATTTTCATGTTACAAATTGAAGTGCGGAATGTGGGTTGCATCATACCCAGAATCAGCAACGCCCAAAAATCAAATCAATTATTGCACTGTGATTCATCAATTCTTTCCCCCTACTCCCTACTCCCTACTCCCTATGCGTGGAGGAGATGCTTAATAGAACCCCTGAGTGGATCTATATCAGAATTAATTTATTTGATATGACAAACTATCTGATGAACCCGCCCCCGCCACTTCCTTAACGCTTAAGAGGTACAAAGTCATACCCATCGCCAATCTTCACAACTTCCACTAATTGAATATCACCATCATAGTCACCAGTGTCTGAAAATTTAACTGCTTTGAACGCTCCAGGTGTAGAAAACCCTGATGATAACTCCTCCCGAACACCTTCACGAGTTGGTTGAGCTTGATTGTCAATTGCTTTCACCAGAGCTTGAACTGCATCATACGCAGTAATTGTTCGCCAATTCACACTTGAAGTTCCCCAAAGTTTTTGAGAGCGTTTGGGAAAATCTGAACCTGTTTCATTTCCTTCAATATCCCATGCTATCGCTACAACCATTCCTACAGCACTATCTCGACCTTTCTCAAGAGTCTTTGCAGAGTAAACATCATCCCCACCTAATACTGGTAAATTCCCTTTATTAGCCTGAACTATTTCCAGAGATCGATCTAAATAACCTGAACTGGGAGCTAGCATTAACACATTTGCTGAATCTTTTGCCCTATTCAGAACTTTAGTTGCTTTCCCACGCCAATCTTCAGGATTTTTTGACCATGTAGATAGATCGCAATCTGGGTCTTCTCTCAGAATAATATTCCTTCTCCCTAACTCAGAGGTAAATTCTTGACTTAGTGATTTACTGTAGTTGCTATCTGAGTTATAAAACACCACTGCTTTTACTGAGTTTAACTTAGTCTGAGCATATTTTGCTAATGCTTCTGCCGCTGCTCGATCGCTAGGTACGGTACGAAAAAAATAAGGGGTGTTATCTATGAGCTCAACAGAGGTACTAACAGGAGAAATAGATACAAGCTGATAATTTTGGTAAATCTCGGTTGTTGCTATGGAAGTGTCACTTGAGTAATGTCCAACTACTCCTAGTATTTCCTTTCTCTTTCCTAACTCTGTGGCAACTTCTTCTGCAATTTTTGTACCGTTATTAGGGTCATTATCATCATCATCAGCAATTGCTATTTTTAACATTCCTTCAGTACCCAATTTAGAAAAATTCCAATCATACTGAGCATGAGCAACTCCACGCAAAATTTCCAGAGAACCATTCAGATTACTACTTATTGGCATAGATACAGCAATAACGTGGTAAGGTTTTTGATTTTTTTCAACTTCTAGGTTATTCAGAAAAATTCGTGCTTCTGGATCGTTAGGTTTTGATTCTAGGTAATTAGTTAAAGTTCTAAATGCGCGGTCGTAATTCCTATTAGCAATTGAATTAATTCCTCTTTCTCTTTCAGGTCTAACGTCTTCTGGATTTGCTAAGGATTTCTCTCCAAATGTAATACGCTCTGAAATAGTGTCACCATTCAATTTAGGAGAATTTTCAGCACAAGAAATGACAATAAAGGCTATGATACTAAGAAGGAGTATTAGTCTTCGTAGTTTAACTAGTAATATCTTGTTCATAAATCAAAATAATAAAAATTGGCGTTGGTAAATTAGTGCATGATATTAATCTTAATTACTTAGGAGTTAACCCACCCCTCGCCCCTCCCCTCCTAACCCACCCCTAACCCCGACCGTGGAGGGGAGGGGAAGAAAGAAGAAGAAAGAAGAATATATGTATAAAAAAAGAACTGAAAAAAGTCTTTAAACCTCCTTTTGTCATAATTGACACTGGGCAGCACGAGTGAGAATTAAGGCAAAATTTTCACCGTTGCTACTGAGATGTCCCTTTGGAGCATCCATTGTAAACTTAAGGTCGTTCTTCAAGAAGTAACCATCGTCATCCTTATCTGTTCCAGCTTTCCATCCTACGGCGATCGCAAACCGTCGCCAAGCACGAATATCCTCTCGAAAAGCTGCCAGGGTATCCTCATTCTCATCAATTACTTGAAGTTGAGCAGTGTAGCCAAATTTTCCCTTCGATCTTTGTGTCCAAATTTGATTAATTCGCTGCAAATCTGGGCAAGAAAATTGCTCTGCTTCTGACTTCGATATGTAAGAGTAATCCCCATCTCGATCGCCAATTTGGTTAATTAATTGCCAATTCTGTCGATCTGCTTTGCGCCATTGTCCTGCTTCTGCCAAAGCATCCAAACGATTGTACATTACCTCCACATCTTTCCCCTGTCCCGCTTCTATGACTCCTTTTGAGGATAGAGAAGCAACAACACCCAAAGCAAAACCAACCAAAGTAACACTAACCAAAGCAGCAATACCAGCAGCAATTCCCAAACGTTTATTAGAACGTTTATTAGAAATTGGGGGTTTACCAATATTCCTTAATTCGCCGATCACTTCATCAACAGTTTGATAACGATTTTTCCAATATTCGGCAACCATTTTATCTAGAATTCGACCTAAATCATCACTCACATTAACTCGTTCTTTCCAGATAATTTCACCAGTGGATGGGTTTTCAGGAAACTGATTTACCCGCATTCCAGTTAATACTTCAATACCGATCGTTCCCACAGCATAAATATCGCTACAAAATTTAGGTTTACCTGCTGCTTGTTCGCTAGGCATATATCCAGTAGTTCCCACTGCTATTGTTGTAGTTGCATGACCCCCACTTGTCACTGTTAATACTTTAATTTCTTTCACTGCCCCAAAATCTATTAATACAATTTTGCCATCAGATTTTCTCCGCATAATATTTTGTAGTTTTAAGTCACGATGAATTACGTTTTGCTGATGTACATATTTTAAAACCTCTAAGATTTCAATTAATAGTTTAACGGTCTCATTTTCTGTAAATCTTCCTTGAAAATAAATCTCTTTGGCTAAGTCATTTCCTTCAATAAATTCTTGTACTAAATAAAATTGCCCTCCCTCTTCAAAATAGTTAAAAAATGTAGGTATTTGATTATGTTTACCCAGGTTTTGTAAGGCTTTTGCTTCTTTTTCAAATAATTTTTTAGCCACTTGAAAAACTTTCGGTCGCTGGTCTGAAGGAGTTAGTTGTTTAACAACACATTGAGGATGATTAGGATGCTCTAGATCGGTAGCTAAATAAGTAGTTCCAAAACTACCCTTTCCTAACTCAGAGATAATTTGATAACGATGCCTAAGTATTCTGTTAGTCATTATTTTTAAGTTTGTAAGCATTCAGCTGTCAGCTATCAGCTATCAGCTATTGTTTCTGGTTTTAGATAACAGTTTTATTAACAGAACTTATGCACGGATACTAAATAAAGTGAGGGCATTTTGCTCCGCAACATATAAAGCGGAGCTTGGCGCTAGCCAATGCCATTCGCCCCTAAATATGGCGTTTTCAAGATGAATCTGCGTAAGTCCTGTTAATCTTTTACAACAGTTTCTATAGGCTAACTTTCGTTAACTTAACAATATTAAAATCGGGAATTTTGATAATTAAGAAAATATACATATCAATATATCAAAAGAATTAATATCTCCTAACCTCTGAATTCTAACTTCTGAATTCTAAATTCTGAATTCTAAATTCTGAATTCTAAATTCTGAATTCTAAAAGCCTCATACTCTGCCAAGATAAGAGAAAATCAATACAGGGGTAAGTTGGTAAACTGTCCCTAAAATTAGTAAAATTGCCCAAAATTCTCAGATACTAGATTTATAATCAATAGTTTTAGGAAGCAGATAATGACCATATATATACAATCTCCCGACTCTTGGCAAATGAGCGATCGCGAACGTGCCAATCTCCAACAAGTCACTCTCTACAACTCAGTTCAATCTCTCTCAGAAATATGGCCACTGGCTGCCAAACATTATCATCAGACCATCGCCCTCCATGACCCCCATGCCAAACCAGAAGTCAAATTTACCTATGCAGAACTAAATGAACAGATTCAAAAATTTGCTGCTGGTTTACAATCATTGGGGGTTGTCCCTACAGAAAATGAAGCATCAATACCTCCGAGAGTGGCCTTATTTGCTGAGAATAGCCCTCGGTGGATGATTGCCGACCAAGGTATTATTGTTGCAGGGGGAGCAGATGTGGTCAGAAGTGGGACTGCAGATATCGAAGAATTGGCTTATATTCTTCAACATAGTGGCAGTGTGAGTTTGGTCGTGGAAAATTTGGCCTTGTTGAAAAAATTGAGCGATCGCCTGCAAGACTTACCCATACATTTAATTATTCTGCTGTCTGAAGAAGACCCAAACCCTGAAGAAAGTCTACCTGTAGTTAAATTTTCTCAAGTCATTGCTACAGGAGAAGACCGCCCCCTCAAACCCACTAAGCAAAACCTGGAAACTCTTGCTACTTTGCTCTACACCTCTGGCACAACTGGCAAACCCAAAGGTGTAATGCTGACTCATGGCAACTTGCTCTATCAAATTAATGTTCTCGGGGCACTTATTCAACCCAATCCAGGAGAATACACCCTAAATATCCTACCAACTTGGCATACTTTTGGCAAAACAGGAGAATATTTTTTCCTCTCCCAAGGTTGTACCCAAGTTTATACCAATAAACGTTCTCTGAAAAAAGACTTCCAAGAATATAAACCCCACTATGTCACCAGTGTGCCCAGAGTTTGGGAATTAATTTATGAAGGGGTACAAAAACAACTCAGAGAACAACCAGCTAATAAACAAAAGTTAGCTCAATTTTTCCTAAGCGTAAGTCAACGTTACATTGAAGCTAGACGTATTAGTCAAGGATTAGTTTTGCAACTTGACCCACCATCTCAGTCTCAGAAATTGCTGGCTACTTTACAAAGTTGGGTATTATTACCTCTTCATCGTCTGGGAGAAAAAATCATTTATCAAAAAATCCGGCAAGCTACTGGGGGTCGCCTGAAATTTGCCATAAGTGGGGGTGGTTCTCTAGCGATGCACTTAGAAAACTTCTTTGAAATAGTTGGTATAGGCTTATTGGTAGGATATGGTTTAACCGAAACTTCTCCAGTTTTGACTGTTCGACGCTATTGGAAAAATCTCCGTGGGTCTGCTGGTAAACCTATTCCAGCTACTGAGATTAAAGTATTAGACCCAGAAACTAACAAAACTCTCACAGTTGGTAATAAAGGTGTAGTTTGGGCACGAGGGCCACAAATCATGACTGGTTATTATCAAAATCCTGAAGCTACTGAGAAAGTTATTGACTCCGAAGGTTGGTTTAATACTGGCGATATTGGTTGGATAACCCCAGAAAATGATTTGGTATTAACTGGTCGGGCAAAAGATACAATTGTTCTAACTAATGGGGAAAATATTGAACCTCAGCCCATTGAAGATGCTTGTGCCCGCAGTCAATATATTGACCAAATTATGCTAGTGGGGCAAGACCAGAAATTTTTGGGCGCTTTAGTTGTGCCTAATATTGAAGCAGTGGAACAATGGACTATTCAACTTAATCCTTCAGAATCTCAACCAAAGATTGATTGGGAAAGTAAGACCATTCAAGAATTGTTCCGCCAGGAATTGAATCGGGAGGTAAAAAATCGCCCCGGATATCGGCCTGATGACCGCATTGGGCCTTTTCGCTTGATTCTGGAGCCGTTTACAGTAGAAAATGGCATGACAACCCAAACCCTGAAGATCAAACGTCCCATTGTCACGGACCATTACCGCGATATGATTAACAAGATGTTTGATTGAAATAGCAGTCAGCACCTCAGCGGTCAGCGGTCAGCTCTCAAGGCATAAAATGGGGAGTTCAAATAATGAACCTCAGACAGGGAAATGTTTTTCTCTCTATTCCCTGTTCCCTGTTCCCTGTTCCCTGTTCCCTGCTATATGGGGATTTTAGATTTTGGATTAAGTATCATCCAGATTTTCTGCAATCTTAAAGTCTAAAATCAATATTCTCGCCTTTATGTACAAACAAAAATAAACTGACAAGAACAACTTTTATGGAGTATTCTCAAACACAATTACTTTTAAAGCGAGCGATTAACGTTAGAGTAATCGTTACCCCACGCTGGAAAGAAGAAGCCCAACAACAACTACAAGCCCAAATTAATAATTTAGATAGCCAACTACAACAGCTTGAAATACAAGGGCAAAAGGCAATTGCTGAAATTAGAAAGCAAAGTGTACAACCTCCAGGCCCTCAAGTACAACAGCAAATTAATAATATACAAGCACAGATCGGCCAAAAGAAAAATGAGTTTGTAGAGCAGAAAAATCAAGCTTTACAACAATTACAACAAGTACAAACTTTGGAGTTAGAGCAAGAAGTTAGTCAAGGTCAAATTGAAAGTGTATTTACTGCTGATGTAGGAGATAATTTGATCAAGAAAATGCAAGTAGAAGTTCTCCTCCGCGATGGGGTAATTGAGGAAGTACGAGGTGAGGTTTAGAGGGAAAAAAGAAGGTTTCAAGAATTTAGAATTTAGAATTTAGAATTTAGAATTACCTCTCCTTTAAAACGGATAGGATTGACTCAAAGGAAATTTTTTCTTCTCTTGGTCGATTGGATATGGCGAGGAGACCTCGCCATCCCATCCTGCGGACTGCTTCGCAAACGACCGCTTTTGATCCCCTTAAAAGGGGAGGCTTTATACCACAATTTTTCGGTAAGGTGTTAGGTAGTAGATAGTGGACTCACCAAAAAAGAGGGTCTCAAGCCTCCCCTTAAAAGTAAACTTCAGTATTTCAAGGCTCTGGCTTTAGCTGGAGGTACTGTTTGAAGTCAGAAGTTAGAAGTAAGTAGGGGCGAATGGCCATTCGCCCGTACAGAAGTTAATCCACTCCTAAACCCCTCCCAACCCACCCCTAACCCATCCCAGGAGGGGAGGGGAAGTGGGGATTTGAGTAAGGTTGCAAAAACATTTCGCTTTAAAAGGCGGGGTGGCGCAACCCAATTATTTTGACAACTGATAACTGATAACTGATAACTGATAACTGATCAAAATTCCCTCCTTTCCTCAGCCTTTCCTGATAATCGATCGACAAAAAAACAACGGAAAATTAACATGATTAACGAAGTATTCATGCCTGCCCTTAGTTCCACTATGACCGAGGGTAAAATTGTTTCTTGGCAAAAATCCACTGGTGATTGGGTGGAAAAAGGGGAAACAGTAGTAGTGGTTGAATCAGATAAAGCAGATATGGATGTGGAATCCTTTTTCTCTGGATATCTGGCCAATATAATTGTGGAAGCTGGTGATGTGGCAGCTGTAGGGTCTACGATCGCTTTATTGGCTGAAACAGAGGCAGAAATTGAAACAGCTAAACAGCAAGGAGGTGCTACAACTAAGCAAGAAACTGCTCCTGCTGCTTCTACTTCTGCAAGCGCTGTTGCTACAGCCCCAACTTCTGTCACCACAGAAACAAAAGAGAACAACGGTCGCCGTAATGGACGGATTATTGCTTCCCCTCGTGCCCGGAAGTTGGCCAAAAAATTGAAGGTAGATTTAAGTACTCTCAAAGGTACTGGGCCTCATGGTCGCATTGTGGCAGAAGATGTAGAAATGGCGACAGGTAGTGCTCCCACTCCGGCGGCTGCACCTGTGAAGACCGCTACTCCCGTTATTCCTACTCAACCATCTATTCCTACTCCTCCACCTCCACCATCTGCACCTCCGACTCCGGTGACTCCTGGACAAGTTGTGAAGATGAATACTCTGCAAAATGCAGTGGTACGAAATATGATGGTAAGTTTATCTGTGCCGACTTTCCATGTTAGTTACACGATCGCTACAGATAATTTAGATGGGTTGTATAAACAGATTAAGTCTAAGGGTGTGACGATGACTGCGATGTTAGCAAAAGCCATAGCAATGACTTTGCAACAACATCCTTTATTAAATGCTGCTTATGTGGAAGGGGGTATTCAGTATCCTTCTGGGATTAATATTGCAGTGGCGGTGGCAATGCCTGATGGCGGTTTGATTACACCTGTATTGCAAAATGCTGACAAGATGGATATATATTCTCTATCTCGCACTTGGAAAGGTTTAGTAGAAAAGGCGCGGGCAAAGCAGTTGCAACCAGATGAATATAGTACTGGTACGTTTACTCTATCTAACTTAGGAATGTTTGGAGTAAATCAGTTTGATGCTATTTTGCCACCTGGTCAGGGTTCAATTTTGGCGATCGGTTCATCTCAACCCCAGGTAGTAGCAACTGCTGATGGGATGATTGGAGTTAAGCGACAAATGCAGGTAAATATTACTTGCGACCATAGAATTATTTATGGTGCTGACGCTGCTGCTTTCTTGCAAGATTTAGCAAAATTGATTGAAACTAACCCCCAGTCTTTGACTATGTAGGCGAGTATTGTAGGGGCAAACGGCCGTTTGCCCTACTGATATCAAATCTGGTAGCATTGGTGTGTGGGGGAGTGTGGGGAGTGTGGGGATATGTGACAATAACTCTGTAAGGGCGAATGCCATTCGCCCCTACTGTTTTAATATCATGTTCAGACAGGTCAGTTATAATAAAATTTAAGGACTGACAGTACCCACAGTACTAAAGAAATACTGAAATTATCAATACCCCATCTCCAATATTTCCAACGATATATTTCGGTTTCTCCCCCACTCCCTCACTCCCACACTCCCCACACTCACACTTAGGGTGGTGCTTCGGGACTGAGAATAACGATATATTCCCCGCGATCGCTCTGCTGAATAACGACAACGGGAGGATGAGCATTTGCTTGGTCATTTTTTGACAAAGAAGGGAATATATAATATTGACTATCTCTATCGATTAGTAGTCGCCACACAACTTGCGGATAATTAGGGTCAGTTTTGTTATTAAAATCCCCTTGTAGTAACTCTTTATATAATTCTAAATCTCCAATAACACGAAAACTGCTAACATTAGGATCGTCTCCAATATCGTCAACTTTTCTGCCCAATGATAGTCGATTTTCTGGTGTTATTAAAGTCACTACTGGAAGAAATGATGTTTCGTTGCGTGAGTCTCGAATAGCATCAATTTTTCCCTGACTTTGACCAAGGAAAAATAAGGCTGTTAATAACCAGGCGACTATGACAATTTCATTAATTAAAACTTTGTCATATTTCTGATAGTTAATTTGTTGAAAATAAAGAAATGATTGAATATTCTGTGGTATTTTTGGGTGTTTAGTTTTTAAGCTCCATTTCAATAATTTTAAACGCAATTCATTGAGAATTTTATCTAATTTTTGGGTGAAAATTTTAATCAGATGGAAAATATTTGGAACAATAATAAAAGAAGCGATCGCTATTACTATAGTACGAAAAAAAGTTGAAAAATCTCCACTAGATATGTTGCCGAAAAATACCTGTATTGGCACAATGAAAAATGATTCAAAAGGTAAATCTAGAGTAGTTACTTCCAGTTGAAAATAAGCAAAATAAGCCCAACGATAAATCCAACCTGTAAAATATAAACCAATTCCTAATAAACTTAATAAACCCGCAATTCTTCCCAACATTTTGTATAAGTTATGATTTGACTGGAGCCAATTATTTTATCTATAAATATAGCAATTATTCCTAGCTTTTCTAAGGGGAGTCATTATTCCTAAGCCCCCCTTTCTAAGTGGAGTCATTATTTCTAAGCTCCCCTTTCTAAGGGGGGTTTGGGGGGATTATACTATGGGTAAGTCCTAATAGTATTAAAGTTTTCAGTCCATAAAATCTTACTTCTGACAACTGATAAATGATATTAGTAGAGGCTATTTTCAGAAAAATTAACTCTTCTAGTGAAGAAATAATAGTAGACAATATTTCTATCTGATATCCACAATGAAGATAACTAAAATCATAATTATTTTTCTAGTGGCCTGTCTTACAGTAGTGATAGGAGACATGAAACAAGCTATTAGCAATTCTAACCCTATTGTAGAAGCTCAAGCCCAATCACAACCACAACCTATTCCCATGTCATTACCTGTTAAGGCAAGAGTGATACTAAAAGATGGCGACAGTAGATCTGGTAAATTGACAGAAATAAACTCCCAACACCTGACTATTACAAGAGATGGAAGTAATGGCAAAGAAGCGATCGCTAATATTACCCGGATTGAGTTTGATGGGGATATTTGGTGGCCAACTTCTACTGGATATATTGTTATTCGTGGGAATGAGGTGGAGATGAAGGGTAAACCCCGACGTTTTCAGGTACAAATGGATGGGTTGGAATGGGAGAATACAGAGAAAGGTATTGCTAAGATTAAACCTGAAGCTTTGGTGGGAGTAGATGATAGAAAAGGTATACCTAGAACCATGAGGAATATTATTAAGAGTCGTTATATTGTCAGTGAAATTGAGTTTCAACCGGAGCAACAAATTGTAATTATTACTGCTACTTCTCACTCAAGAGAAGAATAACTTTGTAGGTTGGGTTAAGCGTATCTCCCAACCCAACAACGTTAATTTTTTTCCTAGGAATTGACAGAAGGATTTGATATTTTTCTTTTTTTCAAAGGAGTTTTAATGAATTTGATTTTCCCTTTCCATTCTTTCTCAAATTGCTTTTGTCTCTCCAAACAATCAGCTAATATTAATTCCGGATCGTAGTTAAAAGCTTTGGCGTGTTCTTCTCGAATTTGGTAAATTTCTTCTAAAATTTCATCAGGTAACATCATAGTTTTTTCTTGCTAATTGATAGGGTGTACAAAGTATTGGTAATTCATAGCCAAAGTTAGTGCTAATTTCAGATAATTTTCTCTGGATTTCAGGGTTAGCAATATGGCGACAATTCCATGTTAAAACATAGTCTAAATTATAAACAGTTGCTAGGGCAATATGCAAAGCATCATCACTAGCTTTAGGGGGAAGATTCGTTTTTTGGAGAAACTGTTGAGTCAAGTCTGTGACAGCTTCATTATCCAAGAGAAAGGGAAGGTCTGTAATAACCTCTATTCTCTTTTGAGCCATTTCTGGATCGCCTTTTGCTATCTCATTGAATACTGTCTCAGAGACGTATATTTCAAAATTGCTTCGGCAATTGTCCCACCATTCTCTGGTTACTGTCATATTAGCAGCAACAATTAGATTTTGGCTTGGTCTGGCGGTCAAATAGCCAATAACACTTGTTTCCAAATATAAAGTTTTACTCATGGCTATTTATTTATTTTTGTTCAAATTTACTTTGCTCAAATTTGCTTATTAGGTTAACACAATTATATTTTATTCGATTATTTATTTCAGGAAAATAAGACAATGAAACGAATTATTATTACTTCTTTAATCGGAATAACAACCCTGACTACAACTGCCCTAATACTGCCACTATTACCACAACGGAGTTACGCCCAAACTTCTGAATCTCAGGCAGAAAAGTTAGATCAACTGCTTAAAAAAGGATGGGAACAGACTAATGATGGGAAATCTCTGGAGGCGATAAAAACATTTCAAAAGGCATTAGCTATTGCTAAAGAAATCCAAAACCAAGAAAAAGAGGCATATGCACATTTTGGTCTAGTTAAGAATTATATTACCATGGGCAAGGTAGAAGAAGCGCTAAGACAATACGACCAATTTCTCTCTCCAAGACAAAAGCTGATATTGACGAAACTGCTACAAGCTAATGAAGGTAAATCTCTGGAGACCATAGAAAGATTTCAACGGGCATTAACTTGGGCTAAAACATTCCCAGACCAAGAAAAAAAGGCAAAAGAGGCAGATGCAAGCCATCTTCTTGGTTTAATACTTGCAATAGATAAGCCAGAAGAAGCATTAAACTTCTATAACCAAGCTTTGATAATTTATAGAGAATTTAGCGATCGCTCTGGGGAAGCTAATGCTCTAAGAGGTATTGGTGGAGTTTACAGTAATTTTGGCAAAAACCAAGAAGCATTAGACTTATATAACCAAGCTTTGACAATTGATAGGGAATTGGGTGATCGCTCTGGGGAAGCTGATACTCTAAGAGGTATTGGTGAAGTTTACAGTAATGTTAGAAAAACACAAGAAGCATTAGACTTATATAACCAAGCTTTGATAATTTATAGGGAATTGGGCGATCGCTTTAGAGAAGCTATTACTCTCCAAATGATTGGTGCAGTTTACTTCTTTCTCAATCAACCCGGAGAAGTATTAAAATATTACCAGCAAGTTTTATCCATCTGGCGGGAATTGAAATATCCCTTTGGAGAAGCTAATATTCTAAGATCCATTGGTGCAGTTTACTTCTTTCTCAATCAACCACAAGAAGAATTAAAATATTACCAGCAAGCTTTATCCATCTGGCGGGAAATGGGCGATCGCTTAGAGCAAGCTGATATTCTCAATGACATTGCTTCAGAGCAAGCTGATATTCTCAATGACATTGGTAGAATTTACTTGTCTCTCAATCAACCTCAAGAAGCATTAAAATCTTACCAACAAGCTTTATCCATCTGGCAGGAAATTGGCGATCGCTCTAAGGAAGCTGATACTGTCAATAATATCGCTAATGTTTACAACAGTATTGATGAATTGCAAGAGGCTTTAAAAAACTATGATCGAGCTTTATCTATTAGGCGGGAAATTGACGATCACTCTGGAGAAGCGAATGATCTCTATGATATAGGTGTATTCTATTTCAACAGAAATAAATTTAAAGAAGCACTAAAGTATCTACACGAAGCATTAGCTATCTGGCAGGAAATTGGCGGTCGTTCTGAGGAAGCTAATCTTCTAGATGATATCGGTGGAGTTTATCTCACTATAAATAAACCTCAAGAGGCATTAAAATATTTTGAGCAAGCATTACTCGTCTCGCGGAAATTAGGCAATCGCCTTAAGCAGGCTGATATTATTCATAGCATTGGTGCAACCTACCTAATTGGCCTAAATAAACCTGAAAAAGCATTAGAATACCTAAATCAAGCTTTATCTTTATATCAGGAATTAGGCGATCGAAGTCGAGAAGCTAACACTATTCATAGCATTGGTATGACTTACCTAATTGGTCTAAATAAACCAGAAAAAGCATTAGAATACCTAGAGCAAGCTTTATCGTTACATAAAGAATTAAGCGGTCACCAAGGAAAAGCTAATATTATCAATACCATTGGTTTAGCTTATGGTAAAATGAGTAAATTTGAAGAGGCATTAAAATATTTTGAGCAAGCTTTATCCATCAGGCAGGAAGTAGGCGATCGCAAAGGAGAAGCCAATACTATCAATAATATAGGTTGGGTTTACGCTATAATGAGTAAACCGGAAGAGGCGTTAAAATATTTTGAGCAAGCATTACCCATCTGGCAGGAAGTAGGCGATCGCAAAGAAGAAGCTAATGATCTTAATAACATTGGTGGAGTTTACAGGGAAATGGGTAAATTTGAAAAAGCATTAGAATACCACCAGCAAGCTTTATTCATTAGTCAAGAAGTAGGTGACATCCGGAAGCAAACTGTTACTCTCAATAACATTGGTGGAGTTTACAGGGAAATGGGTAGATTTGAAAAAGCATTAGAATACCACCAGCAAGCTTTACTCATTAGTCAAGAAGTAGGCGATCGCTTAGAGGAAGCTGCTACTCGCAGTCAAATTGGTCTTGTTTACCGAAATACTAAACAACCAAAGAAAGCCATAGAATCTTTCCAAGAGTCATTAACAATAATCCTAGAAATACGAGCAGACCTAAAAAAACAACACCGGAAAGCTTTTATTGAAAATAAGCAAGGTCTAGCGATCGCCCTTATCAATCTCCTCATTGACGAAAATCAACCTGATGAAGCATTGAAATGGTATAGCCTTGCTACCACATTTGAACTTGCTGACTACACTCGCCTTATTGATGCTAAAGTAAAAGACCAAGAAGTACAAAAACTCATCGATCGATGGAATCAAAACTATCAAACCTTACAAATTCTTTATGGCAGAGCAGAAGGTAAATGGAGTCTCCCACTTCCCCAACCACTCAACCGACGACAACCAGAAAAAAATCAACTTCTTTCAAAATCTTCTCTAGAGATATATAATGTATCAAGTACCCAACTTTCCCAACAACTCAACCAGTTACAAGTAGAAACTAACCAACTCGCTGCCAACATTACCAATAAATATCCAGAAGTTGCCGAGCTTTTTGAATTCAAACCCGAAGACATCGACAAACTCAAAGCCAATATTCCACCGGATACCGTTGTTATTCAACCTGCTATTTTAACTGGCGTTGCAGGTATTCCCGATAGCATAGCCATATTCCTTGTCACCAGAGACAAACCCACCATAGTCAAAAAAGTACCCATCGATGCCAAAGAATTCGATCGCCTTCTCACCGAATATCGCGCCCAACTAGAAAACCCCAACGCTGATGACTACGACCTTAACCAAGAAAAACTCTACGACTATCTCATTCGTCCCATGGAAACAGAAATAACAGCTTATTCTCCCAAACAACTCGCCATTATTGCCACGGGAAAACTCCGCTATATTCCCTTTGAAACCCTCTACGACAAAGAAACTGACCAATACCTAATTGCCAAATACCCTATCCACAACCTCACCCGCATCTCCGCCACCAGAAAACAGCATTCCAAAACCACCAATTCGCCCACAGTATTAGCATTTGGCAATCCCACTCCTACAAAGATAGACCTCCCTGGAGCAGAAATAGAAGCCAAAAGTATCGTAGAAAAGTTATCAGGCAAACACTTAATTCAGGAAAAGGCAACCCTCGCCAGTTTCAAAACAGAATCTTCGGGTTTTCCCTTAGTGCACCTCGCTACTCACGGTTGCTTTCAAAAAGAAGGTTGCCCTGGTGTCGGTTTAGAGGAAAATACTATTCTGTTTGCCAACAGAGAAACTTTTAATATTGCCGATGCTGCACTTTTAGGATTGGAAAATACAGACTTAATTGTGTTGAGTGCTTGCCAAACTGCCATGAAAGCAGACTCCAACGGTGAAGAAATAGCGGGAGTTGCCTATTTATTTGAGCGTGCGGGTGCTGATGCAGTTATTGCTAGTTTATGGAATGCGGAGGATGGGATAACGAAGGATATTATGGTGAATTTTTATGAGAATGTGAAGGAAGGAATGACGAAGGTTGAGGCGTTGCGGCAGGCAAAGTTAGGTTATGTTAGGGATAATATTCATCCGTTTTATTGGTCGCCTTTGATTTTAATTGGTGACGGGAGTGCATTTTAAACTTCGGTTAGAAGTCAGGTAGTAGGGGCGAATGGCATTCGCCCTTACAAGAGTCAGGAGTCAGGAGTAGGAGCGTTAATTGAAGTCAGAAGTTAGAAGTCAGAAGTAGGACTGATAACTGATAACTGATAACTGATAACTGAAATGACTCCCTGTCCCCTATAGACAAAATATAAAAATTAATGTAAACTTAATGTTTTTACCAACAGAGTTAACATCAGCGGAAAATCAACTATGAAAGCAGTTGTAATGACATCACCAGGGGCACCGGAAGTTTTACAAGTACAACAAGTTGCAGACCCTGTAATTGAAAATGACCGAGAAATATTAGTGCGTTTAAAAGCTGCTGGAGTAAATCCTATTGATACAAAATTACGCACTCGTGGCACTTTTTTCCCAGACCAAAAACCTGCTATTTTAGGATGTGATGGTGCAGGTATTATAGCAGAAGTTGGTAAAAATGTTGAAAATTTTAAAGTGGGAGATGAGGTTTATTTTTGTCATAGTGGCATCGGAGCAACTCCTGGAAATTATGCTGAATTGACTGTTGTTGATGAAAGATTTGTGGCAAAAAAACCTACTTCTTTAACCTTTGTTGAAGCTGCTGCTGCACCTTTGGTTTTAATTACTGCTTGGGAATCTTTGTATGACAGAGGAAAATTAGAAGCTGGCAGAAAAGTGTTAATTCATGGTGGTGCTGGTGGGGTTGGTCATGTGGCGATACAGTTGGCAAAGTTACAAGAAACTGAGGTTGCTAGTACTATTAGTTCAGAAGAAAAAGCAAATTTTGTCAAAAGTTTAGGTGCAGATTTAGCGATTTTTAAGAATACAGATTTTGTGCAGGCGGTGTTAGATTGGACGAATGGAGAAGGGGTAGATTTAGCTTTTGATACTATTGGTGGAAAGGTTTTTTATGATACTATTCCAGCAGTGAAAATTTATGGCGATTTAGTAACAATTTTAGAACCAGATACTAACTTAGGAAATTTGAAAGTTGCGAGGCAAAGAAATCTGCGAATAGGGTTGGAATTAATGTTAACTCCAATGATGAAAGGTTTGATGGAAGCTCAAGTAGACCAAGCTAATATTTTGCAACAATGTGGGCGGTTATTTGACCAAGGAAAATTAAAGATTCATGTGAATAAAACATTTGCTTTAGATGATGCAATAGAAGCACATCGAATGTTGGAAGCAGGGTCGATGCTTGGTAAGATTGTTTTGACTATTTAATTTAATAGGGAGTAGGGAGTAGGGAGTAGGGAGTAGGGGGAAATTTGATAGATTCTCAAGTATAATTAATTGATAACAGAACTTACGCATAGACTCTACATATAGCGAGGGCGAATGCCATTCGCCCCTACAGATTGTGTATTATTTGATATTTTGCGTAAGTCCTGTGATCAGAAAATTAATATTTACGTCTAATTCATGAGACTTGATATTAAATTTAAGATAAACAAAGACAAAATATCTGCTACTAAAACTGTCTGAATATTATCTAAGTTTTAGAGTTATTTTTGATTTGATTGAGAATAATTTTAATTATTAAATGGCAAGTTTTATTGGAAATTGAAAGGTTTCAAGAATTTAGAATTTAGAATGCGCGAATTTAGAATTACCTCTCCTTGAAAAGAAGAGGATTGGGTTAAAAGAAATTTTTTTCTTTTTTCTCGATGAATGGAGAGGCTCTATACCTTAATTTTTTCGTAATTTCAGTTATTAGTTATCAGTTAGCCTCCTATCGGAGGAACTGCGTTATCAGTTAACAGTACTTTCTGGTGTAGGGAAGCTTGAAAATACGGAATTTTCTTTTCTTTATCCCCTTGAAAAGGGAGGCTTGAAACCTAATTTTCTGGTCAATAGTTAAGGCTGACTCAAAAAATAGCTAAATATAACCAATACTAATTTATCTGATTGTTTTTTATAATAGCACAGCAAAATAATTTTAACTTTATCCATAGCATATTTGCATAATTCTCCATCATTAACTAATTTATAAGTCAATTCAGAGTTTATAAATTATAGCAACTGCCATTACTATTAGAATTTATGGAATATCTCAAACAACGAAATATCAACCTTCTTCCTTCTTCCTTTTTCCTTCTTTCTTCTTCCTTCTTACTTGCTACTTTTTTAAACGTCGCTAGATTAGAAAAATATTGTTGCTAAATAGCGTATAATGTCACAAATTAACTTGAGGAGAAATTCCAAACATGACACGAGCTATCATGGAAACTGAGAAGGGAACCATTAATCTAGAATTATTTGATAATGATGCCCCAAATACTGTGAAAAATTTTGTCGAACTAAGTGAGAAAGGATTTTATGATGGCTTAAATTTTCATCGTGTTATTCCTAATTTTATGATTCAAGGTGGTTGTCCTCAAGGTACAGGAACAGGTGGCCCTGGTTATAAAATTAAATGTGAAATTAATAATAATAAACATTTGGCCGGAACTTTATCAATGGCTCATGCTGGTCGCGATACAGGTGGTAGTCAATTCTTTATTTGTCACTCTCCCCAACCTCATTTAGATGGTGTTCATACAACTTTTGGGAAAACAGAGAATATGGAAGTTGTAAATGCTATTCGTCAGGGAGATAAAATTCTTTCTGTGAAGATAGAGAAGTAATTTTTTCGGAGTAGTAAAAAAAGGTAAAAGCAGAGCAAACCGGGTTTATTAAATACCTCAAATACTAATATCTACCTCCCATAAACCCGGTTTATTATTACCGAAAAATAGTGATTTAAAGCCTCTCCTTTTAAGGGGATAAAAAAAGAATATTCCTTATGTCAAGCCTCTTGCTTGACCTTTGTCATGCTGCGCAAACAGCTAGACTGATAACTGAAATGACACTCCAAAGTCAAAAAAGTAAAAGTAGTCATTTATCAGCTTTTAGTTATTAGTTATTAACTCATTTGTTGGCTTAATTTATAAAAAAAGCTGTTTGCGTAGCATTCCGCACCGAAGAGCTGAATGCTTACTTTATATTTAGTAAAATTTCCTTTGCCACAAAGGAACTGCTTTATACCAACCTAATGATGGTATATCTTTGATAACTTCAAGACAATTTTTCCTAGAATCTATAGGAGCATCAACGGAAAAATAAAGAGTATCAAGGTCTCCGTACTTTTGAAAAGAGTTAGTAATAAAAGTAGATTTTCGACGATCTATATGCCTATCTAAATATTCAGAATAAGATGCTGGAGACCACCCACATTCTTCTAACTCTTTATTCGTATCTCCTCGCAGGATATGATGACCCAGAAAAAGAACCATTAAATAAGAAAATCTTTCGATACTTCCATCACGACTTACCAAATTAATCTCCATATATTGGCCGGGTAAAGGTATGGGTTCAGCTAAATCCCGACAATAACCTAAGTTTTCACACTTAACTTCATCACTGAGCAAAGAACAATCTAAATTAATAGGACATTCCATAGATATAAATTAAAAAATAGAATTAAAAGTGTATTTTTATAAGTAAAACTATTAATATTCTCAGTAGGTCATTTCAGTTATCAATTATCAGTACCTCCTATTGAAGCATACTGAGAATTTTTCATAGCCACTTACTTAATTTTTTACTTAAAAATAAAGTCAAAGTCAAGTTAATCTGAGACAAAAATACTTATGAAACTAACAGGTAAACAACATAAGCAATTGCGGGAAGCTATACAAAGTGCTTTTCCTTTTGAAGGAGATTTTAAAATGATGCTTCTAGAGGAAATGGAAGTGTCTCTTGACAATATTGTTGGTGGGGGAAATTATAATCAAATTGTGAGTAATTTGATTACTCAGCTTGAGCCACAAAATAAAATATTAGAACTTATTGAAGCAGCACTTATAAATGTTCCTAATAATCAAGAATTGCTTAATTGTAAGCAGCAATTTATTCAACAAACAGAACCAATAAATATCCCCATTCAAGCAAAACTTCTAGATGTTCCGGATAATCAAAAATTACTTAGACTTAATAAATTTATATATAATTCAACCTAGTTATAGTAGAAATTATGGCAACTTTGGTTCTCCCATTAACTGGTCAGAATTAGAGAGCGATCGCCAACTTGAAGGTTTGTTCAGGCCAGAAGCAAACTTGTTAGATGTTGGTTTTTTGAAGTGTAACGATCAGGCTGCTCCCCCCAAGTTTAAAACTGCCCTTCTTCCTTAAAATAACCAAGAGTCAAAATAATTAGCAGGTGAAGCAGTATCCTGGAGAATTGAAACTTGGTCTAAGTTTAAATTTGATAATTCATCAATCATTTTTATTTCATTTGCTCTGTCAACTAAGGGAAAAGAAAATTGATGATAATCTTGAAGAAGTTTAGCTTTTTCTCTAATTTCTGCTTTATTTATAGGATAACTGCGAGTACCAATAATAATTGTATTTTTGCCGCTAGTATGACAGATATAAATATAAGGAAAGACTGTTTTAATAGTTTTGATATACTCTGCTTCAAAGTCATTACTATTTAATGTATTTACGACTATAACCCCGGATTTTGATAGATGGCGATCGCACAACTCATAAAATTCTTTAGTAGCTAAATTATAAGACATATAACCATTACCAAAAGCTACATCAATCATGATAATATCATACAGATTCTCCTGAGTTTGTTGCTCTAAATATTCCCTACCATCCTGAATTTTCACCTTTAATCTGTCATTTAATTCTACCCCAAAAAATTTCTGAGCTATTGACAATATACTCGCATCAACCTCTGCACATTCAATTATTGTATCTGGAAAATAATGGTGAAAAGCTTGAGGAATACTTCCCCCTCCAAAACCTGCTATATAAATTTTTTGTGGTTGACTATTCCAGACTAAAGCTAACATCATTGCTTGAGTATAAGGAAAAATTAAATATATTGGATTATTCAAATTAAGTATAGATTGAACCCAATTCATTTTTAAAGTTACTTGCTCCACTAATACCAATTGAATGATGAATTGGATTTTTATAGTTAAAAAGTGTATGCCAGAAGGTTGAGAAAAAATTATTCCATCTGGTTGTTCGTGCAGCCAAGAAATTCTTTGCTGAATTGCTTCTAAATTTTTCGTTTGCCAATATTTTTGATTATTCATTGTAATAATCCTGCATTGTCATTATATTTGTTACGAAAACAGTGGGAGCATCTTGCTCCCGTGCCAGGTATTCCTTTTTGCTATATACCATTACTATGCATTTGCTATATACCCTACATTCCCCACGACAAAATCAAAATGTACTATAAAAGGTGAGTAGTCAATAGTCAGTAGTCAGTAGTCAGTAGGGAATGATACCGACTAATTGTCTGGTGTGTTTTGAGTATTTATGGTTAATATTTTCCTGAGAATTTGACTTCTGAGAAAGCTCAATGAAGATAATTTTTACAGTATAAATACTTATCAAACTACTATTTTTTATGCTACTTTTGATGTTACGCTCTTGACGTGCGGAACGTGGGATATACCATTACTATGCAGGACTACCCAATATTTTTATACCTAATTAAACAGATTTAATATAATACAGGAGATTCCACTTTAGTAAAGTATACTCATCGCGGACAAGATACCCACACTACAAAAATTCAATTGTTAATCTCTGTACTTCTGATACCAGGAATTTGCTATATCATTTCTCAAAAGTCGTGCATTGAGTTTACTCAACCTTTTTTAATATTAGAAATTCCTAACTCCTGACCAAAAAATAAGGTCAATAGCCTCCCCTTTCAAGGGGATGAAAAAAAATAAAGTTCAATATTTCAATCCCAATACTTTAACTAGAGGTACTGATAACTGATAACTGATAACTGATAACTGAAATGACTCCTGACTCCTAATTTACTTAATACAATTCATATTTCAATAAAGTACAAGGAATGGCTCCATTATAAACAGGAATTCTCCGAGAAGTTCTTAATCCTACTTGTTTAGATAATTGTTTATTTCCTGTCAAAATAAATGCCGTCCATCCAGTAAAACGTTGTTTAAAAATATCCCCCAACATTTTATAAAGTTCGCCCAATTCTTCAACTTCTCCTAAACGTTCGCCATAAGGAGGATTACAAATAATAATCCCTTTATCTGCGGGAGGTTTTAATTTAGATAAATCTGTTTTAATAAACTTAATTTGATTTCCTACCCCACATCTTTCAGCATTAGTTCGAGCTTGAAAAAGCACTTCAGAATTTCGATCACTACCGACAATTATTGATTTTAATTCTGTTAATTGACTATTTCTAGCCTCTGTTAATAAATCTTGCCAAAGAGACTTGTCAAAATCACGCCAGTTCATCAAAGAAAATTGATTTCTCAACAATCCCGGTGCAATATTTAATGCTTTTAAACTTGCCTCTAAAGGTAAAGTTCCAGAACCACATAAAGGGTCTAAAAAAGGTATATCTGGAGAATATTCTGCCATTTCTAAAATGGCTGCTGCTAAAGTTTCTTTCAGAGGAGCAAACCCCATTGCTAGACGATAGCCACGCTGATGTAAACTACTACCAGAACTATCTAAACTGAGGATACAACTATTATTTTGAATATGAGCACTAATCAATATATCAGGATTTTTAGTATCAATATTTGACCTGTAGCGAAACTTTTCTATTTGTTGCTCGGTAATAGCATCTTTAATTTGCAGAGCCGTATAATGAGTATGTTTTAGTTTTTCATTAGTTCCCGTACAATTAATTGCTAATGTATTTTTAGGAGATAAATATCGCTGCCAAGGAATTTTTTTTACCTCTTTATAAAGTACTTCTCGGTTAACACATCGAACTTCCGCAATAGGAACTAAAACTCTAAAAATAGTTCTTGCCCAGATATTAACCCGATAAAGTAAAGTCTTATCCCCTGTAAAACTTACCCCAGTAAATTCTGGACAGATGTTTTCCGCTCCTAAACTTTTTAATTCTTGGGCAGCAATAGCTTCTAAACCTTTAGCAACTTTTGCATAGTATTGATTCATTGCCTAGAAATAATAATTTTGGTATTTAGCCTACAATAACAGGATTTGATGGTAGAGTTGGAAAAATTGGATAGTTCATCTCAAATATTCGCAAAAATACTTTTTTTCTATTCCCAGTTCCTACTTTCTATTTTCCTAGAAAGGATAAATTTTTAGCTTTCTTAAAAATTGAGATGTACCCAAATTGGATGAAGCAATTATTTCACTAATTGATTAATCGCTTAAGTGTTATAATTTAACAACTTCCTAATTTTTGTACTTTATAAAATCAATCAAAAACTATTTATTTAACTCTTTAATCATAACTAGGGCTTGCTGATTAAACCTAAAAGTATTTATATATAAAGCTTTTAGCCTTTTTAAGTATCAAAAAGTGCGAGGTTTTAAGTGGTAATAGTTCAAAAATGAGCGGATTTTGGTCAAGATTTGGGCAGAAAAATCATTCTTACAATTCTTGCTCCTACCTCCTCTATAATTCCCATTTCTCCTGTCTCCTGTCTCCCCCTCCTCCAGGGAGGGGTTAGGGTGGGTTGGGAGGGGTTAGGGGTGGGTTGCCTCCTGTATCCTACCCTTACCCATAAGACTTTTTCAGCAAACCCTAACTATAAAAAATAAAAAATATGAAACCAAACCCAACTAAAAATTCAGCTAACTATAGTCACCTAATTTCTCAAATATTTCCAGAAAACCCTTACAATGGTTTTGATTTTCAACAATACCCAGAAGATTTGCAAGGTTGGAATGGTAGACATAAAGTGTTTGCTGAAATTATATCTGAAGTCAAACCTAAAGTGATTATTGAAGTTGGAGTATGGAAAGGACAATCCACAATTCACATGGCAGAGATAGCTAAAAAAATTAATCCTGAAGTAATAGTAATTGCCATAGATACTTTTTTGGGTAGTCCGGAACATTGGAAACCAAAACACCCGAAAAATTTTCAACAATCTCTTCAGCTCAAGTTTGGATACCCTCAACTATACTACCAATTTTTAGCAAATGTGATGTGGAAAGGATTAGAAAAAAATATTATTCCAATACCACAAACCAGTGTCAATGCTGCCATAATGTTAAAAAATCTTGGAATTAAAGGGGATATTATCCATATAGATGCAGGTCATGATTTTGAAAATGTTTATTCAGATTTTGTCAAATATTGGGATTTGCTAACTGAAGAAGGAGTATTAATAGGAGATGATTTTGACCCATTTTGGCCAGGAGTTCAGAGAGCAGTGAAGTGTTTTTGTTCAGAACGCCAGCTTCAGATTATTGTAGATAAACCTAAGTGCATAATACGTCGTCAAAATAATGATATTGAAAATAAAACTCTATTTAGTAACAAGAAAATTAGAATGTTTTTAATTGCAACTTTTGAAAATTTCTATGTATCTGTCAAAGATACTAAAGTAGTTGTACATGGAAAAATTTTAATCCTTTGATTAAATTAAAAGCTGTTGAGATTCCTGGGGAAAATAGTAAATCAGAGTTTTTTTTGACAACGAACGATGGATATTCTTTATGTGCTGAACATAACAATAATTTAGTTCTAAATAAATCCAAATTTAGCTCTTGGAAAAAGTTTAAAATAGAAAAACTATCTGAGAATTATGTAGCTTTTTATCTGCTCATGGCAAATATTTGTCTGCTGAAGCTAATGGAATAGTTACTGCTAATGCTAATCAAATAGGTCAAAGAGAAAAATTTAAGTTATTAACCCTTGATAGTGACATGATAAAACTAACAGAAAAATTAAATCAACCTTTTTTTTTACCCTTGCCAAAAGAATTTTTCAAAACACCCTAATTATCAGCTTGCTGAAAGCTAAATCTTGAGAGTTGAAAGTTTACTTTAAAAGATTAACTCGATAAAGTAAAGTCTTATCCCCTGTAAAACTTACCCCAGTAAATTCTGGAGAGACATTTTTAGCTCCTAAACTTTCTAATTCTTGGGCAGCAATAGTTTCTAACCCTTTAGCAACCTTGGCATAGTATTGATTCATTAGAGTAGGGGAGTAGGGGAGTAGGGGAGTGGGGAGTGGGGGAGTGGGGGAGTGGGGAGTGGGAGAAATTGAAGTAATTTAAGAAATTATCAACACATAATACAGCATATTTCGGGCAAACGAGGTACAGGGTCATTTCAGTTATCAGTTATCAGTTATCAGTTATCAGTACCGACCACTAAAGCATTGGGATTGAAATACTGAAGTGAATATTTTTTCATCCCCTTAAAAGAGGAGGCGCGTGGACTTCATTTTTTGGTAAATGATGAAAGTATTGTAGTGCGGGCATCTTGCCCGCTTCGGACTGTACCTCATAACAACGGGGAGCGCTGTATATAACCAGATTCTATATAATTTCTAACTTCTAACTTCTAACTTCTAACTTTTGACTTTTGACTTTTGAATTTTGACTTAATTTAAGGAGAACAATCTGAGATATAGCTTCCATTACTATCTCTAGAAACTAGATATCCTTGATATGGACTTGTCACTTCTATAAATCTTTGAGTGCCACTACCAATTTCTTCATTTCCCATAACCTCTATTCTCTGACCATTTTCTACCACTCCAATTCTACGACTCGCTGAATTGCGTGACTCAAAAATATATAATCCATTTGGCCTGAGAATATAACAAGTTCTTAATTTAGCCCTTGCTTTGGCCTGGTAACTAATTACAGGCTCTGTGAGGCCATTCTCTGTTGTCGAATCTACACGATATTGGTCTGGGCCAATAATATATTCAATTCCTCGTACCGGGTCATAAGCTTCCCAAGAACTACCTCTTTTTGTGGCATTACCAACAATCAGCCAATCTTGCTCAGTTCCATTCTTAGGTTGACTAATGAATATATATTCACCCTTTTGAGTTTCGCAAATATTAATATTAAAGTTGGCCGTTTCATAATTTGCTTTCTCAGAGCCATACCCATAACAAAGCTGCGCCTGTGCCGATATTGGCAGAATCGCACTTCCCAGCACTAAAGTAGTTGTAACAACTCCCACGGTGGTTAATCGGTGTTTCATTGTCTCTCCTTTGTGCCATTGGATAGTAGCAAAACCCCATAACCTTACCATAATTTGATAAAAATATCTCGCAAAAGTGAAAATAAGTAAAGCCTTATTTGATATTCTTAACTTTCTAA
This sequence comes from Okeania sp. KiyG1, assembly GCF_014132355.1. Classification (GTDB taxonomy): domain Bacteria; phylum Cyanobacteriota; class Cyanobacteriia; order Cyanobacteriales; family Microcoleaceae; genus Okeania. The sequence goes on from NZ_BLZO01000011.1 coordinate 162,296, forward strand.
TAAAATTTTCTATAAAAAACTTATAGTTAAATTGTGTAAAGATATTATAAAGCTCTCAGCTTTCAGTAATAAGCTATCAGCCTAAGTTGACTTATAGCAGAAGGCAGAAGGCAGGAGGCAGAAGGCAGGAGGCAAAAGCCATCCCCCTACCCCCTTTGAAAGGGGGAGACAGAAGGAAACATCTGGCGTTGTCTGAGTTTTCCACTTTTGATATGTCCTCTCTTTCCCTTCCACTGCGATAAATCCCAAAAAATTGTGTATGGGGAGATTTAAACTTCTTCTTAACTGTCCAACTTACTACCTATTAGGGATAAAAACCCTAAAATAGTTCCGAGGTATAAAATTTTTGGATATTTAAGGTACAAACCTCAAAGCTGTTGACGGATAACTCCGTAGAAAAAGCCGAAAACTGTTAGTTGAGAGCTTGTTAAAAATCAAATTAAAAAAAATTAGAGAGAGGTCTCTTATGGTAGCAGTAACAGACCAAGTAAAAAATAGACTAACAACAGAGACAAGTAAAATTGCTCCTGATACCACGGCCATTCGCTCCCTTGATTGGGACCGCGATCGCTTTGATATAGAATTTGGTCTACAGAATGGTACCACATATAACTCCTTTATTATTCGAGGAGAAAAAAATGCTCTGGTTGATACATCCCATGCAAAATTTCGTCAGTTATATTTAGACATCCTCTGGGGTCTAATTAAACCGACAGAAATTGATTATCTAATTATTAGTCATACCGAACCAGACCATAGTGGTTTAGCCAAAGACATTATCGAACTAGCTCCCCAAGTTACAGTTGTTGGGGCAAAAGTAGCAATCCAATTTTTAGAAAATTTAGTTCATATACCATTTAATAAACAAATTGTCAAAAATGGAGACCAATTAGATTTAGGCAACGGTCACGTTTTAGAATTCGTTTCTGCTCCAAATCTGCATTGGCCAGATACTATTTTTACCTACGACAGCAAAACCCAAACTCTATTCACCTGTGATGCTTTTGGGATGCACTATT
>NZ_BLZO01000012.1 GCF_014132355.1 Okeania sp. KiyG1
AAGGTACTTACGCCTATCGCGGTCGCTGGTTCTGTTGCTTTTTTATCTCTTTGATTCACTCTCTTCCACTCGTCTTTGTCAAGTAATTTGAATATGATTGGACAGCCCATTGTCCCTGTGCCAATGAATGAAACGTTAGTTTGATTTTCCATCAAAAACTTTCCTGATTAAGGATTTAACAGATTTGATAGTTTCAAGTTTAGTTGAGAAAGTTACTATAGTCAACAGTCAACTTTTGGCTTAATTGGTGATAAATGGGAAGAAACTCTGGTATTAACCCATTTGAGTTTCTATCCCTCATAGTTTTCCTGTTGTTGCTTAGTTTTTGATGATATTAGACCACTAACCTAATTTCGGCCTTTTGGTCCTAAACCTACTGCACCCGCATAAATGGCACGATCGCCTAACTCATCCTCGATCCGTAAAAGTCGATTATACTTAGCTACTCGTTCGCTTCGACAGAGAGAACCTGTTTTGATTTGACCTGCTCGTGTTCCTACTGCCAAGTCAGCAATAGTTGTATCTTCTGTTTCTCCCGAGCGGTGACTGATAACTGAGCGGAAACCATTACGAGTAGCTAAGTCAATAGTTTCTAGAGTTTCAGTCAGGGAACCGATCTGGTTAAGTTTAATTAAAATTGAGTTACCAGCACTCATATCAATGCCTTTTTGTAAACGAGAAGGGTTGGTAACAAATAAGTCATCTCCCACTAATTGAATTTTGCTACTTAATTTTTGGGTGAGCTGTACCCAACTGTCCCAGTCGTCTTCATGTAGGCCATCTTCTATGGAAACGATGGGATATCGATCGACTAAACTAGCTAAATAATCAATCAATTCAGTGGGAGAATGAGTTGCGCCGTCGTAAATATAGTTGCCATCTTTGTAAAATTCGCTAGCAGCTACGTCTAATGCTAGAGCTACTTGTTCTCCTGGTTTGTAACCGGCTTTCTCGATAGCTGCAATTAATATATCTAATGCTTCTTGGTTTGAGCCTAAGTTTGGAGCATAACCACCTTCGTCTCCTACTCCACCTAGTAAACCTTTGTCTTTTAGAACTCCACTGAGGGTAGCGAAGACTTCTGCACCCCAGCGCAATGCTTCTTTGAATGAGGGCGCACCCACAGGTACGATCATAAATTCTTGAATGTCTACATTATTAGCAGCGTGGGCACCACCATTAATTACATTCATTAAAGGTACTGGTAGCAGACTGGCTTGTGGTCCTCCTAAATAGCGGTATAGTGGCATACCCACAGCATTAGCGGCCGCTTTAGCAGTAGCTAAGGAGACAGCTAGGATAGCATTAGCGCCTAAATTACTTTTATTGGGGGAGCCGTCTGTTTCAATCATTTTGCTATCAACTGAGGTTTGGTTGAGAGCATTGATTTTTAGTAGGGCAGGGGTAATTTTTTCTTCAACGTTTTTTACTGCTGTGAGTACTCCTTTACCACCGTAGCGTCCTTTATCCCCATCCCGAAGTTCGTGGGCTTCAAAGCTACCTGTAGATGCACCACTGGGCACTTGGGCCAGGCCAACTATACCATTGGCTAGTTGGACTTCTGCTTCTATTGTTGGACGACCACGGGAGTCGAGAATTTCTCTGGCCTGGATTGATTCAATACCTGTCTCCATATTTTTTCTTCCTTATTCTGTCAAATTTAATGGTGTTGGCTAAATACTAATGGCAGGTTTCTTGCGCTATGGGGAGTTGTCTTTGTCAACCCAAATTAGCAAAATTTAGCATTTCCACTGACAGAATAAAGGTTAATTCGGCTTTTGAGCTAGATATCAAAAATGTTTAATAATTCTATTAATTCTCTTGCAATATCACTAAGCACTAATTTAATATGTATCTTTTTATACTTTTTTGATAATTGTCTAGACTGAGAAGGCATATTTCATCTGGATATTTTCAGAAAATACTCAACGGTAAACGATAAATAATTTGAACGAGTTATAAAATTAAATTATACTAATCATTTAAAATTTTAAAGTTAGGCTTAGGCAGATTTGGGATTAAAGCTAATTGCCGATGCCCAACTTTGAAAATCTGGTGCTACACGAATTAATTTTTTATGGATTTCATCTGTCACCCACAATACTAATGGAAAGTGAAAGTTTTGGAATTTATTTCTGAGTAGGTTAGCTGCTATTAATAATCTGTCTAGAGTATTAACTGATTCTAAACTTTTAACCATCAAAGCTTTTGGGGAAATCGGGCCTAAATTTTGGTTGATACTAGAGTAAAGGGTATCAGTAGAGTGGTCTAATGCTAACTCTTGGTATTCTACAGGGTATTCTTGTTTAAGTTTTTCGAGAATCTGTTCTCTTAATTCTGGAGAATTACAACGGACTAAAATTAGGGAAAAATCACCCTCAGACATAGTTAAAGCTCTAGCTAATGTTCTAAGCGATCGCTCGTTATATTCAATTTTACTTTTGCTGATATTAGACATTTTTAGTCTGTCCTCAATTTTATACTTATATGATTGACGATCTAAGTTATTTTATTAATTTATATATACCAGTAATTGTATTGTAAGAATAGTGATTTGGATCTCGGGGTGTTAGTGAGCATTATGGCGTAAATTTTGTTCTATATCACTAGGTCATAGTGACTCAGCTCAAGGCAAATCACATTATTTGTATCATTTTATTCAATATTTAGTTGTATTTACTTATAATTTATAATTAATAAATTTAAAATTATACATTTAATAATCAGTAAAATTACTTAATTTTGTACTCATATCAAAATTATGAGTTCTAGTTGAATATTAATGATGAGTTGATTTTCCCAAATATACTGTTTTTTACTATACAAAAATTGATTGAAGGGTTTGATATATACTATCTCTATTTGTATAAACAACTAGAAAAATTTAGATAATAGCTTTACTTAAAGTTAAGAAAAATCAATGTATTTTTGGCTTTTTTTGATGAAAAAACATCCAATTTGCTTAAGATTCTATATTTTTATAGGAATAGGATAAAGAGTATATCTGTTGGTTTAGCTAGGTAAAGATTGTCAAAGATAGTAAAGATTAGATAGACACTTAAAAAACTACTTTTTGATCGGTAGATTTGAGTTCTGGAAAATTTAACCGCTCTTTGATTCAAAGTGCAAAAACTTAATACTAAATTAATATAAAGTTGCATAGAATAATATCTTAATCAGAGTTAACTGTAGATCGAAACAGACAAGTTAATAAATTTCATCATTCTGTGGAGTCTCACATCAAATTGGTATAGCACCTAATAGGTAACACCTAACTCTGTAGGATTTACGCAAATTTACTTTTAATATCAAATTCGGTTAAACAGTTATAGATTGCTTATAGCAGTTTTCATCGTAAAATTTCGGTAAGTGGGAAACCACCGTCTTTTAAGCAGTGGATGGAAACGACGGGCGCGGATTTTAATCCGTAGTCAAAAAATGTGTTATAATTAACCTTAAACTTAAAAAGTAGGCTCAATGGTCTTTTGGCCGGAGAGAGTAGTGGCAATTGACACCGTAAGCGTGGACTGCTGTTGTATACGTACTACGGTATGGTACTGGCAATGTGGTTGTTGCGAGCAATTTGAAAATCGAGGTTTTAACCCGATTTACAACTCCTAGTCACGAATCCACGCGGATTTATCCCGTGGAGTGTCAATAACTAGGGTTTGCGCTCAAACGGATTTGATATTAGTGGCAGCTCTGCGGAACGCAAATGGCATTAGTACTACACTAATTATAATCTTGTGCCGGGAAGGGAGTAGCTATCTGTAGAGTCCCTGCGTAATACCAAATCCGAGTCCAACAGACCCGTTTTGAAAAAACCGCGAAAACTCTGTAGATACCTTGCATACAAAGTCTCTATAGGGTGGAATATAACGGGTATATCTGTACGGGATTTGGTATAAGTCCTGTTCTGTAAAGTCTCGCATTAAATTGGTATGATTATAAATAAAAAAATAAGTTGTTCTGAATTCATTGATTTTATTTAGCATAAAAAGTTATACCAATCTTAAAAATACGATTATGATATGATTTTGCTACTAGCACCTCTAGCTTTAGAATTTAGGTAAGTTTGAGAAAATGAAGACCTCTCCCAACCCCCCTTTCTAAGCTATGCTTTATAAACATCTTTCTTAACATAAAACGCGGACATTAGTGAGAAGTTATGTGTAAATCATTTGAGAGGCTTTTTCCTCAGAAAAGTGTATTGAATTAGATGTTTTTTTGAATATTCTTACGGACCACACTCCCCACACCTCCCCATCCTCCCCACCCTCCCATCAAGGTTTCAGGAGTTCCTTATCAGGGATAGTTTTCTAAGGGCAGGGCTGTTTCAAAGTATTGTAGATTAACGATGAGCGAGAGAACGGGAGTAATGGGGATCGTGGAACAGTGAAATTTATCAAAATTTGCCGATTTTTCAGCCAATAAGCGTCCCTTTTGCTCTGACTAAAATGGTGAAAAGTCAACTTAATATCATAAATTATAGCAGAAGAAAGAAGGAAGAAGGAAGAAGGAAGAAGGAAAAGTATTACGTTGTCTGAGTTTTAAGCTTTTGACCTGTCCTAACCTTTACTTCGACTGCTATAAAAGCCTCTATCCCCGTGTCTCCGCGTCCCCGTGTCTACGGAGAATAAAACAGTCCCCCCTTTCTAAGGGGGGATAGGGGGGATCGGAGGGTTAGATTTTACTCACAATTTTAGTCTAGACGCCCTACTACTACTACTTTACTAGGTGTTGTTAGCTCCCATATACCATTACGCGACCAGAACTACCAAACTTAAAACTACCACCTACAACCTTCTTCAAATCGACTTGCGACCAACAATTGAAATTATCTCTAAGCTTTAAATACAATTGCAGGATCGATACGAGTTACTTTTTGAATAGCAAAGAAAGCTGACCCGACACACATAAAAACAGTTACACCTAATACTCCAAGTGCAGACAAAGGTGTAATCAAAATAATAATTCCTTTACTTGCCACCCAACCACTCAACCCTAAACACACCAACATCCCAGGGAGATAACCTAAAACTGCCATCCAAATTGCTTGCTCCACAATTACTGCATACAACTCCTTATCAGATGCACCCATTGCCTTGAGAGTACCAAATTCTTTCAGGTGGTCAGACACAGATGAATACAAAATCTGGGCAACCACTACTATGCCTACAATTACACCTACTACTGCACCCATTCCCAAAACTAAACCAATATTTGTTCGTGCCAACCAAAAAAATCTGGTTTTTTCAGATAATTCATTTTTAGTGTAAGCATTGGTATCTGGTATCGCCTCTTCTATTCTTTGTTTTAATACTTGTAAATCTTCACCTGGTTTAGCTTTGACTAATATATAAGCGATCGGATCTGCTACTTCTAAATTTTTTGGTGCTGGTGTTTCTTCCAACTTTTGAGTGGGGTCTTTTTTTTCTACTACTTTTGTACATTGAAGATTTCCTGCTCCTACAACTTTGCAGTTAACTTCAGCGTTAATACCTGCACTAATATATGTGTTAGCGTTTTCTAGGGATGTAAATAATAAGGTACTTGATACAATTGATTGAGTACCTTTTGTCACTGCCACTAATTTTGCTGGTAGGGAACCTGCGATCGCCGTTGTTCCTACTCCCTCTGCAAGCATACTGGATAATCTGCTTTGGTCGGCCATCACTGCGAAAGGTTGCTTTAGGTCCCTGACGTTACCCTCAATGACTTTTCCTGGGTTAAACAGTTGTCCATCTGGATTAAATCCCACCACCATTAATGGACTCATTTCTCCATTCTGAGGCCGCCATCTCACTGAGCCTAAAATTAAAGCTTCTGCTTGTTGGACACCTTCTATTGTTTTAGCTTGATTCAATTGACCATAAATTAGGGGTTCTGTCAGCTCGAAGTTGACCATTTCATTAGAGGCGATCCAAATATCTGCATTGGATTTATCTATTAGTAGGGTTGTGGAACGAGCAAACCCATTTAATATGCCTGTTTGAATTGTCACTAAGCTGACTGCAAATAATATTCCTGCTTGGGCTACGATAAATCGAGGAATATCTTCTAATAAATTTTTGCGAGCTATAGAAGCCATTTTGTTTTGGTCAAAGGTACTAATAGATGGGTTGATCAACAATTAGGGTTTGCTGAAAAAGTCTTATGGGTAAGGGTAGGAGACAACCCACCCCTCGCCCCTCCCCTCCCAGGAGGGGTTAGGGTGGGTCTTCCCCTCCCAGGAGGGGGAGACAGGAGAAATGGGAATTATAGAGGAGGTAGGAGGAAGAATAATCCCTTGATTATTCTGGGCAACAAAGCCGCCTAAAATGCTAATTTTTTGAACCATTATGACCATTAAGCTTGGACTTTTTTAACTAAAAAATGCTAAAATCTTTATATTTCAGTACTTTTAGATTTAATCAGCAAACCTTAATTATTCGGGAAGTAGAAAATCAAAAATCAAATCTTTCTCTTATGCCGTTGGATTTACAGCGTATTTCATATTATTTAAGGTACACCAGTCTAACACTTCACCATTCATAATTTTTACAACTAATAACTAATAACTGATAACTGATAACTGATAACTGAAAAGGGAGAGGGTTGAAGCTCAAGGAAAAAAAGAAATTTTTTCCCCTTGAAAGGGAAGGATTTTAACCTGAATTATTTAATTATTAATTATATAGTTTACTCCTTGTTCGCTTCTGCCTTTGTTTCTTGTTTTTTAATTTCTCTTTTTTTTGCTAATTCTTCCTGATGTAGCTCTCTATCTTTAATTGTTAGTAATTCTGGTATGGTAACAAATTCATAACCTTGCTTTTTCAACCCAGCAATAATATTGGGTAGAGCTTCAACAACGTGACCTCTTGGGCCACCACCATCATGTAGTAAGACAATTCCACCATTACTGGCTTTATTCAAAACTTTTTTAGTAATTTTTTGGGCTGACCTGTAATACCAGTCTACGGAATCAGCAGACCATAAGACTACAGTGTGTTTCCGTTCTTTAGCGTAGTCAGCTAAACCATTAACCAGGACACCTCCAGGAGGACGAAATAGGTTGGTAGTCCTACCTGTGATTTTATATATGAGGTCTGCTGTACGTCCAATTTCGCTTTTGATCCGGTCTGAACTCATTTTACTACTTCTAGAAGGGTGGTTCCATGTGTGGTTAGCAATAACGTGACCTTCTTCCACAATTTTTTTGCCTATTTCTTGACGTACGTTTAAATGTTGGCCGACTACGAAAAAAGTTGCTCGAATATTATGTTTTTTGAGAATCTCTAATATTTGTTCTGTGGTTTTGTTCCACGGACCGTCGTCAAAGGTTAAGGAAATAACTTTTTGTTTGCTATTAAGAGTAACATTTTTAATTGTTTGACTTTGGAATCTTTTGGGCACGCTAAAATTAAAGGTTTTTAATTCTAATTCCCTCAGTTGTTGTTTGGTATTATTAATTTTTTTAGCAACAACAGAACTAATTTTAATTACTTCTAATGGAGTTTCTTTGTTATTTGCTGACTGATTTATTTGTTTTGTATTTGTTGCTATTTTAACTGTATCTGTATTTGTTGCTGTTTTAACTGTAGTTGCTTTTGTATTTGTTTGTTGATTTGTCCATATTTCCATGGGCAATAACATCCCGATTAAGAAACTTCCACTAGCAGCTATCACTGTTGCTAAAGATTTTCCTTGTCTGGATAGTGAATCTAAATTTGTCATATTTCTCCTACACACCTTTGTGATTCTAATTGTTTGATTTTTTCAGCTATCTTTAAGTTTTTTTCTAGTTTTTAGGCGACATAACTATTATTTTTACCGAATAATTAATAAAATAATAATAATTAATAATTAAATAATTATGGTTTAAAGCCGACCCTTTTAATGGTAAAAAAAGTGCTAGGATATTTCCTTATATTCAATTCCGTAACGGTTAAAACCCGAGGTAATTATCAATTATCCATTATCAATTATCAATTAATGAAAATAATAGCTATTCTTAAAAATATTTTTATTGAGAAAAATAATATACTTGATTCTCCTCCTGAGTTTCATCTCACTAATCTTAATCTAATAAGTATTTTCCGGATTAAATGAACTATATTTGTGGATTTTTTTGTGTGTAAAGTTCTACAATTTTCTGAGTAACTTCAGCTATGCTTAAACCATCGGTACTAATTTCTATAGCGTCTGGAGCTTTTCTTAAGGGAGAAATTTTCCGGTTGGCATCTTTTTGGTCTCGTTGAATAATATCTTTTTTTACCTGTTCTAAACTGATATTAGTTTGACCTTTTTGTTGTAACTCTAGCAGTCGTCGTCGCGATCGCTCTTCAGCAGAAGCTGTTAAAAAAATCTTTAGTTCAGCATTGGGAAATACATGAGTACCAATATCTCGTCCTTCTGCTACTATTCCTCCTTTCGTTCCAAATTTTTGTTGTTGTTCTACCATAAAATACCTGACAGTTGCCTGAGCTGCAATAGCTGAAACATTATTTGTAACTTCCCTGGTCCGAATTGCTTCTGTAACATCCTGGCCATTAATAATGACATGGTTATTTTCAGGGTCATTAAAGCTAATCTGACATTGACTGACTAATTCTGCTACTTGGGGTTCATCTTCTACTGGGATATTAGCCTGTAAAACCATCCATGTTACGGCTCGATACATTGCCCCTGTGTCCAAGTACAAAAGTCCTAATTTTTGTGCGACTAATTTAGTTACTGTTGATTTGCCAGCTCCAGCAGGACCATCAATGGCAATTATTGGTTTGCGGTTTCTCAAAAGTATATTATCTATTAAACGGCAAGAACCAATATGAGCAGCGATCGCTAATAAACCTATATCCTGAATATTTTCTAAAGGTTGTAAATTCTCTGGATTTACTATTTCTACATACTCTAGTTTTATAAATGGTAAAGTTGCCAATTGTTCCTGCACAGCATTTTTAATTTTTTCTACAATATTTGCTGCATTTAGATTTTCTAAAAATACTTTTCTACCATGACAAAGAGAGCTATATAATATGGCAGCTTGTTGTTTTTGTTCGACAGTTAAATATTGATTGCGAGAACTAATAGCTAATCCTGAAGCTTCACGAACTATTGGACAAGAAATAATATTAACTGACAAACTGAGGTCTTTTACTAGCCGCTTAATAATTGCTAATTGTTGAGCATCTTTTTGCCCAAAATAAGCATTATTTGGCTGAACTAAACTCAATAATTTAGTTACAATAGTGGCAATTCCTTGAAAAAAATCAGGTCTAGAAAGACTACACATAATTGATGTCATGCTAGATGGAGGAACAACTGTAGTTGTCTGATTTTGAGCATTAGTAGACAGCTCATTTTCCATCCCCATCGTTCCAGGAGTGGGAGCAAAAATAATATCTACTCCTTCTTGTTCGCATAGTTCTTTATCTGTTTCTAACTGTCGAGGATATTGTTGGAAATCTTCAGTAGGAGAAAACTGTAAAGGATTAATAAAAATAGTTACAACAGTAATTTTATTCTCTTCTCTAGCACGCTTAATCAAGCTTAAATGTCCTTGGTGTAAAGCTCCCATTGTTGGTACTAAACCAACAGTATGTGGAGATTTTTTGAGGTCATTTTTCAATAAGTTTAAATAGCATTGCAAACCTGCAATAGTAGTAAATAAACGCATTTTTTATAAAAATAATATTGATAATTGGGTCTTGGTAATAGTAACAGAAATATTTTTTCCTAGGAGAGAATAGAAGAAAGTTATTATGATTTACCAGTAAAAACATTACAGCGCTTTTGCCGATCTCTAAACCACATCGTCACAACAAAACAAAAATTGTGTAGGGGCGTTAGCGCAGCTTTGCGTTAGCAAATGGCCATTCGTCCCTACAATAGTCTATCGAAATGAAAAGCGCTGTAAAATCATATCTAATATTGATGAAGCTGCATATAACTAGAGCTTTTAAAAGCATTGCCTTACTCAAGTTTATTTTGTACAAATTCACATGAATTTGCCTCCGATTACCGAAAAATCGTGGTTGAAAGCCTCCTCTTTTAAGAGGATAAAAAGCGGTCGTAGCGCAGCTTCCCGAAGGGTGGGATGGATGGGTTTTCTAACCATATCCATCAGACCAAGAGAAGAAAAATTTTCATGATTAATCAATCCTATCCGTTTTAAAGGAGAGGTAATTCTAAATTCGCGCATTCTTAATTCTAAATTCTTGAATAATTACCCAAGTAGTCAAGTAAAATTACAAAATTAATTGTATATTTGATTGTCATCTTATATCATGTCCGGATAATTAGTGATAAAAAAAACTTTCTCTTTCTTCTTCTTTCTTTCCTCCTGAGTCCTGAGTCGTTTATTTATAACTATTCAACCGGACATGATATTAGAGGCTATTTGTAAACAAAAGATTAAGTAGTGGCGTGACACACCTAAAATGTTGCAATAGTAGGGGCGGGTTTCACCTTAAATTAATAAGTCTTAACCAATTAGATGAACCCGCCCCCACCCCAATAATCTAATAGACATCTCCAAAAATCAAAAATCAAATCAATTCTTATCCATAAATTATCAATCCACAGGAACCAACTTCCCACCCTCCCCACACTTCCTTGACGCACTACCAATTATTTCTCCCTACTGGACTGTTTCACCTAAAATAGTGCAGAGCGCTTTTTCGTCACCCCATCCCCCCATCACCCCAAATTCCCCTCCACCGGAGGGGTTAGGTGGGTTCCCATCACCCCATTTTCTAATGCAACATTTAAGATCAAACAGTCCACTACTGCCTACTGCCTACTGCCTACTGCCTCTTTTCTGGAGATGTCTAATGCTCTTTTAAATAAGTAAGGAAATTGATTTTTAGACCGACTGCTCAAACATAAGCATATTTTATTTCTTATTCCCTCAGGACTTACGCACCAAGCGCCATATCTAGTAGGGGTTAACGGCCGTTAACCCCTACCGATAGCGTATTGTCTAAGAATTTGCGTAAGTCCTGTCCCTATTCCCTATTTCCTAGTGACAAATGTTAAATTAATTTTGCACAGGTACTTACTTAAACAACAGAAAAAAGGAGGCTAATTAACTATTGTTGATTTACTAATATTTATATATATTGATACAGCTATACCGACCTAGTTGTATAGATTATGCTAAAATCTAGCAAACAGAGTAGTTTGTGGTGCGCTCACCAGACCACTAAGTAACCGCTATCCTGATAAGTTGCCGCGCTTCATGGTCAAGTAATTAAAACTTCTGTTGAGCCGATAACCAAGGCGATTTCAAGAATTTAGAATGCGCGAATTTAGAATGCGCGAATTTAGAATTACCTCTCCTTTAAAACGGATAGGATTGACTAATCATGAAATTTTTTCTTCTCTTGGTCGATTGGATATGGCGCAGGTTTCCTCGCCATCCCACCCTTCGGGAAGCTGCACTACGACCGCTTTTTATCCCCTTAAAAGGGGAGGCTTTATACCACAAATTTTCGGTAAGTAATTCATTTGCGTCTACAGGTTTTCTTGTAGACATTGGGAGATACCCCTGAAGCAGGTTAATCTTGCTGTGCATTGTTAGCAAACCTTAACAAAACAGTATCGGATGTCAATAGAGTCACTACTCCTGTAGTCATGTAGAGTGAAAAATTAAATAAATAAATCAGGACTTACCCAGGGACTCTACTTATGGCTAGGGCGAATGCCATTCGCCCCTACAGATGGTGCTTCAAAGGTCAATTTGCGTAAGTCCTGTAAATACCAAAATTAAGACCCACGAGTATCAATAACTTCAACTTTTACAGGAGCAACTCCACTCTGAATCATACCTAAAATACGAGCCGCCGCAGCAGATAAATCAATAACTCTGCCTCGAATAAATGGACCACGATCGTTAATCCTGACAATGACTGAACTACCATTATTGAGATTAGTTACTCGTACCTTGGTTCCAAAAGGCAGAGTTTTATGGGCTGCTGTCATGGCATATTGATTGTAACGTTCGCCACTGGCACTTAAGTTACCATGAAATCCAGGGCCGTACCAAGAAGCCCAACCTTGATATTGGAAAGTAATAGGTCCAACAGCTATTTTTTGTGGTTCTGGCTGTGGTTTTGGTTTTGGTTTACCCATTATTTCTTTTAAAGGAGGGGCATTATTAACCTGTCGTCTTAGACGGTTAGTTGCTTGTAGGGTATCTGTGGCTAAATCGTTAGTAGTATCTGGAAGAATAGTTTGTCCATCTATTTTTACTAACTTTTGGTCATTGACCAGAATCATGTAGCTTTCGGTATATGTATCCCACTTAGCTGTAATCTCCAGATCGGGACTTTCCTGCATCAATTGATTTAGTTTCGAGGCAACTATTGATGCTCGCCACACAGGATCTTTTTGTTGATTGGAATGAGAAGATTGAATAGTAGCTACTTTCACCGAAGAGTCTGAGTTAGACTCTGAACTAATATTATTTGCCTTCTTATCCTGAGAATCAAGAAAAGTAAGAACTGGAATATTACGAACATAGAGAGTTGCAGCTTGACGACCAGTTAGTTCATGGGCCAAAATTTCAGTGACAGTATCTTTCCCTTGTCCTGTATTTAACTGGTATTCTCCAACTTTCATCACATCTGTCTGCCTATTGGCAACAGTTTTCTGTAAGTTATCATTTGTTTCTAAGCTTTTATCTATTGGTTCGTTTTTTTTATAAAAGTTGTCTTCTTGAAGAGTCTCTGCATAAGAGTAACCTACACCTACACTAGAAAATATCAAGAAAGTAGTAAGAAAAGTCCAAATTTTGTGCTTCATAAACCTATTTTTTTAACTTTCCTGGCGGGAATTCCCGCGCTGTAATATTTGATTCAGCGCCGTATGGGAGAGCCAGAACATTGTATACTGAGGGAGACAGGGGGAGGACATCACCTCTCTCTGTATAAACTGCAACTCCGCGTGCGGGTTGAAGAATCCCCGATTGTCGCTAAAGTACAACGTCGGGAGTATGTCAAGGAGCACTCGTTGAATTGAACTTATCTGGGCATAGTCCAGCTAAGACTATTCCGGATAACCCAAACTCTTCGATGTTTAAGTATTATTAAGAGACTGCAATAGAGTATCACAAACTTTTCAGATTGGGAATCAAATTAGAAAAAAAATTTGGTTAATTTCATAGAGGCAATACAGATGATAAACTTCTAAAGGCTAGACATCCTGACAAAAGCAGGGATTTATGAAATTGCCTTTGTAAGATCGAGAGTCTTTCAGAAATGGGTTTCTTAATATTTTGTTGTCTAGCGCACAATCAAAGTTTTGGCCTAAGACATGATGGATTATAAACAAGCTGGTGTTGATGTTGAAGCGGGTCGTGAATTTGTAGATAATATCCGCAATATGGTTATTAGCACCCACCGACCAGAAGTTTTAGGAGCATTAGGTGGGTTTAGTGGTTTATTTGCTTTGCCGAGTGGCTACACAGAACCTGTTTTGGTTTCGGGTACTGATGGTGTGGGCACAAAATTAAAATTAGCAAATACTCTTAACCGTCATCATACTGTTGGTATTGATTTGGTTGCTATGTGTGTTAATGATGTGTTGACATCGGGGGCGGAACCTCTATTTTTTTTGGATTATTTAGCAACAGGAAAATTGAATCAGCAACAGTTAACTGAAGTGGTTTCTGGTATTGCTGAAGGATGTCGTTTAGCGGGGTGTGCTTTAATTGGAGGAGAGACTGCTGAAATGCCTGGTTTTTATCCACCTGGTGAGTACGACTTAGCTGGTTTTTGTGTGGGAATTGTGGAAAAAAGCTTGATTTTGGATTGCTCTCAGGTACAAGTGGGCGATGTGGCGATCGGGTTGGAAAGTAGTGGTGTTCATAGTAATGGTTTTAGTTTGGTGAGAAAGATTATTGACGAGTACAATATTTCTCTACAAGATTGCCCAGATTATTTGAATAAAACAAGTTTAGGAGAGGCATTATTAACTCCAACAAAAATTTATGTCAAACCAATTTTAGCAGCACAAAAAGCAGGTTTAGATATTCATGGTATGGCTCATATTACTGGGGGTGGTTTACCAGAAAATTTACCTCGTTGTTTGCCAAAGGGAATGTCTATTGATATAGATAAAAGCAGTTGGGATATTCCTCCTATTTTTAAGTGGATTTCCGCCGTTGGAAATGTTGAAGAGGAGGCGATGTTTAATACTTTTAATATGGGGATTGGTTTTGTGGTTTTGGTGTCACCGACTCAAGCAGAAATAACGATTAATTGGTTTGCCTCTCAGGGGATAAAAGCTTATTGTATAGGTGAAGTTAGTTAGTTTTTGATAATGGATTGAGCAAAAATTAGGGAGGAATTTATTGATGAGGGAGTAGGCGTTCACGGAGCGTTGCGTCAGCAGTATCGCTAAAGTAATTTATTCAATTATCAATCTTTGTTATTGTTGTCAAGTTTATAATTTTAAATTACCGAAATCACCAAAATATATTTAATTTTTTTATAAAAAAAAGATAAAAATCAGCGAGCAATTAGTATGATATTTGCATCATATAAATTGACGCAAAGAGTTGATTTTGTTATTGAACGATGAATCCAAACCTAATTAAAATGAGACTTTAATATTGCGACCGCAATATTTAATCTTAGATTAGCTAAATTTACGATAGTTAATGATGATTTATTTGAGTAAAAATTTCCTTGATTTGATACCTAAGTAAATAAGTATGAAATAAAAAATTAGTTAGCGATCGTTGTTGCATACAATATTTGATATCTAGCAATTTTTCCAAAATAATTAAAGAGTTTTCACTATATAGTTAATTAAATATGATAATATTCATTATGAAAAATATTACTTTAAAGGTGTAACTGATCTACAGTTTGATAACTAAAAAAGTATTGTAAATGAATTTTAGATTTTTCAAAATCTGAGTGTTTTTAATATGAACTCTGAGTAATTTTCTAGACTTTAATCAAAAGTAAATCTAAAAAGTCAACGGTGAAACAAAGTAGTGGGACTTACAAAAAATAAAGCCATAAATATAGACTCAAATTATAGATGGGTAGAGGCTTTTACGTCAAAAAGGTATAAATCCTGAATAAGGATATGTTCTAGCCATTTTTAAGGCATCGACGTAATTCCCTTGTCTAGACTGATTTGGAAGTATTTTTCCTGCAAAAAAATGTGTAAGTACCAATAGTAAAGTACACAATTAATAAATAATTTATTAGTATAGTCGAAAATATGATAAAGAAGAAGTATATTCCTACACCTATAGTTGAAAAAAAAGACCGAAAAAAAGTCAAAATTGTGGAGAATCTTGATGACCGTCGGTTATCAACCCCCTACGTTATTTGGCGATTCATAGTTTATTTTTTAGGAGTACAATATCGCAAATTTACTGGTAAGTCGGATGTGCAAAAAACAGCCACTCAATTACGAGAAGTTTTTGAAGAGTTTGGTGGTTTTTGGGTAAAAGCAGGTCAAATACTAGCACTGCGAAGTGACTTATTTCCAGATGAAGTATGTGATGAACTACTCAAGTTACAGTATGAAGCTATTGGGTTTCCTTTTAATATAGTACGGTCAACTATTGAATCAGAATTAGGTAAACCAATAGAGAAGATATTTGAGTCTTTTGATGAGGAACCTTTAGCAGCTGCATCTATTGGTCAAGTTCATAAAGCCATTTTGCGGAAGCGGAAAAAGCTAATTCCTGTGGTGGTCAAGATTCAGCGTCCTGGTTTAGAAGATACTTTTAAACGAGATTTAGACATAATTAAGGTTTTTATCAATTTGTTGATATCTTTAAATGTTGGTAGTTATTTACGTTTAGATGAAGCTGTATTAGAACTTGAGAAAACTTTTAGAGAAGAGTTAGATTTTCGCTATGAAGCATCTAGTATTCGTCAGATGAAAAAAACACTAAAGGCACACAAGATATATGCTCCGAAAGTTTATGATAAATATTCTAAACGTCGAGTCTTGGTGATGGAATTTATTGATGGTGTATTGATGTCAGATTATATTAGGACTTATCAACGCGATCGCGCCAAAGCCAGAAGATGGGAGGACGAAAACGACGTAGACCCAGAAAAGGTAGGGGAAAGGTTATACTTATCATTATTGCGACAGATATATGAAGATAATCTCTATCATGGTGACTTACATCCAGGTAACATTATTTTGTTGCGTAAGAACAAGTTTGTGCTGATTGATTTAGGAAGTACGGGTTCTCTAGACAAAGAATTGAGAATTACATATGTGAAATACAATAATGCCTTATCAGAGGGAGATTTTACTAAAGCTGCTGATTATATTATACGGTTGGCTGTGGATATACCCAAGGTAAATATTTCTAAAGCACGGGTAGAGATAGCACAAGCAACTCAGACTTGGGCAGCTAGATCGGGACTTAAGGGGTTATCATACAAGGAAAAATCTCTGGGTGGAGCTACAGCAGAATTTTCTCAAGTTTTAATTAAATATGGTATTCCCAGTAACTGGTCATTTCTGAAAGTTAGTCGGTCTCTTTTAACGTTAGATGGTTCGCTTCAGTATTTGTTGCCAGATTTTGATTACTTCAAGGTTAGCAAAAAGTATAGTAAAGAATCGGGGCGTCGTGCTTTAATTCAAAGTTTGCGCCCGGAGAGTATGATGGCATCAATGAATATATTATCAGAAACTGTTGCTGAGTATAACGATCTGATTCTGCCTCAAGTCCGACAGCGAACTATACCTTTTGAGTTAACAGTTAACAAGTTTGCTTTATCGTTGGCGGTGATTTTGCGTACTTTGTCATCTGTATTGCTGATAGGTGGGTTTGGAACACTGTATGTATTCCTCTATCAGCAATATTTTGGGGTTATTCAACCTATTAATGTTGAAGTTGTTGATGAAGTTGTAAGACAGTTGCCTCGTTTACCATATTTGGAGTGGGTAGGAATATTAATTGGTGGGGGTTTGACTTTTAGAGTCTTATTAGCTTGTGTAAATATTCTGGAGCGTAAGGAGTTTGGTAATTAGGGTTTGCTGAAAAAGTCTTGTAGGTGAGGGTAGGAGACAGGAGACAGGAGAAAAGGGAATTTATATCATGTCCGGATAATCAGTGATGAAAAAACTTATCACGAGTGCTTAAACAGTAAATCTTTCTATTTTCCCTACTCCCCTACTCCCCTACTCCCCTACTCCCCTACTACCTTAATAATAAGTATTCAACCGGACATGATATTAGAGGAGGTAGGAGTAAGAATTGTCCCAAGATTATTCTGCCCAACTATGCGCCTAAAATACGCTCCTTTTTGAGCGTGAAGAGCTGAAAACCAGGCACTTTTTCAAGGCCCCAAAAAGGCTAAAACCTTTATCTGTAAATACAGATTTAATCAGCAAGGCCTAATTGGATGCGGTCGGCTTGACCGTTGATGCCTGTGGACGGAGTGCTGCCGACAGTTCCGGTGGAATGTGGGATGGAAGCTATCTACAATAGCTTCCTGTCCTGTCTAGTTGATGCTAGCAAGGGAAAAATATAACGCCAGAGAAGTTAAAATCGACTTATGCACCTATAATCTATCAATCTATTAGGGTTTGCTAAAAAAGTCTTTTGCAGATAGCAGAACCAAGCCTTTTATGACGATTTAGGTATTGCAGCCTTGATAACTTAGCTTCAAATCTCCCACACTTCTTCAATAAACTAACTGTTAGCTCTCCAGTGTGTTTAAGCTAATCCATAGTAACGCAAAGGATTATCATGGAGAATTTTCTTGATAGTATCCTCTGGTAACCTTTCTCGAAGTGCTAGAGCTTCATCCACACTTTCGATAAAATTCGGATGATCCATATGTGGAAAGTCTGAACCAAATAGTAATTTATCAGCACCAATATATTCAATTAATTGTGCTAAATAAGGCTCATCAACCTCAAAACCGATATAACATTGGCGATGGAAATACTCTGAAGGTTTCATCTTGACATTATCTTTTACCTCAAAATAAAGGTTTTCATATTCCTCGTCTAATCTCCATAACCAGTAAGGAAGCCAACCACAACCTGATTCAAAAAATCCCACTCTGAGTTGTGGATGACGTTCTAAAACTCCCCCTTCAATTAGTGCCAAAAGTGCCATCATTTGCTCCATAGGATGGGAGCAAGCATGAAGAGCAAAGCGAGTGTTAAATCTGTCTGCACCAGTAGTAGGTAGACGACTGTGAGTTCCTTCGTGAACAGTTACTGCTACATTCAGACGTTCGCATTCGCTCCAAAATGGTTCGTAGGCGGGATCGCTTAAAATCCTTCCCTTTACAGGGTTAGGACGGATAAATACAGCCTTCCAACCAAATTCCACAATCCGTTGTAACTCAGGTACCATTTCTTCTGGGTCGTGTTGGTTAATGGCTCCTATACCCCTCAATTTTTGAGGAGCGTGATTGCAAAAATCATGTAACCAATTGTTATAGGAGCGAACAAAAGCTCCTGCTAACTTCGAGTCCATTGTATCAATAGACCACATCCACAATCCCATTGATGGATAGAGAAAAGTCATGTTAGAACCCATCTTATCCATCAACTCAACTCGTGCTTGAGGGTCATAAGCTCCCTTATACATATCTGGGTCTTTTTGCGCAGTTTTAGCCGCTTCTGACTCCACAAAATCAGATGGGTTGAACTTATACAATATAGATTCACCATCAAGCATATAGTTTTCTTTAGGAGCAAAATGTTTAAACTCTGGTTCTAGATATTTTTCCCAGAGGTCTAATGGTTCTAAAACATGGCTGTCAGCATCAATAATTTCGTAGTTTTTGAGCATAGTAAAAATTTTCAGTTAATGTGGCAACAAAAATCATCCCTGGGATGAATTCTGCTGATATGTACTCAGAGATTTTTCAATGCAGGATGCTAGCTGGTCAGCTAGAATGGCTACATTGGGCTGGTGAACCATGTATTCGTGATAACCAGGAACAGTGTATACATCAACACCAGAGATCGCTACTTCTTTCCAACCTAAAGTGGCATCAACTGTCACTACTTCTGGTGAAATAGCAACTGAACCTGCTTCGGCTCGCAACAAAGTAATCATGCCAGGATAAGTTGGTGGTGAGTAACTGCGCATAGCCTTGTGATTAAGCTTCATTATATGCAAAAGCCGTTCTAACTGAGTTGCGTCAAAATCAGGAGGAACTAGATTCGCCTGTCGAGCTTGCTCCCAAATTAGAGCCACCTGTTTCTCCTGTGGGAGTTGCCGAATTTCCTCCCAAGGTAATGAAAGGTCCCCCCCAAACAACTCTAACACAACTTCTACATTTTCTGATAAATTTTCCTCATCGGGCATTTGAGAGGGAGCATAGGTATCAATCAAACCCAAAAAAGCAACTTGCTCACCTTCGACTAGCAAATTGTTAGCCATCTCTAATGCTACCATGCCTCCAAAAGACCAACCCATCAAAATATAAGGACCTTTTGGTTGGACTTCTCGAATAGCTTTCTGGTAAACAGCGGCCATATCTTCTACAGAGGTCAAAGGTTCTTCTCCCTCTACTTGACCCAAGCATTGCAAACCATAGAATGGTTGTTCTGTACCCAAAAGTTGGGCTAGCTCAAAGTAGCAGAACACTGTACCACCAGCAGGATGTACGCAGAATATGGGTAGTTGGGAACCTTGAGGCTGAATTGGAACTAGAGGAGAAGGGTCAGAAACCACTTGCTCTTGATGTAAAATCCTAGCTAGCTGCTCCACAGTTGAAGACTGAAATAGAGTTGATAAAGGTAAAGATCGTCCCAATTCTTGCTCTATTCGGTTCATTAAGCGTACTGCTAGGAGTGAGTGACCACCCAAATCAAAGAAATTGCTACAAACACCTACTGGCTGAACACCTAATATATCTTCCCACATTTTGACTAATTGTAGTTCCTGACTATTACGAGGTGGGACATAATTCTCAGTAGTTGGAGCAAATTTCAGCTCAGGAGCAGGCAACCGCTTGCGATCTACCTTACCATTTGGAGTCAGAGGCAGTGCTTCTAGGAAAATATAATTAGGAGGAACCATATATTCAGGCAAACACTGCTGTAAGTAGTCGCGCAATTCATCTATTGTAGCAGTTGTTTCTGGGTGAAGAACTATATAAGCGACAAGCTGCTTATTCTCTAATTCACCTACTGCTGTGACTACCGTTTCTTTGACAGCAGGATGTTTCTGTAAGGAAACTTCTATCTCTCCAAGTTCAATACGGTAACCACTGATTTTTACTTGAAAATCTTCACGACCCAAAAACTCTGTATTCCCATCTGGTAAATATCGAGCTAAATCTCCAGTTTTATATAATTTCTCTCCAGTATGAGGATGAATAATAAAACTAGCATTTGTCTTTTCTTCATTGCGCCAATAACCTTGAGCTATACCAATACCACCAATATAGAGTTGACCGGGAACCCAATTCGGGCATGGTTCCATCCTTTCATTGAGTATATATAGACGTTGATTAGCTAGGGGTTTGCCATAAGGTATGCTCTTCCACTCTGGGTCTACAGTAGTAATTGGGTAGTAGACTGACCAAATTGATGCTTCTGTTGCCCCTCCTAGACTCATTACTTGTGCTTGAGACCAGAAAGTTTTGATTTGTTCTGGTAAATTTAATGGAATCCAATCTCCACTCAATAGTGCTAATCTTAGTGGAAATGAGGAGCGGTCTGGGTGCTGGGATAGGTATTCTACCAACATTTGCATCAATGCTGGCACTGTATTCCAGAGAGTGACTTGGTGTTTACTCATTAACTCTACCCAGTGTGCCGGGTCTTTGGCTCCATCTGGACTGGGCATGACTATAGTTCCTCCCGCTGCCAGAACACCAAAGATATCATATACTGACAAGTCAAAATTCAAGGCTGAGACAGCTAGTATTCGGTCATTAGGTTGAATTTCAAAGCGTTGGTTGATGTCTAATATAGTATTAACTGCCCCGCGATGGTCAATCATTACTCCTTTCGGGGTGCCTGTGGAACCGGAAGTAAAGATAACATAGGCTAAATCAGAAACACTTGGCACTGAGTCTAAGGGATTCACTTCTATCGTTTCCCATTCCTCAGCACCAACAGACAAACATTGGATATGTTCTGGTAAAGATAAACTACCAGTGAGATGAGCTTGAGTTAGAGCTAGCTTAACTTCTCCTTGCTCTAGTAAATGCCACTGCCTTTCCTGGGGCAATGTTGGGTCTATGGGTAAGTAAGCTGCTCCTGACATTAAAATGCCTAAAACTGCTGCGACTTGTTCCCAACCTTTCGTCATTAATACAGCTACTAAAGTGTTAGGGGTAGCTCCTAAGTGCTGTAACTTCTGCCCAATTTTGTGAGCTTGGGTGTAGAGTTCCTGATAGGTAAGGGTATGCTCTGGAGTGATGACGGCGATCGCTTCCCCAAGCTGTTTTACTTGTTTAACAAAGAGACTGTGTAGAGTCTCCTCAGAAATCGGTACAGTAGTTTGATTGACTTCTGTTCGTTGGGTTATTTGAGCTGGTGGTAAAAGTTGGAGGTTAGTCTGAGACCAAGCTTCATCAGAGGTTGCTAACTGTTGTAACCAATTGCAGTAACTATTAAACATTTCGTCGAGCAGACCTTCTGGGAATAGTTCTTCCACCACATTCCAGATGAGGATTAAAGCTCCTTCTTGTTCAACAACTCCATGATCCAACCACACTTGAGGTGTTTTAGTAACCGAATATACCGGCTCTCCCAACTGTAGGAGTGGGAATTCCTCTGATTGGTCATCAGGTTTTCCATCATTCATGGAATCCAAAGCCAGAGTGCTGGTAAAAATGACTCCCATTGGTTGATAGCTGCCTCGGTGACGATGCAATTCTCGCTGTACTTCCACACCACCAACATAGCGATGGTCTAAATCTGACCACAGTTGCCCCTGTATACGTTGCGCCCGCTCCTGAAAAGGAAGAGCAACTGAATTATTGACTTCTAATAGAGTTAAAGAGGTAAAGTCTCCTACTATTTGATTGACTTGAGGATGCAAAGGTAAACGGTTAAATAAGGTCAAATTAATCGTAAATTTAGGACTCTTACTCCAGCAAGTTAAGAAATCTGCAAAAGCAGTTAACAATACTCCCGAAGGAGTTAGATTTGCTCTTTTAGCCCTTTGTTTTAATTTTTGCCAATCTGTTTTAGATAGTACATTGCCCTTAGATATAAACCGAGGTTGTTTGAGGGTGGAAAGTGGTTTAACTAGAGGTAGTTCTGGGGTTGGTGGTAGGGTATCTAAACGGTTCAACCAATATTGCTGAGAACGTCGATATTGAGGAGTTTCCTTCAGACTTACCTCCGCCATAATATAGTCGCGAAACGAAACTTCCACTTTTGGCAGTATAGTTTCTGGATTTTGATAAAGTTGTAACCATTGTTGCCATATTATTATCAAACTCCAGGCATCTGCAAGTAACATATCAAAACTCCAGTGCAAGCGGTAGAGCTTTTCATCTAAACGAGTAGTCGTGATTTTAAACAAAGGCCATTGGTCTGCAGGTAATATCTCATGGGATAATTGATGGCGAATTGCTTCCAGCTTGTTAGCAACTGTCTCTGATGACTGCTCGTGCAAGTCTAAAACTTCTATTTGATAGGGATGCACTTGTTTGAGGACTTGCTGTTGACCATCTGGTAGTATGATAGCTCGCAGCATATCATGATGCTCAATTACTTGCTGCCAAGCTCTGCTTAACAGTTCTATATTTAAGTTTTCACAATCAAACTCCATATAACCATGAGTGGCAACATTGCCTAACTCAAAAGCACTACTGCGACCGATCCAATAAGCTTGTTGCACCTCTGTGAGGGGAAATGGTTGATAGCGCTGCTCTGGTTCTAGCACAATTAAGGGTAGAGGTACATCAGATTCATACCCTAATGAGTCTTCCGTCTGAGATGATTTCAACAAGGTTCGGTCTAATTGGGCAATAGTAGGAGATTCAAATAGGATTTTTAGAGGTACATCTTGCTCAAGAGATTGCCGAATACGGAAAATGAGTTGAGTTGCCAGTAAAGAATGTCCCCCCAAACTAAAGAAATTATCATGTATTCCCACCTTTTCTATTCCCAACACTTCTTGCCAAATCTCTGTTAATGCCTTCTGTGTCTCTGTCTGAGGAGCTACATACTCCGTTGACAAAGTACTTGCATTGTCTGGTGCTGGTAAAGCTTTACGGTCTACTTTTCCATTAGGAGTCAGAGGCAACTGCGACAATACCACATAGTTATTGGGTACCATATAGTCTGGCAACCTTGACTCCAGATACTCTCTCAGCTCTGGTATAACTTGTTTCGCTATTTGTGATGCCAAAGGATTGTTTCCATAACTATACCAGTTATCAACTACTATGTTTTTTTGAGTAAGCGGTGTTAACATTATGCCGTCTGTTACTAACTCAGAACGTACAAACACTGCATCCATCAATTCTGGAGAACCACGATCAGACCAACACAACTCTAGAGAATACCCTAAAGATGAACTCAGTTCATATAACCTTTCTGGAGCGATGCTATTAACTGTCTGCAGCTGTAACTTCTGTTTCAACTGCTGCACATTCTTGATTTCCCCTGCTGCTGATAACAACTCTAAAGAGCGTATATCCTCAGCCACTCTGCCATTGACTATACCACTCCAACAAATTGAATCTGGCTGTTTTTGTTGCAGGTAAGCTTCTATATCTTCATAACTCACACCTCTCCCACTTTTGACGGTAGCGACTTCTATCACAGTTGCTGGTTTAGCTTCTTTATACAACAACACATCATAGCGATACTTATTCAATTCGTTTTGCTCGCTTCCCCTCTGTAAACGTATCTGTATATGAGATATTTCAGGATACTTTTCTTTAATAGCAACAAACAACTCTGGTGATAGCAATAACTCTTTCTCTTGCTGCATTTGTCGCTCTGTGCGTTGAATGAGTTCGGGTAGTGAGAGTGATGGACTAGCTTTATACAACTGCACTGAGCTGTGAAATGCTCTCATTAATGGGAAACTACGAATATCTCCTAGAAAAATCATCCCACCAGGTTTGACTACTCTGATGCTGTTTTCTATTACTTGCAACAGATATTCTATGTTTGGAAAATACTGAACTATAGAACTTAGAAGTATGACATCGAAACTGTTATCAGCTATCTCATCCATGTCATCAGCTTGTTTCTGAGCCAAGGTAACATGAGAATATTTGTCTGGTTGCTGTTCTATTTGTTTTTTGATGTACTCCAATGAGACATTGGAGATATCTGTACCGTAATAACTTTGTGTGTGTGGTGCGATTTGAAATAACAGCATTCCTGTACCACAACCTACTTCCCATACTTTCTGTGGCTTATGAGCTAATACTTGATACACTATATTCTCTGCCCAGACTCGCATTTGTGACTCTGGGATCGCTTCGTTATCATAACTGCTGCGCCAAATTGATGCATTGAATAAGGAGTCAGCTATATTACTATCTCTAGTCTCTACTTGTTGGTTGAATATGTCTTGCCAACTATTAAGTTGAGTATTTGATAGTTCTGGGTTTGAACTGGCAGCAATTTCGGTTTCGGGTACTATGTATGCGACTAATCGTTTGTCTCCTGGGTTGTCTTCTCTTGCTACTACCACTGTTTTTTTGACTGTGGCATTTTGAGCTAGAACTGTTTCTATTTCCTGAGTTTCAATCCGGTAACCGCGAATTTTTACTTGATTGTCTATTCTCCCTAGATATTCTATCTGACCATCTGGCAAATATCTGGCTAAATCTCCTGTTTTGTAAAATAGAGTATTTGCTTGCTCTCTAAAGGGGTTGGGTATGAATTTTTCTTTGGTTAACTGTGGTTGATTCAAGTAGCCCCGTGCCAGTCCTTCTCCTCCTATGTATAATTCTCCCGTTACTCCCACAGGCACTGGTTGTAAGTTGGAGTCTAGGATGTACATTTGAGTATTATAAATTGGTTTACCTATAGACTGTATGGATTGTTTTTTACCGTTAACTTGCTGAGAACTCCCGTTTTTGTCACTGTTGGTTGAAGATTCTAATTTATTCACTGATGACCAGATAGTGGTTTCTGTTGGTCCATACATATTCCAGACTTCAGCTTGTGTCTCTAGAAGTTGATTTGCTAGTTTTTCTGGTAATGCTTCTCCTCCACAAAGAACTTTGAATTTTTTTTGTGGTGTGCTTGAAGATTTCTGAGAATTCTCTTGCCATCCTGTACTCAGAAGCATTTGCCAGGTAGCCGGAGTTGCTTGCATTACTGTTGCACCAGAATTTTCCAGGGCGGACAACAATTGCCTACCGTCACTAGCTACTTCTCTAGTGACTATGATGACCACTGCTCCTACTATTAGAGGTAGATATAGTTCTAATGCTGCAATATCAAAACAGATGGTTGTCACTGCCAGAAGTTTATCTGAGTCTGTGATACCTGGTATCTGACTCATTGACTTTAAGAAATTTGTCAGGGAACCATGGTTAATTTGTACCCCTTTGGGCTTACCTGTGGAACCTGAAGTATAGATTACATAGGCTTGGTTGTCTGGCCTTACCCCACTCTCCGTAATATCTGTGTCATTTTCTTGAGAAATTTTTCCCCAATCAGCATCTAGGTAAATTACTTGTTGCTTATTCAACAAAGGGTTTCCTGAAGCCTGATGTTCTTCTTTATTAACTAACTTTTCTGTGGTTAGTAATACAGATGCTTGAGAGTCAGCCAAAATGTAACTGATACGTTCTTGTGGATAGTTGGGGTCTAATGGCACATAAGCTCCTCCTGCTTTGAGTATGGCTAATAACCCAACTACCATCTCTACTGAACGCTCTACACTTATGCCCACTAGGGTTTCTGGAACTACTCCCAATTTTTGCAAGTAATGAGCTAGTTGATTAGCTTGGCGATTTAATTGGGAATAGGTCAGCTTTTGCTCTTCAAATACTACTGCTATTGCATCTGGTGTTTTCTCTACCTGCTCTTCAAATAATTGATGGATACATTTGTCAGTAGGGTAATCTGTTATAGTATTGTTCCATTCTATCAGAATCTTCTCTTGCTCTACCTCTGTCATTAATGGCAATTTGCCAACTGCTAACTCTGGTGTCTCTACTGCTGCCGCGAGCAAGTTTTGGTAATGTGACAGCATCCGACTAATTGTTTCGGCCTCAAATAAATCTCTATTATAAGCACAGAATCCTTTAATTTCTTCTCCTACTGGCCACAAATGTAACTCTAAGTCAAACCTTACTGTCATCTCAGCTTCTGCCCCTTCATACCAACCTACCTCTAAGTTAGGTAAGTTGAAGGATGGTTTTAAGATTTCCTCTTGCTGCACCGCAAACATTACCTGAAATAAGGGGTTTTGGGATAGAGACCTTTCTGGCTGCAACTCTTCTACCAACTTCTCAAAGGGTATATCTTGGTGAGAGTATGCTTCTAGAGCTGTTTGTTTGACTCTATTTAACACTTCTGTAAAACTTGGGAACCCTCCCAAGTCTGTGTGCATGACTAGGGAGTTGACAAAGAAACCTATTAACCCTTCTATTTCACTGCGGTTGCGGTTGGCTATCGGTGTTCCTACTGCTACACTTTCTTGACCACTGTAACTAGACAACAATACTTTGAAGGCTGCTAGCAAGGTCATAAACAAAGTCGTTCCCTGCTTTTGGGTCAGTTGTCTAACTTTTGATGTTAGCGCTGCTGGTATATAGATGGGTATACCGGCCCCATTAAAAGTTTGAACTGCGGGTCGGGGATGGTCTGTGGGTAGTTGTAGTTGAGATAAATTTTGGAGCTTTTGCTTCCAGTAACTTAGTTGCTTTTCAAAAGTTTCTCCTTGTAAGTAGTTCCTTTGCCATACTGCAAAGTCTGCATATTGTATGGGTAGTGAGGGTAATGGAGATGGTCTATCTTCCACGGTTGCAGTGTAAATGCCTGATAGTTCTTTTGGTAATACTGTCAGTGACCAGCCATCGCTTACTATGTGATGTAATGTGATTTGCAGTATGTGTTCTGTTGTTTCTAGTTGATACAACCGAGCCCGTATGGGGGGGTCTACTTCCAGATTAAATGTTTGTTCATTTTCTTCTTGGAGTAGTTGTTGTAGTTTGGTGGTAGCTTCTGATGGTGTTAACTCACTGAGGTCTTTTAATGGTAGTTGTAGTTCAAAGGAGGGTTTAATTATTTGTACTGGTGTGCCATCTATTTCACTGAAGGTGGTTCTCAGGGTTTCATGGCGAGCGATGATTTGGTTGAGACTTTTTTCTAGGGCTATATAGTCTAGCTTACCTACTAGATGTAGGGTTAATGGCATATTGTAGGCGTTGCTACTCAAGGCCATTTTTTCTATAAACCATAGCCTTTGTTGCGCATAGGATAATGGGATCGTCTGTTCCCTAGAAATCATTGGAATAGCTTGACTTTCCTTGTCAGTTGGGAGCAACTGCTGCTGTCGGAGCTTTTCCAATACCTGTTCTCGTTGTTTTGGCGAAAGATTAGCCAAACGTTTTTTTTATATCATTCATTATTGATCAACCTCAGCTAAAATTTGTTCAAGTATATCGCTGTCCACTTGTTCCAATTGTTGTTCAACTAAAACTTCTGCTAGTTGAGCGATAGTAGGATTTTCAAATAGGTTACTTACCGATAACTCCAGATTCAAAGTGCTTCGCACCCGAGACACAACTTGAGTTCCCATCAAAGAATGGCCACCCAAATCAAAGAAGTTATCGTGTATTCCCACCTGTTCTATACCCAACACTTCGGCCCAAATCTCTGCTAATACCTTTTGTGTCTCCGTCTGAGGAGCTACATACTCCGTTGACAGACTATTGGCAAAATCTGGGACAGGCAAAGCCTTACGGTCTACTTTACCGTTAGGAGTTAGAGGCAGTTGCGACAACACCATCAACCCTGATGGCACCATATACTCTGGCAATTTTGACTCCAGATATTCTCTCAACTCTGGTATCAGTTGTTTTCTCAACTGAGAACTCAACGGATTATTACCATAATTATTCCAGTTACCTCCTACCACCGATTTTTGAGTCAGCGGTGTTAACACTATCCCTTCTTTTGCTAAGAAACTGCGCACAAATACCGCATCCATTAATTCTCCTTTTCCCTGAGCTGACCAACACAACTCTAAACTGTACCCTAAATCCGAACTCAGTTCATATAACCTCTCTGGCTCTATGCTATTGACTTGCTTTGACTCTAAAAACTGCCTCAACTGCTGCACATTATCTTTTGATTCTGGCTGTGACAGCAACTCTACCAACTCTACATCATTTGCCACTCTGCTATTGACTAAACCACTAAAGCATATTGATTCTGGCTCTTGCTCTCGCAGATAAGTTTCTATTTCTTCATAACTCATACCTGCTCCATTTTCTACTGTCCCTGGTATTATTGATTCCGCTGGGGCTTCTATATGCAATAGTATACTATAGCGGTATTTATTCAGTTCATTTGTCTCCCTTCCCCTCTGTAAACGGATTTGTACATGAGTTATTTCTGGATGTTTTTCTTTGATAGCTACAAACAATTCTGGTGATACCAGTAACTCGGTCTCCTGCTCCATTTTTCTGTCTATCTTGGCCTTTAGTTGTTGTTGCGACAGTGATGAAGTTCCTTGATACAGTTGCACCGAAGAGTGAAATGCTTTCATTAATGGCTGACTGCGGATATCTCCTAGGAAAATCATTCCTCCTGGTTTTACTACCCTGATGCTTTCTTCTATTACTTGCAATAGATACTCCACACTAGGGAAATACTGAACTATGGAACTCAGTAATACGGCATCGAAACTGTTCTCAGCTATATCTGCCATGTCTTCCGCTCGTTTCTGTGCTAAGGATACATGACTATATTTGTCTGGTTCCTGTTCTATTTGTTTTTTGATGTATTCTAATGAGACATTGGAGATATCTGTTCCTAAATATTTTTTTGTCTGGGGTGCGATTTGAAATAGCAGCATTCCTGTGCCACAACCTATTTCCCATACACTCTCTGGTTTAGCTGCTAATACTTGAGTTACTATATCTCCTGCCCAGATGCGCATTTGCTCTACTGGTATGGGTTGGTTGTCGTAGTTGCTTATCCATCCTCTGGTGTTGAATAGGGGGTCACTTACTTCACTTAGTTGGTCGTATATTTGTTGGTTGAATATGTCTTGCCAACTGTCTACTTGAGTTTCTGATAGTTCGGGGTTGGTGGTTGTTGTGCTTTGGGTTTCTGGTACTATGTATGCTACTAAACGTTTGTCTCCTGCCTTGTCTTCTGTTGCTACTACTACTGTTTCTTTGACTTGAGGGGCTGAGTTCAGGACTGCTTCTATTTCTCCTGTTTCTATACGATAGCCTCGCACTTTTACCTGATGGTCTATTCTACCTAGAAATTCTATGTTGCCATCACTTAGATAACGTCCTAAGTCTCCTGTTTTATATAATTTTGTGGCTTTTGAGTTTTCAAAAGGGTTGGGAATAAATTTGGAGGCTGTGAGTTCGGGGCGGTTGTGGTAGCCTTTTGCCAAACCATCTCCTCCAATATGAAGTTCTCCAGGCACTCCTATGGGGACTGTTTCGAGATTTGAGTCCAGGATATATATTTGGGTGTTCGATATTGGCTTACCTATGGGGACTGATTTTTCTAGGTTACTATCCGCCAAGACTTGGAAACAGCAGGTGAATGTTGTGTTTTCTGTTGGTCCGTAACCGTTTATTAATTTACATCCAGGCAGTTTTTCTACGACTTTCTGCACATGAGTAACTGATAAGACGTCTCCTCCTGCTAATAGTTGCTTGAGTGAGAGTAAGTTTTCTAGTTCCTC
Source organism: Okeania sp. KiyG1 (assembly GCF_014132355.1). Classification (GTDB taxonomy): domain Bacteria; phylum Cyanobacteriota; class Cyanobacteriia; order Cyanobacteriales; family Microcoleaceae; genus Okeania. Next base: position 29,816 of record NZ_BLZO01000012.1, read on the forward strand.
TTCTACCATCAGTTGGAATAATCCTGCACTCAGCCATAGGGTTGTGACTTGGTTTTCCCTCACTGCTACTCCTATTTCTGCTAGGGAGGGTTTATGAGGTGGCATTACTACTAGAGTTCCTCCATTGAGCAGACTGCCCCAAATTTCCAATGTGGCTGCATCGAAGGATATGGGTGCTAATTGTAGGAATATATCTTCTTGTGTCAGGGTAATATAGTTGGTATTTTTTACCAGTCGCACTACTCCTTGATGTCTGATGTTTACTCCCTTGGGTTGACCTGTTGACCCGGATGTATACATCATGTATGCTTGATGCTCTGATGTTATTGATACTTTTAGGTTTTCTCCGCTTTCTGTCTTGGCTTGATCTGACTCCAGACATATTACTTGAGCTGTTGTTTGAGGTAGATGATGTTGCCATTTTTCTTGAGTCAAGATTACGGATAGTTGTGCATCTTCTACCATGTAATTGAGACGCGATGGGGGATAATGCGGGTCTAATGGTACATAAGCACCTCCGGCTTTAAGTATGGAGAGTAAACCTACTACCATTTCTACTGAACGCTCTACACATATTCCCACTAGGCTTTCTGAACCTACTCCCAACTTTTGCAAATAACAGGCTAGTTGATTGGCTTTACTATTTAATTCGGAATAGGTCAGCTTTTGTTGTTCAAATACTACTGCTATTGCATCCGGGGTTTTCTCCACCTGCTCTTCAAATAATTGATGGATACATTTGTCAGTTGGGTAATCTGTTATAGTATTGTTCCATTCTATCAGTATCTTCTCTTGCTCTGCCTCTGTCATTAATGGCAATTTGCTAATAGGTTCCTCTGGTGTCTCTACTGCTGCCGTGAGCAAGTTTTGGTAATGTGACAGCATCCGACTAATTGTTTCGGCCTCAAATAAATCTCTGTTATAAGCACAGAATCCTTTGATTTCTTCTCCTACTGGCCACAAATGTAACTCTAAGTCAAACCTTACTGTCATCTCAGCTTCTGCCCCTTCATACCAACCTACCTCTAAGTTAGGTAAGTTGAAGGATGGTTTTAAGATTTCCTCTTGCTGCACCGCAAACATTACCTGAAATAAGGGGTTTTGGGATAGAGACCTTTCTGGCTGCAACTCTTCTACCAACTTCTCAAAGGGTATGTCTTGGTGAGAGTATGCTTCTAGAGCTGTTTGTTTGACTCTATTTAACACTTCTGTAAAACTTGGGAACCCTCCCAAGTCTGTGTGCATGACTAGGGAGTTGACAAAGAAACCTATTAACCCTTCTATTTCACTGCGGTTGCGGTTGGCTATCGGTGTTCCTACTGCTACACTTTCTTGACCACTGTAACGAGACAGTAATACTTTGAATGCTGCTAGCAAGGTCATAAATAGAGTGGTTCCCTGCTTTTGGGTCAGTTGTTTAACTTTTGATGTTAGTGCTGCTGGTATGTTGATCGGTATACCTGCTCCTCGAAAGGTTTCCACTGCAGGTCGGGGATGGTCTGTGGGTAGTTGGAGTTGGGGTACCTCTTGCAGCTTTTGCTTCCAGTAACTGAGTTGGGTTTCTAGGGTTTCACCTTGTAAGTAGTTCCTTTGCCACACTGCAAAGTCGGCATATTGTATGGGCAAATCTGGTAATGAGGATGGTTGGTCTTCCAGTTGGGCCGTGTAAATAGCTGATAGTTCTTTGGGTAATACTGTCAGTGACCAGCCATCGCTGGCTATGTGATGTAATGTGATTTGCAGTATGTGTTCTGTTGTTCCTAGTTGATACAACTGAGTGCGTATGGGAGGGTCTACTTCTAGATTAAATGAAAGTTCATTTTCTTGTTGGAGTAGTTGTTGTAGTTTGGTGGTAGCTTCTGATGGTGTTAACTCACTCAGGTCTTTTAATGGTAGTTGTAGTTCAAAAGAGGGTTTAATTATTTGTACTGGTGTGCCGTTGATTTCACTGAAAGTGGTTCTCAGGGTTTCATGGCGAGCGATGATTTGGTTGAGACTTTTTTCTAGGGCTATATAGTCTAGCTTACCTACTAGATGTAGGGTTAATGGCATATTGTAGGCGTTGCTACTCAAAGCCATTTTTTCTATAAACCATAGCCTTTGTTGTGCATAAGACAAGGGTGGAGGGTTGCCATTTAGCTCAATAGGTTTGATTTGGTTTTGCTGGGAGTCTGTCTTTAAATTAGCTTGTTGTAAAAAAGTAATAATTTCTTGCTTACGATCGCTTAGTTGAATGCGTAGTTCTGATGTCAATACTCCCTCTGGAGCATTACAACGCAAGCGTTCATCTTCAACCCATAATTTAACATCTTGACTAGCGAGTTCGTCTAAAAATTTCTCTAATGTTTTCATAGTTCTATTTCCTCTCGTTTTTCTTGGTTATTAGAAGTAGTTTGTAGTCGTTTTGCTAGAGATAGGTTATTGTCATCTATAGCTTCAAGGTCACTGCTTAATTGAGCGATAGTAGGGTTTTCAAATAGCTTACTTACCGATAACTCCAGATTCAAAGTACTTCGCACCCTAGACACAACCTGAGTTGCTCTCAAAGAATGGCCTCCCAAATCAAAGAAGTTATCATAAACTCCCACCTTTTCTATTCCCAACACTTCGGCCCAAATCTCTGCTAATTCCTTCTGTGTCTCCGTCTCTGGAGCTACATACTCCGTTGACACACTACTGGCCACATCCGGGACAGGTAGTGCTTTACGGTCTACCTTACCATTCGGTGTCAGTGGCAGTTGTGGCAACAGTACAAACCTACCAGGTATCATATATTCCGGCAACTGCTGTTTCAGATACCGTTTCACTTTATCTATTTGTTCTGCCTCTGATACTTCTGGAGTTTCACTTTCTAGCACTAGATAAGCTACTAAATCTTGATTACCAGAGTTATCTTCTCTTGCTAATACCACTGTTTCTTTAACTGTGGGATGTTGAGTTAGAGTCGCTTCTATTTCTCCTGTTTCAATACGGTATCCTCGCACTTTTACCTGATGGTCAATTCTACCCATAAATTCTATATTGCCATCACTTAGATAACGTCCTAAGTCTCCTGTCTTATATAACTTTGTGGCTTTTGAAAACTCAAAAGGGTTGGGAATAAATTTGGAGGCTGTGAGTTCGGGGCGGTTGTAGTACCCTATTGCTAAACTATCTCCTCCAATATGAAGTTCTCCTGCTACTCCTATGGGCACTGGTTGCAAATTTTTATCCAAAATATATACTTTGGTATTGGATATTGGTTTACCAATAGGTGGTGAAATAGTGCTTCCTTGACCTGAAACTACCAACCCACAGGTAGTTACTACTGTATTCTCTGTCGGACCATAGTTATTAAATACACGGAATGGTAAAGCTGCCGATGGGTACTTTTGTAGCCGATCTCCTCCTGTGAGTACAGTTCTTAATTCGGTTTCGGCACTCCATTCTAAGGCACACAAATTCTCCAGTAGAGGCGTTGGGACAAAACTCATTGTTATTTTTTCTGAGATTAGCCAATTTCTCAATGCTTCTGGAGACAGACGAGTTTCTGAGTTTACTAAGTGCAAACTTGCACCTGCACTCAAGTAAGGCCAGATTTCCCACACAGAGGCATCAAAACCTACTCCTGCTATTTGAGACGCTCTATCTGATGGTTTCACTTCAAAAGTACGTTGATGCCAGAACACTAGATTTAATAATCCTTGATGAGGAATAGTTACTCCTTTTGGCTTGCCTGTCGAACCTGAAGTATAGATCGCGTAAGCTAACTGATTGGCTGTTACCTGATTTTTAGGCGTTTCCTGACTCTGTTGAGCAATAATTTCGGAGTCTGTATCCAAACAAATCACAGATGCTTTTGTGTCCGATAGATGATGTTGCCATTTTTGTTGAGTCAGTAGTATAGATAGTTCTGCATCTTCTATCATGTAATTGAGACGCGATGGGGGATAATTTGGGTCTAATGGCACATAAGCTCCTCCTGCCTTGAGTATGGAGAGTAAACCTACTACCATTTCTACTGAACGCTCTACACAGATACCCACTAAGGTTTCTGGTACTACTCCCAATTTTTGCAAATAATGTGCTAGTTGATTAGCTTTACTATTTAATTCCGAATAGGTCAGCTTTTGCTCTTCAAATACTACTGCTACTGCATCTGGTGTTTTCTCTACCTGATATTCAAATAATTCATGGATACATTTGTCAGTAGGGTAATCTGTTTTCGTGTTGTTCCACTCTACCAATATTTGGTCTAGCTCTGCCTTTTTCATTAATGGCAACTTGCTCACAGGTTGCTCTGGAGTCTCTACTGCTGCTGATAGTAAGTTTTCATAATGTGACACCATGCGACTAATCGTTTGTGGCTCAAACAAGTCTCGGTTATAGACACATAATCCTTTGATTTCTTCTCCTTCTAACCACAGATGTAACTCTAAGTCAAACCTCACTGTCATTTGATCTCCCATCCATCGCTCCCAACCTAACTCTACCTCTAAGTTAGGCAAGCTGAAGGATGGTTTCATTTGTTCACTCTGCTGAACTGCAAATATCACCTGAAATAAGGGGTTTTGCGATAGAGACCGTTCTGGTTGCAACTCTTGTACCAATTTCTCAAAGGGTATATCTTGATGAGAGTATGCTTCTAGGGCTGTTTGTTTCACCCTGTTTAATATTTCTGTGAAACTACAGTCCCCTCCTAGGTCTGTGTACATGACTAGGGAGTTGACAAAGAAACCAATCAATCCTTCTATTTCACTGCGGTTGCGATTGGCTATCGGTGTTCCTACTGCTATAGTTTCTTGACCACTGTAACGAGACAGTAATACTTTGAAGGCTGCTAGCAAAGTCATAAACAGGGTGGTTCCCTGCTTTTGGGTCAGTTGTCTAACTTTTGATGTTAGTGCTGCTGGTATGTTTATGGGTATACCTGCTCCATTAAAAGTTTGAACTGGGGGTCGGGGATGGTCTGTGGGTAGTTGTAGTTGAGATAAATTTTGGAGCTTTTGCTTCCAATAGCTAAGTTGGGTTTCGAGGGTTTCACCTTGTAAGTAGTTCTTTTGCCATACTGCAAAGTCTGCATATTGTATTGGTAGCTCTGGTAATGGGAATGATTGCTCTTCCAGTTGGGCCGTGTAAATAGCTGATAGTTCTTTCGGTAATACTGTGAGTGACCAGCCATCGCTTGCTATGTGATGTAATGTGATTTGCAGTATGTGTTCTGTTGTTCTTAGTTGAAATAACCGAGCGCGTATGGGAGGGTCTATTTCCAGATTAAATATTTGTTCATTTTCTTGTTGGAGTAGTTGTTGGAGTTTGGTAGTAGCTTCTGATGGTGTTAACTCACTTAGGTCTTTTTTCGTTAGTTCGAGTTCAAAGTGAGGTCGAATTATTTGTACTGGTGTGCCATCTATTTCACTGAAGGTAGTTCTCAGGGTTTCATGGCGAGCGATGATTTGATTGATACTTTTTTCTAGGGCTACATAGTCTAGTTGCCCTACCAGATTTAGGGTTAATGGCATATTGTAGGCGTTGCTACTCAAGGCCATTTTTTCTAGGAACCATAGCCTTTGTTGTGCATAAGATAAGGGTGGAGGGTTGCCATTTCGCTCAATAGGTTTGATTTGCTCCTCAAAAATATTAGTAGTTTGTTTAATTTGAAGCATAAAGCTTAATATTTCAGCCTTCCGGTCAGCCAACTCACTGCGTAGTATAGATGTCATCTTTCCTTTTGGGGCACTATATTGTAGGCGGTTTTCCTCCACCCAAAGCTTAACCCCTAAACTACGAAGCTCTGACAATAACTGCTTAATAGTTTTCATAATTCTCCTCTTTCCTCATCTTCTTGTTGTACAGAACTTTCCCCTATACTCTGGAGAACATCTTTTGCTATCATTAATAAGGTGTCTATTTCCTGAGCCAGACTTGCCACATTTGAATTCTCAAATAGGTTTTGTAGGGATAATTCTAGATTCAAAGTATTTCGCACCCTAGATACAACCTGAGTTGCCATCAAAGAATGCCCACCCAAATCAAAGAAGTTATCATAAACTCCCACCTTTTCTATTCCCAACACTTCGGCCCAAATCTCTGCTAAGACTTTCTGTGTCTCTGTTTCAGGAGCTACATACTCCGTTGACACACTACTGGCCACATCCAGGTCAGGCAATACCTTACGGTCTACCTTACCATTCGGTGTCAGTGGCAGTTGTGACAACACCATCAACCCCGATGGCACCATATACTCTGGCAACCTCGACTCCAGATACTCTCTCAACTGCGGTATCAGTTCCTTTCTCAACTGGGAGATCAAAGGATTATTCCCATAATGAACCCAGTTTCCTCCTGGCACCGATTTTTGAGTTAGGGGTGTTAGCACTATCCCTTCTTTGGCTAACTCACTGCTGACAAATACCCCATCCATCAATTGGGGACTTCCCTGTCCTGACCAACACAACTCTAAACTATATCCTAAATCCGAACTCAGTTCATATAAACTTTCTGGGTCTATAGTTTTGACTCCCTTTGACTCTAACCTCTGCCTCAACTGTTGTACATTCTCTTTTGCTTTTGGCTGTGATAGCAACTCTACTAAATCTACATCCTTGGCCACTCTCTGATTCACTAAACCACTAAAGCAAATTGATTCTGGTTGCTTTTGTTGCAGATATGCTTTGATATCCTCATAACTCATATCCGCTCCACTTTCTACAGTCTGTGTGATTACTGATGCTGGCTGTACATTTATATGCAACAGTACGCTATACCTATATTTATTCAGTTCATTGTGTTCTGTTCCCCTCTGTAAACGGATTTGTACATGAGTTATTTCTGGATGTTTTTCTTTAAGAGCTACAAACAAATCTGGTGACACTAACAACTCTTTATCCTGTTGAATTTGTCTGTCTATCTTTGCCTTGAGTTGTTCTACTGACAGTGATGGAGTTCCTTGATACAGTTGCACCGAAGAGTGAAATGCTTTCATTAATGGCAAATTCCTGACATCTCCTAGGATAATCATCCCTCCTGGTTTGACTATCCGAATTGCCTGAGATATTACTTGTAACAAATACTCTACGTTCGGAAAATATTGAATCACCGAGTTTAAGAGCACCACGTCGAAGCTTTGAGCTGCTATGTCACCTATCTCATTTGCTCTTTTCTGTGCTAGATTAACATGAGCATATTTCTCTGGTTCGGCTAGTATTTGTTGTTGGATATACTCTAGTGATATACTGGATATATCTATGCCTAAATAGGCTTGTGTGTGGGGGGCTATTTGAAATAGTAGCAACCCTGTTCCACAACCTATTTCACATACTTTTTCCGGTTCATGTGCTAATACTTGAGCTACAATATCTCCTGCCCAGGTTCGCATTTGACTTTCTGGTAAGGATTGGTTGTCATAACTGCTACTCCAACCTGAGATGTTGAATAATGGGTCGGTTACTTCACTCTTGTGTTCATCAATTTGTTGGTTAAATAGGTTTTGCCAACTGTTGATTTGAGTGTCTGATAGTTCTGGATTTGATGTGATGCTGCTTTCAACTTCAGGTACTATATATGCTACTAGACGTTGAGCATCTGAGTTATCTTCTCTTGCTACTACTACTGTTTGCTTGACACTGGGATGTTGAGTTAGGGTAGCTTCTATTTCTCCTGTTTCTATTCGGTATCCTCGCACTTTCACTTGGTGGTCGAGGCGTCCCATAAATTCTATATTCCCATCAACTAGATAACGGCCTAAATCTCCTGTCTTGTATAATTTTGACTTTTGAGTGTTATCAAAGGGATTGGGGATAAACCTCTGAAGTGTTAAATCCTCTCGCTTGAGATACCCACGAGCTAAACCTATCCCACCTATATAAATTTCACCCGCTACTCCTGTGGGTACTGGTTGTAAATTTCTGTCTAGAATATAGATTTGAGTATTGCTGATCGGCCTACCTATGGGCGGTATTGAACATTCTGGTGAACATTCGGCCATTGTCGCACATACTGTTGATTCTGTTGGTCCGTACGCATTCACAAATTGTCGCCCCTTTGCCCAGTACGATATTAGCTCTGGTGGGCAAGCTTCTCCTGCTACTACTATGGTCTTTAAATCAGGTAATTCCTCTTTGGGCATCACTGCTAGAGCTGAAGGAGGAATCGTGATATGGGTGATTTTGTTGTTGTGCAACCACTTATTCATTCCTGCTCCTGGCATTAAGGTATCTCGGCTGCCCATATACAAACTCGCTCCTGAACCTAAAGCCATGACTATTTCCCAGATGGAGGCATCGAAACTTAATGAGGCGAACTGAACCACTCTGCTGTTGGAGTTGACTTCAAATGCTCTACTTTGAACTCTTGTCAGATTACACAGTCCCTTGTGTTCTACTAATACTCCTTTGGGTTTACCTGTGGAACCTGATGTATAAATTACATAAGCTAAATTTTGGGGACTGACTTCACTCTTGACTTTTTCTGGTGTTTCTGTAGCTATTTTTTCCCAATCTCTATCTAGAAAAACTACTTGGGCTTGATGTTGGGGGAGTTGAGCTAATATTTGCTGTTGAGTTAGCAACACTGACACTTGGGAGTCAGCGAACATATATTCTAGGCGTTCTTGGGGATAGTTCGGGTCTAATGGCACATAAGCTCCTCCAGCTTTGAGTATGGAGAGTAAACCTATTACCATTTCTACTGAAGGCTCTACACAGATACCAACCAGGGTTTCTGAAACTACTCCCAATTTTTGCAAGTAATGTGCTAGTTGATTTGCTTTAGTATTTAATTGAGAGTAAGTTAAGCTTTGCTCTTCAAATACTACTGCTATTGCATCTGGGTTTTTTTCTACCTGCTCTTCAAATAACTGATGGATACATTTGTCTTTTGGGTAATCTGTTGTTGTGTTGTTCCACTCTATCAGAATCTTCTCTTGCTCTACCTCTGTCATTAATGGCAATTTGCCAACTGGTAACTCTGGACTCTCTACTGCTGCTGATAGTAAGTTTTCATAATGTGACAGCATACGAGTAATTGTTTCCGCCTCAAACAAGTCTCGGTTATAGGCACAAAATCCTTTGATTTCTTCTCCTACTGGCCATAGATGTAACTCTAAGTCAAACCTCACTGTCATTAAATCTCCCATCCATCGCTCCCAACCTAACTCTACCTCTAAGTTAGGTAAGCTAAAGGATGGTTTCAATATTTCCTCCTGCTGCACCGCAAATACCACCTGAAACAAGGGGTTTTGGGATAGACTCCGTTCTGGTTGCAACTGTTCTACCAACTTCTCAAAGGGTATGTCTTGGTGAGAGTATGCTTCTAGGGCTGTTTGTTTCACCCTGTTTAATATTTCTGTGAAACTACAGTCCCCTCCTAGGTCTGTGTACATGACTAGGGAGTTGACAAAGAAACCTATTAACCCTTCTATTTCACTGCGGTTGCGGTTGGCTATGGGTGAACCTACTGCTATACTTTCTTGACCACTGTAACGAGACAACAATACTTTGAAGGCTGCTAGCAAGGTCATAAATAGGGTCGTTCCCTGCTTTTGGGTCAGTTGTTTAACTTTTGATGTTAGTGCTGCTGGTATGTTTATCGGTATGCCTGCTCCTCGAAAAGTTTCAAAGGCAGGCCGGGGATGGTCTGTGGGTAATTGTAGTTGGGGTACCTCTTGCAGCTTTTGCTTCCAGTAGTTGAGTTGAGTTTCTAGGGTGTCACCTTGCAAGTAGTTCCTTTGCCAAATTGCAAAGTCGGCATATTGTATGGGCAAATCTGGTAATGGGGATGGTTCATCTTCCAGTTGGGCCGTATAAATAGCTGATAGTTCTTTGGGTAGTACTGTCAGTGACCAGCCATCGCTGGCTATGTGATGTAATGTTATTTGCAGTATGTGTTCAGTAGCTCCTAGTTGAAATAACCGAGCGCGTATGGGGGGGTCTACTTCCAGATTAAATGTTTGTTCATTTTCTTGTTGTAGTAGTTGTTGTAGTTTGGTGGTAGCTTCTGATGGTGTTAATCCACTGAGGTCTTTTAATGGTAGTTGTAGTTCAAAAGAGGGTTTAATTATTTGTACTGGTGTGCCGTTGATTTCACTGAAGGTGGTTCTCAGGGTTTCATGGCGAGCGATGATTTGGTTGAGACTTGTTTGTAAGGTTACATAATCTAGTTGACCTACTAGATCTAGGGTTAATGGCATATTGTAGGCGTTGCTACTCAAAGCCATTTTTTCTATAAACCATAGCCTTTGTTGTGCATAAGACAAGGGTGGCAGGTTGCCGTTTCGCTCAGTAGGTTTTATTTGATACGGCTGTGAGTATACAGATTGTTTGGCACTGTACAAAAAGCTGAGGACTTCTGCTTTACGTTCCCGCAGTTGAGCTAGCAATGTGGGTGTAAGTTTTCCTTCAGGAGCACTATAGTGTAGTTGATCTCCTTCAAGCCAAAGTTGAATGTCTTGGTTGCGAAGCTCAAATAAAAACTCTTCTATCATTTGTATTTGTTTCATACCTAGAGAACTCCTTGATTACGTTTATTAGCTCTATTATCTTGGGTAATTGGAAGTGTTTTGGCTGCCCAAATAGAGGTATCTATATACTTACTTATACTTTCCACTGTAGAAGATTCAAATAGTTTTCTTAAAGGAAACTCTATCTCAAAGGCTTGTCGTATTCGAGACACAACTTGAGTTGCCAGTAAAGAATGCCCACCTAAATCAAAGAAGTTATCATGTATTCCCACCTTTTCTATTCCCAACACCTCTGCCAAAATCTCTGCTAATACTTTCTGGGTCTCCGTCTCAGGAGCTATATACTCCGTTGACACACTACCGATATTATCCATTACAGGTAATGCCTTACGGTCTACCTTTCCACTAGGAGTCAGTGGCAGTTGTGACAACACTACAAACCCAGAAGGTATCATATACTCCGGCAACTGCTCTTGGAGATACTGTTTCACCCGATCTATTTGTTCGATCTCTGATACCTCTTGGTTTGAGCTAGCTGGAGTTTCAGTTTCTAGCGCTAGGTAAGCCACTAGACGTTTATTACCCTGGCGATCTTCTGTTGCTACTACTACTGTTTCTTTAACTGTCGGATATTGAGTTAAAGTGTATTCTATTTCCCCTGTTTCAATACGGTATCCTCGCACTTTGACTTGGTGGTCAATGCGCCCTAAAAATTCTATGTTCCCATCAGCTAGATAACGGCATAAGTCTCCGGTTTTATATAATTTCGTGGCTTTTGAAAACTCAAAAGGATTGGGGATAAATTTCTCCGCTGTTAGTTCACGGCGCCTCAAATAACCATTGGCCAAACCTACTCCTCCAATGTAAAGTTCTCCTGGAACCCCCACTGGTACTGGTTGTTGCTCACGGCTGAGAATATAAAGTTGACTATTAGCGATCGCACGACCTATGGGAGGGAGTGTCGGCCAGTTATCCACATCTCCTTGTAATGTATAAGCAGAAACTACATGGCTTTCTGATGGTCCATATTGATTTTGTAGTCTACACACCGGTAGTCGCTGCATCATCTCCACTAGGTCTGGAGTTATCTGCAATTGTTCTCCTGCTGTGATCACCTCCCGCAATGGTGGCAAATTTTCGCACTCACAAGCCACTGCTGCTAACTGTTGCAAACCTACAAATGGTAAAAATAGTCGCTCTACTTGGTTGTGAGTTAAGAATTCCATCAATGCTAACGGGTCACCCCTCAGCTCTGAAGACACTAACACCAGAGTCCCCCCATCACACCAAGTGGAGAATATTTCTTGGAAGGATACGTCAAAGCTAATGGGAGCAAATTGTAGAGTTTTTGCCCCTTGACTAACTACTGCTTCCTCCCGTTGCCAATGTATTAGGTTTACCAAAGCACCTTGACTCATGGCTACTCCTTTGGGTTTACCTGTGGAGCCAGAGGTATAAATGACATAGCCCAAGTTTGATGGTTTGACTTCACTGCTCAAATTACCTGGAGAACAATCAGACCATAGATTTTTATTACTATCCAAACACACTATCTGACCTTGATGTTCTGGTAATAATGTTACTAATGATTCCTGGGTCAACAATACAGACACTTGGGCATCAGAAATCATATAAGCCAAACGTTCTGATGGATAAGTGGGGTCTAATGGTACATAAGCTCCTCCTGCTTTAAGTATGGAGAGTAAACCTATTACCATCTCTAACGAACGCTCTACACATATTCCCACTAGGCTTTCTGAACCTACTCCCAATTTTTGCAAGTAATGTGCTAGTTGATTTGCTTTAGTATTTAATTGAGAGTAAGTTAAGCTTTGCTCTTCAAATACTACTGCTATTGCATTGGGGTTGTTTTCTACCTGCTCTTCAAATAACTGATGGATACATTTGTCATCTGGATAATCTGTTGTGGTATTGTTCCATTCTCTCAGTATTTGCTCTAGCTCTGGCTGTGTCATTAATGGCAACTTGCTAATAGGTCTGTGTGGACTCTCTACTGCTGCTAATAGTAAGTTTTCATAATGTGACAGCATACGAGTAATTGTTTGTGGCTCAAACAAGTCTCGGTTATAGGCACAAAATCCTTTGATTTCCTCTCCTTCTGGCCACAGATGTAACTCTAAGTCCATCCGCACTGTCATTTGAGCTCCCATCCATCGCTCCCAACCTAACTCTACCTCTAAGTTAGGCAGGCTGAATGATGGTTTCATTTGTTCACTCTGCTGAACTGCAAATATCACCTGAAATAAGGGATTTTGCGATAGAGACCTTTCTGGCTGCAACTCTTCTACCAATTTCTCAAAGGGTATGTCTTGGTGAGAGTATGCTTCTAGGGCTGTTTGTTTAACTCGGTTTAATACTTCTGTGAAACTCAAGTCCCCTCCCAGGTATGTGTGCATCACTAGGGAGTTGACAAAGAAACCAATTAACTCTTCTATTTCTCGGCGGTTGCGGTTGGCTATGGGCGAACCTACTGCTATACTCTGTTGACCACTGTAACGAAATAACAATACCTTAAATACTGCGAGCAAGGTCATAAATAGGGTGCTTCCCTGCTTTTGGCTCAGTTGTTTAACTTTTGATGTTAGTGCTGCTGGTATGTTGATCGGTATACCTGCTCCATTAAAGGTTTGAACTGGGGGTCGCAGATGGTCTGTTGGTAGTTGCAGTTGGGGTAAGTTTTGTAGCTTTTGCTTCCAGTAGTTGAATTGGCTTTCGAGAGTTTCACCTTGTAAGTAGTTTCTTTGCCACACTGCAAAGTCGGCATATTGTATAGGTAGCTCTAGTAATGGGGATGGTTTCTCTTCCAGTGTAGCAGTATAAATGGCTGAGAGTTCTTTGGCTAATACTGTGAGTGACCAGCCATCACTTGCGATGTGATGTAATGTGATTTGCAGTATGTGTTCTGTTGTTCCTAGTTGAAACAACTGAGCCCGTATGGGGGGGTCTACTTCTAGATTAAATGTTTGTTCATTTTCTTGTGGGAGTAGTTGTTGTAGTTTGGTAGTTTGCTCAGATGCTGTTAACCCACTGAGGTCTTTTTTGGGTAGTTGTAGTTCAAAGGGGGGTTGAATTATTTGTACTGGTGTGCCATTGATTTCCCTGAAGGTGGTTCTCAGGGTTTCATGGCGAGCTATAATTTGGTTGAGACTTTTTTCTAGGGCTACATAGTCTAGTTCTCCTACTAGATGTAGGGTCAATGGCATATTGTAGGCGTTGCTACTCAAGGCCATTTTTTCTATAAACCATAGCCTTTGTTGTGCATAGGATAACCGTGGAGGAGCGACATTTCGCTCTATAGGCTTAATTGGGTTTTCCTTGAAATTTCTCTTTAAATTAGCTTGTTGTAAAAAAGTAATAATTTCCTGCTTACGATTGCTTAATTGAGTCTGTAGCTCTGATGTCAATACTCCCTCTGGAGCTTTACAACGCAAGCGTTCACCTTCAAGCCATAATTTGACATTTTGATTAGCCAGATTCTCTAAAAATTTCTCTAAGGTTTTCACAGTTCTATTTCCTCCCATTTTTCTTGATTGT
>NZ_BLZO01000013.1 GCF_014132355.1 Okeania sp. KiyG1
TCATGGGACAAATACATTTGATTCACCTACACATCAAATAGTTTACGAACCAGACCACGCTACTATGTCTATCATAGACCGCAGGACTGGCCAAACTGTTAATAGTGTTCGTGATGGTGACGGATGGATTGATAGTGGTTCAAATGCTTCTGCGGATATGTTGCACGAGTTTTTGAGACGGCAAGACCGCTTGGAAAAAGAAGCTCGGGAGAAGATGAACTCAGATAGAGGCAGAGAACAACTTAGCAGATAAAGATACTCTCTTAACGAAAAGTAAAATTGTGCAATAGGGAGTAGATATTGCCTATTTCCTTCTCATAACGACCATTTTTTCAGCCTACTTAATAATATATTATGAGCGAATGTTACCCCGTCTTAAAAATCCCCAAAAAAATACTTGATATTGATGTACAAATACCTGATATAAAAATACCTGAACCCACAGTCCCTTTGCGTACCAAAAAACCTGTCAAACCTTTGATGCCTAAACTAATAAAACCTAAAAACTCAAATTTATATTAATTAGTTTGGGTGTGTTTTTTATGTCTTTTTTTATACCTATGCCTTATGGAGCAATTGTGCTAGCATTAGGATTTATATTAGGGGTGTTTTTATTTTTATAATGAGTTCAATTATACAACAAAAAAAACTGAACATGACTCGGCTTTAAGACAATATGAACAGGCATTAAAGCAATGGCAAAATCAGGAATTGGCAACTACTAATAGCCACAGTCAAATTTTAACAAATCAGATTGATTTTATTCAAAGGAATAAGGTCATTGAACACTATAAACATCGGTTCAACCAGCTCGAAGTATTGTCTCCTACTCCGGGAAGCTCTGCACCAAAAGGTCGCACTGAATTTAGTTTTTATGATAAATTAAATCGTTATTTTCCTGGGCAAATATTAATAGATTACAAGATGGTAAAATATGTAGAATATCCATATACTCCAGACTTTATTTTACATTTGCCAGCGTGGAACTTATATGTAGATATTGAAATAGATGAGCCTTATGATGCAAAGAAAAGGAAACCTACTCACTGTATTGATGTTCCGAAAGATACAAATAGAGATGATTTCTTTTTGGATAAAAATTGGGTTGTGATTCGTTTTGCTGAAGAACAAATTGTAGAATCCCCTAAAAGTTGTTGTAAATTTATTGCATCAGTTGTAAGCAAATTAACTGGTCAAACTTTACCTGGAGAATTAAAAGATGTGCCTAGATTAAAAGATGTGCCTAGATGGAATACAAAAAAAGCGAAACGGATGGCTCGGAAAAAATACCGCAATTATTATTAAATATTTCCAACGCTCCACACATTTTATATGCAAGGAGTCCCATCAAACTATAGCGATCGCATTACATCATATCAAGACCTATACGGCATCATGCAAACCATAGTTTATCCTTTTCTGCCCACTCTCAACATCATAATATTTTACTCCCACCATTATTTGGTGCGATTCTATAATAGGCCATCAACTTTTGACGAAAGCTATAACACGCCTACTAGGCCAAAACGTGTCCCCTAAATTTATTTCCTCATTGAACCTGACAATAAATTCAACCAGCTCAATGATTTTCGTGGCCTTTTATTTCATTCAGACTTTTCTGGCTAAAATTTCAGTAAATATAATTAAGCTATTACTAACTAATTTATTTTTTATACAAATTGCTAAAATTAAAGTAATCGTGCTATGATAAAAGATATAAAGCAGTAAAAGAAATACATAGACACAAAAAAGTATTAAAAATCTCTCAAAGCCGAGAAAATTAAAAGGTAATAAAAAGAGGATAAAAACTGTGACAAAATAACTCTTGAGAAGCGTACTTTTAAAGAGCTATTACAGTAATCATGGAAATTCTCTCTCGACCTGACCAGGGCCACCTTAAACTTACTGCCCCTGTCCCTCTTAACCAACATCCTGTGGGGGTCTATTTGGCCTCTTTGAGTCCTGGTTCTGTGGTCACAATGAGACAGTCTCTCAACACTATGGCCTCTCTCTTGACGAGGGGTGAGTGTGATGCTTTTACTCTGGATTGGTCTAAACTCCGCTACCAACACACCGCTGCACTCAAAGTTGTCCTTAGACAAAAATATTCCCCATCCACTGTCAATAAAATGCTTTGTGCTTTGAGGCGGGTATTAAAAGAGGCTGTGCGTTTGGATTTAATCGACCCAAAAGACTATTCAAATGCAATTGATTTATCTAATATGAGAGTTCAAGGAAAACCTAGAGGTCGCGCTCTTACTCGTTCTGAAATTACACGCATCATGGAGGTCTGTCAGTCAGATGCACCAATAGATGTGAGAGATACTGCCATAATTGCTATCCTACGGGGTACGGGTCTGCGTCGAGCTGAAGTGGTTAATTTAGACTTAGAAGATTTTGACCCTACAACCGGAAAGGTGCAGGTTCGTCTGGGGAAGGGAGGTAAAGATAGAATGGTTTATTTGCCAGAGAGTGCGATCGCACTTGTGGAAAATTGGTTAAAGGTAAGAGGAGAGATGCCTGGACCATTATTATGTCCGATTAATAAGGGTGGCAACTTACAGATGCGCAGGATGTGTCCTGATGCTGTGTTGAAGATTTTGAAGAAGCGCGCTCTACAAGCTGGTGTTGAGGAGTTTAGTCCCCATGATTTTCGGAGAACGTTTTGTTCTGACCTCCTTGACGCAAATGTAGATATTGTAACTGTTCAGAAATTAGCAGGTCATGCTTCACCCGTTACTACAGCGAAGTATGATCGGCGGGGTGAAGAGACTAAACGACGGGCGGTACAAAATTTGGAGTTTTAATAATCAACAATATGATCTTAATCAACGCAAAACATTTTATTTTTCTTGGCGGGAAACACATTTTTGAGTCCCAAAATGAGGAGCTGGAACTAATTATTTCTTATAAACATTTTTGGCTATATCTATTTCTTCAATAACATTACTTATATTGTATTATCTGGCATTTGTTAGTTCAAAACAAATAATGACACAACCTTTTTCTAAAATTGAGAAAATTTTTCTTAATATAATATTTCCATACGCCTTTAAGTTACTACCTGCAATTACTATATTGAGTTCGATTATTTGTACCATTATGTACATATTCGATTTTAACATTAAAGGTTAAGCAATAAAACTATATTTACCCTTCCATATCCTTCATTATTACTTATAAATAGTATAGTCGGCGAACACATTTCAGGCCGCTAGCTAAACTTTTTACCCAACACGACCGCAAGAGAATTAATTGTATTTATTTTAAGATTAGTAGAGTGCGGTGTCGGTCAGCCGTTGCACTAAAAAGTTTGCCTGAAATGTTTAGGTATTATTCAGAACATTTCAGCCATTTAAAAAATAATATCTTCGTCTATTTCTTCATTATTATTTTCAGTTTTTCCACACAATTCTCGATAGTTATGAAGCAACCATTTAGGCCATTCTATCTCACCTTTTTTCTCCCCTAAAACCAACCACAAAATACCACCGTTGGCCATGCAAACATCTGGAATGCTTGCTGTATCTTGCTTTCCACAACTGCCGTTTGAAACGGAGGGTGGTTGTGGAGTTGGGTTTGAGGCAACCCAAATATTTCAGCGTTCGCCCTTTAGCTATAAACAAGCTTTCCGATAGCAAATGCTACCGGAAAAACAGATGCAAAAAAAAGACAAGAGCGTACGCTTTAAAACTAACTAGCCTGATGTTGTGAAAAAAACCGCACCGCTTCTCTGATTAACTCATTTTTTGTGCAACCTCTACGCTTTGCTTCTACGACCACCCATTCATCCAAATCTACAGGTAATCTAACACCCAAAGTACCAGCTAAAGGTGTGTGATTAGGACTGGCAAATTTACCCTTATTTCTGGTCTTAGCTACTGTCTCATATCCTATATTTTTAGTCTTTGTGGCCATACCTTCCTCCTGCATTATCTACATTTTTAGTATACCGCTCAACCGTGGTCTTAGTCTATTTTTTGGCCACAAAAATATTTGCTCTAGGTCCTTGACAAAACCGCTCAACCGCGTTTATAATAGTAAGTATAGAAGGTAATAAAAACCATCTAAAAAACAAAGGACACCACCTAGTTACGCCGTGACAAAGCTCTAGGTGATGTCCCACCCCTAAGTAAATAGGAAACTGACCTAAGTAAATAGGAGACTAATATGTTACTGAAATCCCAAACAATTATCAAGCAAGAAGAGTTGGTCTCTATCTTAGAAGCTCAACTCAAGAAAGCAAAATCCAGACTGACTGAGTTAACAAAAGCTGATACCAAGATTAAGTCAGTTGTTGCAGAACTAGAATCATTACTGACTGAGCATCCAGATTACAAACTGCTGGTAAGCGATCGCCTCGCACAACTCCAGCCTACTCCAGAACCGACACTAGCACCAGTAAGAATTGAGATTGAGTCTATTGAATCTGTGGATGAGTTGGAGAAAGCAGCAAAACAGGCAAAAGCAGGCATTTTTCCAGATCCAGAAACCCCCGCCCCTACTCCTTACACTCCTGTTTATGCTCCTGTAGAAATTCCTCTAACTCCACGAACAGAAGAAGATAAAATTTTAAACCCTACCGATATAGGCGTAGAGGAACAAGAAGAAAAAATTGTTACTGATTCCGACAAAAAAATAGAAAATACTCCCGACCCTAGCGAAACTTCATACTCATCATGGGATTCTGAACATGAGCAGGTACAATCCGTAGTATTGCCGATTCAATCCGACGACGAAGAAGAAAAAATTGCTCTGGTTGAAAAAGTATTGTCAGAACTGGATACTTTTGAATTTTCAAAGACCCGAGGCATTCCCAAGATAGCTATGTACATAGAAATTAAAGGCAAATCTTTAGGGATGATTTTTACCGACAAAGGTAATCTGTTAAGCACTATCGAGCTTGAAGAAAACTTGATTAGGACTTACGCATTAGATTTGCCTTTACTCCTAAAGGATGTGAACGAAGGTAAATCTATCACTCTTGATAATTATTGCTTATCTAAAAAATCAGAAGTAGGCAAAGTTCAGCAGCAAAACAAGCCTACAGCTAAGGCTACTGTCGAAACTTTAAAAGCTGCTGATGTTGAGCAAGTAGAAGATGAGTCAATGGTTCAAAAACCTGAACCCACGCTCTCGCAACTGAAGCAACAATTGTTGAGCAAAAAGAACAAATCAGAATTAGAGGAATTTAAAGCATCTATAGGTGCACCTATGGCTCTTGAGATTTGGGAAAGCTGCACCCATGCCGAGCGGAATCTCATAAAGTGCATCAACGTCGTCGCGGATTCCAAGCGAGCTGCCTTACCCTTTGACTTAGTTGGTTGGCACAACGCTCTAGGAAAGCTAGAAATTGCCCGGTATGTAGGTTTTTACTTATATGGCAAGCAAGTAGAGGATTCCAAGCGGGTTATCTACTTAGTAAAGCATGACACATTCAAGATAGTAGATAAGCGATCGCTTAAAGGAGTAGATGCAAAGTCTCAAAAACCTTGCCCGACTGACCTTGTGATTAAGTTAGAAGCTGCATTAGAAGCACAACCAGAACCAGAGCAACCTACAGCCCAGGAAATAGCCAATAATAACTTCACAGGACTAGGTCCCGCCAAAAATGCTCAAAGTGGCTCACCCACTGGAAAACTGGCAGAGGAGCCAGCATCCAAACCAAGCGTAGAAGCAGGCGACATCATTGAAGTACATACCAAAGACAGCATCGCTAACGGTAAAACTGTTGAGGTTAATTTCGTCAAAGAAGATGGGACAGTACACGTTGTCTGGGATGGTAAAAATGTATATATTCCAGCAAGCGGATACACGATATTTTCCAAAGGACTGAACCTAAAAAAAATATAAAGTCATCCGAGGCGTGTAATAATTCCGCCTCCTCCCTAGACGGGGCGGATACCTTGGATGACTACATTCCAGATGATTTTGACTTTAGCTTTTTGTACGATGATGATGATCCAAGCTGGTTAGACAAAATAAAAGTTGAGATTGAACAATTAGAAGGGTTTCGAGTCGAACATAACGAATTGATTCTAAAGGTTTGGCATTATGGGACTGAGGTAGGGGCTTGTCATCATCTCGGTAGCTATCTAAACATCACACCCACACTGATAAACGAACTGGCAAAGTATGATTTAGAGCTAGAAAGGTTTATGTGTGATGAGGATATTTACTACCAGCTCATCAAACCAAAACACATCTTACATCCAAAAATCAGACCAGACCTGCATCTTAGTATCCAGTGGTCAAAAGATTTACACCCCAATTACGGGTACATCAACGGGCATTATTTTGGATACCACCGGAATGATTACCACGGTAAATATATCCAATTAGTATATCGTCACCAGATTTATATGTCCTTCTCTTGTACTACTCCAGACCATATAAAGCCGTATTTTGATAAGATTTGGCAGGAGCTCTTGGATACTGAATATATACGTCATCCCAAGGAAATCAGGATAGGCTCAAAGGTAGCAAATTACTTACCGGATGGTTTTAAAGCCTATAAAACTGATGATGATGGTCAGTGCAAAGTATCTCGAAGTAAGGAAAAGTATTGCTACATAAAGCGTTTGCGTGACAATGAATATTACACCAGCTTTTCTATCAATTGGGCGCTACACCCTTCTGAGAAAACTAGCAGTTTGACTGAAGCAGTGGGAGCAGCTTTAAGGATGATAGCAAAAATGTCAACAAAAACGCCCCTATCCATTAAAAATCAATAGTTAAGGAAATTATATAACAATGACAACAACACTTAATGTATTCGGAACTAAGCCAGAAAATGCAATTCTAGTTGCAGACGACATTCCCAACCTTCGCTGTAACTGTCAAGAGGGTCAGTGGAAGCTCGGAGAAGAGGCTCTAGGTAATAAATTAGAATGTAGCATCCTTAAATTCTCCAAGTGGTTTGGCACTCTTGGCCAAACAAAAGATACACTTTGGGGACAGATATTTATGATTGCAGAGAACTCCGGAACTAGCCCTGATATATTCCGGGAGTGCCTTATGGTTACATATCAAAAAACACGATCGCCCTCGTAGCTTCTTAAATTTAGTAACCAAATTACAATGTCAAGGGGTCGAAGCTGCTGAGGGAGTATTTATCGCCTCTTTCAAAAAACACTCCGGGCAAAAACCCGATGATACCGGAGTTGTTAAGCCTATCAACTATTACTCAATAGAGTGGACCTGGCGAAAACGGACAAAGGAAGACAATTCCATAGAACAGCTTTGTGCAACATTGAACGATTCTGGCAAATTTGTCGATCCTCAAAGTACTGGCAAGATGCAGTGCTTGGATGGCCTGTCTGCCCCTGATCTCCAGCACATTATCAGCGTCCGACAGCAAGATAAATTATTAGCCGGGACTGACTTCTAGTTTTGTTCGGGGGTTTCACAAACCCCTTAAACTTTCCTTGTTTTCTTAATAATTACTAGAAAATAAAATGGTTGAAGCTATTGGCAGAATTAGTAATATTTCCTCATTTCAGGACTGGTGTGAAAGCAAGCACCATCTAATGCGTCGGGGTAGGTATAGACTAGATTTTAAGAGGATATTTTTAACTTTAGGTTGGAGCGTGACCCTGGATAAACCTCCTCTCTATCTACCCGCGCACAAAGATAAGCGAATGAACAGACTGGCAAGTAAATATTGTCCCAACTGGAAAATATCCTTGCTTTGTTATTACGAGAAGGGTGGCGGGATTAAACCACATCGGGACGCAACAGGATACGGGAAAATTGGTTATTCCTTGAGTACCACCGATTTTATGTTCAAGCATGATGGTACACCGCATTCTTGCAAAGCTGGTACTATTTATAGGTTTGAAACCAAAAAGACACATGAAGTACCTCCACTTCCACATCCCAGATCTGTTTTAATTTGGTGGGAGCCGGATTGGCAATATTGGAATAAGTATTGGAATCAGGTGCAGCAACTCGAATTACCTCTTTAAAGGTTTTATGCAAAATGAAAATAACTTTGGAATACAAAATACAAGATTGCTGGATCGGGTTGTTTTGGAAGACAAAAGCATGAAAACTTCACCTATATGTATGCTTGGTTCCTTGCCTCCCAATCCATATTGTACTAAATAGGAACTAAAAAAATGAAAGAGTGGACTAAGAAAACTTACCTTTGCTGCTGGTACAGCAAGAGTAGGGTAAACCTTTATAGATTGTTTGAAATATGGCTTGAAGATGATGGATATGAATGCGATAACTTAAGTATTGAAGATATCACAAGCTTGGATTATGGAGGCTGTTGGTCTGATACGGTTAAAAAACGTAGTCCAGAAGAGTATCTGATTATCTGTGAAGGGTACACAGCATTTCATGGAGATTTAAGAGGAGACGAAGAAGTAGATATGCTTAGTCTTTACTAAGTAGTAGCGATCACATAAATGCAGCAATAGCTCAATGGTGTAATTCCATTGGGTTGCATCTAATAGGTATTTTTATGCAAAATTAATTGACTGTCAATTATCTATTACTAAATATTTATTGGTTATTGAATAAACTTAACGTATAGATGTTTAAAAGTCAACCTAACTATGCGTGGAATTCCAAAATCAATAGGTTTCTTAATTGTGGGTAACTGCCAATTTTCTACTTCCAATTTAGCAGGTTGTAATAATGTCGATCTGAAAATTAGAGGTAATTATTAATTGTTAATTGCTGAAGTGCCAGAACAATTTGGACACTGGTCAAGATAGACAACTCTATGCTAGTTCCACCCGTCCTCTCACAACAGAACGTAACAATCTATCAACACTGCGGCGGTCTTCTTCACTAAGGGACTCATCCAATATAGCAGCCATGAGGCCATAACGGTCTGATTGAGTTAAAGGACATTTGTCGGCTACAGCTACCATAATTTCGTTTATTGCACCGGGGAGTAATTTAACTTGAGGCATGAGACTTACCTTGAACTCTACACTTTTATCATCTCTGTTTTTTTTCGTTGTGGTTGTGAGGAGCAGTTGGAGTAAAGAGTGATTTTTTAGTATTGTGAAGAGTGAGTTATTCAACTATGCAAAAGTGAAGTAGATAAGTAACTTTCGTGACTAATATCACTATTAATTACCTTTTTGAACGAAAATTTGAGGAATTACAATATGATGCTTACAGAAAAACAAAAGATTGATTTAGCAGTTATTCTCACTAAACGTCTGAAAATTTCCGAGGAGGAAATTGCTGAGTTTTGCCAACGCTGGAATATTGTTGAATTGGCTTTATTTGGCTCTGTATTGCGAGATGATTTTAACTCTGATAGTGATGTTGATATTTTGGTAGTTTACGATACTTCAAGTCAGTTAACATTGTCAAAGTTATTAGATATGCAAGAAGAGTTAGAGGTAAAGTTTGGACGTGCAGTTGATGTAGTGGAAAAGGCTATGATTAAAAACCCCTATCGGTTAGCTAATATTTTAAAGACTCACCAAGTAATTTATGCAAAACAATGATAGAGACATCCCTTCAGTTTGGGATATGGTACAGGCAATTCGTCGAATTCAAGAGTTTACTACTGGTTTAACTTACAATGAATATCTACAGAGCGTTTTAATACAAAGTGCAGTAGAGCGTCAATTTGAAATTTTGGGTGAAGCTGCACGTCGGATATCTTTAGAATTTCAACAGTTACACTCTCAAATAAACTGGCGTAGTTTGATTGGTTTAAGAAACATTATCGCTCATCGTTACGACCAGGTGAGACCGGAAATTTTGTGGGGAGTTATCATCTCAGATATTCCCCTTTTATTAGAGCAGTTAGAGGTTTTACTGCCTCCTCTTTCTGATGAATGAAACGGTTTTTCGTAAGCAAGACCACATATCTACCTGGAGCAACAAACTGAACTCTATTGCTCTGTATCCAATATCTTAACATTACTACGCGAAAAATTTTGATGAATAATACCCTAACTAACAATGTCCTTGACAACATCGATCTACGACATTTGGGAGAGCAGCTCCAACAAGCTCGTAATAAACGCAATATGACTCAAGAGTCGGCTGCAAAAGTTATTAATGCTGCAAGGACTACGATGGTTGCTATTGAAAAAGGAGAGCGCCGTCTGAAAGCAACCGAACTAATTAAACTTGCTCGTGCTTACGGAATATCCGTCAGTGATTTTGTCCGCGAACGTCCAGTAGTTCAACCTTTTAAAGTTAAGTTTAGGAAAGCTTATCGGCAAAATGAAGTACGCAAATCTGAGATTGAATCTGTGGTTCAGGAATGGGAGAAGTTTTGTCAAAATTACCTAGAACTTGAAGAGATTATAAATGCACCACTTCCACAAAACTATCCTCGTGAATATGAGGTGAGTGGGATGCCAATAGAGCGTACTGCCGAAGCTATTGCAGTTGAAGAACGTCAGCGACTAGGACTTGGGGACGGACCAATACCTTTACTCAGGGATACCTTGGAGCAGAGTGTTGGACTTCGTATCTTTTACTTGAAAATGCCATCAAAATATTCGGAGGTCTATACTTACGATGAAAAACTTGGTGGGTGTATGGCAATTAATGCTAATCATCCTGAAGAACGAAGACTTTGGTCTCTAGCACATGGATACCTACATTTTCTAGCTCATCGACGTAAGTCTGTAGTTGGCTTAATTGAGGGGCAATACAAAAGGATGCCAGAAAGTGAGCGACTTGCTGAAGCTTTCCCAAAATATTTCTTGATGCCAACGAGTGGTTTACTAAAGCGGTTTAATGATATGTGCCGTGAAAATAAAAATCAAAAGTTTACACCGACTAATTTATTTACTCTAGCTCATTATTACGGTGTGTCTGTGGAAGCTCTCACTTATCGGTTGGAGGAAATGGAACTTTTGCCTTCTGGAACTTGGGAGAGATTGCGCGACCGTGGTTTAAAAGTTAGAAAGGTACAAGAAGAACTTGGTTTTAAAGCAATTCCTCAACGCATTGATATAACACCCGTTCATTATCAACATCTGGCCATTGAAGCTCTCGGCCAAGGTATAATTACTGAAGGTCGCTTTGCTGATTTTCTAAATGTCGATCGCCTAGAAGCACGTCATATTGCTAATATATTGCGAGGACATAATAAAACTTTTGAAAGTAACTTAGTTTAATGTACGTTCTGGATGGTGTTCCCAAAGCTTTTCCTCAAAATCATCCAAATTTTGTCTTGGATACATATAAGCTTCTTCATCAACAACTATGGTTGCTTTTTCTTCTTTTTCATTTAGTATGATCTTGATAGTTTTAGATGAATTGATTGACTTAGTTAGTATGACCCCATAATTAGTATGCTCTTTTACTCTCCAGTCCCCTAAAACTTTTTTAATTCTTCCTATCCATAGTTCGATCAATGTTGGGACTATTGTTTTTCTTTTAGTGTGAGTATATCTTTTCATATAACTTTCTCCCTGTTTTTGATATTCTATAAGTTTTTTTATTGTTTAGAGATGTCCAGCGCCAGTCGTAATCCATTTTCCTTTTTACGAACACTAGGGTTGCCTGCAAAACGATATGCTGAACGACAGAAAACATGGAAAGAATCCCAAGAACCACCGCGCAAAACTCGATATTCCTCATTTCCATCATTTAACCATGCACTACCATCAGATGGTGCATTATAATAATTTCCGTGTTCATAGTCCTCACACCACTCCCGGACATTGCCGTGCATATCGTATATCCCAAAAGCATTGGGAGGAAAACTTCCTACATCTGTTGTTTGTCCTATTTCCCGTCCATAGTTAACTAACTCCGACGTTATAGTTTCTCCAAAGTGAAAGGGAGTAGTCGTCCCGGCGCGACAAGCATATTCCCACTCAGCCTCAGTGGGTAAGCGATATTTTCTACCAGTCCTTTGTGATAAGCGATCGCAGAATTCCTGTGCTTGATACCAATTAACTCGCTCTACTGGTAATTTATCTCCTTTGAAAAAAGATGGACTAGGTTCAAGATGACGTTTAATTTGTGGAAGGTTGGCAACAGTCCTCCACTGCTCCTGAGTAATCGGGTATCTACCGATCAAAAAAGGTTTAATGGTAACTATATGTTGAGGTCGTTCATCTTCTTGAGACATTTCTTCCTCTGTCGGCGCACCCATTTTAAATTTGCCACCCGGAACAGATATCATCTCTAGTATGATACTGTCATCGTCACCTAACATTTGATTATTGATAATTTGATTGAGTTTCATTTTTTGTATGTACTGTTTGAACAACAATTTAAAGCATTTGGGGACGGAAACAAATCCTACCTCAAGAGATACAGAAGTAAGCCGATTAAACGAGCATACAAATGAAAAACTCTTTGAAAGAAATTAGGATATTTACTACCTTTTTTTTCTTGCTCACTTACTCCTATGGGATAGATAGAACCAGCCAACCAACTATGCACAATGGCATGAGCAGATTTTGACAAAACTACACAATCAATATTCCACTTTTCATTGCCTAAATTACTGTAAAAACAGTGATAAATAGCGTAGTTTTTAATTTTATCCAAGGAAATACTTGGCAGCGATCGCCTACTTTTTTCTTGAATATTTTTCCTTTGGCTTTCCACTCTGGAGATTGGATATAAGTATGATAATTTACCTTTGGTTTTCCCTGGATTTCTACTGGCCTATCCAGGAAATAGATTATTATTTTTGCTGTTGTCATTAATAATAATCTGATGATTCTGAATAATATTTTTATTGGTTTATAGAAAATTACTTTTATCATAAACCTTCTTTCCTTTTTCATCGGCCATTACTCTCTTAAACCACTCATCATGTCCCGAAGTATCAGCAGGTAAATTGTCCCATAAAAATTTATAGTAGTGCCACAAATCCCAGTATTCTTCATCGCATGGAAACAGTATCAAATCTTTCCAATTTATCAAATTACAATTTAATTATTTAAATTCCAAAATGACTTTTTTTATCTTAAAACCTCTACTGCATCCGATAACTTTACAGAGAATTGTTTACCACAATCCCCACATTTATACCGCTGTACTTTACCACTTTTTAAGGAGCGCACACCATTTTTAAGGAGGTTTTTTCCTCCACATTTAGGGCAGCTATTATTAGCACTATTTCGGCGGTTATCCTCCATTTCGACCTTTGGCGGTTCGGGAGGATTAAGATGCTCTGTTGATTGTCCTAACTGGATTTCAGACTCATCCTTCTGTGGAGGATTTTGCTGTTCGGCGTAGAATCCGGGAGGAAGCAAAACCTCCACAAACGCCTTCTCTTCACCGGGACAAATCAACCCAAAATACTTCTCACCCCGTTCGATTAAATCTGAAGTTTTAGCTACTATTTCATTTTACTCTGTAGCTGATTTTATCTCCCGATTTATCACACTAGGAACCTTGGCAGAGTCGCCTAAATAATACCTGGTGAAGTTGAAGCTACCACTAACAGTTAAGCCGTTTGTATTAACATTTGATTCTTGAGTCAATAAAATAATTCTTATTTTTAAAGCCCGACCAACTGTAGATAATAATTTAATAGCTTTGCTATGTAATTCTTTATCATACTCTCTCAGCATTAAAGATTCATCTACTACCCAGATTTGAGGTTTTATTTCTGGTAATTCATCTCCATTCTCCGCAGCAATAGTCGCAGCATCTAATCTATTTTGTAGAGAGTTTACCATATCTTTAAGACCATCAAAACTGGTACGAAAATCCTCATTAATGGCATTTAAACCCTTGTATTGTGGTTTAAATTTTTTACCTGCAAACTTCCACTCTGTATAAGGATATTTGGGGTCAATTACAAAGATTTCTGCGTTCCCTCCAAAATGAATATTAGCTAAAGCTGCAATATTATCTACTAAAGTAGATTTTCCCCTACCAGTTGCGCCAAGAATTAAGTCGTGGTGAGATTTAACAAAGGTATCATCTAACCAACAAGTATCACGCTTTTTAGTAGTACCAGAAGTGACAACAATTGGGCTAACATCTCTAGATTTTTCATTCTCTGTTTTGACTAATAAGTATCCTCCTTTTATCTCAGTATTACAAAATTTGCCTGTTGATAATTCCAAGGAATGATTAATTTTTAAAGCTTTAGAAGCTTTGGTAGAATCTACTAGGTAAAACTTAAAAGCTAAAGTATCTCCATAGCGATTAAATTCAGCAAAGGAAACGTTAATTTCGTTCTCTAAATAAGTATTCTGAATTATTTGAGAGAGATAAGCTTCGTAACTTGCACCATGAGCAATTCTTAGCTTACTACTATTCTTTAAATTAGTATTCTCAGATTGTAGAGAGTTTAGTGCATCTTGATATTTTAAAAGCTGATGCTTGTAAAGCTCATTAGTCCTTACTAACTCATCAAACTTTTCTTTTTCTGCCAATAAAGCTTTTTCTACTTCCAAGGCTGATTTCTCTTGATTTATTTTCAGTTGTTCTTTGTACAAGTTCAACTGTTTCTTTATATCGTCTAACCTTCTTTCTTCAGCAATTATATTATTTTCTCTACTATAAAACTGCTCTAGTTTATGCTGAGATAAGTCTAACTGATTCCTAAGTTCATCTGATACAGCGAGCGCCTGATTTAATTCAGTGGTAAACTCATCATTTAATTGTTGTTTGATAACTACTATTTCAGCTTCATACCTATTAGCAATTTCTATCGAAGCTTCTTTTACACGAACATCACAGGTTTTTAACTTACGAGTTAACTTATCTAGATCTTGAGCCAACTCAGATATTTTAATATCCTTTTTTTGCGTAACTTCAACAATTTTATTTTGTAGAGAGTTTATTAATTCTTCATTTTGCTGCTGTAAAGTTGCTAATTCTAAATCAGCATCCTTTGAAATTTTATCGATTTTTTCTTGAGAGGAATTAATAGTATTTGCCAGAGTCGAGGTACTGACTATAATTCCCAGAAAAGAGCTACCTAACAATACTAATTTAATCTTTTTCTCCAGGTACACATTCATTGATGAAAAAACGAATATTCCTGTAGAAACAATAATCCCTGCCACTGCAATTTTGAACTTCATAATAGAAAAAATAGGGAGCAACCCCTATAAAACTAAAGAACGAAAGATTCCACTAAAGGTTAAAGTAGCAGTCAGCAGTCAGCAATCAGCAATCAGCTTTTCACTTTGTATAATGGGGGATTCAAACCCCCATTAACACACACCACTAATTTTTTCTAAATATAGTGGGGGACTTATACCCTTGGATTTTTAGCTGAGAGCTGATAGCTGAAAGCTGATAGCTAGTTAAAAACAAGCTTGATAGTCAATGCACAAGCAGCAAAAAACAGCAAAAAAACCAAGAAATTAACGATAATAACCAGCGGAATGAAGTTAAACTTCATATTTTTAATCTCCTAAGTTAAACCCGCTGAATCTTCAATAAATATTCCATCCAACACTTCAAAATCAGCAGCATAGCGAGATTTAAGACCTACCTGTAGCTGAGTAAGATTTAATTTTGACTCCTCTATTTGCAAATGCCGAGTGTTACCCTGGATTGTCATCATCTCTCTTTCTTGCACAGAAGACGCTTGCTCAAACATCAATCTGTCCTGAAGCTGAGAATGCTTTTCCTGAGACAAAGAAAGGCGAGTCTGCTCTTGCTCATAATTTACATCTGCTATTAACTGTTTAACATCAGCAATATCAGTGTTAGTGCTTTCAATGTTGTAGTTAATTTGCCTTTGCTTAACTTTCTCACCAGAAGCAGCTACATCCCAAGATTTAGCCAGCAGGTTATTATCCATAATCTGCAAATCAAGAGAGCGCATTTGACCTTCTTTGTGCTGCTTCTGAAGATCGTAATCATGCTGTGTGATTGACTCAACGCCCTCAAAACTAACAGTAGAAAGCCTCTGACGAGTAGAGGAAAACTTGGGTTTCACAGAGGAACCTAAAGTATAGGTCATTTTTTTTTGTACTCCTTGTAAAATTTTTCAACTAATTTCAATTGCTGCGTGCGCTTATTTAAACATTCTGAATGCTGTTGTTGTAATTTCTGAAATTCAGAAAAATAAGCGGTTTCCGAATATTCATAGTAAGCTATCGCACCAACAAAACCCACAAAAATAGACACGCATATCTTTGTAACTTCTGCAATCATTATGAAGTGTGACCTAGCTGCTCTAGTATTTGTGCCATCCCATCATTGAAATTACCCACCAGCGCTGCTCCACAACGCGCCGACATTTCTGTCCCTACTTGCCCATAAAAAGACTCTAGAGAACTGGTAAGTTGGTCGAGCGCATTCCCGACATTGCTTGCTTCGTTTTTAATTCTGAATATTTGAGCCATATTAGCTGTGGCTCTAGAAGAATCGTATTTAGGTGCGGGAACAATATTAGCTACTGGCTCAGATTGAGAATAGGAAGCCCATACTTGCTGCTTGAAATCCTCATACTGCATTTTGCCTGGATTTTTAGTACCATCTGGGAGCTTGAGAGCGATCGCCTCTTGTAGTTCTTGCATTTTCTCCAAGGCCAGAGGGGTATACCTTTCACCTACCTTGAATCCTTCTGTTAACCAATACCAACATTCGCAAATCCGGGGATAGTAGCCAGTGCCAGCACGGTAGATAGTTTTGGTAGAAATACTTAGTTCCTGAGCTAATTGTTCAAGAGTGTAACGAACTGTTTCAGTAGCAGGAATGTCTGTCTGTCCTTCTACTTCGTCGTCTATATGGAAGTCTATTACATTGTCTCCATAATTTTCTTCATTTCCCTGTAATCCATAGCTAATAGGGATTTTAGATGTGTACATCAGTTTGTCTCTCCTTGTCTATTTGATGTCTATAATTGAAATATAGACACTAAAAAACGGAAGTACAAGGAACCTAAGCAACTGTTTGGGAACGTAGGCAATTAATACGCAATCAGACTTCAAAAAGGGGTCTCCCGTTTATAATCAGGCGATTTTACGGGAGAAAACTTTACATTCGTAGAGATGAGTTTTCCCATTTTGCGGTCGGGAAAAGGATGTCAAGCTACTTGGGGATTAGAAATTTTCTCAGGTTTGTAAAACTTAGGGACATCTAAAGTTGGCTCTCCAAGTATTTCCATAAATCCCCATTGCTCTCTACCTGGTAAAAATTTAGCTTTAATTTCTACAAAGTAGCGTGAGCCTTGTTGATCTTTCTCCAACTTAGGATTAAATCTGAACGGTTTTACAGGAGCATCCCTCCACAATACAGGGACATGATTGGCTCTGGTAATTTGTTTATTTAATTTCTCGTTATCAAATTTTTTCTTTAATCGTGAGACGCGATCACCTTTTCCTTTTCTATTCCTATGAATAGAAATTACAGGACATTTACAGACCGCTATAAATTGCCACAAACCTGATAGTTTAAACTCGTTAACTTTTAAATCTAAATGAGGATTATCATTGGCTGCAATTATTGTAAAAGCTAGTTTGGGGGGAGTATTTTTGTTAGGGAAATGTGTGAGATGAGGATAAACAGTCAAATACCTATCTTTGTCAGGATTGTAGTCTAGCCTGAGAAACTCTTTTACCTTTGGGCTATTATAAATTAATTCATAAGTTTTACCTTCTGAAATTAGATTGTAGTAAGCATCATTATCCTCATATCGCCTGACTATTCTGCCATATAAAGTTCCTATACCTTGGAAAGCATAATCTTGTTTTGGTGGTAGACTTTCTTCTTCTTTATTTTCTAATTTTTCTTCTTCTTTAACTTCTGAAGTAGCTACTTTTTGAGATTCAGATTTAGGCTTTGATTCTGTCTGTTTTTTAGTTTCAGTTTTTGACTGCTGAATTGATTGAAATGTTGTGTCTTTATCTGAAGGTTTATCTACTTTAAAATCCTCAGCTTTAGTCGGATTTAATTTAGATTTTTCTGACTCTAATTGCTTAGTTAAATTATCAATAATATCTTGGAAAGTTTTCTTTTGTACTTCATTTTGTGCAGCATTAAGGAGCTGCTGCATTTTTTCTAAATTTTTTTCTAGGTCTGGAATAGACACCATACTCAAGCTCTCCTTTTTTGATTTTTCCTCGCATTATCAAACTCGAACAAAAGCTAGGATAAACTACCGCTAATTGATTTCCATCAAAAGGCAAAAAAGTATTTTCGATATTTCTGAAATATATCTAAAGTAATTTGCTGCTCTTTAATACAATCATCAAATAATT
Source organism: Okeania sp. KiyG1 (assembly GCF_014132355.1). Classification (GTDB taxonomy): domain Bacteria; phylum Cyanobacteriota; class Cyanobacteriia; order Cyanobacteriales; family Microcoleaceae; genus Okeania. The sequence continues at coordinate 18,132 of NZ_BLZO01000013.1, forward strand.
TATGGCCAGCTTTGACTCCACCTTGATTAGTTCTTAGATTTTTTTGTTATACTTTTTATATAGTATAATTATAACAATTCCTATTAAAAATATCAGGTTTTGTGGAGAGCGTTCGCAATACATTTAGGAGGAATTTTGTATGGGTGAAGCAAAACGTAGAAAACAGTTAGATCCTAATTTTGGTATAATACCGAAACAAAGAAATACAGGGTATGAGCAAATTACTGATAGTGTGTTTATGTCGAAGGATATAGACAACAATAAAGATTTTGTGACCGCTCTTGTTATGGGAGGCAGCATTGAATATATACAGACACAATTAGAAGTAATTATTAACAATAATAATCAAGCAAAACAATGGATGTTAGGATGTGATCAACCAGTTTTTGATAATTTAGTTGCTGCTGCTAAAAATATATGTCAGGAGAAAGATTTTAAGTATACTGCAAATAAAGATACACCTGAAGATTTAGCAGGTGTAGTCATATTTTCCCCCGCTGGTATACCTAAAGATGCTATTTGCAAAGGTGGCTATGAGATTAAAATTTAGCAATATTACTCTGGGAGTTTTCTGATTTTCAAGATATTTTTCAAAATCGACAAATTTTCAGCAATTAACAATGAATAATTAATAATTAATAATTACCCCTTATTAAAAGAAGGGGATTGAATAAAAGGAAAATTTTTGATTTATCCCCTTAAAAGGGGAGGCTTTGAACCTGAATTGTTGAATTAATAATTAATTTACTATCAACTCTTAATTATTAATTATTAACTATTAATTATTAATTATTCGGTAACTCTAAAATACTATTATATTAGTTTATTAGCATAATTTATGTTGATTTTTAACAGTGAAAAATTAATTATTAAAAATATTATGGGAAGAAAAAGAAATCATAAAAAGAAAACTACTTTTGGCTATAACAAAATTTTTGCTAGTCTTGAAAAGTATCTTCAAGTTTTTTTTGAAGCTAAACAATTAAGAGGGAATATTGGGTATACCTTACCACTATTTTCTCTTAACAAAACAGAAAACGAAATAAATAATGTCGGATTTAAAATTGATGTATTACTAAGTAATGGAGTGAGTATCACACCTTGTGGTCATAGTGGTTCAGTCTGGATAACTCCCGTATTTATAGTAGAGATATTAGCTTCAACCATAGATAATAATGAATTAGAAATTTTCTATGAATTCTTGTTTGAGATAGTAAAAAGTATTGATTCGGAATTCTTTGTTTATCCACAGACGCAAAGTAATGCTGAAATAAATTTGACTTGTAATGGTGGATATTACGCCGACGATAAAAATGCTCAAACTTTTGGCTATATTGTTTTCAAAAAAAGACTGAGTAAAGTTGAAATGATTAAGATAGGAGAATTTGTTGATGCTGATTTTCGAGATTATCTATCTGTCAAATCAACAAATTTAATCAAAAATATTTTTGAAACGCCATAGCTCCACCCTGCCTACTTGGGGAGTAGGTTAATTTTTTTATAAAATCTCAATCAAACCCAACACCAACTATTCAGGTGGCCCCAAAGCCAACTGCAGCCTCTCAAAAAACTCCAAAGGCATCACCCCCAACAACCCACTCAACAAACCAACAAGCGTATCAACAGACACAAAATCCAGGATTTTTCGGCCAAAAATCTTAACTACCTCAGCCACTTCATGAGCTAATTCCTCCGCTGTCATGGCTTGATCTCTCAAATCCTGCAACAGAGCAGGTATCCAAATTTCCAAAAAAGTAAAAGATTCCTCAAACTCAGTATCCACAACAGTTTCACAGATGTGCATTTTGTTATTATCTATTAGAGAATATATAACTGTTTTGCACATTTTCTCAATCCGCTTAAACCCTCCAGGAGTAAGCATTTTACCCTTTCGCCCCACACCAGTTCTTTCAATACCAATTATTTCCCCCACCTTAGCTTGAGTTACCTTTTCACCATCTTTGACTAGACTAAAAACAGCCTCCACCAACCTACGCTTAACCTGCTCACCTTTAGGAGCCGCCTGTGGACAAACATCAAAACTACTCACAACATTAACCGTTGCCCCCGGATAATTCCTCTGAATTTCAGCAATTTCCATCTCATTAAAAGGAGCAACATGATAAATAGTTAATCCCTCATTCTGACGACGGTTCGCCCTTAGACGAGCATAAGTCTGAATAGTCTCATTCATATTCTGGCGAACCACCCACTCCCCATACCTACCTGTCAACCTATTAGGCACAACAGCTTGACCAGTAGTAGCTTGCCATTGAGCCGCCATAGCAGACAAATTCCGAGTCTGCTTACCCACGCAAATTAATAAATCATCCTTTTGAGATTGATTACTAGCACGATTATCCCGGAAATGATACCCCAAGCGTCCAATATTTTCTATATCCTGATATTGCTCAATATGTCCCTGGAAATCAAACAAAGTAGACGAATTAGGTTTATTCTCTTGATCAGCGATCGCCTGCACCAAAAACTTAATTCGATTACCATTAGCATACCGAGAATCATAACGACGCTGAGTACCACAAGCACCCATATCCGTAATTAAGTTAATAGTAAGATTACTATAGTCAGGCAATTCCATCTCCACCACCAAAATATACTTACCCGCTTCCTCAAACTTAGCCTGTTCCAACTCTTCACGAATTACCTCAACATTTTTGGATAAATCTTGATACCCTTCATCCTCAACAGTTCCTGGCCAATGAATAAGTAAACCCTCAGCAATAGCCAACTCTTCAGTTAGTAATGAAACTTTTTCAGGTGATGGTTTACCCAAACCAGTAAGTCGCTGTAAGTCCTTCTCATCAGCAGTAGCATCAATAAAGATATTAAAAGCTGAATTCTTAACTAACTGTTGTGGATGACGACTTGGACGAGTAAATGTCAACTCCTTATGTGGTGTAATTCCCAAACTAATTTTTTTGTTACCACAAAATACATCAAGCAGAGGGGAAAGCCAATTGAGATGGACTTTTTGTTGAATCAGCATTTGTTTCTCTGCTGGAGTTTGAGTTGCAGAGAGCATGGATAAACTTTTTTCTAACCATGAATAGACTTCATCTCTGATATTCTCTAAGCTAGGGATAACCCATTGATTTTTACATCCAACAACTATGGGGTCTCCATCTTCATCAAACTCATTAGTATAAAGCCATTCATTTTTCCCCCAAATATCACTTCCAGAGCGCTTGGCATTTGTAGTTGTATTTGTATTTTTAGGCCGTGAGATTTTTTCTATTTTCTGGGAAAGAATTTTCTGATAATTCACCTGGCTTGTTGTATCCCAATAAGAATAATGGGAAACTGAACCTGTGATTAAATCGAATGATTCTAGTAGTAAGTTATTTGGTTTTTGTAGTAGAAATTGTTTGTGTAAAGAAAATTGACCATCTATGATTGGAGATGTAGCTAAACAGTCCTTAGAATATTTTTTGAGAATTTTTTTGTCTAGTTTGTCTCTGTCTGAATTTTTCAATGGGAGAGAGAGTGTCAACCACATTTGAGAATAAGCTTCAAATATTGCCCGGTCTAATTCGGAGCGAGTAGGTAATTTGGCCATCACATCAATATGAGAATCACCATATTTTTTATTCTCTGCATTAATAGAAGAAATAGCCTTCTGGAAAGGAACTAATATGGCCTTTAATGCCAATTTCAACTCATCAGGCAAACTAGCACCATCAACTTTATCTGCGACAAACTTCTGAATTTCAGTCAAACTTACCTTCAGAGTCTCAAACGGAACAATATTAGCCTCAGCTTCTTCAATCACCAAAATATCTGAACGCCGAGATTTACCAAAACCAGGCACAGATGAACTGATATAATTTTCCTCTTCTTGAATGCGTTGCCTTTCTAAAATTAGAGGACAGCCAATATCACCATTCTTATCATACAGCAAAGGGCAAGTTTTACAAATAGGTGAATCTTTGCCTGAAAAGACTTGTATACCTTTTTTCTTGGTTTCCAGAAAAGTATATGTTTCAGGGCAATTTGGTGGTATGTCAGGTATTTCATCTTTTTTGACTCGGATTAAATGAGGATTTCCTAATGCTGTGAGTCTATTCCCATCTTTTTTCAATCCTAAATGTTTACCAGGAAGAGGTATGAATTTACGTTCAATACCAGCGACAGAGGGGTTTCGATAATTAGCATCTAAGTAAATAATTCTTGGGTATTTTTCATCAATGACATTACCCATTTCATCAAATTCGATATCGGGTTCAATGCCAAACAAGGATAAGTCTAATTTATCTACACTCCAAGACTTACCACCTCCAGCGTAGATATTCCACAGAATATTTCTGAACCCGTTCAAATAAGCTTCAGCAGTGAGAAGTGGTAAATCTGCACTACTGCTGATAATTATTTGAGGACAACCCATCTCTACCCATTTCTGAAATTCTGGTAAATTTCCTGGTTCATATTTTATTGTGTTCTTCTCCAGATTGCCTTTTTTGTCAGTGCTTACCGTTACCGATTTTAGTTTAGACTGTTTGAGTGGACCAAATAACTTCCTGGTTTTACCTGCAACCCAGTCAGCAAAACTTTTGCCCGCTTTAGTTTCTCCGATTTTATCCCACCATTGCTTTTTTGTTATTGGCTTTGATTTATGTTGTGGTTTCCACTCAGGTAGTTCTACACCAGCATCACTAGCTAACTCTTCAACTATCTCCACAAAATCCTTGCCTGTAGGTGTGCCATGCTCACCTTTCAAAAACCAACGATATTGAACAGGATGACCGCCTTCTTGACAACCATGACAATACCAGGAATTATCTTTTGTATTTACTTGAAATGCCGTACCGCTAGACCCGTTGTGTTGTGGGCAGTAACCAACTAATTTATTGGGCCCATGCTTTTTAAATTGATGCTCGCTCCAATTATATATATCTTCTGTATTTAGCCTGGGGAGGATGTCCAGCTCTAGGATATCGGCTAAGGAGTCAGCAGTGCTGAGAGTAGGTAAGGCTTGTCTTTCTAGTTTACGTTGCTCTAAGTACCGCGCGCGTTCTGCCTTTTTCACCTCAGCTTCAGTGGTGGCCTTAGCTTCCTTGTCGGCTAGTTCTAGGAGTACATCTAGGATAGGTTGTGGGGCAATCGCTACTTCTGTATCTGCTGGGGAATTTACCCAGCTATATCTACCAGTTGTTGGATGGTAGGAGGGCGGCAGAACGGACTGGCAATAATTATAACGAAATTCTAAAAGTTCGTCTGTGTCAGTTTTTAAGCCCTTCCACTCTCGGACTACAGCTCGGGTAAAGTTGGCTAATTTTTCCCTATACTCCGGCGGGATTTGAAATGCTATTTGATACCGTCCTGGTTTTCCTGATGTCCAACTTACAGATTTAGGTAAATCTGGACAAATAGCCTTGAGAATAGGTTCGGCACTAGCGCCATCTACATCTATGGCCAGCAGTCCATCGGATATCTCACCTAGTCTTACCCCATATCCAGAATCAAAAGCTGTATATGGTTTACCTTTTTTACTGACTAAATCTTGCCCTTGGGTTATGGCAGTAGTGATCGCTTCCCTACTAACTGGCTCTTCATGTTGCCAGTTACTTCTATAGGGGCGTTTTTCTCTTACTGGTGTTAATGCCAAGTTAGGAGGGATAATTCCTAAACCTTCTGCTATTTCTGAGGCTCTGGGGTGGCGATTAAATATTTTCCAATCCATTTTACACTTCCTCCTGTAAAGAAGTTTTGACAGCGGAGATTAGGGTAGTAGTTGCAGAATTTTGATGTTTGTGCAATAATTTGTTCATAAGTTTTTTCATTTTTGTTTGTTTTCTCTACGGGGGTGTTAGTCCCGTAGTTTTTTTTCTTTTCAAGCCTTATCTTCACACGCGATAGCGTAGCTAAACATAGTTATCGCGGAGCGGAACGGATGTTTGATCGCCAAAAATCATCTTCATGTGGTGTTCAACCCAACCTATGCACTGACCGTCGGCTTTCATCAGGCGGAGTAAATATTTTTGATACGCAACTTTGTCAGCCACAGTAGGTTGCGAACCAAATATGGCACCGTGCATCCATTTGTAGGGAGGCCAGTATCCATAATGAATTTGGTATTGTTTATCTGCCCAATTAGATTTTAGTCCTCGATGGTAAGCTTCTGTGAGCAGTTCATGGTAATGGCGATATTGCTTGACCTTATCTGCCGTGCAGCGTAATAGTTTGAACTCTTGAGTAGGTAAAAGTTTAGGTAATGGTGCTGCTGGATATTGATAGCCACAACAGCTACACACCTTGTCGAAATTGCGATTTATGGCGTTACAACTCGGACAAATTTTTGTGGGAGCTACACCAGTGGGGGTGTTGTCGGATTTCCCCAGGGTAAATATTGTGGTATCCTCAATGAAACCAAATCGTGCGATTATCCCTGCTTGGTCTAGAATTAAGAAGTCATGTTTACCCTTAAAGCGTCTTGCTGCACGGCCTATCTGTTGCCATGCCTTAGCCTTAGATTTAGTGGGACGACATAATAAAACGCAAGAAATGGCAGGGACATCAAAACCTTCTCCCAATGCCTCACAACTTGCTAAGACTTTGATGAGTCCTGATTGTAATTGTGAATAAATTACTTCTCGCATTTTTGTGGGCATGGTGCCGTCTACACTTGCTGCGGGGATGCCAGCTTGATTGAAGGCAGTGGCGATCGCTTTTGCGTGTGCTACATTTACAGCAAAGCCAATGGTTAATCTACCGTTGGCTAATCGCTTCCATTCGGAGACTAGAGTTTCGACGACCTTTGGCACATTGCAACGTACTACTAACTCAGAGTTATCATAATCACCTGCTACAGTCCGCACTCCTTTGAGGTCAGCACCATCAACACTGTAGTAAATTGGGGGTGTCAAGTATCCTTTGAGGATAAGTTCGCCTGGAGTTGGAGCTGCAATGAGGGTATCGAATAGGTCTGACATTGCTTCTCGTTTTGAAAGTCTCCAGGGAGTAGCGGTGAGACCTATAAAGGTGGTATTGCCAAATTCACCTTGGTAATTTTCTAATTGTCTCTTTACTACTTTGTTCCAGGCGGTTTGATGTGCTTCATCTATTAATACAATGTCAGGAGCAAACCAATTGATTTTCCTTCGACTGAGAGTTTGTGCGCTGGCTATCTGAACTTTGGCAGAGCGAGTTTCTTTGTAGCCTCCAGCAATGACTCCACATTCAATGCCGAAGTTAGCAAATTTATTTAGTGTTTGCTTGATAAGCACATCACGATGAACGATGAACAATATAGTTTTACCACTGGAATATTCTTGATGTATGAAGGAAGCAGCAATTATAGTTTTCCCTGCTCCAGTAGGGGCGACAATTAATATTCGGCGGTGGTTGTGCTTGATGAACTTGTATAGATCGTCAATAACTTGGAGCTGGTAATCTCTGAGTTGGGGAATTTGTGATGATGCTATAATGAGGTTTAGAGATAATTGTTGATCTTCTTCCAGGTTTTTTTGAGTATGCTGCTGTAACAATGAGGGTTGCAGCAGTTTTGTTTGAGATGCTACTGATGGTAAATTCATAAGTTTTCAGTGATTAAAAAATTTTCAGAAGTGATGGGTTGTTGTATTAAGATGTATAATGGTGAAAGTCTATGTGGGTGGGGAGTTGTCGCCTTTGATTATTTCTAAAATTTGGCGATGTGGTAGTTTGGCAGCGATCGCACTACTAGCTGCTCTTACCTTTTTGATCGGACATCCGACTGAGGAGACTACTGCTTTGCCTTTTTTGTACAAAGGTTTACCGTTTTTCCCTTTCTTATGCCAGCAGTAGTCCCAATACCAGTGTTTAGGATTGTATTGAGAACGTTGACCTTCTTTGACGCGGGGGTATTCAACTAGCCCAGTCTTGGTTTCTTTTAAACTTGTGTATTTGTGTAGCCATCCGCTGCCCCCTACTGGTTTTGCAGGTGATTTTCCTACTGAGTACTCAGTAGGAAAGCTAGAATTCTTTAGTGGTATACTTATTGGCGTTTCAAATCCTGGTTGGCCTCCGGATTTACTTTCTCCTGCTAACTGAATTGAATTTTTTCCCACTGAGTAGTCAGTAGGAAAGCTAGAATTCTTTAGTGGTGTATTTTTGGGCGTTCCAAGTTTGGTTTGGCCACCAGGTTTACTATCTTCTGCTAACTGAATTGAATTTTTTCCCACTGAGTAGTCAGTAGGAAAGCTAGAATTCTTTAGTGGTGTATTTTTGGGCGTTCCAAGTTTGGTTTGGCCACCAGGTTTACTATCTTCTGCTAACTGAATTGAATTTTTTCCCACTGAGTAGTCAGTAGGAAAGCTAGAATCCTTACTAGAAAAAGCTTGCATCGCTTGAATATTTTGGTGTTTTTCTTGGCCATAGTTGATGAGGCCAGATAATTCCTCTAGACTCAGGCTAAATGGATGAGCTGTTATTTGGCCTTTTGGTAAATATTCATCACCAAGCTCAAGGCAAGATGTTTCTATAACGCTATCACTCATACATTGCTGTAATTCTGTGTCTGTAGAGTCAAGGGAAAAGTTGTTTGTGGTAGTATTTTTCTGGTTCATTTAGCACTCCTGTTAATAATTAATAATTAATAATTAATAATTAATAATTGTTTGTTGAATTGATGATTGCAGTCCAAATTTTTATGAGTTCAATACAGTCTTGATTAATTGATTCAAATCCTTTTTTATCAATGTAATTAGCATGATGTAATAGCTCTAACCCCTATTGAGTTTCATTGGCTTCTTTGAGAGCAATCCGTAGTTTATGCACAAATTCAGCACGGCTTTCTGCATATTCAGATTCACGAATTAATGCACCAATTGCAGTGCCACTCCGAAGCAATTGCTTTGATAAAACATACTCTTGTTTGTCTTGACTCAGATATGCGTGATAACTTAATAATCCGCAGTGCAAAAGCAAAAAATTTGTCCTTAATGACGTTGTGTTTTTCCATAATTATTAATTATTAATTATTAATTGTTAATTGAAAAACTTATGTAGGAGGAGGTGCAGATTTATCTTCTACTATGTACTTGTAAATCTCTTTGTATGGGCTCTTTGCAGCGATCGCTCTTTCTACTGCACGGACTTTCTTGATCGGACATCCAATAGACTCAATCTTCTTAGAGCCTTTAGAGCGCCAGCAATATTTCCAATACCAATGCTTGAGTTCGTTCGTCCCCCGCGTTTCTTCTTTAATTCGGGGATACTCTACATAACCATTTTGGGTGGATTTCCAGCTTGTATATTTATTAAGCCATCCACTGCCCCCCACTGGCTTATACTGAATTTTTCCGGTAGCATTTGCTATCGGAAGCCTAGACTCTTTTTTGGGCAGGTCTCCTGGGATTTGAGTATTGTTGTTTCTTTGATGACGTTTGTTTGGTGGTAAGTTACCACTACTGTTACCAGTTGCACATTGATGTGGTGTGGTGTGGGCAGTTCGGGGTATAGCTCTCTGTTGTAGTTTCATGATTTAGAAAAGGATGTAATTTATTAGCTGAATTGAGAAGTTTGAGTTGAGATCTAACTCAAAATACGTTTTCTTCGTTGTCGTTTGATTTGGGAGAGTCTGGTTTTTTTCCAGTCTCTAAACCAGCCTGGGGCTTTTTTACCTCCAACTCTCCTTGCTCTGAGCTAGAAGATTGAGTACGATCACCGGATGATTTTGGTCTGAGGTGATAGAACTTATAAGGGATTTCAGCGCTGACTAAAAATGCTTCTAAGTAAAAGTCGTATTTTGCCAGTTCACCAATTAATTTTTGTTCTATTTCTAGTTCGTATTCTTCACCGTGGTGAATACTTCCTACGACTGTACCGTAGTGAGTTACGGTGAGGTCTACATCATCATGTGTCACTTTGAAGCCTTCAAGTTTTTCGACTTGAGCTTTGATGACATCCATCCAGGTAGGATCGTCGTCATCTGCTTCACTGAAGAAGTTAAAGTCGTCTTCTTCCTCAACTGTAGGTTCATTTGCTACAAGTGTATTGCTATCAACAAACTTCTCTTCACTTGGTTTCAGAAATTGTTGATTTTTCACATCATTCAGTTTGTTCCAAGCAGGAGAGCAATAGAAAAGTTCACTGAGTAGTCGTTCGGCAATTTCAAACTCTTTATCGTCCCAATTTTCTTTGGTAATTGTAGCGACCAGCAATCTTATTGCCCTCGACCAGCAATAACGAACTTTTTGAGCCAAGATTAACTGCAACTATATTTGTGTTTGAGCCAGAATTAACTGCAACTAGCCAGCAATAACTTTTTTAGGCCAGAGTTAATTGCAAATAGTCTAAAACTTTTGTAGCATCTACATTTCCCAACAAAGGAATTGTTGGTGTGGTAAATTAACTCGTCATTAATCACAATACTTTTACTTTGAAAGATTTACGGCTTTCTTAACTTGAAAAAGCCGATTTTCTCGTTGACTCAGGTATATGAACCAGGAGTAAAAAAACGTTCGTTTTCTTTACACGTCTAGTTGCAGTTAATTCTGGCTCAAAAAAGTTATTGCTGTCTGGTTGCATTTAATTCTGGCTCAGTTGCAGTTAATTCTGGCTCAGTTGCAGTTAATTCTGGCTCAAACGTTAATCTAGTTGCAATTAATCCTGGCTCAAAAAGTTCGTTATTGCTGGTCCGGGGCTTTCTTATTGCTGGTCGCTACAATTAAATACCCAGGTACGAATAATAGTTAGGTTATCTCCCCAACCAGCTTTAGAGCCATTAATACTAAAAAGACAGCGATTTGCTCCTTGGTAAGTAGCTTTATAATAGGGCTCGCCTCCACCAGATTTGTGAATAGTAAAATTGGTTAGCTGAAAACTTTGGGGAGTATATGAGGGCATGATGACAGGAACTCCCGCCTCTCTTAATTGACTAATTTCATCAGATGTTCGAGCAAATACTTTTTGTGTTACAGCAAAATTAACCAATACGCTAATAAAACCAAATATTAACGTAGTTAGTACAGACTTAATTTTCATGGTAGTGGGTTAAATAAGTGTGGAATAAATAGATAATGGGCGTTACCGAAATCATAATTGTTTTTCAAAAAATAATGCTTTTTTAATTCTAGCAAAACTCTGTAGAGGACACATACATAGTACCTAGCTATATGCTGGATAACCTGTTACGATAAAACTTTTTATTATAACATTTTTTTGAATATATACTCACATCTTGCACCAACAAAAGTTGATATGAAGAACAATAACTGAAATACTTATCTGATCGGAGGTGGGAGTTAGTTATCTCTTCTCAATAGAGAACTATAATGAAGAAGTAATAAAAACCAGAGGGTAAATTAATCTTACTCTACCCGATGACCTGCTTTTTCTTCATCGGGATATAAATCTAACCAACTTTCATAAAGTGCTTCGATAGCTGAAGTTAATTGCTCAATTTTACCTCTTCTAATCACAGCATTCACTCCATCTATATGTGCTTGACTTCCTGCTTTTCCTAAATGTTTAAAACGCGAAAATTCCCCTTTTTTATTACTTTTTGGGAAAACAGATCTAGACCCTTTGAGTTGATAATACCAATAATGATATTTTTGCCCTTTGGCTTGATACCGTGCTACATAACAATCAGCAGGAGCAACCCATCCTGAAGCTTCAATTTCTGATTTTTCACGTTTTAAAGCAGCTATAGCTTCTCTAATACGGTCTGCTCGCTCTGCTATTTCTAGATTACTGTTGATTTTAGCCATTTTTTGAGCTTTTTGATTATGGAATATGTTATTATAGTTCTCTATTTTAAACAGAGAACTATGTTGCCTCACCCCATTTTATCCCAAGTTGACGAATTACTCTGCTCTTTAAAAGAATTAATGCCCACAATTTATCAAAAGAAACTCTAGAATCTGTTTTAGGCTTGTTTCTACATAGTCAAGGAAATGCTGTTCCTCATCATTGTCAAACCAAATCAGAAAGTGCTATTAGTCGCTTCTTAAATCATTATAATTGGTCAACTCGTTCTCTGATACGCACTGTTCGTTCTTTCATTCTCAACTTAGTTTTATCTGAAAGAATAAAAGGACGAAAACTCATTTTACAAGTTATTCTAGATTTAACAACTCTTGAAAAAGTAGGGAAGTTTGTTCATCTAAAAGAATTAGTTAGAGTTTATAATCATAAAAAAGGTTTACACATCGTTGTTCTTTACTTAGTTATAGGTAATTGGCGATTTCCTTGGAGTTTTCGTGTATATAGAGGCAAAGGAACCTCATCACCTTCTCAACTGGCTTTAAAATTACTGAATACATTGCCTTCTATTTTGACAAAATCTTTCCCAATTTATGTTTTAGGAGATACAGCCTTTGGGACAATTAAATTCATTGAAAAACTCCGTGACAGTTCTTTTAATCATCATGGAATTCTTGGCATCCCTAATACCAGAAAATTAACTGATGGACGTAAAGTGTCTGAACTAAAAACTCGTGGACAACAAGTTTATCTAAACGGCTTAAATTTTCCTGTCTTCTTATCATGGGTTTGGCTAAAACGAGATGGAAAAAGAGTTAAGCGATTTGTTATTTCAACTAAACCTATGAAGGGAAAAACTATCGTCCGTTGGGGAAAACGTAGATGGCAGATTGAAGGTTTCTTTAAAACGGCCAAACATCAATTTAGTCTCCATCGTTTTGGACAAAAAACTTTATTAGGGGTTTATCGTTGGTTAATTCTTTCTCTCGTCTCTTATTTATTAGCTTATTGGATTTATTTACATAATGGTTATTTTGATGATTTAGATTGGTATGATTCAGCCGAAAAAGCCTTAGTTTTGCTCTTACCTCAGATTTTACTCCTTTCCCTTATCAAAAAATTAAAGTTACTAAATCCTTGGTTTTATAAACACGGTTTGGAACTTTGTCTTGTCAGGTGCAAGATGTGAGTATATCTAAATTAGTCATTAAAAGCCATTTTGTGGCCTTGATAAAATGTGTTAAATGTTTAATTGGACTTTGGACAAAAAGAAAACAGTTAGCGTAATATTTACGCTAACTATATTAGAGAAATATTTCTCTGTCTCCAGTGAATTTAATCACTGAAAAATGGCAATAATTAAGAGTTGTCGCCCACTACTAAGAAACTTTTCGTTGTTTTTTGGATTTTTTTTTGCCTTTGATGATAACTTGATGACGAGTTCGTGGTGTTGTTTTATATCCTTTAATCCGTCCGGTAGAATAACCTCGACGTTTAGGAGATGTCGTCATTGTACCCAAAGTCGAAATTATTCGATAAAAATCTCTTTGAACTAAACTGGGAGTGATTTTAACTGATTTATTAGTCTTCAAATAATGTTCCCAAGGACGGGGTAAAACAATGGCTAAATTCCTAGCAGCCCATAAATTAACATAAGCAATTAATGTTAATTTGAACCAATTTTCTTCATGTTCAACATCAGGGGTTGAATAAGCTGTCATTAATAATCTTTGTTTACCAAATCGGAACAGATGTTCTATGTCATAACGTTGCCGATAAGATTCATAGCAATCAATCAAACTTAACTCTTGACGTCGAGAACCAATAACAATTAACCACATCGGTTTCCCAATCTGATTACCTACTTCATCAGTAATATTAATTTGTAGTAAAGTAAAAGGATAACGATTCATTTTATAGTTCTGAGTTCCTTTCATTAACATCTGGTTCCAACCCGAAATTGTTACTGTCAATTGACGACCTTTTCTAGTAGTAAAAATGGATTGACTAACCTCCGTAGGTTCATGCCAAGTATTCTCATCTTTCAGGTCAAATTTATCTCCATACCAACGGGGATGTCCTGAAGTAATTGCTTGGTGTTCTTTCCTGATAAATTGACGGTAAAAGACTCGATTGCTTCTCACTCGTGTCACGGTAATTAAGTTTTTATGCTTGACTTGTTCTCCAATAAAATTTCTTTGGCTGTAGAAACTGTCAGCAACTAAAACTGATAACTTCTCTCCAGAGAAAGAAGCAGTTTTAAAGATTTTTTCCAGTTGTTTATTACCAATGTTAGTAGCCTTTTCTGACGAGGGAACCCTTTCTCCTAATAAGGGAACAGCCCAAGGTACATTACCTGTTGCTATTCTCTCTGGTAAAGCGCATATAACTGAATAATAATGGCCAATACTAATGGGTTTATTTCCTTTAATTGGATTGGGATAATTGATAAAAGTTTTGTCGGCCAATGTAGCTGAAAAAGGACGTGGACAAGGAGTTGTATCAATTCCAAATAAATGAAAATGTCGGGAAACTGGAGTAGGAATTGTTTGAGACGCAGCCTCTAATAAGTAATTAACTTGTTGTGAGTAATTATCATCATTTTTATCAGGTAAAAATTCTTGAATTCCTTTATATAAACTGTTATAATTTCGTCGAAATAAAGGATGTTCAGACAATTCTACTACCGAACTTGCGATGGAGTTTGATGAAAGGGCATCTACTAATTCTATAATAGTTTCAATTCTTGCATTAACTCCATGATAAAGGTTTTGCCTCCAGGATAAGAACTCCTTGATTGATTGACTGTTTTCTTGATTTTCCATGGTTGTGAATAATACACCTCTGAATGTTAGTGTATATTTTACGCCAACATAAATCCTTTCTTAACTATTCAGTCTCATGTCTACACCGAAATCCAAGCAAACCACTCAACCTGCAGCCATTAGAGGGAAACAAATTCAGGGTTTAATCCGTCAGATGAAGCAGAAAATTAAGAAAATTGAACGAGAAGGAGAGGTGATTCCTCGTGAAGTTCATATCATCCGTTATCAAGTCAATAGAAATCAGAAACTTTACTATTATTATAAATTACAATCTGCTTCACCGATTTTTCCTATGGCTACTGATAGTCAGAAAAAACTAAATATAAATATTTAGGCAAAGCGGGTAGTGAAGCTCATATTGATGCAGTTGAAAAAATGAGTCGAAGGAATCTTATTGATGAGTTGGAGAGAGTTGTTCATTCCCTTCAAGAAAGTTATTTAGATATTTGTTTTGGTGGAGAAATTGAACCAGACCCATCCTATGATCTTCGGGATGATAAATAATGTCAAAAACAAAGATAATTCCAGTATGAATTCGGTCTTTAAACCTTAATTTTGGTAGTTAGTGTAACTATTACGCTAACTACTTTTTTTTGTCCAAAGTCCAAGTTTAATTTTTGTTGTTCTAATTGAGTAAATGGAAAACTTTTTAATGTGATCAATTTATCTGAAATAATGGTGATGGTTTTGGGTGTGAGGGTTCTGGAGAGTAGCGATCGCTGTGGAAATTGCAATCTACCTGTTATGTCTCTCACATTTCGCTTCTGTCCTTATTGCGGTCAGCCTTATCAGACTACATCTAAAGAATAAGAAAACCTTATCCAACAAGCCAAAATCTTAGATTTTTCAAGCTCTGAAACCTTTGTATAGATAGGGTTTCATTTCGCTTATTGCCGTATAGTGACAGCTTCGCTATATTTACCCCTAGTTGGTGTACCTAGATTATTTTTTGATTCTTTGTTTAAACCGAAACACCGCAACCAACACCTCAAGAACTCCATCTAACCAAAACTAACTAACCTCCACTAAGCAATCTAAGCAAACTTTGACTAAATTCCTAGAAGTTCGCAAGTTCATCTTCTAGAAATCAAGTCTACAGTAAGCTTGCGTCTAGGAATAGCCGCCGATTGCAAGTGTCGCTAAGGCTTCGTTTCCTCCTGTCGTCGGAACCAACCGTTTTGGTAAGATTCCGTAGTCTTTCGGCTTTTGGTAGCTATAGTAGTCGGCGAATGATATTTTGAAAAAGTTTGAGTCGAAATCAACGATCCAATCGTGCCGAAGTCGGCTTTTCTTTCCTGCCAATACCCGCCCACCACCCAGGCACATTTTCAGTTCGCTCCGCACCCACTTCGACACAGAACTCCGCAAGCTCCGCTCTGTGTAACGAAGTGGGTCTAAAAATGTGCTTCAAATGAAGCTCTGAAATCTTTATGTCACAAAGTTTTTGGAGGTCGTGTCAATATCTTAGCGTACAAAGAACCCGTTTTGGCACAGTCTCCCGTATTTCGACTCAAGTTAGCTACGCTCTGTGTATCACAGGCGAGTTGGCACGCTTTTTGCAGCTTCTCTAGTTTTAGCTCATCCACCGACTTGTTATCTTTACAGAACTTTACAACGCTGCACTTGATGACACGAACCTTCTATTTACCTAAATATAGCTACAAAGCTTGTGGGGCATAGCTTACAACCTTAGCGTACATTTTCGTACCATTACTACTGAATCACTGAATCCCTTACCTCTAGGACATTTTAGCCGTAGACAAGATATGTATAATTTAGGACACTTTGGTAAAGTTTTGTTACGGTGATAGCGTAAATAGCGATGTCTGAGATGCCCACAGACCAAAGCTTCTATCCCCAGATGGCCCCTGGTTGCACGAACCTTCGATCTACGCCATCAAGAAGCTTACAGCCTATTTGCAGTTAATGTGAGCTGAAAATCTTGTTTGCGAGCTATTTGCAAATAATTTGAGCCTGTTTGCAGATAATGTGAGCTGAAAGGTGTTTTTATTTGCAGTTAATGTGAGCTGAAAATTGCCTTGTTTGCGAGCTGAAGCGTTTTTGTTTGCGAGCCGTTACAGTTAGCAATGCTTTTGAGGCCATTGTCACCCCGTGAGATTACTTTCTTTCATTAGCTGTTATTTCCTCCCAGAGATTCTAGTTGTTGAGCCAGTAGGTCGGCCATTTCATCTTCGGACATTTCTTCAAAACGCAATGTGTTCTCTATTTCTTCTTGTTCTACATTTTCAGTTTTATCTAGTTCAGAAGAAAATTCTACCTCTATGATATCAGTCGCTAGATACTCTACGAGTACTTCTAGTGTCGGATAATCAAATAACAATGTTGAACTTAAGCTTGTCCCTAAGCTGGACTCCAAGCGATTTTTTAATTCCACTGCCATCAGAGAATCCAATCCTAAGTCAAACAAACGTTGGCGCATCCCTATCTTTTGTTTATCTGTCCAGCCTAATGTCTTGGCAATTATCGATCGCAGGTGAGTTGTTAATAACTCCTGGCGTTCGGAAACTGCTGCTACTTCTAGTTGTTCTCTAAATGCCGATTTTTGGGTTAATAATGGCTCAGTTGAAATCAAATTAGACAAAAATGGGGTCTTTTGCTTACCTGGTAGTTGCTTGGCAAACTTTGACCAATTAATGGGCAAAACTCCAATCTGGCTGGGAGAGTTGGATAACAATGACTCTAATGCCTGCATTCCCATTTCTGGTTCTATGGCACTCACGCCAAGAGCATCGAACCGCTGCTGATGATGAGTATCTAAACTAGCTGCCATACCTGCTGATGCCCAAGCTCCCCAATTAATACTTAACCCTGGCAACCCCACACCTCGACGATAGCGAACGAGTGTATCCATAAATCCATTCGCTGCAGCATAATTTCCTTGACCTCGGGAGCCTAGCATGGAGGCTATAGAAGAAAAACAGACAAAGAAGTCTAAGGGTAAATCTTTGGTAAATTGATGCAAATACCAAGTTCCTTGCACTTTTGGAGCCATGACTTTGCTAAACTGCTGCCAACTTAGATTTTGTAGTAATCCATCATCCAACACTCCCGCAGCATGGATAACTCCTTTCAGTGGGGGCAATGATGCCTTTATCTGTTGAAAGATTTTAGCTACATCCTCTTGATGAGAAATGTCGCCTAATAGAACGCTTACATTTGCTCCGGCTGTTTCTAACTCCTGTATGGTTTTTTGTGCTGTTTGAGTGGGAGTACTACGCCCCATTAAAATTAAATGCTCGGCTCCCTGTTTGACCATCCATTGGGCTACCTCCAAACCTAATGCTCCTAATCCTCCTGTAATCAAATAACAGGCTTCTGGTTGGATGGACTTTAGCCCATCTTTAAATTGGGACATTTCTACCACTACCTTGCCTATATGCTTGGCTTGCTGCATATACCGAAAGGCTGCTGTGATTTCTTTACTGGGAAATACTCGATCGTGTAAGGCTTTAAGTTTTCGTTGATTCCATTGCTGGGTCAATTCCTCTGACATTTGAGCTATGACACCTGGTTTTTGTTGGGCTACTTCTCTCAAGTCAAAGGGAAAATAGCTGACATCTGGTCGTTTTTCTTTCACTTGCTCTTTGTCCCAAATCCCGATTTTACCGATTTCTACAAATCTTCCTGTTGGGGCTAATATTTCCAAGCTCTGGGGAATGTAGTCTCCATTGAGGCTATTGAGAACTACATCCACTCCTACTCCTGCGGTTAGCTCTCTGATTTCGGAGGTAAAATCTAGGGTGCGGGAGTTCATGATGTGTTTAATGCCCAGGGATTTGAGAAAGTCCCATTTACTAGGACTTGCAGTGGCAAAGATTTCTGCCCCTACAAGTTGGGCGATTTGTACTGCTGCTTGTCCTACTCCCCCTGCTGCTGCGTGAATTAATACTCGCTCTCCCGGTAGAATTTTAGCTAAGTTTTGCAACCCGTGGTAGGCAGTAAGGAATGCCAGGGGTAGGGTCGCCGCTTCGCTGAAACTCATTTCTTTGGGCTTGGCTACCACATACTCTACCGGAGCAGTTATGAAACTGCTGAAGCCATCGTGCAGCAGTATTCCTATTACTTCATCTCCTATTTTCCACTGTGAAACTTGCTCTCCTACTGCGGAGATTTTACCTGCACATTCAAACCCAAAGGTGAGTTGGTCTGCGCTGGTAATACCTAGGTGTTCGGCATAGTATTCTTTGAGTAATCCTAGGGCGTTGAGAACATCTCGGAAGTTTAGTCCTACTGCTCTGACTTCGATTTCTACTTCGTAATCCTTGGGTGTTTGGCGCTGCATTGGTTGCCAGTGGAGGTTGTCTATCACTCCGTATTCTGTGAGTTTTAACTGCACTGGTTGGTCTGCCGAGATAGTGTGGTTTTGCTGTGGTTGTTGTATTAGTCTGGCTACATAACGGCTTCCCAGACGCAGGGCTATTTGGTCTTCTACATCTTCTGATAAGAGTTCGGCGACTAGAGCATCCAGATTTTGAGTTATCTTGGATTCTGAATCTAGATCTAAGCGTTTACATCTCAATTCAGGGTGTTCTTGGGTTATGACTTGTCCTAGTCCCCATAAGCTTCCATACTCTGGGTTGGTTACTTCCGATTCTGAGTTGACACTTTGAGTCCCTTGGGTTACTAACCACAGTTGAGGGAATTTCTCGGGTTTGCTGTTGAAAATTACTTGCACCAAATGCAGTACTGTCGCACAACTTTGCTCTTGAATTGTTTCTAATTCTAGCTTTTCTTTGGTTTCCGTTTCTAGGAAGCTCCACAGATGCACAATACCTTTAATTCCTGGGTTTTCTTCTAGCAGTTGTTGAAATTGTTCACTACTGGTGGGGTTGATTTGATAGTGTTGTGGACTTAGTTGCTCATAGGTGTCTCCTACTGATACGGTGATGCACTCGTGACCTTGATTTTTTAGTGCTTCTACGAGTTGAGTATCTTGTGCGAAGACTAACCATTTGCTGGTTGCTGCTAGTGATGAAGTTGTTGAGGGCAGGGGTTGGGGTTGCCAGTTAATTTGATAAAACCAATGACTAATATCGGGTTGCAGACTTCTGAAAAGAGTCGATGTTGTGGTTGCTTTTAACCTTAATCCTTCCAGCTCTGCTAGGACAATTCCTTGACGTTCTACCAGAGTGATGTTTCCGGTTAAGCTAGTTTCTGGTATTTCTGCGATCGCCCATACTTGACTTATTGTTTGACGATACAGTTTCAATTTTTCTACCCCAACTGGCAGATAGGTTTTGTCCTCTGCTCCTTCTATGGCATGAGCCATAATTTGTAGCGCTGCATCTAAGAGAGCTGGATGGAGTTGATAGTCAGTTAATTGTGGTGTTAATTCCTCCGGTAAGACAATTTCAGCGATGACTTTTCCCTGACCTTTCCACAACTGTTTGATTCCCTGAAAACTGCTTCCGTAGTCTATACCTCGTGATTTAATTTT
Organism: Okeania sp. KiyG1; assembly: GCF_014132355.1. Classification (GTDB taxonomy): domain Bacteria; phylum Cyanobacteriota; class Cyanobacteriia; order Cyanobacteriales; family Microcoleaceae; genus Okeania. The sequence continues at coordinate 38,118 of NZ_BLZO01000013.1, forward strand.
TTGATAATGGTGTTTAATTTCAATAGCTTGACTACACTCTTGCTTGTATTGCTCTAGGTCTATTTTGGCTCTTTCGCTGGTCGTCGAACCAGGGGCTATTTTCCCTTCGGCGTGCAACATCCATTGTGCTGTCTCTTGATTGCCTCCTTCTAATGTACTAAATATCTCGAATTTGTAGCTACTCCTTTCTAAAGAGCTGATTACTGTTTGTACCGTTTTAAGTTCTGCTTCTGGTAGGATTAAACCTCGTGCTATCACTATATCCGTTATTTCTACTACGGGGAGTTTGAGGCGAATTTTAGCAACTGCCAGAGACATTTCTAAGTAGCCTGTGGCTGGAAATAGAACCTTTTCAAATACTTGGTGGTGATTCAAGTAGGCTGGAGTTTCGGCACTTATATAGGATTGAAAACGATATTGATTCTCTATTCCCGCTAGATTGATTTGTTCTCCTAGTAGTGGGTGCAAATAGTTTTCTTTGGGTCTAATTTGTGGGTAGCCATTTTGAGTTTCCACCCAATATCTTTCTCGTTGGAACGGATAGGTTGGCAAAACAACTTTCTGATGGCGATAATCTCTCTCAAAACCTAACCAATCTACGTTGACTCCCTGCACATATAACTGTCCCAAACTAGAGAGCATTTGTTGCCATTCATCCACTCCCGGACGCAAGGATGGCAACCAAACACCAATTCCAGGTGGTAGACATTGCCTTCCCATTCCCAATAATACTGGTTTTGCCCCAATTTCTAGAAATAATTCATATCCTTGCTGATGCAGAGCGATCGTACTCTCAGCAAACCGCACTGGTTGCCGGATATGGTTTACCCAATATTTAGCTGTAGTAATTTGGTGATTTACCTGTTTGCCTGTGACATTTGATATCAGTGGTATCTTGGGTTGATGGTAGGTAATTTGATTTGCTACGGCTTCAAAATCTGCCAACATTGGTTCCATCAATGGGGAATGGAAAGCATGGGAGACTTGGAGTTGTTTGGTTTTTATCCCGGTTGATTCGAGGTTAGTAGCGATCGCTCTTACTGCTTCTTCTTTACCAGATATTACCATACTTTCAGGTCCATTAATCGCAGCAATAGCTATGTTTTCGTCCAGCGCCATCTCCTGCAACGTCTCTCTTATTTTTGACTCGGAAGCCATTACCGAAACCATCTCACCACCAGAGGGCAATTGTTGCATCAAACTTCCCCTAGCAGCAATAAGTTTCAAGCCATCTTCTAAACTGAATACTCCAGCTACATTAGCAGCTACATATTCACCTACACTGTGACCCATGACTGCATCCGGTTTAATCCCCCAAGACTGCCAGAGTTTGAATAGAGCATATTCTATGGTAAATAGAGCTGGTTGAGTGTAAGCTGTTTGGTCTAGTCTGGATGAATCTGATGAGTCGTCTGCTTGATAGAGAATTTCTCGTAAGGACTCAATTTGGAAAGTTTCTAAACTCCTGATAATTTCCTCACATCGATCGATCGCTTCCCGGAAAATGGGTGCTTGCTGATACAACTGCCTGCCCATATTGATGTATTGGGAACCTTGTCCTGTGAACAATAACGCAATTTTTGGTACTGCGGTGTTATTTGGCAGTTCTCCTGAGTAGATTCCGGCTACATCTTCTCCCTGTTGGTACTCTCGGAGTTTGTCAACTAAGTCTTGTTCGTTAGAGGCGACAACTGCTAGTCTATGGTTGAAGTGGGCACGTCCTATATTAGCAGTGTAACAGATATCGGCCACCCCTAATTCTGGGTGAGCTTTGAGATAATTTTCATAACTACTCACCAACTCACCAAGAGCTGTTTCAGTTTTACCCGAAAGAGTTAATATCTGGAGTGAACGTTCTAAGTCATCTTCACTGTTGCCTATTGCCTGTTGCCTGTTGCCTTCTCTTGGTGCTTCCTCCACAATAACATGAGCATTAGTTCCACTGAGACCAAAGGAACTAACTCCAGCTAGTCTCGTCTTACCCCCCTGCAACCATGACATTGCCTCTGTCGGAACAACTACGGGGATCTCTTCCCAGGGAATTCGTCTATTGGGCTGTTTGAGATGAAGATGCGGAGGAATCTTCTCATTTTGTAAACACAAAATAGTCTTGATTAATCCAGCAATTCCTGCTGCCCCCTCCGTATGACCAATATTGGTTTTGACAGAACTAATAATAATAGGTAAATTCTGAGGACGATTTTTACCATATACATTCACCAAAGCTTCCACCTCAATTGGATCTCCGAGGGGAGTACCAGTTCCATGACATTCTACATAGTCCACCTGAGAAGCCTCAACCTTGCCATTAGCCAAAGCTTGTTTGATCAAAGCTTCCTGAGCTAACCCATTGGGAACCGTCAACCCACTACTTGGGCCATCGTGATTTACCGCAGAACCTCGTATCAGAGCAATAATTTGGTCTCCATCTGCTTGTGCATCCGATAATCGCTTCAGAACAACAACTCCACATCCCTCGCCTCGTCCATAGCCATCGGCGCTCTCGTCAAATGTTTTACAACGGCCATCGGGTGAATTCATCTTGGAGCGAGATTCAATTACGCTCACCTCTGGAGTGAGCATCAGAGTTACCCCACCCACTATAGCAATTTTGCACTCTTGATTCCGCAGACTCTGGCAAGCCAGATGACACGCTACCAGAGAAGAAGAGCAAGCGGTTTCCACACTTAAAGCTGGCCCTTGCAACCCCAAGGTATAGGCAATCCTGCCAGCTCCAAAAAAAGAGCGATTACCAGAAGCTGTATGCAAGTCTGCTGGATTGGCTGCCAACTGCCCGTAGTCATGAGTCATCATGCCGATGAAGACTCCTGTTTGGCTGCCTCTAAGAGTCAGGGGTGATAAACCTGCATATTCCAGGCTTTCCCAACAGACTTCCAAGAGTAATCGGTGCTGAGGGTCGAGTTTTTTTAGCTTCACGAGGAGAAATCTTGAAAAACTCGGGATCGAATTTATCCACATCCGCGATGAAATTGGCAAAGCGAGTATACATTTTGCCCGTAGCATCAGGATTTGGATCGTAATATTGCTCAATATCCCAACGCTCTTTCGGCACCTCAGTGGCTGCGTCCATCCCTTGCTCGAGGAGCTGCCAAAAAGCTTCCGGATTGGGGGATTTTGGGAAGCGACACCCTACGCCAATAATGGCAATAGGTTCTGTATTAGCTTGTTCCAAAGCTTTTAGTTTAGCTTTCTTATCCCGTAGCTCGAGCAAAGCATCTCTAAGTAGTTGGGATTGATCTAATTTTTTTAGTCATAATTTGTGTTAACCCTCATATAATTCATCTGCTAGTAATGCCGCTAGTTCATCTGTAGAAAGTTCTGTTAGATCCTCAGTAGAATTTAGTTCTACAGTGGAAGCATCTTCCAATTCCTCTTCCTCAAAGCTAATAGTGTCCAAAACCTCACAAGCCAGATAATCAACTAAATCATAAATATTGGAGTAATTGAACAGAGCGGTTACTGACAAGGAACACCCTAAACTCAATTGTAAGCGATTCCTGAGTTCTGCCAACATCAATGAATCTATGCCCAGATCGAACAAGCCACCCTGAAAATCTATCCGCTCTGGATCTGCAACCTCAAGCACTTGAGCCACCAACCTCCGAACTTCCTGAACCAGAAGTTGGCGACGTTGTTCGGGGGAGACAGCTTCTAACTGCTGAATCAACCATCCATCCTGAGATTGTTTTGACTGCTTTTGAGCCAAGTTCCCAAGCATTGGCACGGTTATTCCTGTCTGTACTTGGAACCACTGCGACCAATTAATAGGCATCACGCCCACTTGGGCAACCCCAAGTTTTAGAACCTCTTCCAATGCTTGTATCCCTTCCCGAACATCAATGGGTTGTAACCCTAAATTATGCCAGCGAGTTAGGTGTTCATCTCCTAACCGAGCAGCCATACCTACTGATGCCCATGGTCCCCAATTGATGCTTAATCCAGGTAATCCTTGACCTTGACGATAATAAGCTAATGCATCCATAAAAGCATTGGCAGCAGCATAGTTCCCTTGACCAGAATTCCCCAATATCGAAGCCATAGAGGAGAAACAGACAAAGAAATCTAGAGGTAAATCTTTAGTGCGTTGATGCAAATGCCAAGTTCCTGCTACTTTTGGTGCCATAACTTTCGTAAACTTCTGCCAACTTAGATTTTGCACTAAGCCATCATCCAACACCCCGGCTGCATGAATTACCCCTTTGAGTGGTGGCAATGAGTCCTGAATGTGGTTGATAATCCTCACGGCATCTGGTTGTTCGGATATATCTCCTGACAAAACAGAGACTTGGCTGCCAGCTTGTTCTAATTTCTCAATGGTTTCCCTCGCCATTTGATTAGGAGAACTACGTCCTATTAAAATCAGATGTTTAGCACCTTGAGCAACTAACCATTGGGCTACCTCTAACCCTAATGCTCCCAAACCACCAGTAATCAGATAACAGGCTTCTGATTGAATCGAGAGTTGTTGTGAGGTGACTTTCTGCTTTGGTTGTCGGACTAATCGGGCGACATAACGGATTCCCTGACGAATGGCAATCTGGTCTTCATCATTATTAGACAACAGTTCATCTACTAAGCTGGGAATGGCTTCAGTAATCGGGGAGTTGGGATCTAAATCAACTCGGAAACAACTGATTTCTGGTTGTTCCAGACGAATAACTCGTCCTAGTCCCCAAATAGAGCCTTGCTGTGGTTGCACCACGTCTGCTTCATCGAATACACTCTGAGTTCCTTGGGTAACTAACCACATCGGCACGACATGAGTTAATCCAGCTTGAGTTAGGGCTTGTACTAAATGGAGTACCGCTGCACAACCTAGTTCTTGGGCTGTTTGTAACTCTTGGATACCAATAGGAACGGAAGTTTCATTAACCCCCCATAAATGCAAAATACCTTTGATGTCAGTATTGTCTTGCAGCAGTTGTCGGAACTGTTGGACAATAGTAGGATTGATTTGATAATGTCGATCACCTAATTTTTGGTATTCTGAACCTGGAGATACCCAAATACAGTTATATCCCTTTTTGCTTAACTGCTGACTCATCAGCTCTACCCATTCATTAGTGAGGGCAAATATTAACCAATTCCCTGTTTCATTTTGATTAGATCGGGCGGTTGAGGGTAGGGGTAGGGCTTGCCAGTTGATTTGATAAAACCAATGACTTAAATCAGAACCCAGAGTCATTAGCAAGGTTTCTGGATTAGCTTTTCTACATTCAAAACCAGTGACTTGAGCAACTAGCTGTCCATCTTGGTCAAATAATTGTATATCAGCTTTTAATTGTTCTTCTGCTTGTTTATCTTGCAAGACACGGGTAGAACACCAAAGTAACCCAGACTGAGGACGATTATAGAAAATAAATTTCTCTACACTGAACGGCACAAACGTTTCATTATTGTCATCAAATTGACTTAAATCAAGTGCAATTATTGATTGAAAACATGAATCAATTAAAGCCGGATGTAGTTGATACTTGGTTACATCCAGAATGGTTTTAGGTACTCTCATTTGACAGAGAACTTCTCCCTCTCCCAACCAAATTTTATCAATCCAGCGGAAACTCTCTCCTAATTGAATTTGTCTATTCCAGAGATGCTCATAAACTTCTGTATTCTCTATTTGTTTAGGACATCGAGCTTGAATCTCTTCTAGAGGTATTAGTGATGGTTCAGCCTTGACAGTCACTAATTTCCCGGTAGCATGAACAGAGCAAGAACTGCCTTGATTACCATTATTTGACAGTTCATGAGTCGGTAAATCTAAAGAGTTTTCACAGCTAATCACTTGAAATGCATAGGAATTATCCTGTGGAGTCAAAGCTACCTGCACTGTTTTTGTTCCTTGCTCTGGAATTGCTAGAGCTTGGGGGAAAAGAATATTCTCTAGTTGATATTCGTTTGTAGGTAGGGTGAAAGATGCTGCTGCTAACAATAAGGAGATGTGACTTGCACCAGGAACTACAACTTGCTCATATATACAGTGATCTGATAAAAATGGAAGATTTTGGGTGCTAAAGTGAGACTCAAAAAAGATTTCTTTGGCTAAGGGGGATTGAAACTTTTGATCGATCAGAGGATGAAGTTTAGTTGTAGAGGTTGCTTTTCTATGCCAATCTCTAGCTGTTTCTACCCAATACCGCTGTCGTTGGAAGGGATAAGTTGGTAAGATAACTTTCTCATGGCTATAATCTTGGTAAAATCCTGACCAATCTACTTGCGCTCCCTGTACATACAACTGTCCTAAACTAGAGAGCATTTGTTGCCATTCACCCCTCAAAAGCGAAGCATCCTTTGGCTTCCCATCCTTAAAAAGCGAAGCATCCTCTGGCTTCCCCCTTGGAAAGGGGGACGGGAGGAGGATTTTACCGGGACGTAACGATGGTAACCATACACCGATATCTTCTGGTAGACATTGACGACCCATCCCTAATAATATTGGTTTTGGCCCTATTTCCAGGAATACTTCCGAACCTTGTTGGTGGAGAGTTTCCATACTCGCAGCAAACTTTACAGGTTGCCGTATATGATTGACCCAATAGTTGGCTGTGGCGATACTATTGTCTGCTTTTGTGCCGGTAACATTGGAAATCAGTTGTATTTTTGGTTGATAGTAGGTAATTTGCTTGGCTAGTACTTCAAATTCTGCCAACATCGGTTCCATCAAGGGTGAATGGAAGGCGTGGGAGACTTGTAGTTGTTTAGTTTTGACTCCATCTGACTCTACAGCACTGACAATAGCAGCGATCGCTTCACCTTCACCAGAAATTACCACACTTGATGGTCCATTAACTGCAGCGATTGCTACTTTTTCTGCATAGGGTGCAATCAGCTCGCGGACTTTAGACTCTGATGCCATTAGTGAAACCATCTCGCCACCAGAGGGCAATTGTTGCATTAATTTGCCCCTAGATGCAATTAGTTTCAGACCATCTTCTAAAGAGAATACTCCGGCTACGGTTGCTGCCACATATTCTCCTACACTGTGACCCATCACCACATTGGGTTTAATCCCCCAAGATTCCCATAACTTGAACAAAGCATATTTTATGGCAAACAGAGCGGGTTGGGTATAAGCTGTTTGATCGAATAGAGAAGAGCTTGATAGTTGTTCATCTTGAGGATATAGAACTTTTAAGAGTGGGTATTCCAGATAAGACTGTAAGATTTGGTCGCATTGCTCTAAAGTTTTACGAAAAGTCGGCTGGGTTTCATACAGTTCCCTTCCCATATTCACATACTGGGAACCTTGGCCGGTAAACAGGAATGCTATTTTCGGTGGATTTTGGCTAGTCTGTCCAGATAAGAGTCCAATGACTTCCTCCCCAGTTTTCACAGAAAGTAGTTTTTCTGCTAATTCCTGGCTCTCAGAAGCAATAACCGCTAGTCGGTGTTTGAAATCAGCTCTTCCTGTATTAGCAGTGTAACAAACATCTTCTAGCTTCAATTCTGGATAATTTTCCAAATAATGGAGATAACTACTTACTAACTCCGCCAGCGCTATTTCTGTTTTTGCTGAGAGAGTTAAGAGATGAACCGGACGTTCTGGAACATCTTTAATTTTGACTTTTGAATTTTGACTTTTGAATTTTACTGGCGCTTCTTCAAGCACCACATGAGCATTCGTGCCACTAATAGCAAAGGAACTCACTCCTCCGACTCGTTTACTATCAGATGAAGACCAAGGTATCAGTTGAGTAGGAACTTCTAGAGAGAGATTTTCCCAATCAATATAAGGGTTAGGATTGACAAAGTTTAGATGAGGTGCAAATTTTTGATGTTGCAGTTGCAAAACTACCTTAATCAAACCAGCAATTCCCGCTGCTGCTTCTAGATGTCCTATATTAGTCTTCACTGAACCAATCCTCAAGGGATTTTCCTGGTTACGTCCCTGTTCAAACACACTGGCTAAAGCTCGCACTTCCATCGGATCGCCTAAAGAAGTTCCTGTACCATGAGCCTCCACATAACTCACCTGGGATGGTTCTACTTTCGCTGCTTTGAGCGCTTGCTGAATCAGCTTTTCTTGAGCCAGTTTATTAGGTACTGTCAATCCGCTACTCGGTCCATCATGATTAACCGCTGAACCACGAATTACTGCCCAGATTCGGTCACCATCTTTAACCGCATCAGACAGACGTTTGAGTACCACCATACCACATCCTTCTCCTCTGCCATAACCATCAGCCGCAGCATCAAAAGTCTTACACTTGCCATCCGGTGATAGAGCTTTCAATTTTGATAGTGCGGTAGTAATTTGAGGAGAGAGAATAAGCTGTACCCCTCCAGCTAAAGCCAGATTGGACTCATGCTGACGCAGACTCTGACAAGCCTGATGTACAGCTACCAGAGAGGCTGAACAAGCTGTATCTATGACTAGAGAGGGACCTTGTAATCCTAAAAAGTAAGATAGCCGACCAGGGGCAAAGCAAAAGGGATTTCCTGTACCATCATAAGAGCTGATATTTTCGAGATGATTGAGGCTCAAATTAGCATAATCGTTTTGACCCATGCCCAGAAATACTCCTGTCTGAGTGTTTTCTAGTTTTTGGGGGTTAATTCCAGCTCGTTCGAGAGCTTCCCAAGTCACTTCCAAAAGAAAACGTTGCTGTGGATCGAGGCTATTTGCTTCTCTGGGAGAAATGCCAAAAAACTCCGTATCAAACTGGTCTACTTCCTCAACTAATGAAGCATGGCGGATATACATTTTCCCTGGAGTATCAGGGTCAGGATGATAGAAATAATCTATATCCCAGCGTTGGGGTGGGATTTCTATAACAGCATCTTCGCCATTAGCTAACAGTTGCCAAAATTTTTCTGGTGTATTGACATTTCCAGGAAATCTACAGCCGATGCCAATAATGGCAATAGCTTCGTTTCTGGCAAGATCCATCATCTCCAACTTAGCTTCTGCCAAGGCTTCAGATTCCTCTTCTAAAACATCTTCTACATCAGATAGATTCCGAGAGGAATTCTCTATTGATTGCCATTCCATTACTTCCTCAAATATATATTGAGATAGTTTTGCAATGGTGGGATATTCAATAGCTACTGTCGTCGGCAAGGTAATCTCTAGTTGAGCTTGCAGTCGATTCTTTAATTCTACGGTCGTCAGAGAGTCCATTCCCATTTCCATCAAGCCAAAATTCACTTCCGGTAATTGAGATGAACTTAAACCTAAGACCCGAGCGACTTGATCCCGAATGTATTCCGTTAAAATTTCCTGACGTTCACCTGGTAATGCCTTCTCTAATTGTTCTAAAATTTCTTGGTTTAGCTTCTGTTGGAGCACATTTTGTTGCTGTTTTTTTTCCTGTGGCAATAGTTCCCGCAGTAATGAACTTTTATTGAAATTACTCCACTTTTTGGCCAATAGCGACCAGTCTACAGATACAAAACCCACTTGTCCAGTTAGAGCTTGATTTCTTAATAGTTGCTCTAAGGCATACATTCCTTGTTTTGGAGTAATATTACTTATTCCACTGGTACGAATTCGATTCTGATGCTCAACTGCTAAACGAGTTGCCATGCCTCCAGATTTCCAAGCTCCCCAGTTGATACTTAATCCTGATAATCCCAGGCTTTGACGATAGCGAACTAAGGCATCCATAAAGGCATTGGCTGCGGCATAGTTTCCTTGACCTGATAAACCAATTAAGGCAGCCATTGAAGAGAAACAAACAAAGAAATCTAAGGGTATATTTTGAGTAAGCTGATGTAAATTCCAAGTTCCTCTTACCTTTGATGCCATCACCTCAGTAAAATGCGACCAACTCATCTGTTCCAGAGTAGCGTCATCAAGCACTCCGGCTGCATGAATAATGCCTTTGAGTGGAGGTAAAGATGTCTGGATTTGTTCGATAATTTTGGTTACAGCTTGTTCAACAGCAATATCTCCTAATAAAACTTTGACTTGAACTCCTGCTTGTTCTAATTTCTGTATGCTTTCTTGAGCTGCTTCTGTTGGAGCACGTCGCCCAGTTAAGACCAGATTTCTAGCTCCTTTTTCTACTAGCCATTGAGCTGTATGTAACCCTAAAGCTCCCATCCCTCCAGTAATCAAGTAAGTGGCATCAGATGCTAATGATAGGGGTTCAAAAGATGCTTGGGGAGATTGCCGAACTAGAACTAAACGAGCTACATAGGTTTGTTCTCCCCGTAAGGCTAGATGGTCTTCTTCTGGCTTGGTTACTAGTAGCTGCAGTAGCGCTTCTACTTCATTTTCTGGTGTTTGTGGATCTAAATCTACCAGTCCTCCCCACAGTTGTGGATGTTCTAAAGATATTACTCGACCGAATCCCCATAAGGGTGAGGTAGCTACTGTTAGTTTCTCTGAGTGAGATATGACTGCCTGAGTGCCTCTGGTGACTAGCCATAGTTGGGGAATATTGGTAGTTTTGAGCAAAGTCTGTAGTAGATACAAAATGCTGCCACATCCCCATTCTTGAGTTTCTTCTAGACTCTGAAGGCTTAAACATTCTGTAGTTGGAGCATCTAAACTCCACAAATGAATTACTGTTGACAACGGCAATTGATTGGCTTCCTCAATAGCCTTATGGAGTTCTTCAAATTCTTCAGAAGCAGAAGGATTGAGTTGATATGTTCCTACTGCTCGTTTTTGATAGCTATCTGATCGATAAACTAGGCTGCATTCATGTCCTTGCTCTTGCAATTTTGGGGCTAATTTTTCTGCCAATCCGGTATTATCTGCAAAAATCAACCAATGACTCAGTTTGATGCTGGTTTGAGCCTGAGTTTGAGGTAAAGATTGCCACTGTAGTTGATAGAACCAATCTTTAATTGTTGCGGTTGCTAATTGTTGTTGATGTTGTTTAGCTAGTACTTCCAATATTTCGGGTAAAAGTTTAAGCTGTTCTGGTGAAAAGCTAGCAGATTTTTCCAGTTGTTGTGCTAGGGTTCGCGTTTCTCCTTGACTGAGCAGATTAACGATCGCCGTATTACTATGTTCTGATATCTGAGGACTCTGCTGGGAGTGTCCGTTTTCTTTGGTTTCTAGCCAATACCGTTCTCGTTGGAAGGGATATGTCGGCAAGGCTACTTTCTGACGAGTATAATCTCGGTCAAATCCAAGCCAATTAATTTTAGCCCCCTGTACATATAACTGTCCTAAACTTGAGAGCATCTGCTGCCATTCTTCTACTCCAGGACGCAATGATGGCAACCAAATTCCTACCTCTTCTGGTAAACATTGAGACCCCATGCCGAGTAATATTGGCTTGGGTCCAAGTTCCAGGAATAACTCACATCCTTCCTGATGCAGAGCGATCATACTCTGGGCAAACCGCACGGGTTGGCGCACATGATTGACCCAATATGTGGCCGAGGTAATCTCAGCATCTACCAGTTGGCCAGTGACATTGGATATCAGTGGTATCTTAGGCTTATGGTAGTTGATTTCTTGTGCTACAGTTTCAAACTCTGCCAACATCGGTTCCATCAAATGGGAATGGAACCCATGAGATACTTGTAGTTGTTTAGTTTTGATTCCCGTAGATTCGAGGTGTGTTGCGATCGCTCTTACTGCTTTAGACTCACCAGAAATTACTATACTTTGGGGACCATTGATGGCTGCTATGGCTACTTTTTCTTCCAGGGACATCTCCTTCAATGTTTCTTGGACTTTTAACTCTGAGGCCATGACGGAAACCATCTCACCACCAGCAGGTAATCCTTGCATTAACCTTCCTCTGGCAGCAATGAGTTTCAAGCCATCTTCTAAACTGAATACTCCTGCTACAGTAGCAGCTACATATTCGCCCACACTATGACCCATAACTACATCTGGTTTAATGCCCCAGGATTGCCAGAGTTGGCATAAGGCATATTCGATGGCAAATAGGCAGGGTTGGGTATAGGCTGTTTGGCTTAGTAGGGAGGAACCTGATGAGCCGTCTGCTGGATAGAGTACTTCTCCTAATGAGCTTTTCTGGAAGGTTTCTACAGTCTTGAGAAGCTCCTCACATTGGTTAATCGCTTCACGGAAAATTGGTGCTTGTTGATACAACTCCCTTCCCATGTTCACATATTGGGAACCTTGGCCTGTAAATAGGAAGGCAATTTTAGCTGCTGTAGTGTTATGGTCGTGTTTTCCTGAGTAAATTCCAGCTACTTCTTCTCTCTGTTGGTGCTGTTGGAGTTTTTCAACTAATTCTTGCTGGTTAGAGGCGACAACTGCTAGTCTGTGGTTGAAGTGAGTTCTTCCGGTATTAGCTGTATAGCAGATATCAGCTAACCCTAATGCTGGATGAGTAGTTAGATAATCTTGATAACTCCTGACTAACTCACCAAGAACCCTTTCTGTTTTCGCTGACAGTGTTAGCAGATGAACTGGACATTCTAGAACATCTTGACTTTTGACTTTTGACTTTTGAATTTTGAATTTTACTGGAGCCTCTTCCAAAACAACATGAGCATTAACCCCACCAAAACCAAAAGCACTCACTCCAGCACGTCTGGGAATTGTCTCTCCTAATTCTGTCTTTAATTGTTGCCAATCTTGGGTTTCACGAACGATGTAAAATGGACTATTCTCTAGCTTAATGCGGGGATTTAATTGTTCAAAGTTAACCATTTTGGGCAATTTCCGATGCCTCATTGCCAAAAGAACTTTGATAACCCCAGCAATTCCAGCCGCAGCTTCTAAATGTCCAATATTGGTCTTAACTGCTCCTAGACCACAATAGGGTTTTTCTGGTAAAGGTAACTCATACTGTTGATGCAGTTGTCTAAAGCTTCGTTTGAGACCATTAATTTCAATTGGGTCTCCCAATGGTGTACCTGTACCATGGGTTTCGATATAAGATACAGTATTTGGGGGAACACCCGCTTTTGTATAGGCGGCTCCAATTGCTTTAGCTTGGGCATAAATATTGGGAGAAGTTAGAGTTCGTGCCTTCCCGCCATGATTAACCGCACTACCTTTGATTACACCATAAATATAATTCTTATCCTTTATTGCTTGCGCTAGAGGTTTTAGTAAGATCAGCCCTGCTCCTTCTCCCCTGACATAACCATCTGCTTCACTGTCAAATGTTTTACATTGACCATTAGGAGATAACATTCCTAGTTGACTGAAGGAGATATAACTGGTGGGGGAACACAATACACTAACTCCACCGACTAATGCCATCTCACATTCTTTTCCTTGGATGGCATTAACTGCTTGATGAAGTGCTACCAACGAACTAGAACAAGCTGTATCTATGGGAACACTTGGACCATGAAAATTGAAGAAGTAAGATATTCGATTGGGAATTATACAGGTGTAGGTTCCTGTTGCCGTATGTCCTTCAATCAGGTTTTCATCCTGGTGTTGTAGTTGAGTGTAGTCATAGTTACAAGAACCTATAAATACTCCAACTTGGCTTCCAGACAGTTCCAATGGTGAATAGCCAGCATCCTCTAGACAAGACCAACTCAACTCTAGCATAATTCTTTGTTGAGGGTCCATCCTTTGTGCCTCTCTTGGGGAGATGCCGAAGAACTGAGCATCAAATTGATCTACTGATTCCATCAGTCCTCCCCATTTACTAATAGTTGTCAGGGGGACTTCTGAATTGGGAGAATAATACTTTTCTACTTCCCACCTCTGTTGAGGAATTTCGGTGATACTATTGACTCCTTGTTCAAGGTTTTCCCAGAATTGGTTGTAGTTATTAGCTTCTGGAAAACGACAAGCAATACCAATAATTGCAATGCTATTTTCTAATTGAGTTGCCGAAAAATCGGAATCAGTTTTTCTTAACATCTTTGATTTTATATTGATAGCTATAGTTACTAATGGGCCATGAACAGCAGTCTCTGATTCAAGTCAAGCAATAGACATCTCCAGAAAAGAGGCAACAGGCAATGTGGAAAATCTTCTGGCTGTAAAAAAGGTCAAGTTCGTAGCAAAAGAAAAGGATACCCAATAGCGAAAAAAGGAAAAGGTAAATTTGAAAGCAAAAAAAAAACACAAAAAAGGCGTAATCAGCTTAATTAATCTCAATATTTGTTTTTCATATCTGTTGTATAGTCTAAGTTTTTTTCCCTCCTTTGCTTGATTTTATTTTCAACTATTTAATCTAAACTCCAGATATAAAAATTGTACCCGAACTTCTCACAAAAAAATAATCCCTAACCTCAAAAGCTTACAGCAGTTTTCATGTGGGTAGACCACAGTAGGGGCGTTAGCGGCCGTTTGCTGACGCATAGCTGACGAATGGTGCCCCTACAGGGTTTTCGTTATGACGATGTGGTTCATCAATCAGCAAAAGCGCTGTAAGCAGGACTTACGCAAAAGACATAGGTATAGAAGGCGTTGCATATTTGTAGGATGAATGATAGGTTGAGAGAGAGAAAATGAAAGAGAAAAGCATGAAATGTCCAGAGTGCCAATCTAATGTTATTGGCTTTCGAGGTATAGAGAGGGCTAGTAACTGTTGCTCATAATCTGGTATAATCTCCAATCATCTATTCTATGCTACTTGGATTCAAATTGGATGGGTTAAAACTTATGAAATCTTGCCAGATAATGTCAATCTGTCGTCTGTAACTATTAGTCGAAAAGCAAGCCGTTGGTTTTGAGCTTTAAAGTAGAAAGAGAATCTCAAATTACTGAGAAGTCATATAGATGTAGTTGGTGTAGATTGTAGATTTAGGTGTAAAATCACTGGCCACACTATCTACTGGTATAATATCGTTGGCAACATTAACTGTTTTTTCCTTGCTTATGGGCAATGCACACAATCACAGAGAGGTTCCATAGTCGTTTCAACTATGTTAGAGACAATATTCATATTATCATTCCCACACTTTCTTGATAAACTACTAAAAGTTTTTACTCAATATTCACTCAAGGAGAATTTGATGAAATCACTTACAAGTTTATTACTCAATTCAGCTAATAAAACAAGTTTCTTAGGAAACTTATTAACAGGTACAGTACGAGGAGACTTGGTTTTCCCTTTCCCAGCTCAAGAAAAAGAAGATGAAATTATTGGCACCGAAATCACGGCTAAACTCGAAGCTTTACTCAAAGATAAAGTCGATCGTACTCAAGTAGATACAACCCAAAGCTTGCCGGATGGTTTATTCGACGAACTCCGGGATGGAGGGTTTATGAACCTGCGAGACCCAGTTGATTATAGTGGACTCGGATTATCTAGTTTCAATACTTTCCGTCTGATTAAACAAGCAGCAGAATACTCAACTACGGTTGCCCTCGCTATGGCAGTTCAAACCTCAATTGGTATTGGAGGTTATCTGAAATATATACCCGAGGGGTCTCTTCGTGATTTTGTACTCAAACACACTAAGAAGCGATCGATTTCCGGTAATGCCGATGCTGAACCAGTAGGGGCGTCCCATCCAAAACGTTTTACAACAGCCACTCTGACTGAAGATAGTACAGCCTATATACTCAACGGAAAGAAACTGTATATTTCTAATGCGTCTATAGCTGATATTCTTATTGTTTCTGCAAGGGTTTGCGAACAGGAACAAGAAATTACTCGTCTGTTTTTTATCGAAACTTCATCCCCAGGTTTTCAAGTGACAGCAAAGCACGAGTACATGGGTTTAAAAGGATTTCCCTCTGTAGAGATTCAACTTAATAATGTCCGCGTGCCCAAAGAGCAAGTATTAGTTGAACCGCCATTGGAAGGTTTAACACTCTCTAGTCACCTAACCCTAATGTTGGGGCGTATATATATGCAAGTCGCTCCCAGTGTAGCTATTGGTGAGCTTTGTACTAAATGGATGCGTGATTATCTCAAGAGACGTTCGAGTATTGACTTACCTCTAGAGAAATATGAGGCACTCCAAAATATAGTGGCATTGTCTTTAGCAGAAGTTTTTGCCATGCAAACTGTTGCCGAGTGGTCAGTGCTAACAGAGGATCAAAGGAATGATTTGGAACCTAAGTTAGAGCAAGTTGTTGCCAGAAATATATGTGCTAATACCTGTTGGCGTATTCTAGATCGAACCATGTCTCTGATGGCAACAGAAGGATATGAGACTGCTCAAAGTAAGAAAGCGCGTGGAGTTACAGCCATTCCTGTTGAGTGTTGTTTGAGAGACGCAAGGGCTTTGCGGACTCAGTGTGGATCTGACTTTTGTTAGATTGTTTGTTTGCACAAATGATTATTTTTCCGATTTTTTACCAAAAAAATAATGATTTGAATGTCAATCCAGTAAGTGAGAGTCAAGATGCCATTCTTGATAGCTTATCAGATAGAAATAAAGCACACTGGCATTTTCTAGTTGAAGAAAGTGTTTCCTTGGCAAATATTTGTCAAAATTTGGTCAAAAAATATCCTAATCCGGGAGATTTATATCCAAAAGAAGAGAAGATGATCCTCACAACACAGATGGCCAGTGAATTAATGACAATATCTCTTGTCCTGTCTAAGGCAGCATCCCTTGAAGCAACTCTTCAACCTAATCCACAAGATATGGCGGACATTTATTGCACGGCGGCAAAATACCGTATCTCTGACTTGAAAAACAAACTCCTAGCAGAAGAACATCCAAATTACCAAGGTGTCTTTCAGGATTGGCTAAGTATTGATTAAACCGATAATCAATTATTGATGGGGTAGAAAAGCTGTGTTCAGAAAACTTTTCACCCCATTGGTTTGGACAAAGATGAGCACTTATTGACCACGTAAGTAACTAAGCGTTTCTCCCCTGGAGTATCTTCCCAATTTTCCATAACCTCTCTTCAACCTAAGTACAGGACAAAAACTGTAAGGAGTAAGGCAATCTCAGCATTGGGGAAAAGACGATGAAATGCTTCGATAAATCTAATCCTCTCATTGCTGCTGCTATTTCCTTGCCAATTATGAACTAGTTCTAGTTGATAATCAATCGGTCAAACCCCATATCCGAAGTTTTGGTCTCCTCTCTCCTAGCGGTGGGTTCAATAATGGATAATGGATAATTGATAATTACTTCTCCCTAAAAGGAAGAGGATTGAATAAAAGGAAAAAATTTATTTTTCCCCTTAAAAGAGGAGGCTTTAAACCTGAATTATTTAATTCTTCGGTAAAAATGGTATTGAAGGCCATGCGACAAACTTAACGAATTTTTGAGACCTTTAGTATTAGTATTAAAATAAAATAGACAAAACTCAAGTAACCTCCATTCAACATGATGAAACTACCTGATATTCCCAAGGCTCCCCATTGGTTACAGAAATTTCAGTATTTTACTGACCCCATCGGCTATCTGGAAAGTAATCGCGAACTCTATGGTGATATTTTTTATACACCAATCTCCGATGATTTCAAGCGGCTATTGTTAGTTAGCCATCCAGAGGCATTAAAACAACTATTTACTGGAGAGGGCAAAGGATTTGAGGGTAAGCCTTTTGTACAACTGCAATTTCTATTAGGAGATCGATCGGTAGTATGTCTGGAAGGTGATGCTCACAGACGAGAACGGAAATTATTAATGCCTTGTTTTCAGGAAAAGAGGATAGGAGCTTATGGACAAATTATCTGCGATCTGACAGAGCAAGTATTTAGTCAGTTAACCCCTGGTACAACTTTTTCTGCCTGTAGTGTTGTCGGGGAAATTACTCTAGATATAAACTTAAATATTGTCTTTGGTCTCAACGAGGGAAAATCTTTTCAGAAACTTAAACAACTGATTACTGATTTATTTAATTCCTTCACCTCTCCGTTAATTTCCAGTGTGATTTTGTTCCCTTCCTTGAGAAAGGATTTGGGTGCTTGGAGTCCCTGGGGATACATTCGTCGCTTAATAGATCAAATTGACGAATTGCTCTACACTGAAATCCGCAATCTCCGTGAACAAGACAATCCAGGCCGTACTGATATATTGGGCTTACTCCTGTCAGCAAAAGATGAAGAAGGTCAAGGCATGAGTGATCGACAATTACGTGATGAGTTACTTACCCTAATTTTTGCTGGATATGACTCAACAAGAAATGCTGTATGTTGGGCTTTATACTGGATTCACCTGCATCCTGAAGTCCGCGAAAAGTTGCTCCATGAATTGGATACCCTGGATGGGTGTCCAGAGGCAATGACTATTTTTAAGCTACCATATCTCACTGCTGCGTGCAATGAAAGTTTGCGGATTTGTCCAGTTGCATTTATTAACGTCACACGGGAAGTAAAAGAGCCAGTAGAACTCATGGGTTATCAATTAGAACCGGGTACAGGGGTGTATGCTTCTATATATTTAACTCATCACCGTGAAGATTTATACCCAGACTCGAGGAAATTTAAACCCGAAAGATTTTTAGAAAGGCAATATACCCCCTATGAGTTTATACCTTTTGGGGGTGGTTCCCGTCGTTGTATTGGGGATAATTTAGCGCTCTTGGAGATGAAGTTGATACTGGCAACCGTCCTCGAGAATTATCAACTCGCTCTAGTTAATAATCAACAGGTCAAAGTCCAGGGACGAAATCAATGGGTCAAATTCGATAGACGAGCTTCTAGTACTTCTCCTAGTGGTGGACTAAAAATGGTATTGAAGAGTAAGCGACAAACTTAATCAGTTTTTGAGACCTCTAATACCAATTTGATAGATAAATGTTTGCTACATTTTCTTGAGCGGGAGAGTAGGGGAGTGGGGAGTAGGGGAGAATTCAATAATTGATAATTGATAATTATCTCTCCCTAAAAGTAAGAGGATTGAATAAAAGGAAAAAATTTATTTTTTCCCCTTTAAAGGGGAGGCTTTAAACCTGAATTATGTAATTATTTAATTAGGGTTTGCGCTCAAAAGTCTTTTGCTAGGGGTAGGAGACAGGAGAAATGGAAATTATAGAGGAGGTAGTCGTAAAAATTGTCCCAAGATTTTTCTGCCATAATCATCCCAAAATACTAGGGCGTGTCATCAATTAAATAGGTTGACACTAAATGTATAGTATGCTTATGAAAAATAACATCCATAGGACTGCTCTAAATGACTAGACGTTATGCCTTGCGCATAGGATCAATGGGAAAGGATTCAAAATTTATTACCAGGGCGTGAAGGAACTGTCGGAAGGAAAGCATTGGACAACCGCCTCTTTGTGGAAGCTGTTTTATACAGATATAGAGCCGGAATTCCGAACCAGAGACTTACCAGAAAGATTCGGGGACTTCCGCGTTGTCCATACCCGTTTTAGTCGTTGGAGGCACTCAGGGGTATGGGAAAGAGTATTTCAAGCTAAGGCTGAAGATGCAGATAATGAGTATGCCCGGAATTGATGCCACTATTGTTCGTGCTCATCAACATAGTGCCGGAGCGAAAGACAGTAGTGCAGAACAGGAAGACATTGGCCTAAGCATTGGGGGATTGAGTACGAAAATACATAGTGTAGTAGATGCCTTGGGTAATCCCACACACTTTTTTTAACTCCAGGTCAGGCTTCTGACGAATGATGGAGCAGATGTTTTATTACCGATAGTAGAAGCGGAAGCAGTTTGGGCTGAATTACGCTTATGATGCTCAAGAGAGGGTAATTGAGCCTTTAACCAACAGAGGAATAGAGGTAGTAATTCCCTCCAAAAAAAACCGCGCGTGAACTCCGTAACTACGATGAGAGTTTGTACAAAGCGCGTCATCTCATCGAAAATTTCTTCGCTAAACTCAAAAAGTACCCTCGCGTTGGCGGAGCCTAGCGGCAGCTATATCGTCACAAGATATGACAAGCATTCAGTAAACTTTCTGGAAGGAATTCCTACAGGTAGCCTCAATCATTTTATTGGCATAGCGATCGCTATCGTTCTAGAGCATACAATACCAATTTTGTCAATCCCTTTAATTGATGACACACCCTAGGTTTATGCAGCTCTTTAGGCCGAAAAGCTTGCACTTTTTTCGACCAAAAAAGGCTGAAACCAATATAAGTCAATACTCTGATATTTAATCAGCAAGCTCTAATTATTAATTATTCGGTAAAAATAAGAATAATTAACAATATGATGAAACTACCTGATAATCCAATATTGTTCAGATAAGATCAAAACTCATAAGGTATAGAACCATTAGATAAACTTTTGAGATTACAGAACTGCCAAAAAAAATCTTTAACTAAACCGTATTGCCTAATAATCCTAATGATGAAACTACCTGATAGTCCCAAAAATCCCCATTTGCTCCAGAAAATCCAGTATTTTACCGACCCCATCAGTTATCTGGAAAGTAATCAAGAACAATATGGCGACATTTTTAACGCTCCCATTCTTGATAATTCCAAGCGACAATTGTTAGTTAGCCATCCAGAGGGATTAAAACAACTATTTACTAAAGATGGCCAAAAATTTTATGCAGAGACTGTTGAATTTTTGCGATTCATTGTAGGGGATGAATCAATATTCTGTTTAGAGGGGAATTCTCACAAACGGGCACGGAAATTATTAATGCCTCTTTTTCATCAAGAAGGAATAAGTGTTTATGGGCAAACTATTTGCAATCGGACAGAGCAAGTATTTAGCCGGTTAACCCCTGGTACAAATTTCTCTGCTTATAGGGTTGCCCAGGAAATTTCCACAGCAATAATGTCAAGTATTATTTTGGGTATTTATGAAGAAAAACGCGTTCAGCAACTCACACAACTGATGATTGAGTTTTGGAATTCTGTGTCATCTCCGTTAATTGCCAGCGTACTTTATTTCCCTTCCTTGAGAAAGGATTTGGGTGCTTGGAGTCCTTGGGGATACTTTCGTCATTTAATGGAGCAAATTGACCAATTCCTCTACACCGAAATTAGAGATCGTCGTGTACAATATGACCCCGCCCGTACTAATATCCTGGACTCACTCATGTCAGCTGAAGATGAAGAAGGTCAACGACTGAACGATCAACAATTACGTGATGAGCTAATCAGCATAATAATTGGACATCCAGGAGTTGTAAGTACTATCTCTTGGGCTTTGTACTGGATTCACCAACATCCTGAAGTCGGAGAAAAATTACTTAAGGAATTGGATACCCTGGATGAGTGTCCAGAAGCAATGACTATTTTTAACCTGCCATATCTCACTGCTGTATGCCAGGAAACCTTGCGGATTTATCCCCCTGCAATTTTGACTGTCCCACGGGTAGTAAAAGAGCCAGTAGAACTAATGGGTTATGAATTAGAACCTGGGACAAAGGTGTGTGCTTGTATCTATTTAACTCATCACCGTGAATATTTATACCCGGAATCAAAAAAATTCCAACCAGAAAGATTTTTAGAAAAGCAATACACCCCCTATGAGTTTTTACCTTTTGGTGGTAGTTCGCGTCGCTGTATTGGAGATACTTTAGCACTCTTTGATATAAAGTTGGTACTAGCAACTATCCTTGACAATTATCAACTAGCTCTCGTGAATAATCAATCGGTAAAACCACATCTCCAAGGTTTTGGCACTCTTGTACCTTCGAGTGGGGTAAAAATGGTATTTAAGGGGAAGCGATAAAGTTAACGAGTTTTTTGAGACCTTAGTTTGATACATAAGACTTTAAAAATATGGAAAATCCTTCAGAATATCGAAATACGACCAACTCTTTGTCAGCAACCAAACGGGCACTAATTGCATTAAAGGAAATGCAGTCTGAATTGCAAGCTCTCAAGTCTGCCCAGACTGAGCCGATCGCTATCATCGGCATGAGTTGTCGCTTACCTGGTGAGGCAGACTCTCCGGAAGCCTTCTGGGATCTACTCCAGAATGGAATAGATGCGATTGCAGAAGTTCCATTAGCACGCTGGAACATTAATGACTACTATGATCCAGACCCAGATACCCCCGGCAAAATGGTTACCCGCAACGGTGGTTTCCTTTCACAAGTCGATCGCTTCGATGCAGCCTTTTTCGGGATATCTCCCCGAGAAGCACAAAGCATAGACCCCCAACAACGCCTCTTACTAGAAGTCAGTTGGGAAGCTCTAGAAAGGTCACACATCGTCCCAGATGATTTGTGTGATAGTTTCAGTGGGGTGTTTATTGGCACTGCCAGTGGCGATTATCTACACGAACTGGCAACCAACGAGATACCACAAGGCTACTGGGGTACAGGGAATTCCCGCAGTGCTGTAGCAGGACGTTTATCCTATCTATTAGGATTGACAGGCCCCAGTCTGGCAGTAGACACAGCCTGCTCTTCATCCTTGGTATCCGTGCATCTGGCTTGTCAGAGTTTGCGAAAACAAGAATGCAATCTCGCTTTGGCTGGTGGCGTGGATCTCATACTCTCTCCTGAGATTAGTATTATCTTCTCTAAAGCAAAAATGTTATCTCCTGATGGTCGCTGCAAGACCTTTGATGCTTCTGCCAATGGTTTCGCCCGTGGGGAAGGATGTGGAATCATTGTCTTGAAACGACTCTCTGATGCACTAGCAAATGGAGATAATATCTTGGCAGTAATTCGTGGAAGTGCTGTCAATCAAAACGGAGCTAGTGGTGGCTTGACCGTACCTAGTGGTCCTTCTCAAGTCGTGGCGATCCGTACAGCATTGAAAAATGGAGGAGTAGACCCAGCAGATGTCAGTTATGTTGAAGCTCACGGCACCGGAACTTCCTTGGGAGACCCCATTGAAGTCGGAGCCATAGGAACAGTATTTGGAAAAACTCACTCTCAAGAGGAACCTTTAATCATCGGTTCGGCTAAGACTAATATTGGTCACTTAGAAGGAGCAGCAGGAATCGCTGGTTTGATCAAGATAGTCCTGCAACTGCAACATCAACAAATCGCCCCATCACTACATTTTAATCAACCTAATCCTTTGATTAATTGGTCTCAATTACCTCTACAAGTCTCGACTCAACTCACCCCTTGGCCAACGAATGGTAAAAGTCGCATCGCTGGAGTGAGTTCCTTTGGGTTTAGTGGTATCAATTCTCATGTCATTTTAGAAGAAGCACCAGTAAAATTCAAAAGTCAAAATTCAAAAGTCAAAATTAAAGATGTTCTAGAACGTCCGGTTCATCTCTTGACGCTCTCAGCTAAAACTGAAAAAGCTCTTACCGATCTAGTCAGCAACTATCAAAATCATCTCAAAAAGTA
Source organism: Okeania sp. KiyG1 (assembly GCF_014132355.1). GTDB lineage: Bacteria > Cyanobacteriota > Cyanobacteriia > Cyanobacteriales > Microcoleaceae > Okeania. Next base: position 61,146 of record NZ_BLZO01000013.1, read on the forward strand.
TCCACAATTAAAGTTAGCTGATATTTGCCATACCGCCAATACAGGACGCACTCATTTTCAGCACAGATTAGCAGTCGTTGCTTCCAACCAAGCAGAATTACTCACCAAGCTCCAAAAGTACCAGGAGCAAGAAGAATTAGTCGGAATATACTCGGGCAAACAGGCTGATAACACAACAGTACCAAAAATCGCCTTTTTATTCACAGGACAAGGCTCCCAGTATCTCAACATGGGAAGGCAATTGTACGAGCGAGCGCCAATTTTTCGGGAAGCAATTCACCAATGCGAGCAAATTCTTAGTAGTGTCGAAACGTTCCAAAACCAGTCATTAGGAGAACTTCTTTATCCAACCGAACAAGACGAGTCCAACTTATCTCTACTCGATCAAACAGCCTATACCCAACCAGCTCTATTTGCTATAGAATACGCCCTATTTAAACTCTGGGAATCCTGGGGCATTAAACCCGATGCAGTCATGGGTCATAGTGTAGGTGAATATGTAGCGGCTACTGTAGCTGGAGTATTCAGTTTAGAAGATGGCTTGAAACTTATTGCTGCTCGCGGAAAGTTGATGCAACAGTTGCCCTCTGGTGGAGAAATGGTTTCAGTCATGGCATCAGCATCGAAAATCCAAGAAACATTGAGAGAAATGGCTCTAGAAGAAAAGGTAGCCATAGCAGCTATTAACGGACCGCAAAGTACGGTTATTTCTGGTGAATCAGAAGGGATAAGAGTAATTGTCACTCACCTAGAATCAGAGGGAATCAAAACCAAAGCACTACAGGTATCCCACGCCTTCCATTCCCCCTTAATGGAACCGATGCTGGCGGAGTTTGAAGCCGTTGCCAAACAACTCACCTATAATCAGCCTTACATACCCCTGATTTCCAATCTCAGCGGTCTACAGGTGGACTCACAGATAACCACTGCCGAATATTGGGTCAATCATATCCGACAACCAGTACAATTTGACCGGAGCATGAGAACTCTGCATGAACAAGGATATGAGGTATTTCTGGAAATTGGAGCCAAACCCATCTTGTTAGGGATGGGAAGACAATGTTTACCAGAAGAAATTGGCGTTTGGTTGCCATCGTTACGTCCTGGTAAAATTCCCCTCCCGTCCCCCTTGGAATCCCCCTCCCGTCCCCCTTGGAAAGGGGAAAAGCCAGAGGATACTTCGCTTTTGAAGGATGGGAAGCCAGAGGATACTTCGCTTTTGAGGGGTGAATGGCAGCAGATGCTGTCGAGTTTAGGACAGTTGTATGTACAAGGAGCCAATGTAAATTGGTCGGGATTGGATCGAGATTATACTCGTCAAAAGGTATTATTGCCCAACTATCCCTTTCAACGAGAACGGTATTGGGTGGAGAACAAACAGAAGTTCCAGAAACAACAACGAGTTGATGGGAAAAACGTTTTACATCCCCTGTTAGGTAGAAAACTACACATAGCCGCTTTAAAAAATCAATATTGTTTTGAATCTTTCGTTGCAGGAGAGCAGCCAGCCTACCTTAAGCACCATGAAGTGTTTAGCCAAGTTGTGTTTCCAGGCACAGGATACCTAGAAATAGCGGCTTCAGCAGGAGTGAATTTGTTCAACTCTCAGGATGTACTAATAGAAGATGTGGTCTTCTGTCAGGGGTTAATCATACCAAAATCGGAATTTAAAACCGTCCAAACCGTTCTACAACCCCTGGATAACGACAGCTACAAGTTTGAGATTTTTTCATTGGACAATCAGGAAAATCCCGATACGCCATTATGGGTACTTCATACAGAAGGGAAAATCCGACTTTACTCAAGTCAAACCTCTCAGACAAAAATAGACATAGAACAATATAAAGCTGAGTGTAATCAACCAATAGAAGCGAAAGAACATTATCAAAAAAATCGGCAACTTGGTCTTAATCACGGCATCAGTTTCCAAGGTGTTCAAGAATTGTGGTCTGGTTCAAACCAAGCTTTAGGTCTGATTAAGTTGCCGGAAAGACTGACAGGAGAAACAAAAGACTATCATTTCCATCCCGCATTATTAGATGCAGCCGTGCAAGTCATTTATTCCGCACTATCCAAAACCAATAACAATCTTTATTTACCAGTAGAACTAGAAGAGTTCAAAATGTATGCTCGTCCGGGAATTGATTTATGGGCTTATGCTTCGGCAACAGACCTGTTCGCAGAAAACAAAACTACGATTACGACTGAAGTTACCATAACCAATTTAGCAGGAGAACTAATTGCCACTGTTAAAGGCTTAAAACTCCAACTTGCTACTCAACAAGCACTGAAGGAAGGAGCGGGAGAATTAATTGCGAATTGGTTCTATGAAGTAAAATGGAGAAAACAAAAGATTTCAAATGGTTTGCTGTCTCCTGATTCCTCGCCAACCCCACTAAACGTTGAGCAAAAGCGCTGGTTAATTTTAGCAGACAAACAAGGAATTGCCCAACATCTAGCGACCAAACTGCGATCGCTAGGAGATGTTTGTACTTTAGTCTTTGTCGGAGATAGCGATCGACAAATTTCGCGGGACGAATTTACGGTTAACCCCCAGAACTCAACAGAACTCGAGCAACTCGTCGCAACAGTAGCAGCCCAATCACCCTCTTTATATGGAGTAGTGCAATGTTGGACGGCCGAAGCTGGTTTAGGTGAAAATATCAGCTCTGATGAATTAGGAAACTTATCTAAGCTAGGGTGCGGTACTACCTTATCTCTGGTACAAGCCTTAGCAAAAGCAGAGTTCTATGAGGCACCTCGGTTATGGTTAGTCACTTTGGGTTCTCAACCTGTACCTTCAAGTCATCCTGTAATCCCAGGAGTTGCTCAATCTTCCTTGTGGGCCATGGGGAAAGTGATTATTTTAGAGCACCCAGAACTGAACTGCGCGCGCATAGATTTAGATCCGCGCGAGACAATCCAGAATCAAGTTAATACATTATTTCATGAAATTTCATCAGAAGATCGAGAAGACCAGGTCGCATGGCGAGGAGAGTCCCGTTATGTACCTCGATTGAACGCTAGTCCTCATCGGCAAGCTGATGCAAAATCTTTGAACTTCCGCCAGGATGCTACCTACTTGATTACAGGAGGTTTAGGTGCTTTGGGATTACTGATAGCCCCTTGGATGATGGATAAGGGAGCCAAGCATTTAGTCTTAGTCGGACGGCGATCGCCAGATGAGGCAGTTAGGAAAAAACTCACCGAGTTAGAACTGGCTGGAGCAGAAGTGGTAGTGGAACAAGCAGATGTGTCAGTTCTGGAATCAATGACCAAAGTGCTGCGTAACATCGAGCATTCAAAGCGACCATTAGCAGGAATTATTCATTTGGCAGGCAGCATATCTGATGGCTTCCTTCTGAATCAAAATTGGTCTAATTTTGAGCGAGTGATGGCTCCTAAAGTTCAAGGATCTTGGTATCTACATGAATTAACTCAAAACCAGCCACTAGACTTTTTTGTGCTGTTTTCTTCCGTTGCCTCTCTGTTAGGTACACCTGGCCAGGGAAATTATGCTGCGGCTAATGGGTTTCTTGATGGTTTAGTCCATTATCGTCGCGCTATGGGATTGCCGGCATTAAGCATTCATTGGGGACCCATTTCTCAAGTGGGAATGGCCGCCGAATCAGGTGCAGATGTTAGGGCACAAAAGTATGGTGTGGGTTCGATTACACCGACTCAGGTTTTAGAATATTTAGAACTCCTAATGAGTAGTACTGATGATACAGAAATAGGAGTAGTGCCGATTGAGTGGTTAGCATGGGCAGAAAGAGTAGCTGAATGGTCGTTCTTGGCAGATTGGCAGGAATTAGTTGCTTCAATAGCTGCAACAAAAAGGGAAGATGATAGCATATTACAAGAGCTAAAAGTCGCTTCATCAGAGCAGCGATATGGTATATTGACGGATTATATCGTCAGCAAAATAGCCAATATTTTGGCGATGAGTGCTTCTCAAATAGACGTAGATCAGCCTATTATAGATATGGGACTAGATTCTTTGATGGCAGGTGAATTACGGAATTTGTTAAAAAGACAACTTGGAGAGGATATACCCTTTCAAGAAATATTTGGAGGGGCGAGTACTGCACAAATCGCGGATGTTGTCAACGAGAAAATAACTCAGCAACTTTTGTTAGAAGAAATTACTGATTCTGGGCATTCAGATACTCAAGATGAAGATATGGAGGAAATTATCTTATAAACTTGAATCAAGTTATCACAATTGGGAGTATTAAAAAATATGTCTTTGCTATTGAAAAATACTATGTCTAAGCCATTACCACCGGGTAGCTTTGGATTACCGATCATTGGTGAAACCCTTAGTTTCTTAAACGACCCTGACTTTGTTGAGAAACGGCAAGAAAAATATGGCCTCATCTTCAAAACCCATATCCTAGGTCGTCCCACGGTAGGAATGGTGGGTCCAGAGGCAAATCGTTTCATTCTCTCCAGCCACATGCACCATTTTTCCTGGCGAGATGAAATGCCAGCACACTGGAGAGAACTGTGGGGAGAATCTCTATCCTTCCAAGAAGAGGAAAAGAACAAGCGTAATCGCAGACTGTTAAAACCTGCCTTCCACGGTAAGGCCCTGGAAGGTTACTTGGAAACTATGGAGTGCATCACCCAATCCTACCTGACAAAGTGGGAAGCAATGGGAACCTTCACCTGGTTTGGAGAAATGAAGCAACTCACCTTTGAGATTGCTAGCGTCTTACTTCTAGGCAGTGAGCCAGGAGCAATGAAAACTCGCCTATCCCAGTGGTACAGTGAACTCTCGGCCGGAGATCTTACCATTCCCTTGGGATTACCTTGGACTCCCTACGGTAGGGCACTTCAGGCTCGAGATCGGCTGCTTGCTCACATTGAGGGAGTGGTGCGCGATCGCCAACAACACCCCACCAAAGATGCCTTGAGTATTTTGGTGCAAACCCGAGACGAAGAGGGCAACAGTCTGAGTATGGAGGAAATCAAACCTAATGCTCTACAGATACTATTTGCCGGACACGAAACCACCACCTCCATGCTGACTTCACTGGTTATGTCCCTAGCTCAACATCCAACAGTATGGAAACAAGCCCAAAACGAACAAGACACGCTGGCAACTGAAGGACCATTGAATCTAGAGCAGCTCAGGCGTATGCCTTACTTGGAGCAAGTTTTGAAGGAAGTAGAACGGCTGTATCCTCCGGTTGCAGTGGAATTTCGGGGTGTAATTGAGTCTTTTAAGTTCAATGGCTACCAAGTACCCAAGGGGTGGCAGGTGTTTTTCTCGATCAAGGCTACCCATAAAGATCGCCGCTGCTATTCAGACATCGAGCAATTCGACCCTGATCGCTTTAGCCCTGAAAGAGCCGAACATAAGAAGTACGACTTCAGTTTAGTAGGCTTTGGTGGCGGTCCCCGTAGCTGTTTAGGACAAGCTTTCGCCCAAATGGAAATGAAGATTGTCGTTGCTCATCTGCTGCGAAACTATACCTGGGAACTGCTACCCCATCAAAATCTGACCATGAAGCATATACCAATCCTGCACCCTCGTTCGGGCCTGAAGGTGCAGTTTAGAAAACGCTCGGGGGGTGACAAGCAAGGAAGCTAAAGCTTGGCTCGCTGAAAAAATAGCATCTCTAGGAGGTAATCAAAGCTAATGAAAGAAAGTAAAAGTAACCGATATGTAAACTACAAAGCATTAATGGAAAATGCGTTTCTCCAGATATAGCGTTCCTAGAGTATGAAAAACCTTATCTTTGCCATTGAAAAATACTATGTCTAAGCAATTACCACCTGGTAGCTTTGGATTGCCGATTGTTGGTGAAACCCTTAGTTTCTTAAACGACCCTGCCTTTGCTGATAAACGGCAGGAAAAATATGGGCCGATCTTCAAAACCCATCTCCTAGGTCATCCCACGGTAGTCATGGTCGGTCCAGAGGCAAATCGTTTTATTCTCTCCAGCCACATGCACCATTTTTCCTGGGAAGATAGTGTGCCGGATACAATAAAGGAACTGTTTGGAAGATCTTTATTCTTTCAAGACGGGGAAGAACACCAGCGTAACCGCAGAGTGTTAAAGCCTGCCTTCCACGGTAAGGCGCTGGCAGGTTACTTAGAGACGATGGAGCGCATTACCCAATCTTACCTGACCAAGTGGGAAGCCATGGGAACCTTCACCTGGTTGGGAGAAATGAAGCAACTCACGTTTGAAATTGCCAGCGTTTTACTTCTAGGCAGCGAGCCGGGAGCAATGACAGTTCGCCTATGCCAGTGGTTCAGTGAATTCTCTGCCGGAAGATTTACTATTCCCTGGCGATTCCCCTGGTTCCCCTATGGTAGAGCACTTCAGGCTCGCGATCAGCTACTTGCTCACATTGAAGGAGTGGTGCGCGATCGCCAACAGCAAATCACCCAAGATGTCTTGGGTCTTTTGGTGCAAAGCCGAGATGAAGAGGGCAACTGTCTGAGTATGGAGGAAATCAAAGTTCAAGCTCTACAGATGTTATCTGCCGGACACGAAACCTCCTCCTCCATCCTGACTTCACTGGTTATGTCCCTAGCTCAGAATCCAACAGTATGGAAACAAGCCCAAAACGAACAAGATGCGCTGGCAGTTGAAGGACCATTGAATCTAGAGCAGCTTAGGCGTATGCCGTACTTGGAGCAAGTGTTGAAAGAAGTAGAGCGAATGTATCCTCCAGTCGCAGGAGGGTTTCGGGGTGTAATTGAGTCCTTTGAGTTCAATGGCTACCAAGTACCCAAGGGGTGGCGGGTGTTCTATACGAGCCACACTACCCATAAAGACCCCCGCTGCTATTCAGATATCGAGCAATTCGATCCCGATCGCTTTAGTCCTGAGAGAGCCGAACATAAGAAGTATGACTTCAGTTTAGTTGGCTTTGGTGGCGGTCCCCGCACCTGTTTAGGACAAGCCTTCGCACAAATGGAAATGAAGATTGTTGCTGCTAATATGTTGCGAAACTATACCTGGGAACTGCTACCCGATCAAGACCTGACGATGAAGCTTATACCAATGCTGCATCCTCATTCGGGTCTGAAGGTGCAATTTAGAAAACGCTCGGTAACTGACAAGACAAGAAGCTAAAGACTTTGTCCACCAGGCTTTTCACCTTATTTTCATTCCCGAAGAAGAACTCTTATTGACAGGTTTAAGAAATGTCTGAAGATGAAATGACAAACCTACTCGCTGAAAAAATAACATCTCTAGCAGGAAATCAAAGCTAATGAACAATACTATGTCTAAGCAATTACCACCGGGTAGCTTTGGATTGCCGATTGTTGGTGAAACCCTTAGTTTCTTAAACGACCCTGCCTTTGCTGATAAACGGCAGGAAAAATATGGGCCGATCTTCAAAACCCATCTCCTAGGTCATCCCACGGTAGTCATGGTAGGTCCAGAAGCAAATCGTTTTATTCTCTCCAGCCACATGCATCATTTTTCCTGGGAAGATAGTATGCCGGATACAATAAAGGAACTGTTTGGAAGATCTTTATTATTTCAAGACGGGGAAGAACACCAGCGTAACCGCAGAGTGTTAAAGCCTGCCTTCCACGGTAAGGCGCTGGAAGGTTACTTAGAGACGATGGAGCGCATTACCCAATCTTACCTGACCAAGTGGGAAGCCATGGGAACCTTCACCTGGTTGGGAGAAATGAAGCAACTCACGTTTGAAATTGCCAGCCTTTTACTTCTAGGCAGTGAGCCAGGAGCAAAGACAGTTCGCCTATGCCAGTGGTTCAGTGAAATCCTTGCCGGAAGATTTACCATTCCCTTGCGATTCCGCTGGGCACCCTATGGTAGGGCACTTCAGGCTCGAGATCGGCTACTGGCTCACATTGAAGGAGTGGTTCGCGATCGCCAACAGCACCCTAACCAAGATGCTTTAGGTCTTTTGGTGCAAAGCCGAGACGAAGAGGGCAATAGTCTGAGTATGGAAGAAATCAAAGTTCAGGCTCTGCTGATGCTATTTGCCGGATACGAAACCACCTCCTCCATGCTGACTTCACTAGTTATGTCCCTAGCTCAGAATCCAACAGTATGGAAACAAGCCCAAAACGAACAAGATGTCCTGGCAGTTGAAGGACCATTGAATCTAGAGCAGCTCAGGGGTATGCCTTACTTGGAGCAAGTGTTGAAGGAAGTAGAGCGACTGTATCCTCCGGTCGCAGGAGGGTTCCGGGGTGTAATTGAGTCCTTTGAGTTCAATGGCTACCAAGTACCCAAGGGGTGGCGGGTGTTCTACACGATCGGCACGACCCATAAAGACCCCCGCTGCTATTCAGACATCAAGCAATTCGACCCCGATCGCTTTAGCCCTGAGAGAGCCGAACATAAGAAGTATGACTTCAGTTTAGTCGGCTTTGGTGGTGGTCCTCGCACCTGTTTAGGACAAGCCTTCGCCAAAATGGAAATGAAGATTGTTGTGGCTCATCTGTTGCGAAACTATACCTGGGAACTGCTACCCGATCAAGACCTGACGATGAAGCTTATGCCAACGCTGCATCCTCGTTCGGGTCTGAAGGTGCAATTTAGAAAACGCTCAGGGGGTGACAAGCAAGGAAGTTAAAGCTTGGCTCGCTGAAAAAAATAGCATCTCTAGGAGGTAATCAAAACTAATGAAAGAAAGTAAAAGTAGTCGGTCTGTAAACTATAAAACATTAATGGAAAATGCGTTTCTCCAGATAGAAGCCTTAAAGTCCAAATTACAAACCATTGAAAACCAAGACAAAGAAGCGATCGCGATAGTTGGTATGAGTTGTCGCTTCCCAGGTGGAGTCGATTCTCCGGAAGCCTTCTGGGAACTGCTCAATCATGGAGTCGATGCGATCACACCAGTCCCTTCAGCACGATGGAATATCAAGAAATACTATGACCCAGACCCAGATACTCCAGGCAAAATTGCTACCCGCGATGGGGGGTTTATCTCGCAAATTGAAGGCTTCGATGCCGATTTTTTTGGAATTGCTCCTCGAGAAGCTCAAAGCTTAGACCCTCAACAACGGTTATTGCTGGAAGTCAGTTGGGAAGCTCTCGAAAGATCGCACATCGTTCCCGACCAATTGTTTAAGAGCCTCACGGGAGTCTTTATTGGTATTGGTGGCAGCGATTACTTAAATCAACTGGCTACCTTTGAGATACCTCATGCTTACTGGGGTACGGGTAATGTACCGAGTGCTTCGACCGGACGTTTGTCATACACCTTGGGATTAACCGGACCGAATATGGCAGTTGAAACGGCTTGCTCTTCGTCTTTGGTATCGGTGCATTTGGCTTGTCAGAGTCTGAGACAGGGAGAATGCAATCTGGCTTTAGCTGGAGGTGTAAATTTACTCTTATCTCCCAAATTTAGTATTGTTTTCTCTCAAGCAAAAATGTTATCTCCTGATGGTCGATGTAAGACTTTTGATGCCTCTGCAAACGGTTATGTACGAGGAGAAGGGTGCGGCATAATTGTTTTGAAGCGTCTCAGTGATGCCATGGCTAATGGGGATAATATTCTGGCAGTACTTCGTGGAACTGCTGTTAATCAAGATGGGCCAAGTGGTGGTTTGACAGTACCGAATGGGCCTTCTCAAGTCGCTGTTATCCGTAAAGCATTGGAAAATGGAGGAGTAGATCCAGCAAGTGTTAGTTATGTTGAAGCTCATGGTACAGGAACTTCCTTGGGAGACCCCATTGAAGTGAGAGCTTTAGGAACAGTATTTGGAGAAACTCACTCGCAAAAGCAACCCTTAATTATTGGTACAGCTAAAACCAACATAGGTCACTTAGAGGTAGCGGCAGGAATTGCTGGTTTGATGAAGGTAGTCCTGCAACTGCAACATCAACAAATAGCACCATCACTGCATTTTAAACAGCCGAATCCTTATATTAATTGGTCACAATTACCATTACAAGTCTCCACTCAGCTCACTCCTTGGCAAACCAATGGTAAAACTCGCATTGCGGGAGTGAGTTCCTTTGGCTTTAGTGGTACCAATGCTCATGTTATCTTAGAAGAAGCACCAGTAAAAGTCAAAAGTCAAAAGTCAAAAGTTAAAAGTCAAGATGAGCTAGAACGTTTAGTTCATGTGCTAACTCTTTCAGCGAAAACCGAAACGGCTCTTAGAGATTTAGTCAATAGTTATCAAAATTATCTCAAAACTCATCCCGAATTAGGGGTAGATGATATCTGCTATACAGCCAATACAGGACGTGCTCAGTTCAACCACAGACTAGCAATTGTCACCTCACAACAACAAGAGTTAGTTGAAAAACTCCGACAGTACCAACAGGGAGAAGAGGGAGTTGGAATCTACTCGGGAGAATTTACCGATGATACTACAGTACCGAAAATCGCTTTCTTATTCACAGGTCAAGGTTCTCAATATATCAATATGGGTCGGCAATTGTACGATCGAGCCACCACGTTTCGGGAAGCGATTAACCAATGCGAGGAAATTCTCAGTCGTTTAGACAGGCTCCAGGAAACGTCTTTACGAGAAATTCTCTATCCAGCGGACGGTTCATCAAATTCATCCCGACTAGACCAAACTGCTTATACGCAACCAGTGTTATTTGCTATAGAATATGCTTTATTTAAACTCTGGCAGTCCTGGGGGATTAAACCCGATGTGCTGATGGGTCATAGTGTGGGGGAATATGTGGCCGCAACGGTAGCTGGAGTATGGAGCTTAGAAGAGGGTTTGCAACTGATTGCCGCTCGGGGTAATTTGATGCAAAAATTACCAGCGGGTGGAGCAATGGTTTCTGCGATCGCTTCTGAGTCGAAGGTACGAGAGACGTTACAGGAGATGGCCCTGGAGGAAGCAGTAGCAATTGCAGCAATCAATGGGCCGGAAAGTACGGTAATATCCGGTGAAGTCGAAGCCGTAGGAGTGATCGCTACTCGCCTGGAATCTATTGGCATTAAAACCAAACAACTCCAAGTATCCCATGCTTTCCATTCCCCACTAATGGAACCCATGTTGGCAGAGTTTGAAGCCGTAGCCAGTCAAATTACCTACCATCAGCCCAAAATTCCCATCATCTCTAATGTTACCGGAGTCCAAGCAGACCAGAGCATTGCTACAGCAAAATATTGGGTTCGTCACGTGCGCCAACCGGTCAGGTTTGCTCGAGGAATGAAAGAATTACACCAACAAGGCTATGACACTTTCCTGGAAATTGGACCTAAACCAATTTTAGTCGGTATGGGGCGTCAATGCTTGCCAGAAGAGATCGGTTTGTGGTTGCCATCGTTGCGCCCCGGTAAAATCCCCTCCCGTCCCCCTTGGAATCCCCCTCCCGTCCCCCTTGGAAAGGGGGAAAGCCAGAGGATGCTGCGCTTTTGAGGGGTGAATGGCAACAAATGCTCTCTAGTTTGGGACAGTTATATGTACGGGGATATGGAGTAGATTGGTCGGGATTTGACCGAGATTATACTCGGAAGAAAGTCTCCTTACCTACCTATCCCTTCCAACGAGAACGGTATTGGGTAGAAACGTCTGAAGATTGGGATGCAAAAGCTATCTCGACAGTAAAACTTCATCCCCTGATTAATCAAAAATTCCAATCTCCCTTATCGCAGGAAATCTTTTTCGAGTCTGATTTTAGTAGCGAAAACTATCCATTTTTACCAGACCATCGTATCTATGAAAAAGTAATTGTTCCGGGTGCCAGCCATATTTCCTTTTTGTTAGGAGCTGCCTCTTTAACATTGCCCGGAACAGTATGTCAACTGGAGAATATTCTCTTTCCCCAAGCTCTCGCAATTCCGGAGCAAGGAATGCGCAAGGTTCAAGTTGCTTTGACTCCAAGTGATAGCTCTTATACCTTTCAATTCATTAGCTTTGACGACTCTTTAGACTCGCCAACGAATGGGGGAGCAAACCACGGTCTAGCCTCCGGTTCTTGGGCGGTTCATGCGACTGGGAAATTGTCGGCAGCAAAGATTGAGCGATTGCAATTATCCCTGGAAGAGATTCAAGCTCGTTGTCCTCAAAACATCGAAGGAACGGAGATTTACCAGCATCTTGGGGAGAGACAAGTTCAATTAGGACCGAGTTTCCGTTGGCTCGAACAGCTATGGATCGGAGAAGACGAAGTTCTCGCGCAACTGAAAGTCCCCCAGACTATTCAGGATGCAGATAAATATCAACTCCATCCCGCTTTAATTGACTCGTGTTTTTATTCGGTTGTCGCACTGGTTTTAAATCAGTCCGACGACAAGAATGAGACTTTGGTACCATTTAGTGTAGAAAAATTTACATTCTACAATCTTCCTCAACCTGGATTGCTGTGGTGCTATACTCGTCGCTCGAAAGACACGCAATCGGAAGATCAACTCAAAGCCGATATAGAACTATTTGACCAACATAGGCAGCTCGTGGCTCGAGTGACTGGTTTTGAAACTAGGAAAGCTAATCCAAAAATCTTGCTGATGACTCTGCGTGCGGATTTAAGTCATTGGTTTTATCAAATCAACTGGCAAGCTCAACCCTTAGCTCCAACAAACTCATCTGAGCAAAATAAAACAGGTAATTGGTTGGTATTTTGCTCCCATAGTGAATTGGCAGAACTGATGGGCAATGAATTACGCAAAAAGGGAGATAACTGTATTTGGGTATCTCCAGGTTCGGAGTACAAAAAATTAGAGGCACAACATTATCACATCAACCCTACTGTTGCCGAACAATTCCCCCAACTGCTGCAAGAAAATAGTGAAATTAAGGGGATTGTGCATTTCTGGGGGGTTAATGAAAGCATCGAATCTGTGGATGAGTTAGAAACTGCCCAAGAACTCGGTTGTGCTGCCCTACTACATTTAGTGCAAGGTTTACTGCAAGCGGGATTAACTGTGCCGATATGGTTAGTTACTCAAGGCACTCAGAGTGTCTTAGCGGATACCGAAGTGGTGCAACCTCAACAAGGTTCTCTCTGGGGACTGGGACGAGTCCTTCGCCTGGAACATCCGGAATTCAGGTGTTACCAAGTCGATTTAGACCCAGAATTCCCTGTTAATGAAGCTATTCCTAGCTTAGTCGATGAAATGTTGTTGGGCGATCGCGAAGACCAAATTGCCATTCGTCAAGAAGTCCGTTATGTGGCCCGGTTAGTGCGACAACAACAGAAACTCGGCTCACAACAACCATCGGAGTTAATACAACCCGAAGCCAGTTATTTGATTACTGGAGGACTAGGAGCATTAGGCTTGGAAGTTGCCCAATGGATGGTTAAAGAGGGAGCCAAGCACATTGTCTTAACTGGACGTAGTGATCCTAATGAAACAGCACAACAAATCATACAGGAGTTAGAAACAGCCGGAGCTTCAGTCAGTGTTTTGTTAGGAGATATCTCGATCGCAGAAGATGTGGATCGGGTTTTCCAGCAGCTTGAGGCATCATTGCCTCCACTCAAAGGCATCATTCATGCTGCGGGAGTGTTAGATGATGGAGTGCTACAAAACCTAAGCTGGCAGCAGTTTAAAAAAGTGATAGCCCCCAAGGTACAAGGAACTTGGCATTTGCATCAACTGACCAAGGATTTACCCCTAGATTTCTTTGTCTGTTTCTCCTCAATGACTTCGATGCTCGGCAACCTGGGTCAAGGAAACTATGCTGCTGCCAATGGCTTTATGGATGCGATCATTCGCTACCGTCGCGGCATGGGATTACCGGGATTGAGTATCAATTGGGGAGTCTGGGCAACATCAGGTATGGCAGCTCGTCTCAATAGTCTCAATCAAAAGCGGCTAGAGAGTAGTGGAATTAGTGCTATTAAGCCAGAACAGGGAATGCAGGCATTGGAATCGTTGCTATCTGACGCTCCCAGCCAAGTTGGGGTATTTCCCGTGAATTGGTTAACGTTTTTAAGGGAGCTACCCGGCGGGCAAACAATGCCATTTTTGTCGGCTTTCCTTGCAACTGAGCCGTCGTTAACCCAAAAGTCAGCATTTAGAGAACAACTCGAAGCAACACCAGTTTCCGAACGTCAGGAGTTCTTAAACACTCACGTTCGCTCGGCAATCGCTAAAACTTTAGGTTTGCAAGATATACAAAAAATTGGAATGCGGCAACCTTTGTTTGATTTTGGCTTAGATTCTCTGATGGCGGTGCAATTGACCAATAGCCTAGAGTCCAGTTTACAGACTAAATTAGGTTCAACCCTGTTGTTTGATTATCCAACTGTGGAAAAATTATTAAGTTATATTTCCTCGGAGGTATTATCTGTAGAGTTAGCAGGTACAATAAATGAGCCAAAAATTATGGAAAGAAAAACATATAACTTCCGAGAAGAAATAGAACAATTATCAGAAGCAGAAGCTCAAAATCTTCTACTTCTTGAATTAGATAAAATGAATATATAGTTGTAATTAATGCTAATTCTTTGAGTCTATATCAAACACGACAAAATTGGGTTCAGACAAAAACTGTATCCTCATCCTTCTTCATTGATAGTGCAAACCAATTCAAAGGACATGATCTATCTTCTACAACAGCTCTTAGAAACCAGTTCTCAGTTCTACCCCGATCGAGAAGCTGTAATTTATAAAGACCGCAGCATTACTTATCGAGAACTAGACCAGCTCTCTAATAGTTTAGCTAGAGTTTTAAATGACTGTGGAATATCAAAAGGCGATCGCGTCGGTATCTACCTGAACAAATCCATTGAAGCAGTAATTGCCATTTTTGGCATCTTGAAAGCTGGAGCTGCCTATGTTCCTCTCGATCCCTTAGCTCCGATTAAGCGAGTAGCCTTGATTATTGACAATTGCCAGATTAAGGGTTTAGTGACTACTCAAAAAAAGGCAGTAAGTCTTAAGTTGCCAGACTCTTCTTCTGTCCAATGTCTAGTACTTGTTGATGATGAGGTAGTTCAAGAGATAGAAAACGCACCAACTGTTAGGGTTGTATCTTGGCTGGATGTACTGAAAACAGCAACCAATTTATTACCGACCGCTACTGGGATGATTGAAGAGGATTTAGCCTATATTCTCTACACATCCGGTTCTACTGGTACACCTAAAGGAGTAATGATTAGCCATCGTGCCTCTCTAACCTTTGTCAACTGGTCTTATGAATGTTTTCAGGTACAGGCTAGAGATCGCGTTTCTAACCACGCGCCACTTCATTTCGATCTGTCTATATTTGATATCTTCACGACTATAAAAGCAGGAGCAACGGTCATTTTGGTTCCCCCAGAACTCTCTGTATTTCCTAGGAACCTAGCCAAGTTTATTGAACAACAACAGATTACTATCTGGTATTCCGTTCCTTTTGTGTTGAGACAGCTTGTTGTCTACGGTAACTTGCAGCAAACTCAATTGCCTCATCTGCACACAGTTTTATTTGCAGGGGAAGTGTTCCCCATTAAGTACCTTCGTCAGTTAATGGAATTGATACCACAGGCAAAGTACTATAACCTCTACGGTCCTACGGAAACGAATGTCTGTACTTATTATCCGGTTCAGGAAATACCAGGGGAACTCGTACAGTCCCTTCCTCTGGGTAAAGCTTGTGCCAACACTGAGATATTTGCTGTTAACGAGAACCAAGAAATAACTCAACCAGGGGAGATTGGAGAACTTTATGTGCGTGGATCTTCTCTAATGAAGGGCTATTGGGGAATGCCAGAAAAAACGCGAGGGAGTCTTATTCTGTTCCCCATACCGGGTTACAACCGGGAGGAAAGGGTTTTTGGAACTGGCGATTTAGTGAAACGTGATTTTGATGGCAATTATATCTATTTAGGGCGTTACGACAACCAAATCAAGAGTCGAGGATACCGGATTGAACTTGAGGAAATCGAAACAACACTCTACACTCATTCTGCGATAGAAGAGGCAGCAGTCATTGCCATCCCTGACGAAGAAATCGGCAACAGGATTAAGGCGATAGTCGCTGTCCATGAGGGAAATACCCTTACCAAGAGCGATTTGGAATACTTTTGTGCGGAGCGCCTGCCCAAGTATATGATTCCTGAATTTATCGAGTTTCGTTCTGAGCTGCCCAAAACGACTACAGGTAAGATTGAGAAAATCTCACTGTGTTCTGAAGTGAAATAGGTCTATTTATGATTGAAACAAGAAAACTAAGTGCAACTGAGCAAGTAGTGGAAATACTAAATCGCTTAACTAGCTCATCAAATTCATTAGTTATCGGGCGCATTTTAGGCCCCCTGAGTGAAGAGATTGTTAGACAGGCCCTCGCACTTGTCCAAACTCATCATTCTCGGCTTAATTCTCGGATCGTCGGAGACCTGGATAATCTCCGTTTTGAAACGGGGGCTAAAAAGATTCCTTTGCGGGTTGTGGATATGCAGCACCCTAGAAAATGGCAAGAAACTGTTCTGGAAGAACTAAACACCAAAATTGAGAGTAGTGAAGTGCTGTTGCGAGCTGTACTTGTGCAAGGACGGGAGCAAAGTGAAAACAGTGCTAGTTACCTGATTGTCACAATAAACCATGCCATCACAGATGGCAGATCGATAATTCAATTATATTCAGAAATCTTGACCTGCTGCTCGAAAATTGCCTCTGGTGAACCAGTTGCACCAGTACCCAGCTTACCAGCGCTACCCCCTATAGATGAGTTATTACCTCCATCAACAAAAGGTTTCAGGGGTAATATCAACAAGCTATCATTTGTGCTGCGACTTCTGTTCAAAGCCATGTGGTATCGACCAAAAAGCTTGAGTTTTGAGAAGACTGTACCTCTTGAATTACGCCGTACTGGCAATGTTTATAGACAGTTAGATACTCAGGTGACTCAACAGCTGATTACACGTTGCTTTCAAGAAAGGACAACAGTACAATGTGCCTTATGTGCAGCAATGATATTCGCCACAGCCCGAAAAATCAGAGCAGAGCAAAAAACTTGTGTGTGCTGCATGAATGCTGTCGATCTGCGTAGGCGCTTGAAAGCAATGATCGGCAATGAACACATGGCAGCACTGGCTTGCAGCATAGCATCATATCACACTCTCGGCACAAATACTTCCTTCTGGGAATTAGCACGGGAGGTGACACAAGAGGTGGAAGTTGCCTTAAGACGGGGCGATATCTTCAATATAGTGTTGATGTATAGGAAGATGATCGATTTGACTCTCACGCGCCCCGATCTAGCCCCTTATACAGTGGGTATGTCCTATGTGGGTCGAGTCAATATTCCGAGGGTTTACGGTCAATTTAAACTGTCAGAAATCAGTACGACTGCGGGACAGGCCACATTTGGGGGTTTTTTACTCGGTATTGTTACAACTTTTGAGGAAAAAATGTTTTTTAATTTCTCCTTTTCTCAGCCTGCAATCAGTCAGAAGACGGCGGAGACTTTGGTTGATAGTTTCTTGTCCTGTCTGGTTGATGTAGCCACAAACTTAAAGGACTTGCCCATTAATAACTTCGTCGGTTCTATAGCGCTTCCAAATGATTTGTAAACCCAGATTGTAGTTTTTTTCTAAAAAAAATACAATCTCTTTCCCCTGTTACCTTTTCCTAAATAACTCTGTTTATATTTGAAATAGAAACGCTATATAGCCATAAGATTTTAGTTGTGAGATATTGAATATTTTTGTTATAGGGAATAGGGGATAAATGAATAAATAAGAATAATAAAAGCTATAAAATATAGCTTTAAAGGAATACATTAATTATCAGTATCCACTCAATATGATGGGGTAGGGAATGATTATAACTGCCAAGGCCAATCAAATGGATTGATAAAATAGGGAGCGATCGTATCGGCTCAATCAATCAGGGTAGCCAAAAAAGAATAAAGGATAAAGAATAACAACAGACGAACACAGAAGGTTATAAAATATGAAACATGAGACAAAATAATGACAACCAAAAATTAGTAGAGCAGGTTCTGCAAACGATAGACCCTACTGAAATTGCAGACAAGTCCTTGTCTCAAAAAGTAGAAAGCCTACTGAACCTGATAGAAAAATTACACGTACAACTCAAAGACCTGCAACAAGAAAACCAACGCTTAAGAGACGAAAACAACCGCCTCAAAGGAGAACAGGGTAAGCCAAATATCAAAGCTAAAAAACCAAGAGGGTTCTCAAACAATTACTCATCAGAAAAAGAACGAAAGCTACCTCAAAACCATTCTAAGGGTAGTAAAAAATCTAAGGTCAAAATAGATAGAGAAGAAATATTAGAGTATCCGATAGAATTACTGCCCATGGATGCACAGTTTAAAGGTTACGAAGAAGTAATTATTCAAGACATCACCTTGGGAACTGATAACGTATTATTCCTGAAAGAGAAATACTACTCGCCTCAAAAGCGAAAAACCCCCAAGGCAGAATTACCAACAGGTTACGAAGGAGATTGGACTTTGGACAAAAAGAAAACAGTTAGCGTAATATTTACGCTAACTATATTAGAGAAATATTTCTCTGTCTCCAGTGAATTTAATCACTGAAAAATGGCAATAATTAAGAGTTGTCGCCCACTACTAAGAAACTTTTCGTTGTTTTTTGGATTTTTTTTTGCCTTTGATGATAACTTGATGACGAGTTCGTGGTGTTGTTTTATATCCTTTAATCCGTCCGGTAGAATAACCTCGACGTTTAGGAGATGTCGTCATTGTACCCAAAGTCGAAATTATTCGATAAAAATCTCTTTGAACTAAACTGGGAGTGATTTTAACTGATTTATTAGTCTTCAAATAATGTTCCCAAGGACGGGGTAAAACAATGGCTAAATTCCTAGCAGCCCATAAATTAACATAAGCAATTAATGTTAATTTGAACCAATTTTCTTCATGTTCAACATCAGGGGTTGAATAAGCTGTCATTAATAATCTTTGTTTACCAAATCGGAACAGATGTTCTATGTCATAACGTTGCCGATAAGATTCATAGCAATCAATCAAACTTAACTCTTGACGTCGAGAACCAATAACAATTAACCACATCGGTTTCCCAATCTGATTACCTACTTCATCAGTAATATTAATTTGTAGTAAAGTAAAAGGATAACGATTCATTTTATAGTTCTGAGTTCCTTTCATTAACATCTGGTTCCAACCCGAAATTGTTACTGTCAATTGACGACCTTTTCTAGTAGTAAAAATGGATTGACTAACCTCCGTAGGTTCATGCCAAGTATTCTCATCTTTCAGGTCAAATTTATCTCCATACCAACGGGGATGTCCTGAAGTAATTGCTTGGTGTTCTTTCCTGATAAATTGACGGTAAAAGACTCGATTGCTTCTCACTCGTGTCACGGTAATTAAGTTTTTATGCTTGACTTGTTCTCCAATAAAATTTCTTTGGCTGTAGAAACTGTCAGCAACTAAAACTGATAACTTCTCTCCAGAGAAAGAAGCAGTTTTAAAGATTTTTTCCAGTTGTTTATTACCAATGTTAGTAGCCTTTTCTGACGAGGGAACCCTTTCTCCTAATAAGGGAACAGCCCAAGGTACATTACCTGTTGCTATTCTCTCTGGTAAAGCGCATATAACTGAATAATAATGGCCAATACTAATGGGTTTATTTCCTTTAATTGGATTGGGATAATTGATAAAAGTTTTGTCGGCCAATGTAGCTGAAAAAGGACGTGGACAAGGAGTTGTATCAATTCCAAATAAATGAAAATGTCGGGAAACTGGAGTAGGAATTGTTTGAGACGCAGCCTCTAATAAGTAATTAACTTGTTGTGAGTAATTATCATCATTTTTATCAGGTAAAAATTCTTGAATTCCTTTATATAAACTGTTATAATTTCGTCGAAATAAAGGATGTTCAGACAATTCTACTACCGAACTTGCGATGGAGTTTGATGAAAGGGCATCTACTAATTCTATAATAGTTTCAATTCTTGCATTAACTCCATGATAAAGGTTTTGCCTCCAGGATAAGAACTCCTTGATTGATTGACTGTTTTCTTGATTTTCCATGGTTGTGAATAATACACCTCTGAATGTTAGTGTATATTTTACGCCAACATAAATCCTTTCTTAACTATTCAGTCTCATGTCTACACCGAAATCCAAGCAAACCACTCAACCTGCAGCCATTAGAGGGAAACAAATTCAGGGTTTAATCCGTCAGATGAAGCAGAAAATTAAGAAAATTGAACGAGAAGGAGAGGTGATTCCTCGTGAAGTTCATATCATCCGTTATCAAGTCAATAGAAATCAGAAACTTTACTATTATTATAAATTACAATCTGCTTCACCGATTTTTCCTATGGCTACTGATAGTCAGAAAAAACTAAATATAAATATTTAGGCAAAGCGGGTAGTGAAGCTCATATTGATGCAGTTGAAAAAATGAGTCGAAGGAATCTTATTGATGAGTTGGAGAGAGTTGTTCATTCCCTTCAAGAAAGTTATTTAGATATTTGTTTTGGTGGAGAAATTGAACCAGACCCATCCTATGATCTTCGGGATGATAAATAATGTCAAAAACAAAGATAATTCCAGTATGAATTCGGTCTTTAAACCTTAATTTTGGTAGTTAGTGTAACTATTACGCTAACTACTTTTTTGTCCAAAGT
>NZ_BLZO01000014.1 GCF_014132355.1 Okeania sp. KiyG1
GCCTCTGTCATTAATGGCAGTGCTGTTACTCTCTGTTGTGGATCATTCACTATCCCTTCTAACAAGTTCTCGAAATGACCAGCCATTCGGGCAATAGTTTGCTCATCAAATAAGTCAGCATTGTATTTTAATAACCCAAGCAGACATGAGTCCTCTTCAAGCATTTCCAGGAATAAATCATATTGACTTTCATACTGATCGAGTACAAATGGTTCTACCTCAAGTCCTCCCCAATTCATCAAGGTTTTTTTGCTGCTAAAAAGCAACTTTTGCAAATCTTGAGATTCCAGGAATTTTTGTAGTACAAAGCAAGCCTGAAAAATAGGAGAACGACTGGAGTCACGTTCTACCTGTAACTTCTCTACCAATAAGCCAAAGGGATAATCTTGATGAGCTAGCGATCCAAGGACTGTCTGGCGGACTTGGGAAAGAAAATCTCTAAAGATGGGATTCCCTGAGAAATCTGCTCTCATCACTACTGAGTCAACAAAGTAACCAACGATAGTGGCAAACTCTGCTTTAGTTCTTCCACTACCGATAGAACCCACTAAAATATCCTCTTGATATGTGTAACGATACAGAAGAACTTGAAAAGCAGCCAACAGAGTCATATAAAGAGTTGCACCCTCTGTTTGAGCTAATTCCTTTAGTTGTTCAGTCAGCTTTTCAGATAACTTGAAAGGGTAGCTTCCACCATTATCAGTCTGTATAGGGGGCCGTTGTCTGTCTGTGGGCAAGTTCAATACTGGTAATTCCCCGCCCAATGTTTGTTGCCAATAGTTCCATAGTTGTTCTCCTTTTTGTCCTTCTACTAACTCCTTTTGCCAACTAACATAATCTTGATAAGAATGCTTTAGTGGTGGCAGAGATGCTTCGACCCCAGTTAGTTGAGATTGGTAGAGTTCTGGCAGTTCTTTGACAATTAAGTTGCAAGACCAACCATCTATAGCAATGTGGTGTATTGTAACTAACATAATGTAGTTGGCCTCCGAGCAAGTGAACCACCTAACTCGCATCACTGGTTCTGTTTCTAGGTTAAAAGGATGTCTGTGAGCTGCAACTACCTTTTTGTTTAACTCCTCTTCGCTCCAACTGGAAGCATCTATCTCTAAAAAGTCTAACTCTTGATGTTGATGTAGTTGTTGGATTGGTTGTTCGCCCAACTTCGGAAATGTACTCCGTAGTAGCGGATGCCTTTCCCTTAGAGCTTGAAAAACTTTTTGCCAAGTAGTTGTATCTACCTTAGAGTAAATCCGAACTGAAAATGACACATTATAATTATGACTCTGGGGTGATAGCTGCCACAAAAACCAGAGACCTTTTTGACCATAAGAGAGGGGATAAACTTGAGATATATCTGGATTTTCCCTTAGTAACTCTAAGATTTCTGATTTGTACTGCTTTAGTTGAGCAATAATATCTGTGGTCAGTACTTCTTGGGAACCTCCAGTTCGTAATTTTTCCCCATCACGCCATAGTTTAACTCCTTTGAGAGAAAGGTCTTGTAAAAATTCTACTAGGTTCATAGCTCTACCTCTATCCATTTACTATCTTTTACATTATTTTCTGGCTCCAAGTTTAGCTTGCGTTCATCGCTTTGAGCTATTTGCCGTTCTAGTTCAATTGATAGATCGGCAATGGTGATTCCTTGCATAAATTTAGTAATCGGAATATCCACATCTAACTCATTTTGAACCCTATTCCTTAGCTCTAGTGCCATTATAGAATCTAGCCCCATTTTATTTAAAGGCTTTTCTACGTCTATTACTTGAGAATTTATAATTCCCAGCACTCTCGCGGTTTCATTTTGAATATGAGCGATTAAGATGTTTTCTCGTTGCTCTAATGAAACTGTTTGTAAGTGTTCTAAAAGTTGTTCATTTTTTGATTGAGTAGTAGTTTGGGGCTTTTGTTGCCAATCAATTTCATTAAAATAATTACCCTTCTTTTGTTTTAGAGTGCTTAAAATAGCTGATGCTGTTGTTGCCATTAGTTTTAATTGATAGATTTCCCCTAGTACATTTCCTCCCTCGTCTAAAAGTTTTATATTGCCTGTTAAACTATCTTCTAGCGTTTCTGCTACAACCCATATTTTAGTTTCTATATGGCTATACAGTTTAAACTTTTCTATACTTACTGGCAGATATATTTTGTCTATTTCTGTTTTTGGTATAGCATGATTTATAACTTGAAAAGCAACATCTAATAGTGCAGGATGAATATGATAGTCTGTTGCTTGTGCTGTTTCATTTGGTAGATAAATTTCGGCCAAAGCTTTTCCTTGACCTTTCCACAACTGTTTTATTCCTTGGAAACTGTTACCGTAGTTAATACCTACTTCCTGAAATTTTTGATAATGTTGTTTGATATCTATTGCTTTAGTACAATCTCTCTGGTATTTTTCTATATCTATTGTTTCTTCTGTATGAGTTATGGAGTCAACAAGATGAATATTGACTTCTGCATACAAAGTCCATTCTGGTTGCGTATATTTTTCTTCTGCTTCTGTGGTAAAAATCTTGAGCTTATATGTGTTTTCTTCTAATTGAGTTACTACTGTTTGTATTTCCTTGATTTCTGTTTCTAGTAGTATTAAGTTTCCAGATACAACTACATCTGTTAGCAATATTTGGGATGAAGTGAATATATTTCTAGCTGCTGCTATGGCAATTTCTAAGTAACCTGCAGTTGGGAATAGCACTTGATCGAATACTTTGTAGTGACTTAGGTAGGGTTGCGTTCCTGCTGATAGGTATGATTGAAAATGATATTGATTCTCTATTCCTGCTAAGTTGATTTTTTTGACCTAGTAAGGGGTGCTGATTTTTTTCTATTGACCTATACTGTTGTTGATAGGTATTTTTTTATTTCTATCCAATAACGTTCTCGCTGAAATGGATAAGTGGGCAATGCTACTTTCTGACGACTATAGTCAGAGTCAAATCCTGACCAATCTACTGTGACTCCTTTGACATACAATTGTCCTAAGCTGGATAGCATTTGTTGCCATTCTTCTACTCCCGAACGTAATGATGGCAACCATACTCCCAAAACTTCCGATAGACATTGCCTTCCCATCCCTAATAATATTGGTTTGGGTCCGATTTCTACAAATACTTCATAACCTTCCTCATCCAGAGTTTTCATACTCTGAGCAAATCTTACTTGTTCTCGCACATGACGAACCCAATATTCTCCAGTAGTTATTTCCCCACCTACTTTTTCACCAGTCACATTTGATATTAGTGGTATTTTTGGTTGATTATAGGTGATTTCTTTAGCTACTGTTTCAAATTCTGCCAACATTGGTTCCATCAAATGAGAGTGGAAACCATGGGATACTTCTAATTGTTTAGTTTTAATTTTGATAGCTTCTAATTTACTACAAATCGCTGCGATAAATTCACTTTTACCAGAGATTACTATACTTTCTGGTCCATTAATGGCAGCTATGGCCACTTGTGAAGTATAGTCTCCTATCACCTCTGTTACTTGAGATTCTGATGCCATTACAGAAACCATTCCACCACCAGAGGGTAGCTGCTGCATTAACCGACCCCTAATGGCTATTAATTTCAGACCGTCTTCTAAACTGAATACTTCTGCAATACAAGCTGCCACATATTCGCCCACACTGTTACCCATTACTATACTTGGTTTAACTCCCCATGATTCCCATAATTTAGCCACAGCATATTCTATGGCAAACAAAGCAGGTTGGGTATAAGCTGTTTGGTCTAATGCACTTGACTTTTGTGTATCTTGAGGATAAAGAACTTCTAATAAAGATAATTCTAGATATTCTTTCAGTATTTCATTGCATTGGTCTAGAATTTTCTGAAATGTCGGTTGAGTCTCATATAATTGTCGTCCCATATCTACATATTGATATCCCTGCCCAGTGAACATAAAAGCAATCTTCTTCTCCTGACTTTCTGCTTTTCCTCTTAACAATCCGTCGGTCTCATTATCCTGAAGAAAATCTGCTAATTTTTCCTGTAATTCATCCTTAGACTTAGCTACTAATGCCAGTCTTTCTGCAAAATCTGTACGTCCTGTATTAGCACTAAAGCAAATGTCTTGTAACGATACTTCAGCGTTGGACTGCAAATAAGTTTCATATTTTTTTGCCAGATCCTTTAGCCCTTTCTCCGTCTGGCTAGATACTTTGAAAATATGTAGAGGACGTTCTAGAACATCTTCTCTTTTAATTTTTGACTGTCTTGAGTGCGTCTTACATTCTGAGGTTTCCTCGCCAATTAGCACTCGCTTTTGATTTTTGACTTGCTCTGGAGACTCTTCCAACACAACGTGAGCATTAACACCTCCAAACCCAGATGCACTGACCCCTGCCCGTCGAGGAATTATCTCTCCTGTTTCGGTCTGTAACTGTTGCCATTCTTGAGTTTCACTAACTATATAAAATGGGCTGTTTTTTAATTCTATACGGGGGTTTAATTGCTGAAAATTGGCAATTTTTGGCAATTTTTTGTGCTTTATGGCTAACAAAACTTTGATGACTCCAGCAATTCCTGCTGCTGCTTCTAAATGCCCAACATTTTTTTTTAGCGATCCCAAACCACAATAGGGTTTTTCTGTCAATGGTACTTCGTATTGTTGATGCAGTTGTTTGAAGCTTCGCTTGAGACCATTTATTTCTATTGGGTCTCCCAAGGGTGTTCCTGTACTATGAGTTTCTATGTAGGAAACTGTATTGGGGGCAATATTTGCTTTTGTATAGGCAGCTCGCAATACAGCTGCTTGAGCATAGACGTTAGGGGAGGTTAATGTTCTTGCTTGGCCTCCATGATTAACAGCACTCCCTTTGATTACACCGTAGATTCGATCTCTGTCTGAGAGTGCTTTAGCTAAAGGTTTTAATAAGACTATTCCTGCTCCTTCTCCTCTGACATAACCATCTGCACAACTGTCAAAGGTTTGACATTGTCCGTTTGGAGATAACATTCCTAGTTGACTAAAGGATATATAACTGGTAGGCGTGCATAATACACTTATTCCACCTACCAGTGCCATCTCACATTCTTTTTCCTTGATGGAATTGACGGCTTGATGGAGTGCTACCAGAGAACTAGAGCAGGCTGTATCTACGGGGACACTGGGACCGTGAAAATTGAAGAAGTAAGATATTCTATTGGGAATGATGCAGGTGTAACTTCCTGTCGCCGTGTGGCCTTCAATGTTTTCATTTTGGTGTTGCAACTGATCGTAGTCGTAGTTACAAGCACCAATAAATACTCCTATCTGACTTCCAGATAGTTCTGATGGTGCATAACCTGCATCCTCAATACAAGACCAACTCAACTCCAGCATGATTCTCTGTTGAGGGTCCATTTTTGTTGCTTCTCTGGGGGATATACCGAAGAATTGGGCATCAAATTTTTCTATATCTTCTATTAATCCTCCCCATTTACTAATTGTTTTATTGGGTGTTTCGGGATTAGGAGAGTAATATTTTTCTACGTCCCATCTTTGGGGAGGAATTTCTCTGATACTATTTATTCCAAGTTCTAGAGTTTGCCAAAATTGATTGTAGTCGTTTGCTCCAGGAAATCGACAAGCTATTCCTATAATGGCTATTGGATCGCTATCCATATTTTACTAATTTTTAATTACAAATTTACCAATTCTATTTCTACAGTTCTATAAGAATTTTTTGGGGATAATTTTATTTGATTTGGTGTTGCACATTGACTAATGATAATAATATAGAATCCGATCATACAGTGTATCTTCAATAATTCTATAATTACTTCAATCTCCCCACCTCCCCATCTCCTCCAACTATATAAATAATAAGTATTCAACCGGATTTGATCTGATTTGATTGATATTTTTGACGAAATATTTCCATAATTATAGAGACAAGTGATATGTACAGCCATCTAGAAAACTACAAGCTCTTGAGTGCCCATACAGCCTAATCTTGCTAAGACTCTCAGGACTTACGCAGTACTGCTACATATAGTGTATCATTTGGTCATTATTGCTGACGTAACCACTATTATTAGTGCCGTTGCTTAAGTCCTGACTCTCATCGTTTCGCTGGTCTTGAAGGCACGATGGGCAAAGTAGCGATGCAAACCGATACTCATTCCGATCATACTTAATGCCCACATCCCGATGAGTAATCTTATTTCTACACTACCGATCAGATGCCACCATAGTGAGGCGAGCGCTATTACTGTTACGATTGCTGGTATTATATTATATAAGAGAAAGTGTTTCTTTTGTAGATTTTTTATGTAGTCATTTGATATGGTTTTTGACTTTTGATTTTTTGCTGGCTGAACAGATTTTTTGGTCACGTCTATTTGAGTTAACATCAAACTTTTTCCTTTGTAGTTTTTTTCAGTGCAAAATTACCTGTTTGGTGTTTACTCCTCTAGGCCACTATTTGATTGCTCTACGAATTTTCTGTACGGTTGTTTGTCACTATCAAATTCTATCATCAATTTTTGGAAATTTAAACCTTTTATAGTAAATTTATACTAATTTCCGCTGGCGATCGCTGCACTACTTTTATTTCCTGCACCCTCCCCTGCTTCCAGTATCTCTAG
Organism: Okeania sp. KiyG1; assembly: GCF_014132355.1. Lineage (GTDB taxonomy): Bacteria > Cyanobacteriota > Cyanobacteriia > Cyanobacteriales > Microcoleaceae > Okeania. The sequence goes on from NZ_BLZO01000014.1 coordinate 6,579, forward strand.
CGTTCCTTCCCAAAATTTGACTCGGCAAGCAGAGCGCTGAATTTTACCGAATAATTAAGGTTTAAAGCCTCTCCTTTTAAGGAGAAACAAGAAAAAATTTTCCTTTGATTCAATCCTCTTCCTTTTAGGGAGAGGTAATTATCAATTATCCATTATCAATTATCAATTATTGAACACTTGATGTTTTAGGAATACTCCCGGCTTTGATTAAAACTACAGAATATACCTGTATATCATGTTCGTCTCTAACGGCCTCTCGAATATTTCCCACTACTTCATCTATGTCTAGATGTTTCTGATAACTCGTTACCCACTTGTTGCTTTTGAAGCTATACAGCGATCGCCCTTGCTTTTTCATCTAGTTCTTTGTAGCTCAAGCTATCTATTTCTTTTTCACCATTCTGAAGGAAAGTCTAAGCTTTTCGATCTGATTGATTTAGGGAGCGATACTGAAGAAGGTCAATTAATGTAGAAAATTCTTGCTCATTTTTCATATATTAATGTGCCGCTATTGTTTTTAGTTTTATGTTTACCAATACTAATGAAAATTAGACTAAGCTGAGAAGCATTTTGGCTTGACATTCTTTTTTTCCTTTCACAAAATGCAGACAAATTTATATTTATCCTGCTTCCTTAGTTTCTTTTGTTTCTTGTAGCGTTTCTACCGAAATAGATGTTGAGTCATTAATAATACTCAAAATATCCCAAGCTACTCTTGACCAGCTATAATGTAATTCCGCTATCTGACGTCCTATTCTTCCCATTTTTTCACTCTTCTTTGGTTTTGACAATAAGTAGTCAATCTCAGTGGTAAAGGCATCAGGATTGTCGTAGTCTGAGATAACAATACCATTTTTTCCAGGAACAATTACTTCAGGGTTTCCCCCCCTAGCAGTAGTAATAATGCATAGTCCAGTTGCCATAGCTTCATAATGCACCCTAGCTAGAGGCTCTTCCCATTGAGATGCGCATACAAATAGATCGCCTAATAGGAAATAATCTGCAACTTCTGATGGTGGGATAAAACCAGTCATCTGAACTGCTTGGCCTAACTTTTCTGCTTCTGCTTTAATTTCACGGACATAATCGTTTTCTTTGTTATTTCCGTACCATTTACTGCCTACTAAAAATAATACAGCAGATGGGTGTTTTTCGATTACTTTGGCGATCGCAGATATTAACAGATGAGGTCCTTTTTTATCTGTCAACCTTCCCACGCAGAGGACTACTTTTTTGCCCTCCAAGCCATAAGTCGCTAGCATTGCTTCTCGTTTCTCTTTTGCACCTTCTACCCACCTTGGCTGAAAGCGCTTGAGGTCTACTCCAGCATATACAGGTTGCAGTTTGTGTTTATATTCCGGAAATAATTTGGCAATACCATCAGCAATAAATTTACTGACTGTCACTACTTTTTCTACTCGTTCCAGGCATTTAATTGCTTCTTGTGGTTCGATTTTTTTAGCATGGAACATTTCGTTGTGCATGCTCAGAAGAAAGCGACTATTAGGAGCTGCATTGGCAACCAAAGACACATATTTTGGACGATTGTAAATTACGATCCAATCGAAATTTTTCCCTTCTACAAATTTGGCTACAGTTTGATAGTATTCTTCAGAAGTTTCTGCTACAGTGCGCTCGTAACGAATATTGTCTCTAATTTCTCTATCTGGTAAATCTGGGTCTGCTATGGAGAATACTGTGATTTCATGCTCTCGTTTTAGGTAAGGTAGAATACCGTCTATGTATGTCTGGATAGCTCCACCTCGGACACAAGGGACTGGTAATTTTTCTGTACAGACTAATAGTATGTTCACGTTATCAACTTGAACTTATAATTTCTATTAAAGAAGTATACGGGATTTTGATACACCTTTACATAAAAAAATTAGGCGTTGCTGAATTGAAGTATGAATGGGCAATTGTTTGGTTCTCGCCTTCGCCCCCGCGCATCCCCCATTCAACAAAAAGCGCAGCATCCTCTGGCTTCCCATCGTTCAAAAGCGAAGCATCCTCTGGCTTCCCCCTTTCCAAGGGGGGACGGGAGAGGGATTCAAGGGGGGACGGCAGGGGGATTAATAAGGGAGACTTTTAGAGTTTTATATCAAATCCGGTGGGGTTGCACATAGAATCCGGTTATATAATATCTGTTTATAATTTCTTAAATTACTTCAATATTAGACATCTCTTTCATGCATAGTAGGGACGCCCTTATGCAACGTCTGTACAGGGAAATAA
>NZ_BLZO01000015.1 GCF_014132355.1 Okeania sp. KiyG1
ATCAGATAATCATAGATTTTATGAGATTTTTGTAGATTTCTGGGAACGGTTAACAACAGTATTAAAATAACTTAGTTGTGCGTCAAGAAAGTGTGGTTCGTGTGGGGAGGGTGGACCCACCCCTAACCCCTCCCAGGAGGGGAATGTGGGGAGGGTGGGGAGAGCTGAGAAAGTAGGAGGAATAATTCTACCTGTATCTTTTCCTAACTTTTTGGTCCAAGAAGCTTAAATATTTGCACTCTGCAATTTTAGTTGTGATTGCTCCGCAACGCTAGCGCGAACGAGACTTGTTTGCGTAGCATTCCGTAGGAAATGCAGCATTAAATTTAGCTCAGGCGGTCAGTTTGCTCCGCAACGCTAGCGCGTTTCGCGTCAGCGTTGCAAAGCAAACGACCGTGACAGCTTGTGGACTGGACAGGCGCCGACGTTACCAGCAATAGGGAACAGAAATAGACTAAAAATCAGATAATCATAGATTTTATGAGATTTTTGTAGATTTCTGGGAACGGTTAACAACAGTATTAAAATAACTTAGTTGTGCGTCAAGAAAGTGTGGTTCGTGTGGGGAGGGTGGACCCACCCCTAACCCTCCCAGGAGGGGAATGTGGGGAGGGTGGGGAGAGCTGAGAAAGTAGGAGGAATAATTCTACCTGTATCTTTTCCTAACTTTTTGGTCCAAGAAGCTTAAATATTTGCACTCTGCAATTTTAGTTGTGATTGCTCCGCAACGCTAGCGCGAACGAGACTTGTTTGCGTAGCATTCCGTAGGAAATGCAGCATTAAATTTAGCTCAGGCGGTCAGTTTGCTCCGCAACGCTAGCGCGTTTCGCGTCAGCGTTGCAAAGCAAACGACCGTGACAGCTTGTGGACTGGACAGGCGCCGACGTTACCAGCAATAGGGAACAGAAATAGACTAAAAATCAGATAATCATAGATTTTATGAGATTTTTGTAGATTTCTGGGAACGGTTAACAACAGTATTAAAATAACTTAGTTGTGCGTCAAGAAAGTGTGGTTCGTGTGGGGAGGGTGGACCCACCCCTAACCCCTCCCAGGAGGGGAATGTGGGGAGGGTGGGGAGAGCTGAGAAAGTAGGAGGAATAATTCTACCTGTATCTTTTCCTAACTTTTTGGTCCAAGAAGCTTAAATATTTGCACTCTGCAATTTTAGTTGTGATTGCTCCGCAACGCTAGCGCGAACGAGACTTGTTTGCGTAGCATTCCGTAGGAAATGCAGCATTAAATTTAGCTCAGGCGGTCAGTTTGCTCCGCAACGCTAGCGCGTTTCGCGTCAGCGTTGCAAAGCAAACGACCGTGACAGCTTGTGGACTGGACAGGCGCCGACGTTACCAGCAATAGGGAACAGAAATAGACTAAAAATCAGATAATCATAGATTTTATGAGATTTTTGTAGATTTCTGGGAACGGTTAACAACAGTATTAAAATAACTTAGTTGTGCGTCAAGAAAGTGTGGTTCGTGTGGGGAGGGTGGACCCACCCCTAACCCTCCCAGGAGGGGAATGTGGGGAGGGTGGGGAGAGCTGAGAAAGTAGGAGGAATAATTCTACCTGTATCTTTTCCTAACTTTTTGGTCCAAGAAGCTTAAATATTTGCACTCTGCAATTTTAGTTGTGATTGCTCCGCAACGCTAGCGCGAACGAGACTTGTTTGCGTAGCATTCCGTAGGAAATGCAGCATTAAATTTAGCTCAGGCGGTCAGTTTGCTCCGCAACGCTAGCGCGTTTCGCGTCAGCGTTGCAAAGCAAACGACCGTGACAGCTTGTGGACTGGACAGGCGCCGACGTTACCAGCAATAGGGAACAGAAATAGACTAAAA
>NZ_BLZO01000016.1 GCF_014132355.1 Okeania sp. KiyG1
AGTTCTGACTGCTGAGTTCTGACTCCTCCGTAGTTATTTATTTATCACTGTTCAACCGGACATGATATTAGTTTTTCTGTTGTGGCAGTGAAAAATCAGGTACTCAAAACTACAACGTCTTAGTTTTTCTGTTGTGGCAGTGAAAAATTAGGTACTCAAAACTACAACGTCTTAGTTTTTCTGTTGTGGCAGTGAAAAATTAGGTACTAAAAACTATAACGTCTTAGTTTTTTTGTTGTGGCAGTGAAAAATTAGGTACTCAAAACTATAACGTCTTATATCATGTCCGGATAATTAGTTATAAAAAAATTTTCTCCTTGTTCTCCTGTTCTTCTTCTTTCTTCCCTCTTTCCTCCTGAGTTCTGACTGCTGAGTTCTGACTCCTCCGTAGTTATTTATTTATCACTGTTCAACCGGACATGATATTAGTTTTTCTGTTGTGGCAGTGAAAAATCAGGTACTCAAAACTACAACGTCTTAGTTTTTCTGTTGTGGCAGTGAAAAATTAGGTACTCAAAACTACAACGTCTTAGTTTTTCTGTTGTGGCAGTGAAAAATTAGGTACTAAAAACTATAACGTCTTAGTTTTTTTGTTGTGGCAGTGAAAAATTAGGTACTCAAAACTATAACGTCTTATATCATGTCCGGATAATTAGTTATAAAAAAATTTTCTCCTTGTTCTCCTGTTCTTCTTCTTTCTTCCCTCTTTCCTCCTGAGTTCTGACTGCTGAGTTCTGACTCCTCCGTAGTTATTTATTTATCACTGTTCAACCGGACATGATATTAGTTTTTATGTTGTGGCAGTGAAAAATTAGGTACTCAAAACTACAACGTCTTAGTTTTTATGTTGTGGCAGTGAAAAATCAGGCACTCAAAACTACAACGTCTTAGTTTTTATGTTGTGGCAGTGAAAAATTAGGTACTGAAAACTACAACGTCTTAGTTTTTCTGTTGTGGCAGTGAAAAATTAGGTACTCAAAACTACAACGTCTTAGTTTTTGTGTGGTGGCAGTGAAAAATCAGGCACTGAAAACTATAACGTCTTAGTTTTTGTGTGGTGGCAGTGAAAAATTAGGTACTCAAAACTATAACGTCTTATATCATGTCCGGATAATTAGTTATAAAAAATTTTCTCCTTGTTCTCCTGTTCTTCTTCTTTCTTCCTCTTTCCTCCTGAGTTCTGACTGCTGAGTTCTGACTCCTCCGTAGTTATTTATTTATCACTGTTCAACCGGACATGATATTAGTTTTTATGTTGTGGCAGTGAAAAATTAGGTACTCAAAACTACAACGTCTTAGTTTTTATGTTGTGGCAGTGAAAAATCAGGCACTCAAAACTACAACGTCTTAGTTTTTATGTTGTGGCAGTGAAAAATTAGGTACTGAAAACTACAACGTCTTAGTTTTTCTGTTGTGGCAGTGAAAAATTAGGTACTCAAAACTACAACGTCTTAGTTTTTGTGTGGTGGCAGTGAAAAATCAGGCACTGAAAACTATAACGTCTTAGTTTTTGTGTGGTGGCAGTGAAAAATCAGGCACTGAAAACTACAACGTCTTAGTTTTTCTGTTGTGGCAGTGAAAAATTAGGTACTCAAAACTACAACGTCTTAGTTTTTGTGTGGTGGCAGTGAAAAATCAGGCACTGAAAACTACAACGTCTTAGTTTTTGTGTTATGGCAGTGAAAAATCAGGCACTGAAAACTACAACGTCTTAGTTTTTCCATCTAAGTGATCGCTTTATGTAGTTGGATTGAGGTGCTCACACAGATTATGGCACGGATGTACGGATTAAGTAACACAGCGAAAATCAAAGGCGGTGCGTTACATTTCATTTTTCCTGACGGAATGCTCCGCAAACATGTCCCGCAGAGAAACATACCCTACTAGACTACTTGGTAGTTAAGCTAAAATATCCTAAGTTAAGTTAAACTGGTAATCTGATATAAAAGTAATTCAGAAACAAAAATGGCTACACTTCAGATAGAAAACTTACCTAACGACTTCAAAATCAATCTCTCGGAGTTATTCTCTGGTATCAAACCTGGAGAAGAAATTATTATTTTAAATCAAGGAGTGGCGATCGCGAAGTTGGTTCCCATTTCTCCCTCATCTAAGTGAATAGCTAGTTTGGGGCAGGATAGAGGAAAATTTGTTGTACCGGAAGATTTTAACGAACCTTTACCGGAACAGATTACCGAAAAACTGAATAGTGTTTACAGTCAACACTCCTCGGACTTGGATGAGAATATTGCTATGATGCAGTTTAGCAGTTTGAAAGGTGAAGAGACGTGTTCAACAATGAATAATGAATAATGAATAATGAATAATTACCTCTCCTTGAAAGAAGAGGATTGACAAAGAGATGAAAATTTTTCTTTATTATCCCCTTAAAAGGGGAGGCTTTAAAGCACAATTTTTCGGTAAAATTTACACTACAAAGCTATAGGAGAACTTACTTAAAAATGGCAAAAATTACTACAGATGAATTACCACAAAGTTTACAGACTTTATTTATAGAAGTCGAACGCACAAAAACACCACTAACTGTTATCCATGAAGGAAAACCGTTAGTAATTATTTATCCTGCTGTTACCGAGACTAAATGCGCTCCCTGTGGCGTAATGAAAGGAACTGGTGAAATATTAGGGGATCTAGTAGCTCCTGTTAACGAACCTTGGGAAGTGTTGGAATGAAATTGGAATGAAAATTCTACTTGATACTCATATTTGGGTTTGGTATTTACTTGACGATGCACGTTTATCGCTCCAACTTCAGAGAGCGATCGCCGATCCTAATAACGAACTTTGGTTGAGTCCAATTAGTGTTTGGGAAGCACTTGTCCTTGCAGAAAAAGGACGGATATCTGTGCAACCCGATCCTATTACATGGATTAATTTAGCTTTACAAAGTTTAGAAACTCGTGAAGCTCAAATGAATCATGCTATTGCTATTTTCAGTCGTCAGGTTGTATAGCAGTCGAAGTAAAGGTTAGGACAGGTCAAAAGCTTAAAACTCAGACAACGTAATACTTTTCCTTCTTCCTTCTTCCTTCTTTCTTCTGCTATACTACCTCATAAAGATCCCGCAGACAGATTTATTGTTGCTACAGCTATTTACTATGGGTTAATATTAGCCACGGTTGATACTAATATTATAGGTAGTTCGGCAGTACAAACACTTAGTTAGAAAATCTTGTAGAGGAGCGATCGCTCATGTAGGTTGGGTTGAGGTGCTCACACAGATTATGGCACGGATGCACAGATACTGGCCTCTTTCTTGTAGAGGAGCGATCGCTCATGTAGGTTGGGTTGAGGAACGATCTTCGGAGCTTATCCGTAGGATAAACCCAACATCAAAGATATATTATAGAGGTTTTTGTTGGGTTGCGCTGTCGCTTAACCCAACCTACAATCTGATAATTCCTGACTATAATTTTTTTTCAATGTCTATTGAATTTCTATTATTAACCATCAATTTTATAAAAAGGCTAACAATAAAAACAATTAATTCATATCCGCCAACAATGATTAACAATCCTAGAAAAGTCACCATTAGTGAGTAAGGTAAGCTTATGTCTTTTTCTGAACTTAATAGCTCAGTTTTATATCGATCAAAATTGGAAATATATTCTTTTTTATCTAGAAGTATTCCTTGATTGTATCTATCCAAGCTGTATTCTCTAAAGTAAAATGTAACAACAATTACTAATACTGAAAATACTATTATTTTAGAAATTAATTCTATATTTTTCATTTTGTATTTTCTGGCAAAAACAAGAGAATTTATTTATGAACTGCTGTTTGAAACTTAAGTCCCTTCCATAATACCAGCACATAAACTACCAAATGCAAACATAATATATCTTGCTTTAGTGAGGGAAGTTCAATAAGAAAATTCCCAAAACTACTAATAGATACAACTATCTGCCAAATAAACAAAAATTGTGGAAACATTGTCGTCCGATGAACTACTGTTTGAAGCTTGAGCTCCTGCTACAATACCAGCAAATAAAGTACCAAATGCAACCATAATATATCTTGCTTTAGTTACATTATTATCTTCTGAGCGAAGTTCAATAATAATGTATACGAATGTCGCTATAATAGCTACACCTATTATAAATTCATAGTTTTGTATTGCAGCACCCCCAAAACTACTAATAAATATAAATATCTGCCCGATAAACTTGAAAAAATTGTCCATAATTTAATTACTGCTTTCTTAATCTATGTATCTATGGAAGGAAGTTGGAATTTTTTTCTCACTAAATTCTAACGCTTTACCTAATGAAAAATGATTTAGCTCTGTTCATATTTTGTTTTAATTTCATCTACTTTTGTACAAAAATGTTTAAAATGTACTAAACTGTTCCACAATGTCAATAATAATACAAATAAAACTCTATCCCCTAACCCCATGAGTCTAGAAGAAGCCTTAAAAATGGCCGATAAAATAGTCTTTGAAAAAACAGGCCAACATTTAGACGATTTACAAAAAGCGGTATTGCAAGGAACTCTAAAACGCAAGAGATACAGGCAAATAGCTGAAGATTTTGACTACTCTGAAAGTTGTATTAGAGGTGTGGGTGCAGAATTATGGAAAATTATTTCGGAGGAATTAGGGGAAGATGTCAATAAATCAAATTTTCGCTCTGCAATGGAGAGGTGGCAAAGCTTGAATAATTCAAACTTTGCACAAGAAGTTGTAGCAATTAGTAGTTTCAACATCTGTGAAAAAGAAAGGCACTCCCCAGATATATCAAACTCACACCAACCTAAACAACAAAAATCTCACCCCACACAACCCACAACACCACATCAAGACTTAGACGAAATGCCAGAGTTAGGCGACTTCTACAACCGCACCACCGAACTCGAAACCCTAACAACCTGGATTTTACAACAACATTGTCACCTCATCGCACTTACAGGTATCATTGGTATCGGCAAAACTACGTTAGCAGTAAAACTCGTTCACCAAATAAAAGATAATTTTGACTATGTAATTTGGCGCAGTCTGGAAACATCTCCCACTTTTGCAGAATTTCAAGCTGACTTAGTTCAGTTTTTCTCCCAGTCTGAACCACAAAATTCACTCGAAAACACACAAAAATCTTTACCCCTAATCAAATATTTACAAAAGCATCCCTGTTTAGTCATCTTGGATGACATTCATCATCTTTTCAGCAGTGGAGAGTTTGCAGGAAAGTACAAACCAGGATACGAAGAATATGACTCCTTTTTCAAACAGATAGAAAAATTATCCCATGAAAGTTGCCTGTTATTAATAGGTTGGGAAGAACCCATTAAACTTGCTCAACTCAAAAGCAAAAAAACACCAATTCCCATTTTGCAACTGACTGGTTTAGATATCACTAGCGCCAAAGAAATACTCAGAGATTATGGTTTAACAGAAATTGAGAAATGGGAAAGACTCATTCACCACTATCAAGGCAACCCTCTATGGTTAAAAAGTGTGGCAACTCAGATTCAAGAATTCGGAGAAAATTTGATTGAGTTATTGCCCGATAATACCATCTTATTACCAGAAGATTTAAAAGATACTTTACAACAGCAGAGCGATCGCCTATCGAAAACCGAAAAACAAATATTGAAGCTTTTAGTAATGAAAAATCAACCTGTTAGTCTAGCGCAACTGTTAGAAACTACACAAACATCACCATCAGATTTACTCAACACATTACAATCTTTGTGTAGGCGTTCCCTCATCGAAAAACAAGAAAATCTCTACAGTGTGCCATCTGTACTCAGAGAATATTATATAGAATCCGATTGAATAGTCGTCCCTATCAACGATAGGAAGCAATCTCAGGGTTTTAGGAGATTGCTTCCTTCTTTCTTAATATGCTTTGACATCCTCCCCGGCTGTTAGGCACGGGGATTCCTACTGAGCCATAGCTCCTCGGCGGGTTGACGCTTAACAGGGTGCTGCTTCCTTGGCGGTAGTCTAACGCTTCCCTCCACATCCGTTTAGAGTTTCCGAGTGCCCCCCGGCAACTAATAAAACTGTAGCATATATTCAATTCACTTAACATAAAAATAAAAAGTCGCCCTACAAGGGCGAGGCTTTAAACCCAATTTTTCGGTAATATATTGTAGGGACGTTCCATGGAACTTCTTATTTCTTTTACTTTTTGTTAAATGTTTATTCCCTCTTCCCTCTTCCTTCTTCCCTCTTCCTTCTTGCTTCTTCCTTCTTCCACAGAAACTTGGACATTTATCTTCGTAACAATTTCCTTAATGCTCTACCTGTACATAGGGTGGCGATCGCGAGTCCAAGATAGTAAAGGCTTTTTCGTCGCCGACCGAGGTGTACCTGCAATTGCTAATGGTGTTGCCACAGCAGCGGACTTTATGTCTGCAGTTTCTTTTATTTCTATAGCAGGAGCAGTGTCAATTTTAGGTTATGATGGTTCTTATTATGTAGCAGCAGCAACAGGAGGTTATGTACTCTTGGGGTTGCTGCTTGCTCCATATCTACGAAAGTTTGGTAAATATACCTTACCAGATTTTATAGGCGATCGCTACTACTCTAATATTGCTCGTATCGTTGCGGTTATTGCTGCTCTCATTATCTCCATAACTTTTGTGATCGGACAAATGCGAGGTGTAGGTATTGTCTTCAGTCGATTTTTGCAAGTCCCCATTGAAGTTGGTGTGGTCATCGGTATGGTTATAGTTGCCTTCTTCGCTATATTAGGAGGAATGAAAGGGATTACTTGGACTCAGGTTGCTCAATACTTTATACTTATTGTTGCTTATTTAACACCAGCTATTGCCATTTGTAATATTCTGACAAATATTCCGGTTCCAGAATTAGCTTTTACCTTTGGTGATATTGTCGAAAAACTGAATCAAGTTCAGGTTGACTTAGGTTTTCCAGAATATACTGCTGCCTTCACCCAAAAAACTATGTTGGATGTTCTATTCATCACTATTTCGGGCATGGTGGGTCTTGCTAGTTTACCCCATGTTATTGTTCGTTTCTATACTGTACCTAACGTGACAGCAGCTAGATATTCTGTAGCTTGGGCATTATTGTTTATTGCCATTTTTTCCACAACTGTTCCTGCTTTAGCTGCTTCTGCACGATACAATTTAATTGATAATTTACACAACAAAACTGTGGAGGAAGTGCAACAGTTAGACTGGGCGAGAAAATGGCAAAATACAGGTTTGTTAGAATTCACTGATAAAAATAACGACGGTCGTTTGCAGTTGACCCCAGATGCAGAGACTAATGAAATCATTCTTGACCCGGATATTATTACTCTCTCTACACCAGAAATAGCTAAACTTGCTCCTTGGGTAATTGCATTAGTGGCAGCAGGAGGGTTAGCTGCTGCTTTGTCTACTGCATCGGGTTTGTTATTAGTGATTTCTAGTGCCATTGCTCACGATATTTATTACCGCCTAATTAACCCAGAAGCATCAGAGTCACAAAGATTAATGCTAGGCAGAATCATGGTAGTATTGGCGATCGCCTTTGCTGGTTATTTCGGCATCAACCCCCCTGGTTTTGTGATTGAGATAGCAACTTTGGGAGTAGGTGTCGCTGCTGGTACTTTTTTTCCAGCAATTATTTTGGGAGTATTTGACAAACGCACTAACCGGGAAGGAGCGATAAGTGGTATGGTAGCTGGTTTAGTGTTTACAAGTATCTATATTATAGGTGTAAGATTCTATGGAATGCCAACATGGTTTTTGGGGTTGTCCGATCAGGGTATCGGTACAGTAGGAATGTTATTAAATTTTGTTGTGACTTTGGTAGTATCTCGGATGACAGCACCTCCACCATTGGAAATACAAGAGATGGTAGAAGAATTGCGATCGCCTCTAGGTGAAGTCAGAAGTTAAATTATTGCTGTTCTGGTCTGTGGAGCATTCTCGAAAACGTCCCCTACTCTGGTATAATGAAAGGCAGTGACTTCTTCCCTAGGAGTTTTAGCTAGGGTTTGCTGAAAAAGTCTTTTAGTAGCGGTAGGAAAAACCCATCCCTAACCCCTCCCAGGAGGGGAATACAGGAGACAGGAGACAGGAGTTATATCATGTCCGAAAGTGTAAGCATATTTGATATAAACTACGGGAGCATCCTGCTCCCACTTACTTAAACACCAGAAAATTTCCTCACTTCCTCAACAGTCAAACTAAGAATTTGTGCTACTTGTTCCACACTCATTCCCGTTGCTAATAATTGAGGAATAGCATTTATTCGTGCTTGTCGTTCTTGTTCTAATTGGTTAGCAAGGCGATCGCCACGAGCTTTTTCTATTTCTTTTCCTTCTGCTCCTGTTAACAACAAGTTTCCTTCAGAGTCCCACCAGCGTAACCATGATAGAGTTTGATTTTGATAGGAACCTTGCCATTTTCCTAATTCTATTCCCAGGGGTTCGATAAAATAGTGACCGCGTTCATTCGGAGACATCTGGCGATAAGAGTTATCCTCTAAATGATACATTTCTAAGTTGCTAGTTTTCACGATATATATTCCGTAGTAAGCTATTTGGATAATCTGTTCGTAAACCCAAAATTTTCCTGGTTTTGTTGTTTCATCATCTTCAGAAACTGACAAAGGTGTTTTGTCTAATTCTTCTGTTCCATCACCACTGGCAAATTCTAGAGCAATTAAAGGTGCTATTTTTTCTTGCCACAGGCAATAGGAACGACGAAATTCACCATTTAATAGTGGTGGTACATTGGGAACGTAAAACCAGTCTGGTGCTTCTGCACCTTTTTGTGGGGGTTCAGTTTGTCGCCAATAGATACCACTATCTTGCCCGATGGCATAATTTCCATCTGGGTGTCGTTGTTGTAAAATTGGCGCGATGGAATCAGTTAAAAGGATACTTTGGGGATGTTCCTGGAAATTTTTCACAAAGGTGCCGTCTTCATCTGGTAATTGAGTATGGTCGAGAAAAGGTTGTGGTATGTCTATTTTGATTTTGGCGTGAGTCATTTCAGTTATAAGTTATCGGTTATTCGTTTATCTAGATTTTACCATGTTTTGGGTTAGTTTGTAGTTTGGGTAGAGCGATAGCGTTAGCGGAGCTTATCCGTAGGATCAACCCAACCTTTAAGGAAGTTAGAAGTCAGAAGTCAGAAGTTATTTTTGTAACATAGATAATTGGATATCATCATAGATAATACCAGATTATAGCCAACAGTTACCGAATAATTAATAATTAATAATTAAATAATTCTGGTATAAAGCCTCCCTTTTAAGGGGAAAAAGCGGTCGTTTTGCTGGCGCAAAGCTCCGCTAACGGCTATCGCCGACATGTTTGCGTAGCATTCCGAAGGAAAAAGCGGAGCTTCCCGAAGGGTGGGATGGCTCGAAACCTGCGCCATATCCAATGGACCAAGAGAAGAAATAATATTTCCTTATTTTCAATTCCGTAACGGTTTTAACCAGAGGTAATTATCAATTATCAATTAATGAAACCGATGCTACCGGACATGATATTATGCGTAAGTCCTGACTAAGACAAAATTATGAACAAAAAATCAGCTCATACTATGATACCACAAGCAAATCACGATGAGTTAGCACGACAAAACTTTGTTAAAAGTTTCAGAAATTATCTGTTTGGAAAAATGCGAAATGACTTAAAGTTGGTTTACCAAGAGACTGTCAAACCACAATTTGAAAAAGAAAATCAACGACCCCCTAAAGATCGTTATGAAATTCGGCGGGAAATGCAGCAACAACCATCTTATAAGTGGTACAGTAGCTGCAAACGTATTACCCAAGAAATGATGTGGGAATCAGTAATTACTACTGTCGAACGTCAACTACCAAAATTGGTGGAATGTGCCAAAGATAGGGAAAAACCCTTGGGAACACTTACCCTAAACCCGAATTAAAAATTCCCACCTACCAAACTGCTGTAGATATCCATTGTATGCCTGGAGGATACAATAGCGAATACACTCAAGATGACGTAGCGGCAGGTGCTATTTATGACTTGGGAGTTTATACTGCCATCAGAAACCCTAAATCTCTTCGGGATGTCAGAGGTCAAACGGTTATTCATAAATTCTTGAAGCAGCAATACCCAAATTTTCAACCAGGGAAAATTCTAGATATGGGTTGTACGGTGGGTGCTAATACTTTGCCTTATGTAGATGCTTATCCAAATGCTGAAGTTTATGGTATCGATCTAGCACCTGCCATATTACGTTATAGTCATGCACGAGCAGAGTCTTTAGGAAAACGGGTGCATTTTAGCCAACAGAATGCTGAGAAGACTAACTTCCCAGATGAATCATTTGATTTGGTGGTAAGTCATATTTTGCTACATGAAATACCTGTGCCAGCAATTCGGAATGTTTTCCGTGAAAGTTATCGTTTATTAGCTCCAGGTGGAATAATGATACATCAAGATGCGCGTTTGTTTCGTCATCTAGATTTATATACTGCGTTCATTTCTGATGAAGAAACAACTAATAATAATGAACCTTTCTGGAGTGCCATGCGGGATTTAGATTTAGTAGCTGTAGCAAGGGAAGCAGGTTTTTCGAGAGATAACCTCATTAACACACTGCTGGAACAAAGTAATGGAATGCAGTCATTCATTATTGTTGGTACTAAATAGACCTCTCCAGAAAAGAGGGAATAGGGAATAGGGAATAGGAATAGAACCCACCTCGCCCCTCCCCCCAGGAGGGGAAGAACTGATAATTTTTGTACGATAATTGATTTTATTTTTATTTTTGGAGATGTCTAATAAAAAGATAAAAAAGATGATTCCTAAACAAGCAAAAGGTAAACGACCAGTTTATTTGGATAATATAGATAACGATAAATTAC
>NZ_BLZO01000017.1 GCF_014132355.1 Okeania sp. KiyG1
TTGCTCGCTTCTTGTGAATGCTTGAACCAGTTCTAATAATTTTTTACTATTACGAGAACCGTAGTAGTTGCGACGTGCTGGTTGATTTTCGATTCGGTCGAAAAGCTTCATTAAGTCTACTAAAACATCCTTTTTATAGTTGTAGGGTTGTTTTCTATTAATAACTATATGACAGCAGCGATTTAAGATAAAATTAAATTCTTCTTCAATTTGTGGCCATGCTGTAATTCTGTCTAGTGCTTGAGATATTTCTCGGTCAGGATATCCAGAACCATTAATAAATAACATTCTGAATCTTTCAATTACTTCTGTTGAAGACTCTAGGTCTATCAATTGGATAAAATGGTTATAGATATCTTGTTCATCTTGAGATTTGTGTTTGTTATATTCGCCCAGAAGATTTTTCATTTATATATTTCCTATCTACTTTAAGATTTTTATATTCTAGGGCTAGTCTGACGATTAATTAGCATCTATAAGTTTGTACAAAACTGTATATTTAATTCCAAATTTAGGTGGATATTTACTTTTATATACTAGGTATCATTTTGGTCTATAACTCAGTATTAATACCCCTTAGATTATTGTATACCTAGCATCGGTATTCTACAGTTGATTAATACTCGTATTTTTAATTATCTTCAAAATTTACTGAATTTGTGTGAAGCTTCAGTAAAGATTTTGCTTTATTCAAAACTCTCATCAATGGGTCAAATTTGATTGTACTGAGTTATCGGTAGCATCTACTTCCCACTCCGTACAAATTTTTCCTTACCGATTGTAATATACATAAGATAGTATAAATTTTCTTAATCCTTAGCTCGATAAAGTTTTAGTTATTTTGTCTTATGTCAGATTTAAGTTATGACAAAATTTACTAAACTTAAAAAATTTTTTCCCTTGAGAATTATTTATACTTTTTATTTTTCCTGGTTGCTTGGTTAGATCCAAAAAATAAATTGACTTCAAAAATCAGAAGTACTCTAATATAATTATTACACATATTTGAGTAGGACTGCCAATAGTTATGGTCTGTCACATTAACTTATCTCAATTAATTGAAGTCTTGAGTGCTACAACACTTACAAATTTTCAGATTCCTGAAAAAACATTAATTACAGGCATAAATACAGACACTCGTAACTTACAATCTGGTGAAGGATTTGTGGCATTACGAGGTGAAAAGTTTGATGGCCATAAATTTGTGCAACAGGCAATGGAAAAAGGGGCTTCTTGTATTATTGTTGAGGAAGAATATATCTTAAAGAATAGAGTTACACAACAGTCAAATAGCGTAACTATATTACAAGTAGAAAATACTTTAGAAGCTTACCAAAAAATTGCTCGTTGGTGGCGAGATAGATTTGCTATTCCTGTAATTGCGGTAACAGGTTCAGTGGGTAAAACTACTACTAAGGAATTAATTGCTAAAGTCTTGGCTACTCAGGGTCAAGTTCTGAAAACTGAAGCTAACTATAATAATGAAATAGGTGTGCCAAAAACTCTACTAAGACTTTCCTCTGATGATAATTATGCTGTAGTGGAAATGGCAATGCGAGGACTAGGGGAAATAGCAGAATTAACACATATTGCTAATCCGACAGTTGGCTTAATTACTAATGTTGGTACTGCTCATATTGGTCGTTTGGGTTCTGTTGAAGCGATCGCTCAAGCTAAGTGTGAATTACTTGCAGAAATGTCTTCTAATAGTATTGCTATTTTGAATTATGATAACCGACGTTTAATGGAAACTGCTGCTAAGTTTTGGTCGGGAGAAACTTTTACTTATGGTTTACAAGGAGGTGATTTACAAGGAAAATTAATTGATTCTCAAACTATAAATGTTGCAGGTGTGGATTTACCTTTACCTTTGCCTGGACTTCATAATGCTTCTAATTATTTGGCAGCATTGGCTGTTTTTAAGGTGATTCATGGTAGAAGTATTTCTACTAAAAATCTCTTTGAACCTTTGATTAATAATTTATCGATTCAATTGCCTGAAGGTAGGGCTAAAAGATACAATTTAGATAATGATATTGTAATTTTAGATGAAACTTATAATGCTGGATTAGAGTCGATGATTGCTGCTCTAAATTTGTTAGTTGAAACTCCGGGAAAACGTCATGTTGCTGTGTTAGGAACTATGAAAGAGTTAGGGGATAAATCGGTATTATTTCATCAACAAGTTGGTAATGTTGTGCGAGATTTGAATATTGATGGTTTATTTATTTTGGCAGATTTTGAAGAAGCACAGGCAATGGCTATTGGTGCTGCTGGTTTGCAGTTTATAGAGGTAGAAAATATTAGTTCTAATGATGTTCATCAGAAATTAGCAAGACATTTGCATGAGTTTTTACAACCAGGCGATCGGGTTCTTTTTAAGGCTTCTCATTCTGTGGCACTTAATAAAGTTGTTGAGATTTTAATTAACAAGTAATGTATTTATAGCACAGGCATCTTGCCTGTCACAGTTGTATCTTAACTGATATAAAGCACCCTGTAATATTAAATCCATATTTGTTCTTGACTTTATTAAATATGAAATTTTTAAGAAGCAGACCAATTATAAATTATATAAGATAAAACATTATCATAAATAACAGTTGTATGACAATAATTATTATGTAAGTTCGTTTGAATGCGTCGTCATATTTTTTGTAATTTATATTTGACATTGCAACTCCAGTACCATAAGAACCTCCAATTATCGTATAAAAACGTAAAATATCTTCTGGAATATCAAAAATAGAATAGTTATCGAAGTAACACATGACAAAAGTTATCGTGTTGATGTGAAAATAATAGATAAATATTGCCATGTGAAGCATAGAAAGAACATCAGCAGAACTTTCTTCTTGGTAAAAAGAGCTTTCAATAATTGATAATTGATAATGGATAATTGATAATTACCTCTCCCTAAAACGGATAGGATTGAATAAAAAGAAAATTTTTTCTCTCTTGGTCGATTGGATATGGCGAGGAGACCTCGCCATCCCTCGACCGCTTGTTTCTCCTTGAAAGGAGAGGCTTTATACCTTAATTTTTCTGTAAATACCTGTAAAGCAACACATTATCAAAATCATA
The DNA here is from genome assembly GCF_014132355.1 of Okeania sp. KiyG1. Classification (GTDB taxonomy): domain Bacteria; phylum Cyanobacteriota; class Cyanobacteriia; order Cyanobacteriales; family Microcoleaceae; genus Okeania. The sequence goes on from NZ_BLZO01000017.1 coordinate 3,085, forward strand.
GGTATATGTTTCAAGAATTAAGAATTAAGAATTACCTCTTCTTATAAATAAGAGGATTGGTTCAAATAATTTTTTTAATTTTTCTCCATGAAAGGAGAGGCTTTATACCTTAATTTTTCGGTAACTATAGCCCAAAAAATCTGGTATTTCTTGTGTTTTTATTTTTTCCTAGAATATAAACAAATCTTGTTACGCTAATAAAAATTATTCCAGTTATAATCCTTTGAGAAAATATTTGAGGGTTATTCCCCAAGAAATTAAGAACTGAAGAATTTATTGAATCTAGTGGTACTAATAATGTAATTGACACCCAAAAAGATATTACACACAAAACCACTGTTGCTACAACTGCTTTTATTAGATTTCTTGCCGAGTAGAAGAAAAAATAAAATAGGTATAGTATGACAACGAACAATGAAATAAAGAACAAATTTTCTGAAAGACTTATAATAATACTGGGAAATGTAGCTACGATGTCAGGAGATTGCATAAATGCATAAATAAACCCTGTTAGAATATAAACAAATAAAAGGATGAAAAAAAGCTTTTACTTGCCAAGTCATCGTTAATGTTATTCTTTCCCAAATTTCGCCTATCCTCAGGTTTTTTGAGATTATTTTTCTATCTTCTGCTCTTTTATTTAATCTATTTACTGTTTCTTGTTCTCGTCTTTTTGCTTGTTCTCGCTTTTGCTCTTGCCTTTTTTGTTCTCGCTTTTCTTCTTCTTTAAGTTCAGCTTCTTTAATCAGTTTTTTACATCTGTCAATTTCTCGCTCAACCTGATTAAGTCCTCCTTTCATAAGATTTATTTCTCGATCTATATTCTGATTTTTTCATAAGAATTTTCATTAATCCATACTGTATCTTTGCTTGCTTCTTTATGCCATATCTGATTTTCTATTCGTGTTTTGTCGGAGATAAGTGAAGGAAGTTCAAAATTTAATTTTTGCAAGTCATTCATTTTGCTTTTTGTATTTTGGTTACAGCAAATATATAATATTCTTATACCAATTTTAAAAAGAATGTTACAAATAATAAGTGCAATAAAAATATTTTGTAGGAAATTTATCTTTGACAAAAAGATAATTTACGACCTGAAAACTGGTATTAAATCCATTCATTCTGACTCCTGAATTCTGGATTATGTTTGCGTTTGCGTAGCATCCCGTAGGGAAGCATTCCGTAGGAAATTCTAATAAATATCCTAGCTATTTGTAGCAAACATTTATCAAATTGGTATTAGACTATTATTTTGATGTTTAAATATCTCTGTCTGGGCAGGTTTTAAGAAAAATTATACTATTTCAATAAAGATGTATAAATACTCCAAATAATGCTCTTTGTAAAGAAGAAGCAAGAAACTTGAAAATTTGTTGATATTTTTAATTTATCCTTCTTGATTAATATCTTTAAATTTATACCATAACTTTCTCATTCTCTTGAATCAAACTCTCATTATTAATATTTCTACTTTTTAGTAAATAAGTACACATTTCACCCTTACCTTTGACGGAAATAATACCTCGCTTTTCCAATAAATATTGTTCCTTTAGTAATAAATAAGTATCTGACGTTACTTGAATTTCACCTATCACTCCATGAGATTCCATGCGACTCGCAACATTAACAGTATCTCCCCACAAATCATAAATAAATTTTGTACTACCAATAACTCCAGCAACAACCGGACCAGTATTTAGCCCTATTCTCATGTTTAAATCACTATTATTTTTTTCATTAAAACGCTGAATAACGTCCTGCATATCTAAAGCCATATCAGCGATCGCTGCTGCATGATCTATATTTGGTTCTGGCAACCCACCTACCACCATATAAGCATCTCCAATAGTCTTAATTTTTTCCAATCCATGAATTACAGCCAACTTATCAAACTCAGAAAATATTTCATTTAATAACTTCACTAATATTGTGGGAGAAACACTTGCAGAAAGCTGAGTAAAACCAGCAAGATCAGCAAATAATACTGTAACGTTTTCAAAATTATCGGCAATAATTTCTGTTCTATCTTTTAAACGTTCTGCTATTGATTTTGGTAAAACATTAAGTAATAGCTTTTCAGACTTTTCTTGCTCCACTTCTAACTGCTGTAACGCAAACTTAAATAAATTAATAATTATCAATCCTAATCCCAGAGTTGCTAATACAGCTAATAGCAACAATAAAGTCATTTTTTCACTGGTATTTTTAATCTCAAAACTTGCTTCTTCAACTTCCTGAGCAGCAATATCAAATAATGTATTACAAATTATGGCTGTTTTTCGTTCAAACTCATCACTAATATCATTAATATTTTGAGCATTTCTCAAATCTATAACTAATCTTACAGCCTCTTTAAACTGATAGTCGTAGTCTTCTATTTTGTCTGTATATTCAATTAAATATGAGTGAGATTTATACCACTTCTCACTAACACCTTTACTTGTAAGTAAAACTTGCAATTCGTCACTAATTCGCCTTACATAATCAATCTTTTGATTAAAAGGTACAATGTATTTTTCCTGTGCTGCATCTAAACCTATTATTTGCCATTGTCGAAAAAATTCTCTTTCTTGTCTCTGAGCATCGTTCAAAGCGTCATTCATTTCAAAAACTAACCGTTGAATTTTGATGCTAGTTACCATGACTAGCTCAGTTTTATCTCGCACAACTCTCATGGAAAAAAAACTTGCCACTGCCACACCACCAATTAACAGTAAAAGCACCCCCGAAGCCAAGGAAAATTTATAAGTAATACTTGACTTCATCCAACCTTCGTCTAGGTGTTTTTTGAAGTTTTTAAAATTGAAATTAGTCAACATAATCTCCTCCTGAACCATACTTCCATTGTTCAATCCAGCGACGATAATAATAGTCTTGTACTAGGGATTTTTATTAGTAAAAATTCTATTGCTACCCCAACTGGATATAGCAATGTATAAATTTTGTAGCACAGGCGTCTTGCCTGTCAAAGTTGTATTTCAATTGATATGAAACACCCTACAATATTAAATCCATATTTGTTCTTGAGTTTATTAAATATGAAATTTTTAAGAAGCAGACCAATTATATAGCAATCCGCGCAGAGGTTGCGGGTAATCAAAAAGTAGATAAAAAAACTGAAACTTCCCCCTGTTCCCTCACAGGAGTGCGCATTCCCTTGCGTCTGACGCCGACGCGGGGTCGCACCGCTGTTCCCTAAAAGCGGTAAGATTTTTATACACAAATAAAATAGGATTGCTATATAAGAAAAAACATTATCAGAAATAACAAAAGATATTACACACAAAACCACTGTTGCTACAACTGCTTTTATTAGATTTATTGCCGAGTAGAAGAAAAAATAAAATAGGTATAATAAGAAACCGATAAATGAAAGAAAAAACAAATTTTCTGAAATACTTATAATACTACTGGGAAATGTAGCTACGATGTCGGGAGATTGTATAAATCCATAAATAAACCCTGTTAGAATACAAACAAGTAAAATGATGAAAAAAGTTTTTACTTGCCAACTCATAGTTGACGTTATTCTTTCCCAAATTTCGCCTATAGTAAGGTTTTTTGAGGTTATTTTTCGATCTTCTGCTATTTTATTTAATCTATTTATTCTTTCTTTTTCTCGCCTTTCTGCTTGTTCTAGTTTTTGTTGTTGCCTTCTTTGTTCTCGCTGTTCTTCTCGCTTTTCTTATTCTCCTTTAATTTCAGCTTCTTTTCTGCTAATTTTTAGCTCAACCTGATGAAGTTGTCTATTTTTAAACTCGATATCTCGATCTATCTCTTGATTTTTTCAGGATAATTTTCATTAATAGCAAATGGATTTATTTTATATTTTAAATTCAATATCTCATTTTCTATTTGTCTTTTGTCGGAGCTAAGTGAAGAAAGCTCAGATTCTAATTTTTGCAAGTTATTCATTTTGTTTTTTGTATTTTGGTTACGACAAATATATAATATTCTTGGACTATTATTTTGATGCTTAAATATCTCTGTATGGCAACCAAATTTGGGATAAATTATCGGATTCTTTCAGTATTTCATTTTTGATTTCAGACTTAATTCGCTAACTTCTAGCCTCTAACTTCTAACTTCAACGATAATCCCCACCAGAACCATACTGCCATTGTTCAATCAAACGGCGATAATAATAATGTTGCACCAGTGACATTTTTGTCACTAAAAGCCCCATCATATCTCCTATAGGATATAATAAACTATAAATTCCCAAATTAAAATAATGTCTCATCCAATCTAATAAATTTCCAATGCCAACTTGAGGAATAATTTTAATGACTAAACCTGGTTGCTTTAAAGAAGTCATAAATAAAGTTTGTGCTAAAGCAGGAAACTGCACCACATCTTGCAGAAAAGGTTTAAGTACAAATTCCCCTAGTCGATCCATTACCTGAAATACACCTGCCAATAGTTGATTAATTTGATTTGGTTCAACTTTTTGGTTTACCCCTACACTCATAGAACGTTGAAATAACCAAGTGACTGATATACTAGGCTGATAAGGTTGCAAAAGTGCTAAAGCATTTGAAGAAAGATTATCAGTTTGGAGAGCTTCATCAATACCCCCGGTTAGACGTTTCAAGTGACGTACCATAGCTCCAAAACCGCCAAAACTCAGAGGAGACTGACTCCCGCTACTATCTCCCACTGGCAAAATACGATTCCAAGGAGTTTGAAGAGGACTTTGACGATAGCAGGGAAAAAAGCCAAATAACGCACGTTGGAATGTAAGTTGACTAAGCTCCACTTTTTGATATTCAGGTAATAAGCGGAGGTATTCTTCAAAGAATGATTCTAGGGAAATTCTATCTGGATGAGCATCTAAATAGGTAAATAGATAAGTAGTTCGTCCATCTCTAGCAGGAAATGCTTCCCAAAAGTATTGACATTGGTTTTGTATAGGAGTGAATGAGGCAAAAATGTCTCCTGTATCGTTTTTCGGGTATCCAGTGGCACAAGTACCAACTACTAGACAGACCGCATCAGGTTTTTTGCCTTGACGTGCTTGTTTCACAATAGGAGAAAAATGTCCCATTGCATCCAGGAGCAGTCGAGCTTTAAATGATTGGCCATTACTAACCTGGATATTTATCCCATCTGGATGAATGGTTGCTGCTTCGTAAGCTGTATTTTCAAATAGTTGACCACCTGCTTCAAGGAAACGCTGTTTGAGAGTTTCTAGGAGGTAAACTGGATCTACACCTATATTGAGAACATCTTTGACCCAAATGTCCTTGCTCTCTGGAAAGCTAATTCGTGCAGGGTTGTATTCGGTGGCGATCGCTGTTTCTAATTCTTCTGAGGAGAGAAGGTTTAATTCTATAAATGTTTCTAGTTCTTTGCGGGATATGTTCCATTCTTGTTTTCTACCTTTGAGGATACCTCGTTCTAACAAAGCTACCCGCCAACCTTTTTTTACTAAAGTTGCTCCAATAAGTATACCCAGAGTTCCACCACAAATAACTACATCCCAGTCTAAAGTATTTAATAATTGAGTTTCTTTTCTCACAGTAGTAGGAATAGAAATATTGTCTTCTCGAAGGTTTTGCCAAACTTGGTCAGCTTTACGCAGACCTTCTAAAGGAGTTCCCGGAATTTGCGAGAGAACTTGTTCTGTTAAGGACATAATTTTTGGATTTATTTTGCTGTAATTATAGCGCTACCTCCTAGGGAACAGGGAACAGGGAACAGGGAACAGGGAAAGAAAAACGGCGTTGCACAGTGACGAATGATTTGAGATTTTTGATGAACAGGATTTTGGATTTGAGAATTGGTAGGATGATTAATTAATGGTTTTTTTTAGTCAAAATCGAACACCTATTTTTTGCAGCATCATTCCGTAATGTGCAACCCCAGAAAAACATCATAAAAAAGAGGAAAAAAGGCTGAATTTTTGGGGTTGGTGATTAGGTAATGCTCTTCAAAATTTATGAACCTTACAACTATAGTTTTTTCATAGATATTTGAGACAAAAGCATTACGCATTCACCAACGCCGAATTTTTAGAATTTATGGAATTTAGTTTTTTTATTGTAAGAATAAATCACAAATTAATATGTAATACCAAGGGTGATAAATGTTTGTTACAAATGGTAGAGACGCCCTTATGCAACGTGCGTACGAAAGAAGGAAGAGGGAAGAAGGAAGAAGGGATAAATATTTAAAAAATGGAAAAATGATATAAATAACTATCTAAAATGAACTAGACTAGCTATTTTTAAGCATATCCGATCGAGGTATACCTTATTTGTAGCATTCTTTTCTCACGCTTGGTATAACTATACTTTGCGTTAATTTGGTCTGATATCATGTCCGGATAATTAGTGATGAAAAAACTTTTTCCTTTTCTTCCCTCTTTTTCCCTCCTGACTCCTCCCTTATTCTTTATAACTATTCAACCGGACATGATATTAGAAGGCTTTTTTAGTAATTTGAAGTCTTATATGATTCGGCTAAACTATATTAAATATAGTTATAAACATTTTTATTCATTTGAGTTCAAGATACAGCAGATTTTAGGTAAATGAGGTACACATAAGAATGTTCAATAATGGATAATGGATAATTACCTCTCCCTAAAAAGAAGAGGATTGAATAAAAGGAAAATTAATTCATTGTTTCTCCTTTAAAGGAGAGGCTTTAAACCTTAATTATTCGGTAAAGTATTTGTAGTGCAGGCATCTTCCCTGCGACTGGTGTATCTTACTAATATGAAATAGGCTGTAATTATATTTATACTATTTATTATTATTTTCAATAATTGTTAAATCTTATCTAAGGTAACTGATCGTTTTTATCAAAAGTAATACTATATTTGATAACTATTGTTTCTACTTCATATCAGGATTATTTCAGATATTTATACCTAAATCTCCTAGTAAATTAAACCCTATTTTTGTTGTTTTCACCTAACCCTTAACACCTTCTTATTTTAAATATATGTAATCAACTCAATTTTTTGTATTGTACACTTTATTTAATTATATTATCCCATCTCTACTATCTTAGACATGATAGTAAACTTAGTTTAAACCTTAATCAAATCAAATGTTCTGTGATTTACCTTAACTGACTTGAAACTTATAAAAATCCTACTCGATAAAATTAATAGTAAGCCCATCCAAATTCAGGCATTTTTCTCTTCGAGAATACTAAACTTGTAAACTTATCTTGCCAAGTCTATTTGCTGCCAAAAACTAGGTTTCAGATACTGTACATTACTCTAGTTTTTTGCAGCATTCATTATGGAATATCTAGATGATTCTAATCGCAGATTTTAGAGACCATCACGAATACTACACAACTTATTTATTCTTCCTCATGATTTTCATCTTCTTTTTCTACTTCTATATTAATCTGCCTAAGATGAATATGTTTATGCCCTAACTGGATAATAAATTCATCCCCTGGTTTCAATCCCATTTCTTGCGTATAATTAGCACCTATTACTAACTGTCCATTTCTATGAACACAAGCACGGTAAGTAGCAGCACGCCCTCTTCCATCTTTAACATTATTATCATCTAAATTTAGTCCCTTTGCCTGTAAAACTGCATCGTAGAATTTAGCAAGATTTACTCGTTTCTGCTTCTCTTTTGTAGTTGAATAATATCCGCAAGCAATAGCAGTATCTTTCTTTGACTTGTGGGAGAGTTCTTTAACTTTCTTCAACAATGCTTTACCAGTCAGTGGAGTATTTGATTGTTCTGAAGTATTTAATTTTTCTGTTGTTTTAGCCATCTTCTCCATCTACTTAAAAATATTCTCTCATAAACTTTAGCACCTACATCGTCTAATATCAAGCCTCTTTCACCTTTTCTTTGAAGATATTATCTAATCTCAACTTTAGTGGAGCAACAACCCCTTAAAATCAGACAGTTTTAAGATGTCAAAAAAGCTCATGATTAATATAGTGTCCGGTTGAATACTTATAAATAAGGTAGTATGGAGTAGGTAGTAGGTAGTAGGAAGAATAAGGAGATTTGCTCTGTATAAGAATATAGGTTTGCGATTTCTAATTATCCGAACTTAATATAATAATAGCTGATGTGCTGCTTATAAAATAATTAAGGTTTAAAGTTTCTGATTTAGATCAGAAATAAATGCCCGAAATTATGTGCGCCAATTCTATCCATTTTCAGGAGAGGTCATTTCAGTTATCAGTTATCAGTTATCAGTACCTCTGCAATAAGGAGGCTTAACCTTAGGGAATATTTTCTTTTTTTATCCTCTTAAAATTTTATCCCCTTAAAAGGGAGGCTTTAGACCAAAATTTATCGGTAATTATTAATTGTTAATTATTAAGAATTTACTGTTTGATGAATTTTGCCTTTGTATAATCTGTGATTCAAATAATTCAAATTAATTTTTCCCCAGCAACATACCCAAAAGAAAAACCTAGATCGTTATTAACGGCAGTGGATTTCTGAATTTTACATTTTACACCTTCTTGCTTTAAATATGCTTGAATAGCTAAAGAATATTTTTCAAACATCGAGCGTACAACTATATCAGTTATCAGTTATCAGTTATCAGTTATCAGTTATCAGTTATCAGTACCTCTGCAATAAGGAGGCTTAACCTTAGGGAATATTTTCTTTTTTTATCCTCTTAAAATTTTATCCCCTTAAAAGGGAGGCTTTAGACCAAAATTTATCGGTAATTATTAATTGTTAATTATTAAGAATTTACTGTTTGATGAATTTTGCCTTTGTATAATCTGTGATTCAAATAATTCAAATTAATTTTTTCCCCAGCAACATACCCAAAAGAAAAACCTAGATCGTTATTAACGGCAGTGGATTTCTGAATTTTACATTTTACACCTTCTTGCTTTAAATATGCTTGAATAGCTAAAGAATATTTTTCAAACATCGAGCGTACAACTATATCAGTTATCAGTTATCAGTTATCAGTTATCAGTTATCAGTTATCAGTACCTCTGCAATAAGGAGGCTTAACCTTAGGGAATATTTTCTTTTTTATCCTCTTAAAATTTTATCCCCTTAAAAGGGAGGCTTTAGACCAAAATTTATCGGTAATTATTAATTGTTAATTATTAAGAATTTACTGTTTGATGAATTTTGCCTTTGTATAATCTGTGATTCAAATAATTCAAATTAATTTTTTCCCCAGCAACATACCCAAAAGAAAAACCTAGATCGTTATTAACGGCAGTGGATTTCTGAATTTTACATTTTACACCTTCTTGCTTTAAATATGCTTGAATAGCTAAAGAATATTTTTCAAACATCGAGCGTACAACTATATCAGTTATCAGTTATCAGTTATCAGTTATCAGTTATCAGTTATCAGTACCTCTGCAATAAGGAGGCTTAACCTTAGGGAATATTTTCTTTTTTATCCTCTTAAAATTTTATCCCCTTAAAAGGGAGGCTTTAGACCAAAATTTATCGGTAATTATTAATTGTTAATTATTAAGAATTTACTGTTTGATGAATTTTGCCTTTGTATAATCTGTGATTCAAATAATTCAAATTAATTTTTTCCCCAGCAACATACCCAAAAGAAAAACCTAGATCGTTATTAACGGCAGTGGATTTCTGAATTTTACATTTTACACCTTCTTGCTTTAAATATGCTTGAATAGCTAAAGAATATTTTTCAAACATCGAGCGTACAACTATATCAGTTATCAGTTATCAGTTATCAGTTATCAGTTATCAGTTATCAGTACCTCTGCAATAAGGAGGCTTAACCTTAGGGAATATTTTCTTTTTTATCCTCTTAAAATTTTATCCCCTTAAAAGGGAGGCTTTAGACCAAAATTTATCGGTAATTATTAATTGTTAATTATTAAGAATTTACTGTTTGATGAATTTTGCCTTTGTATAATCTGTGATTCAAATAATTCAAATTAATTTTTTCCCCAGCAACATACCCAAAAGAAAAACCTAGATCGTTATTAACGGCAGTGGATTTCTGAATTTTACATTTTACACCTTCTTGCTTTAAATATGCTTGAATAGCTAAAGAATATTTTTCAAACATCGAGCGTACAACTATATCAGTTATCAGTTATCAGTTATCAGTTATCAGTTATCAGTTATCAGTACCTCTGCAATAAGGAGGCTTAACCTTAGGGAATATTTTCTTTTTTTTATCCCCTTAAAATTTTATCCCCTTAAAAGGGAGGCTTTAGACCAAAATTTATCGGTAATTATTAATTGTTAATTATTAAGAATTTACTGTTTGATGAATTTTGCCTTTGTATAATCTGTGATTCAAATAATTCAAATTAATTTTTTCCCCAGCAACATACCCAAAAGAAAAACCTAGATCGTTATTAACGGCAGTGGATTTCTGAATTTTACATTTTACACCTTCTTGCTTTAAATATGCTTGAATAGCTAAAGAATATTTTTCAAACATCGAGCGTACAACTATATCAGTTATCAGTTATCAGTTATCAGTTATCAGTTATCAGTTATCAGTACCTCTGCAATAAGGAGGCTTAACCTTAGGGAATATTTTCTTTTTTATCCTCTTAAAATTTTATCCCCTTAAAAGGGAGGCTTTAGACCAAAATTTATCGGTAATTATTAATTGTTAATTATTAAGAATTTACTGTTTGATGAATTTTGCCTTTGTATAATCTGTGATTCAAATAATTCAAATTAATTTTTTCCCCAGCAACATACCCAAAAGAAAAACCTAGATCGTTATTAACGGCAGTGGATTTCTGAATTTTACATTTTACACCTTCTTGCTTTAAATATGCTTGAATAGCTAAAGAATATTTTTCAAACATCGAGCGTACAACTATATCAGTTATCAGTTATCAGTTATCAGTTATCAGTTATCAGTTATCAGTACCTCTGCAATAAGGAGGCTTAACCTTAGGGAATATTTTCTTTTTTATCCTCTTAAAATTTTATCCCCTTAAAAGGGAGGCTTTAGACCAAAATTTATCGGTAATTATTAATTGTTAATTATTAAGAATTTACTGTTTGATGAATTTTGCCTTTGTATAATCTGTGATTCAAATAATTCAAATTAATTTTTTCCCCAGCAACATACCCAAAAGAAAAACCTAGATCGTTATTAACGGCAGTGGATTTCTGAATTTTACATTTTACACCTTCTTGCTTTAAATATGCTTGAATAGCTAAAGAATATTTTTCAAACATCGAGCGTACAACTATATCAGTTATCAGTTATCAGTTATCAGTTATCAGTTATCAGTTATCAGTACCTCTGCAATAAGGAGGCTTAACCTTAGGGAATATTTTCTTTTTTTTATCCTCTTAAAATTTTATCCCCTTAAAAAGGGAGGCTTTAGACCAAAATTTATCGGTAATTATTAATTGTTAATTATTAAGAATTTACTGTTTGATGAATTTTGCCTTTGTATAATCTGTGATTCAAATAATTCAAATTAATTTTTTCCCCAGCAACATACCCAAAAGAAAACCTAGATCGTTATTAACGGCAGTGGATTTCTGAATTTTACATTTTACACCTTCTTGCTTTAAATATGCTTGAATAGCTAAAGAATATTTTTCAAACATCGAGCGTA
>NZ_BLZO01000018.1 GCF_014132355.1 Okeania sp. KiyG1
TCCCACCTGAATCAAATGATGCTCCAATAAATCCTCCAACCAACACATCGCACGGTCATCAGGAGCTTCTACTTTCCCCCGCAAAAACTCCGTCAACACCTCCTCAGCTTTTTGTCGAGAAATAGCAACCATAATCTCAGTTTTCGACTCCCCATTCGTCATCACCCACGCCAACTCCTGCAATAACCTATCCCACCAACGTCGAGAACTTTCATCAACGGGAACATCTTGCTTGAGGCGACTCCTATAACTCTCAGTAAAACTCCGAAACACCAATCCCAGATTGCTTGGTATTACTTTATTATAGCCAAACACCGAACACAACATCAACAAAAACATCGGAGTTTCTCCCAACTCCCGCAACCTCCCCTGCAACTGCTGCCATAATTTTTCTCCCTGCTCAGGCAAATAAGCACTGATAAACTCCCGCATTTGAGATTCAGTCAGAGGTTGCATTTCCCACCTTTTCTCTATCCCCAAATCTCCCCCCAGACTCAAATCTCGCGTCGTAAACACCATGGCAGTTTGGGGGTAGTCTTGCCGAAACGTTCTCACCTGTTGTCGTGCCGCTTCCGATGCCATTTCGTTAAACCCATCGAACAGGAGCAAAAATTCACCTTGACGGAGCCAAGTTTCTAGAGTTGCTGTATCTATATTTATGGTGGGGTGGTGTTTGTGGATAAATGCTTGAATTCTGGAAAGTATGGAAGATTGACTGTAGCGGAGTTCGATGAGGATGGGAATTTTTCGATCCCCCCCTGCCCCCCTTGGAAAGGTTTTATCCCCCCCAACCCCCCTTGGAAAGGGGGGAGTTTTTCCTGTTTCCCCTTCCTCCTCCGTCTCCATTGGAAAAAAAGTATTTTCTCCTGTTTCCCCCCTTCTAAAGGGGGGACTAAGGGGGGATCTTAATTTCTCCGCCTCTTCCAACAACAATCTAGCCAAAGCAGTAGATTTTCCTGACCCCGGCCGCCCCAGCAACAACACATGATTTGGAGCATATTTGCGCAAACCCTCCAAAACGGTCAACCGTTCAATTTTCTCTTCTTGTCTTTCCCTCTGTTTTTCTTCCGCAACAGTTTGTACCATCAAACCCAAATCCAACAGTGGGGAAATATGCTGCTGCTGCTGAAGAGACTTTTTTCCCCTCACATCCGTCAGAGTATAAACCTCCCACCATTTGGCATAGTCCCGACAAACCGATTCTAGATAGGGCTTCCAATTAATCATAAGTCAAAAGTCAAAAGTCAAAAGTCAAAAGTGAGAAATTTTAAATTAAAAGTTAGAATTTAGGAGATTCAGTAGTATTTTAAGTCAAAAGTCAACAGTTGCACCAGTTTCGCTAAGGCGATCGGTAGTAACGGTACGGAAAGAAAGGCAGGAGACAGGAGGGAAGAAAAGGCGCTTACGAGAAAAAGTTTTTGCATCACTAATTATCCGGACATAATATTAATCAGGGTTTTAATAATTCTCACAGCACCTCAAATGGTCTTAGTGCATAAGTTTTTGTACCAAAACTACCGAACGCCCAATTACTTCAATATTTAGTCTACTCCCCCACTCCCCCACTCCCCCACTCCCCCACTCCCCTACTTAGTATCATTGCCTATAAATTAGAAGCACGAATTGCTGCACCAATTAATCCCACTTGAGGGTTTAACACAATATGAACAGGTACTTTTTCTAACAATGCTCTCATTCGTCCCTTATGATGAAAAGCTTCCATGAAAGTACCTGACTTCATCAATGGCAGGATTTTAGCAGCGATACCACCTGCTATATATAAGCCACCATAAGGTAAAAGTTTCAATGCTAAATTACCTGCTTCTGCTCCATAACCTTCCACAAAAAGCTCTAAAACTTTCTCGCACAAGCGATCGCTCTTTTCCAACGCAGCTTTCCCAATAATTGCACCTGGATCTACTGTAATTTCATTTGAGCCAATTTCTGTTTCCCACTTTCTTAGTACTTCCGCTATTTCAGGAGATTCAGCAGCAGATTTGCGATCGCGTAAAAATTGATAAATTGCCACAATTCCCATGCCTGAAACTACTCTTTCTACAGACACTCGGTCTATATTATGCTTTGCTAATAAATATTTTAATAGATCAAATTCCAACTCAGAGCGTGGTGCAAAATCTGCATGACCCCCCTCTGTGGGATAAACTCTAACCGTTCCCGCAGCTCTAACCAAAAAACATTCTCCTAACCCAGTACCTGCACCAATTACAGCTATTGGGGCATCACCTTGGGGTTCGCCAGTTTGTAAAGTCTCTAAATCATTGTCAGTTAAACCCAAAATTCCATAACCCACTGCTTCAAAATCGTTGATCAGGCTAACTTGAGATACCCCTAATTCATTTTCTAGCAGTTTAGCATCCAGCATCCAAGGCAGATTCGTCAATTTAACAGTATTGTTGACAATAGGACCAGCGATCGCAAAACAAGCTTTTTCTGGTTGGAATTGCTGTCCCAATTGCTCATTTGCTTCTGCCAAAAATTTTTGTACTATAGGTACTAAATCTGGAAAATCGTGACTAGAGTAACGATTCTCATAAAGGCTCTGAAATTCCACGGTAGCCTTTGATTCTTCTCGTGTAGCCTCTACCAGTTGTAGTATTGTTTTAGTACCGCCAATGTCACCAGCTAGTAGCAATGTCATAGATTATATCCTCCTGAACAACTATTTAGTTTTTATTATCATATCCTGTTTGGTAACTTTGGTAGTGAGGATGACAAAGGTTTTTTATTATACTCATTGACTAATTTTTGGTATAATTAAGTAATGCTTTTTCAATTGTATAAAAATATTCTGGGAAAAAGCAACAAAGGTTCAACAATTATTAATTATTAATTATTAATTATTAATTATTAATTACCTCTCCTTGAAAATAAGAGGATTGACTTAAAGGAAACTTTTTTTCTCTCTTGGTCGATTGGATATGGCGAGGAGACCCGCTCTTATCAGAGCCACTCCGCTTTTTCGATCGGAATGCGCTCGCATTCATGTCGGCGACAGCCGTTAACGTAGTTATGCGCTAGCAAAACGCCATCCCATCCTAACGGACTGCTCCGCAAACGACCGCTTGTTTCTCCTTTAAAGGAGAGGGTTTAAACCTTAGTTATTCGGTAAGATTTCAAAACTGTTTATCCATTTGGGATTTGTTGATTTTTTTTTACTTATGCAAAAAGTCTATTTTTAAATCATACTTCTTCCTTCTTACTTCTTCCTTCTTACTTCTTCCTTCTTACTTCTTCCTTCTTACTTCTTCCTTAAACTAAATTATTACCAGTACAAAATATGAGTTATTGCTACAATCCTACTTGCCAAAAACCTCAAAACCCAGATAAAAATAGATTTTGCCAAAGTTGCGGTGCAAAACTCATCCTGAGAGAACATTACCGCCTCCTCAAACCAATCGGAATAGGTACATTTAGCAGAACATTCTTAGCAATCGATGAAGATATTCCTTCCAAACCAATATGTGTAATTAAACAATTTTTACCTGTAGGTATTCCCGGCAAAAATGCAGCACAAAATATTAGTGAAATAGAAAAAGCATCAGCCTATTTTAACCGAGAAGCATTACAACTAGACAAACTGGGAAAACATCCACAAATTCCTAGTTTATTAGCCTATTTTGTTGTATCATCTTATAGGTATTTAGTACAAGAATATATAGAAGGCAAAAATTTAGCTCAAGAATTAAAAGAACAGGGGACATTTAATGAACAAAAAATCAGAAAATTTCTGAGAGAAATACTGCCAGTTTTGCAGTTTATCCACAAAAATCAAGTAATTCATCGGGATATTAAACCAGAAAATATTATTCGTCGTGGTACTAATGAGAGTGAATATGACTGGGGAATAAATTTATATTTAGTAGGTTTCGGCGCTGCAAAAGCTATTTCTACTAATCCCGCAGTCAAAAGTGGTACGGTTATCGGTTCTCCAGAATATACTGCACCGGAACAGTTAATTGGTCAAGCAGTATTTGCTAGCGATATCTATAGTTTAGGTATTGTCTGCATTCAGTTAATGACTCTACTCGACCCCTTCGACCTGCGTCATGGTGAAGAATGGTTATGGCAGCAACATTTACCTAGACCTGTAAGCACATCTTTGAATAATATTATCGAACGGATGTTACAACCATCGCTGCAACAACGCTATAGTTCAGCAGAAGAAGTACTGAAAGATTTAATGCAGACAACAAAGAGTTCTTGGGAAGGGTCTGAAAGTATAGAAAGTCACGGCGATAAAGTCAGAACAGTAGCATTTAGTATTGACGGTCAGACTGTGGTGAGTGGGGGTGAGGATAATAGCATTAAAGTCTGGACTCTGAAGACTGGTAGCGAACCCCGTACTTTGGGAGGGTGGATGTTTAGTCATTCGGGATGGGTGCAGGAGATCGCTTTTAGTTCAGATGGTCAGACTTTGGTGAGTGGTAGTAATGACGGTACTGTAAAAGTTTGGAATTTGGGGACTGGTAAGTTAGTGCGAACTCTAGGTGGTTGGTTGGGTCAAGACTGGGGTCCCGTGCAGGCGATCGCTATTAGTCAAGATGGTCAGATATTGGCAAGCGGTCATGGTGACAAGACGGTGAAGGTTTGGTATCTCAATAGTGGGAAAATGCGAGGATATTTGAAAGGTCATACTGCATGGGTGGAGTCGGTTGCTATTAGTCCTGATGGCAAGGTCTTAGCGAGTGGGAGTGGGGATAAGACGATTAAGTTGTGGGATGTGGGGACAGGGAGGTTGTTGTTGACTTTGACTGGTCATAGTGATGTGGTGCGGGGTGTGGCGATCGCTCCTGATGGTCAGATATTGGCGAGTGGGAGTAGTGACAATACTATTAGGTTGTGGCAGTTAGCGACTGGAGATTTATTGGGAACATTGCAACATCCTGATGGAGTGAATGCTGTTGCTATTAGTCCCGATGGTTTGATTTTAGCAAGTGGATGTCGAGATGGGAATATGTATTTATGGAACCCTTATACGATGGAGGAGTTAGGAGTATTGAGTCAGGAAGCAGCAGTGAATGCAGTAACGTTTAGCGTAGATGGTCAGATGTTGGCAGCAGGTTGTGGTGATGGGAGTGTTGGTATTTGGCGGAGGTTGAGTTAGAGTAGAGGAGTAGGAGAGTGGGGGAGTAGGGGAGTGTGGGAGTGGGGGAGTTAGGGAATAGGAGAGTAGGGGAGTGGGGGAGTTAGGGAGTGGGGGAGTTAGGGAGTAGGAGAGTAGGGGAGTGGGGGAGTGAAGTAATTATAGAATTATCAAATATTTTCTTGCATCCTGTTTAAGTCGGAAATACTGATAACTGATAACTGATAACTGAAATTACCTACTACCGCGCCGACCAAATTTTAATAGTTTTGTCATCGCTACCACTAACAATAGTTTGTCCGTCGGAACTTATGGCAATAGAAGTTACGACCCATGTATGACCAGTGAGAGTATTTTTGAGACTACCCGTTGCTAAATCCCAAATTTTGATAGTTTTGTCCTCGCTACCACTAACAATAGTTGTATGACCCCCAGTTGTAATTGCTAACCCCTTAATTTCTTTGACAGGACCAAAATCGATTAATACAATTTTTCCATCAGATTTTCTCCGCATAATATTTTGCAGTTTTAATACCAAGCGTGAAAAAAGAATGTTACAAATGATTAGGAGCGATCGCATAAATTAAAAATCGATGTCTGGAATACTAAAAATTAATATTACAGAGTCAGAAGAAGTCCTAAAAAAGTTGTTTTTGGACCAAAAAACGGCTAAACACAGAGAAAGAGTACAAGTTTTATATTTGCTTGTTACTAATCAGGCTGAAACTGTTGGCCATTTAGCTGCTTTGACTGGTCACCCCGTGAGGTGACAATTTCTAGGTGGTTAAGTCAATATCGTCAAGGTGGACTAGAAAATTTATTAACAATTAGCACAAGTCCAGGTCGTCAATCATTAATTCCAGAAACAGTTAAAGATAAATTAAAAGGAGAATTAGAAGACCCAGAAGGTTTTGATAGTTATACTGAAATTCATGGCTTGGCTCCATAGTGTTTATGATATTCAAGCAAGTTATTCAATCCTCTTCCTTTTAGGGAGAGGTAATTATCAATTATCCATTATCAATTATCAATTATTGAATCACCTTAATAGTATTTGCAAATGAATTGTTTTTAGAATTATTTGCAGAGCAATTCAAAGATGAAATTCACATAATTCAGCTAGACAATGGTGGTTTACACAAAGCTTTAAACTTAAATCTTCCTGAGAATATTATTTTATTGTTTCAACCACCATATAGTCCACAAATTAATCCCATAGAAAGATTATGGCAATACATGAAAGAAGATTTTAAGTGGATTAATTTCGACAGTATAGAAGAGTTACAAAATGCTCTGACTAAGAGTTTAAATAAATTAACCCAAAAAGTAATATCTCAAATAACTGGCTGGGAATTTATTATCAATGCTTGATCAATGGCCAATATTTAGCACTGCGATCGCATTTAAGTATCCAATATTTTCAAAGTGATTGCACTAAAGTATTTGTAACATTCTTTTTTCACGCTTGGTATAAGCACTGTAAGCCTTTGCCAGTAATACCAAGGGTGATAAATGTTTGTTACAAATGGTAGGGACGTTGCATAAGGGCGTCCCTACGAAAGAAGGAAGAAGTGATAAATATTTAAAAAAATGGAAAAACGATATAAATAACTATCTAAAATGAACTAGACTAGCTATTTTTAAGCATATCCGATCGAGGTCTACCTTTTTGTAGCATTCTTTTTTTAAATTGGTATAATATCTTCAGTCTTCAAAATAAATCGTTTTTTGGAAGAACTTTGTACTCTCCAGTTATTAATTATTAATTAATAATTATTAATTATTAATTACTAAAACTCCTTCCATTTTACTCAACCAATCTATTAAACTTTCTAACTGTTTATCAGCACTTAAAACACCTAAACCACGAACTGTTACTTTACCCTTACTAAACACAAAACGAGACTTTAAATGACCTGGTAATTTCTCCTTTAATAAATTCCATGCAGGTTCCTCCATTGGTGTTTCTAAAACAACGTGTTGTTTGCCTTCTACTTTAATTCGAGAAAAGCCTATTTTTTTGGCAATTTGTTTTAATTCCATCATCCTTAATAACTGTAAACCAGCTTTTGGGATACTACCGTAGCGATCGCTCCAATCAATTTCTATTTGACTCAACTCTTCCCGACTATTAGCAGCAGCAACTAACCGATATGCACTCATTTTTTGATCTAAATCTAGAATATAGTCTGCGGGAATAAATGCAGTCAAACTCAAATCAATTTGCGTATCATCCACCTGCGGAATTTCTTGACCTTTAACCTCACTAATTGCCTCTTGCAGCATTTCTGTATACAGATCGAACCCAATAGTATTAACCTGACCAGACTGCTCTGCACCCAAAATATCCCCCGCTCCCCGAATCTCCAAATCTCGCATTGCTAACTGATATCCAGAACCCAACTGGGTAAACTCCTGAATTGCGCGCAACCGTTTTTGAGCATCATCTGTCAGCGCTATCCCACCGGAAGCAGTAGTCGGATAAAACAACCACGCATGAGCTTGCACCCCCGCACGACCAACCCTTCCCCGCAACTGATACAACTGAGACAAGCCAAACTTTTGAGCATCCTCTATTAATATCGTGTTAACGCGAGGAATATCCAAACCAGACTCAATAATTGTGGTACAAACCAAAATATCAGCTTCACCAGCACTAAACGTGAGCATTATTGACTCCAATTCGTTAGCATCCATTTGACCGTGACCAATATTTATTCTAGCTCCGGGAATCATTTCTCGTAACTTTCCCGCTAATTCCTCAATACCCTCAATGCGCGGCACAACATAAAATACCTGTCCTCCTCTATTCAACTCTTGGCGAATTGCAGTGCGAGCAGTTTCCAGATCGTAAGGTGCAAGATGAGTTTTTATCGGACGACGCAATGGGGGTGGAGTCGCAATTAAACTCATTTCGCGAATTCCTGAAAGCGCCATATATAAAGTCCGAGGAATTGGCGTTGCAGTCAATGTCAGCACATCTACCTGAGCTTTGAGCGCCTTAATTTTTTCCTTCTGGTTAACGCCAAACCGTTGTTCCTCATCCACCACCAACAACCCTAACTCCCGAAAGTTAATTGTTTTGCTTAAAATAGAATGGGTGCCAACAATAATATCCAACTCCCCAGTCGCCAACCTCCGCTGAATTTCTTTCTTTTCATTAGTAGTACGGAAGCGGTTGAGTAAACCTATTTCTATAGGATAAGGTGCAAAACGTTCCTTGAGAGTATGATAATGTTGTTGAGTTAAAACTGTAGTCGGGGCGAGAAATGCTACTTGTTTGTTAGCAGTGACTGCTTTGAAAATTGCTCGAATAGCAACTTCTGTTTTACCAAAACCCACATCACCACAAACAAGACGATCCATTGCTCGCTCACTTTCCATATCCCGTTTCACATCTTGAGTTGCTTTCAACTGGTCGGGAGTAGGTTGATAGGGGAACGAATCTTCCATTTCTTCTTGCCATGGGGAGTCAGCAGGAAAACTATAACCTGTTTGTTTGGCGCGTTGAGCATAAAGTTTCAGCAGGTCAACGGCTAATTTTTTGATTGACTTACGGACTTTATTTTTGGTGCTTTCCCAAGTTTTACCCGTCAGTTTATTGAGCTGCGGTTTTTTCTTATCCGTACTTCTCAACCGCGACAGGGAACTAAGTTGGTCGGCGGCAACTCTGAGTAAACCGTCCGCATATTGAATTACTAGATAGTCGCGGGTTTCATTATTCAGAGTCAGACTTTCTAATTTGACAAACTTGCCGATACCATGTTGACGGTGAACCACATAATCTCCGGGACGCAGTTTGTTGGGGTCTACTTGTTTGGAAGCTGCTTGACGACGTTTGCGAATATAGGTGGGAGTAGCGAGGGTGTGTTGTCCATAAAATTCTCGGTCGGTGATGACAACTAACCGGAATGTGGGCAAAATAAATCCTTCTAATTCTGCTAAACCACTATATTTGAGAGCAACAGGGGTATGTTGGGTTTGCAGTCTGTCAATGGCAGGGTAGTCGCGGGGGGTTGGGGATGAACTGAGCGGGACAGTCGTGTTCCTGGAGTAGGGATACGGAGCGCGATGGTTGAGCGGAAATGAGGAATACGGAAAATTTCCGTTCCCTTTCCTGGCGCAGGTTTTCTGCCAGTTTTGCGTATTGGTGCGGCATTACTGGTAAGGGACGACTGGCGAGGTTGAGGGTGTATTCCACTGAGCTGGTAATACTGCTATTGCTTTCTTTGACGAGTTCGGATAAATATAGTCTGGGAAATAATTCTACTTCTGCGAGGGAGTCGGCAAAAGTACGATGAATTTTTGGTAATGGTTGGGATGTTTGGTCAGCGTTGAGTTGTTGCCAGTTTTCTTCTACCAGTTCAAACCAGCGATCGCCATGAGCAGCACATTGGTCAGCTTCGTCTATGGCGACTAGGGTATTTTCTGGCAAATAATCTAAAAGGGAGACAAATTTTGAGTCGGTTATTGACTCTAAGTTTCCCCACCCCCACTGACTAAAGTTTGTGGGAGTCACTACTATTTTGGCAATTTTGTCAAGGGAGCGTTGAGTCGAGGGGTCAAATTCCCGAATTTTTTTCGAGTTCGTCACCAAACCATTCTAGGCGTACTGGTAATTCTGAGGCGACAGGAAATATATCTATAATATCCCCTCGGCGACTCCACTGACCCTCGGTTTCTACTAGGGGTACTCTTTCATATCCCATCTTGGCTAGTTTTTCATCGAAGGTTTTAGAATTGCTGCTAATACCTGGGTTGAGTTTTAGGCAGTATGGTTGAAATTGTTTAACTGTGGGTAGGTGGGGTTGGAGCGATCGCTCTGTTGCCACTACGGCCATTTTTGCTTTATTGCTTGCATTTTCTGGCGCATTCTCACTCAGCAAGTCTGCCAATACCTGCATTTGTCCCCAAATCATTTCTTCGGACTGGGAGGTTTCGTAGGGTGATGCTTCTGAGGTGGGATAAAAGTGTACTGTCGGCCATCCTATTGCTTCTAATTGTGCCGCCCACCGTCCCGCTTCTTCTAAGGTAGCAGTGACAATGAACAAATTTTGCTGTTGTTGTTGGGCCAGGGTAGATGCAACTAAGCCTTTGGGTAAACGGGGAGCGCCGTTTAGTTGTAGGCATTGGTGTTGTTGGAGTTTGTTTAGGAGTTCGGTTGTTAAGGGCGATCGCCCTAGTAGTTTAATAATAGAAGATAGTGTCATTTCAGTTATCAGTTATCAGTTATCAGTACCTCCGACTAAAGCCAAAGGCTTGAAATACTTAAGTTTACTTTTTCTTGGTCGATTGGATATGGCGAGGAAACCCGCTCTTGACAGAGTCGCTCCGAATGGCGTCATCCCACCCTTATGATACATATAGTGTTTTTGTCGGAAAATCCTTAAGTCCTGTTGGAATTGGAGCTGAAATAAATCTTCTTTCTTTGACAATAATTAGGCAAAACCACTGTATATAGTAGATAAAAACTATAGCACTATGGTACATATAGTGTTTTTATTGGAAAAATCTTTAAGTCCTGTTTGAATTGGAACCGAAATAAATCTTCTTTCTTTGACCAGAATTAGGCAAAAGCACTATATTTAGTAGATAAAAACTATAGCACTATGATACATATAGTGTTTTTGTCGGAAAATGCTTAAGTCCTGTTGGAATTGGAACCGAAATAAATCTTCTTTCTTTGACAATAATTAGGCAAAACCACTGTATATAGTAGATAAAAACTATAGCACTATGGTACATATAGTGTTTTTATTGGAAAAATCTTTAAGTCCTGTTTGAATTGGAACCGAAATAAATCTTCTTTCTTTGACCAGAATTAGGCAAAACCACTGTATATAGTAGATAAAAACTATAGCACTATGGTACATATAGTGTTTTTGTTGGAAAAATGCTTAAGTCCTGTTTGAATTGGAACCGAAATACATCCTCTTTCTTTGACCAGAATTAGGCAAAACCACTGTATATAGTAGATAAAAACTATAGCACTATGGCACATATAGTGTTTTTTTTGGAAAAATGCTCCCTACTCCCTTACTCCCTATCTTCCTACCTCCCCTCAGATGAGTTATATAGCAGTCTAAGGAAAGGTTAGGACAGATCGCTCATCTTAAAACTCAGACAACGCAATATTTTTCCTTCTTCCTTCTTCCTTCTTCCTTCTTTCAATTGGAAACTATAGTTCATAAAAATATAGTCAAATATGACATATCCTTATTTTGCAGGTGTTATTCTGACTGGGTGAACTACAACACCCTCTATCCCATGGTCAAAGACATTTGGGACTGCTTTTTTCATTATGTTTAGAGAACCGTTCACATCAGCATTAATCAATCCAATGCTTGTGGTACGATACAAACCTCTTTTTACTCTTTTTCCAGAAAAAGTGACATGATTATTCTCACCTTCCTTGTACACTGGAATCAAATCATTATCTATAAAACTCGCTTTTGACGTATAAGATTCTTCTGTAATAATTACATCTATCCCTACCATCTTGGCTTTATAAGATAAAATTTCTATTAACTTGTTGTAGGGAACACAGACAAAATTTTGATTATTTCTTTTCCCTAGATTTATCTTCTGTTTCCATTCTTCATTGTGCCCAATTATCAATGTTCCTATTTTCTGATTAATCAGGGTATTAATAATTAAACGAGATGATTTATGAAGATAATCATTGATTTTGAATTCTCTCTTATTACAAAGCTTTTTTAGTCTCTTACTTGATTGATTTTCCCGGAGTTGAGATTGTAGTAAGCTTTTAACTTTATTATAGTATTGATTGATAGATTTTAACGGTCTGCCATTTATCAAGAGTGGTTTGATTCCGGCTTGATTAAAAGTTAATGTAGCTAGATTGTTTAATCCTATATCAATACTGGCACAACGATTTTTCTCTAGCTCGTATTGTTTTTCGCATTTCTCATAAATCACCTCAATTACATAATGGTTAAGTCTAGGCACGAGACGAACTTGCTTAATTTGTGAAGTAGGTACTAATGTTTTTAGATAAATTCCGGTTTTACTGGGATTAATAATTCCTTGTTTAAGTTGCCTCTTGCTGATAGCTTGTGTCGTATAAACTACAATATTTCTTCCTGTTATTTTATTCTTATATCCAGGAATACGAGGACGAGCATTAAACTTTGATGGGTTCTGTTGATAAACTTCGCTTGCTGCTAAAAAACTCTTCCAGTTTCTATCTAGTATCATCAATATTTGTTGAGATACTTTAGCTGGCATTGCTTGATAATCTGGTTGAGTAGAGAGTGTTTTTTGCAGGTCGTAATAGTGACGATAATTATTTTCAAAGATGAAAGATTGACGAACTAAATAATTAGCATAGTTATAGAGATTTTTAGACAAGAAACACAGTCGGTCTATTTCAGGATAAAACCGATGATTTTTTTGAATAATATGTCTCTCAACTAATCTCATAAATCAAGGGGTTAAAATTATATTAGGATTCGAGGACGCGCGGAATTTTGATGATTATTTAGTCTGGAACTAAGCGTGCCAATTTCATTATACTATTAAACAGATGGCCTTTGAGTTATTAAATTTTGTCAAATATTTAGTAACTCTTTTGCACAAATCAACGAAGATATTTGACATTATTTGACTATATATGACTATATTTACGTATAACTTTTATTATACCAGAGCAAAGTACTATATTTTTAATTCCCTATATTTTGATTTTGGGTTTAATACCCCACCGTCAACGGTCGTGTTCAAAATTACTTGGGGAAGGCTAGACGCAGAGCGGCTATTCGTTGACTATCCATAAGTAATTTCCCTCCTGTCTCCTGTCTTCTGTCTCCTGTCTCCTTCTTCAATATGTTATCAAAATACCTGAAATTGATTAACTGGAAAAATTTTAATACATTTTTATTATTAACATTTACCTGGATAGTTATACCTCTGTTTTTGGTAGAAGTTGTGATGATTGTTTTGGAGCCTTATCTATTTAAAGGTCTCTATCAGTACGATTCAGATTTAGGATTTAGAGTACGACCTTATATTAATGGAAATAATCAATTTGGTTTTAATGATAGAGATTATCCTTTGCAAAAAGACCAGAATAAATTTCGCTTGTTAGTAGTTAGTGATTCGTTTAATTGGGCTGGTGGAAAGGAGGGAAATTATACGGCTTTGTTGGAGAAAAAATTTGAGAATTATTATGGCAAAAATCAGGTTGATGTGATTAATGTAGGCTATCCAGGAACTCATACTGGGGAGCAGTTAGCTATGTTGAAAAAGTACGGGTTACAATATAATCCCGATTTGGTAGTATTGGGTTTTTTTGTTGGTAATGATTTTCGAGATGCTGACCCAGAAAGAAAACGAATTATTGTCAATGGCATATATATAGATATAGATAAGGAAGATGAATTAATTATTTTTGGTTATCCGATTATTGGTAGGTCTAGATTGTTGATGTTTTTACAGCAGAAATATCAAGTTTACCAGGAATTACAAAGGGCTAAACAGGATTCTGCCCAGTTATCTAGTAGTTCTCTAGTCGCTAGTTTAAATTTAGCATCAGCTCCAATTATTGAACGGGAAAAGTCACCGGGAATTTTATCTGAAAAAGCTTTTCTGCGGGTAGAAAAAAGTAGGCTCAAGTTTTGTAAGATTAGAGATTTACTTGAGGGTAAGCGAGACGATAATGTTAACTATATTTTTCAGAGTATTTCAGAAATGCAAGCATTATTAGAGTCTCGAAATATTCAGTTTGTGGTGGCAATTTATCCCGATGAATATCAAGTTAATGATGAATTATTGAATGATATTTTTGCCGAATATGATGATTTGAAGCCAGAGTCTTATAATACGACTTGTCAGCAAGAGATTTTAATCAAGTATTTAGAGGCTAATGGTATTCCTTATATAGATATGTTAGATAGATTTAGAAGAGAGCAAAAAAATCGTCCTTTATACTTACTGAGGGAACCTCATTGGAATAGTTCTGGAAATTTATTAGCTGCGGATATTTTATTCGATTATTTAGTTAAAGATATAGATGAGTTTTTTGAATAAGCAAGATTGCTATAGTAGAAGGAAGAAGGAAGAAGATTGCCTTGTCTAAGAGGATATCTGAAAAGTTTTTTGATACTGAATTTTGCCCCCCTAGCCCCCCAAGTTTGGGGGGAACAAGAGTTAATTTGCTTGCTCTAGTCCCCCTTTATTAATCCCCCTCCCGTCCCCCGCAGGATCGGGGGAAGCCAGAGGATGCTGCGCTTTTTTTTGAACGGAGGATGCGCGGGGGCTTGGATGTAGCAAATGGGACTTCTCAGACAACCTCTAAGTTATAAACTTTAAACAGAACTGATATAGCGGTCCAAGGAAAGTTTAACATAGATCAAAAGCTGATACAATTTCTCCATAAATTTGCACTGAATATAAAGATGAGAATAGTCAGTGTAATAAGGTTTGAACAACAATTATTCAGCACATTGTTACAGAATAAAAATGATATTAAAGCATTAAAACTTAAAAAACGTAAGATTTTCCTTCTTCTTAATTTATTCCTTCTTCCTTCTGCTATACCCGTTTAATTTTTCTCTTTTGACGGTTCATTTTTGATTAACTTTAAGAGTTATTCCCGTGATAAATTCAGTAATTGAATTAGTATTTGAGCATATTCATCAGCAGACAAGTTTAATAAAGTTTCCACAACTTCTAATACCAATTTTAAAAAAGAATGCTATGAAAAGTGCCACTCTATCAGATATGCTTAAAAATAGTGACTATCGTGGATTTTAGATAGTTATTTATATCGTTTTTACATTTTTTTCAATATTTACTTCTTCTTCCTTCTTCCTTCTTCCTTCTTTCTTACTTCTACTATTTGTAACAAACACTTATCAAATTGGTATAATAACTCTTGGTCGAGTTCGTCAAATCGATTTTTTAGCAAGCTTTCCAGTATAATCTTTCGTTCTTCTTGTTGTCCTTCTTGTCGTCCTTCTTGCCTTACATCTTCACGCCATTTTAGATAAGCTGGTGATAAATTCATAATTAATTCTCTCTCCTCATTAGTTAAATCTTGTTTAATTTCTAAATTAGTTCTCCAAATTGAAACCTGTTCTAGTGCCAGATTTTTAAAAGGGTTTTCTGGCGATAAATCAACCAATTCTAATATGGCTAATTCTTGAGTTTTTCCCTTGCCTAAAATTCTTAACCACAATGTTTCTGGAATTACTGGTAATTGGTTAATAGCAATTAGATTTATTTTCCATCCTGCTGGAGAAACATAAACTCCTGTAACCCAGTTTTCTTGGTCTAACTGAAAACCAAAACTATTGATCAATTTCTCAGAAGCAGAAGTAGCTAAAATCCTTGAAGAAGGAAGAAGGAAGAAGGAAGAAGAAAGAAGAAAGGAAGAAGAAAGAAAGAAGGAAAAAAAATGGATTGGGACTCAAAACCCAACCAATTGTAAACACCGTGTAGACGGCGCTTTTTTCAACCCAAAAGATAAATTAGGCAAATATAATTCTGGAATATATTCTTGATTCCGTTTTGCTTATCGCTGCAATTCACTCTGAAAATAAAATAACTTCAGCAAACAACTACTAACTTCATTCAAGGTTGTTTGATTCTGAAATGGTTCAATTAAAGAATCACTCAATAATATTTTATCCAATACTCCTAAATTTAGGCCAGAATTAGGAGGGTTTGATACCGGAGAAAAATAAATATCTACCTGTCTAACTTCCCCTGTTACTTCTCGACTAATTTCGACTTTACCAAAAGGTCATTTCAGTTACCAGTTATCAGTTATCAGTTATCAGTTATCAGCACCTCCTGTAACGGGAGGCTACGAAAATACGGAATTCTCTTTTTTTTATCTCCTTAAAAGGGGAAGCTATTGACCTGATTTTTTGGTCATTTAATGTTAGGTTTTTATTTGCTAGTTATATTCAGATATGAGAAATAGTTTTATAGCAATTATGAAAAAGAAGACTAAGTACCTAAGCAAAATTAATCGTGTATTTATACTCTATTTTATGAACGTTAAATATCCTACTCTATCTAAGCTGCAACTATTTTTTATGAAAATTAAAATGCACTGGTTATTTTGTGTATCTTCTTCCCTAAAAAAATTTAATTTTTGGCTAAAAATTAGCTTTTACCATCCTCTGTACAACTTATTTATATCTCTAAATTTTTTCCTATTCCCTCTTCCCTCTTCCCTCTTCCCTCTTCCTTCTTCCTTCTTCCCTATTTATTGAAACAACACTAAGATTTTGACCATTCTTATTAACAATATGAATACCAGGAATTAGATAAAATTTAGCAGTATCTGTATCTAATGCCCAAGCTTTAACATTAATATTTCCTTGGGGAAATTTATGAGTAGATAATACCTTTTGCCATCCTGACTTAAAGTATTTTTGACCCTTAAATCCTTGCACCAGATAAGGTCTTGATATTGTCATATCTGCCACAGCAGAAACAATAGATTCACCTTGAGAATTATCATAACTCAAAACAATGGCATCTACAGGTAAACCCGTATCACTAAATATTGCCCAACCAGTTGCTAGTAAATTATTACCACCAATGAATTCTAGCTTTTCAAAAAGACCTTCTACTTCTCTCTCATTATTAGTATTTACAAGGTCTTGAATGCGATTAGTTTGAATTAAACCAGGGTGTAAAAAACCCATTTCGCTTAAGTAACGCGCCCGCTGTCTGTAAGATTCAAAATAGTAAGAATCAATCAAATTTTGACAGTTATCGTGAGTAAAATTAATGAGTAATAAACATCCTTTATATTTCAAATAATTTTGTCGCCATAATTGCATCTTTTCTATACCATAAGTAAAATTATGTATTTGCAGAACAGTTATTATCCCGAGAAACCAGCAAATTATTTTTGATAATAAGCTTCTATTAATTAACAAGTATTCTTTTTTATCCAATCTTCTCCCACAATTATCATTAAATGAATTATGGAGATAATTAGATAAGTGGAAAAGGTTGTATATCTTGAGGAAAGTGCTTGTTCTATACCAAATGAAACTCTACCAAAGGATGTAACTAAGGCACTAATAATTGTATATGAACCAAGCATAATCCAACCAATGGTTTGAGACAGAATTTGATAGTCTTTAATCTGCCATAGTACATAAGAACATAAACAAATAAATAGAGTAATAGTTATTGAGCCAAGAATAATTGAATTATTGAGGGGTTGTATACTGCTACCTATACCAAGAGCAGTACCTATAAATGCTAGAAAATATTGAAATATTTGATATGGATATTTAATAGATTCTACTGGATTAGGGTGAGATAATGGCTTTTGATAATCGTAAAAATATAAAGCTATATTTGCTATAAATCCAATTATCCATAGGAGATATAAATTGATATTTTTTAGTATATCTGACCAAGATTTTAGTTTGGCTAAAGCTAAAACTGGCAAGACAATTACCCAGGCTAATAAACCATTAGCATAAGAAAAAGTGCTGATGGTTGCCAATAACATACAAATTAAAAATTTCGCTGTATTATTCAGTCGAGAATAAGCAATTAATATAGAGGTAGTAATACAGGCGATGGGAATAAAAACAACTATTTGAATACCCCATAACCAATTTTCATATTGCACGGCAGAAAATATAAAAATATTAGATACGAATGCTATAGTCAGACTTTTGATAAAGGAGGTATTAATTGTTAATCGATTTAAAAGATAAATATTTACAGCAACTATACAGGCAAGTAAAAATATGACTAACATTTCATATCTAATATTCCATTTTGTCAGAAATGCTAGGGCAATAAAAATTAGTCTGGGGAAAAATTTTCTGCTTTCATTATGCTGTGCCATTAAATCGCTGAAAGACAAAGTTCTGGTATTAACTTTTTCAAAAATAGCAGAAATTTGCCATTGGTCTTGAATCGGTACATTAAGGCTATACTTAAGAATAAGAATTCCCAGAACTATAGCTGGAATTATCGCTAAACATAAATTGATTCCTAAAACTAATTTAGAATGAGTACGTTGCATATTTATAAAAAAAGGGAACAGGGAACAGGGAACAGGGAATGGGGAATAGGGAAAAATTACACTCAAATTTAATTTTCCAGATTGCCAAATCTAAACCTCCCTTATAGCGCTTCTCTATCTAGACAAAATTAATTTAGAGGTATTTTTAAACTGGTGTTATATTAACATCTTAGCAATCGCTAATCTAGATTAACTGTACTTAATCCAGTCAAAACATTGCATATTTATAAAAAAAGGGAATAGGGGAATAGGGAATGGGAAATGGGGAAAAATTACACTCAAATTTAATTTTATAGACTGCCAAATCTAAACTTCCTATATCGCGCTTCTCTATCTAGAAAAAGTTAATTTATAGATGTTTTTTTACTTGTTTTTACCCTGTATAAAAAAGAATGTGTTTGAATAATAAGTACGATTAAAAGACTTTTCGGAGATATTCCTTTGATAAAAAAATAGAATTACCTACCTAAAAATTGGTATTAAAGTCATTCATTCTGACTCCTGAGTTCTGACTCCTGAATCCTAATAAAGAGCCTAGTCATTTGTAACAAACATTGATAAAATTGGTGTTATATTAACATCAAGTGCGACCGCTAATCTAGATTAACTGTACTTAATCTACTCAAAACTTTCATACTTGAAAATTTAATAATGAAAAGATTTTTTCTATCCTCCGTCAAACAGCAATTATATCTTTAATAACTTTTGGCTTAACAGAAGTCACATTCAGAATTTATCACAAAATTAATCCATCTTTTATGTTTTATGACCCCTCATCTTATAATCGTTGGCGTGGGAAACCATTATCTACAGATTATGACTTCCAATTAAATTCTCGGGGATTTAAAGATGTAGAATTTAATAAACAAAAAGCAGAAGGTACATATAGAATTCTGGGTATAGGTGATTCTTTTGCTTATGGAGGTATTCCCTACAAACATAATTTTCTAACTCTATTGGAGTCAAAACTTAATCAAGATAGTCAGCAACCAATAGAATTAATAAATATGGGAATAATTGCTATTGGGCCAAAAGATTATTTATCCCTATTAGTGAATGAAGGATTAGAATTAAATCCTGATATGGTGTTGTTATCTTTTTACGTCGGAAATGACTTTTCTGATAACTATAAATCACAACAAGACCGGAGATTACTTAAAGTTCAAGATTCTTATGTTTTCTCATTTTTTATTTTCTGATTAAGGTAAATAGTAAGTTTGAAGGTAATCTTTATCATCATAATATTGAGTATCGAGAAGATTTACCTACTGTACCGGATGACTTTCATCTGGAAGAGGCAAAAAAGAGGAGTTATATTTTTCTCAAAAATCCTGAAGAAACTGAATTTAAAGAACATTTTAATGATGCTTTGGGCGACTTATTAAAAATCCAAGAAATCTGCGATCGCAGAAATATTACTTTAGTGGTAGTCTTAATGCCTGATGAAGTACAAGTTATCGAAGAATTAAGAGATAAAGTAGTTGCTAGTTACAATTTTACTCCTGATAAATTTGATTTTCGACAGCCTAACAAATTATTATCTCAAGCACTTGTCAAAAATAATATATATTATCTTGACATTGTTGAAGAATTTGTGGCTGCAGGTACTCAAACTCCTCTTTATAAACCTAACGATATTCATTGGAATATTGCTGGTAATAGATTAGCTGCTGAAGTAATAGATAAGTATCTTTCTGGAGAATTTTTTCAGTAGATATGGCAATTCGCTCATTGGTTGTGAAAATTTCTATAATAGACATCTGTTCAACAATTAATAATTAATTAGGGTTTGCTGATTAAATATCAAAGCATTGACTGATATTGGTTTTAGTATTTTTTGGTCTAAAAAAGTGCCAGCTTTTCAGCTCAAAAAGCTCAAAAAGTTAGTATTTTAGGATGATTATGACAGAAAAATCAAGGGATAATTTTTCCGACTACCTCTTCTATAATTCCCATTTCTCCTGTCTTCCCCTCCTGGGAGGAGGGGCGAGGGGTGGGTTGTCTCCTGTCTCCTACCCCTACTAAAAGACTTTTTCAGCAGACCCTAATTATTAATTATTAATCCCACATTCCACACTTCAATTTGTAACATGAAAATTAGTATAAAATCTGTAGCTTGCTTAGGTATTTATACTATATAAATGATCTTAATTTACCTTTATCAGGAGTCAAATTCTCAGTTAAATATTAAGCATAAATACTTACTGAATCCTTGACTCCTATTGACCACTATAATTTACTTCTTACTTCTTACTTCTTACTTTTGACTTTTGACTTTTGACTTTTGACTTTTGATTTGGAGCAAGTATATTAAAGATTGAATTAGCTATATATTCAGACAAAATATTTTCTCCAGTTTTCGTATAATGGCAGCAACTATCAATATAAACTATCTCTTTTTCATTATCTAAAATATTCACACCATTAAAAATATTCACGCCATTATTTTTTAAATCATCTATCTTGTTCAAAAGCACTGGATACCCCAATTCTGTTGCTTCTTTAAAAGGAGTATCAGAATCAAAAGCAATTTTCTTTTCTGCTTCACTGTAAATTCTATTGGTCGGATAATATTGATTTGGCTGTAGAATATGAAAATATAAAATATTATTATTAGCAGCAATTTGCTTCATCATTATAGACGCTTTTTTCCAGTGTTCTGCCATAATCTTATATAATTCTGATTTTTCTAGTTGAGGAGATTGTGCATAAAAATAAACAATACTAGCTTCAGTTTCTCCCGCAGCTTGTTTAGCTGCTTTTTTCCTTTCTTTATCAAATATTTTTACATTTTTGCGATAGGTACTTGCTAGATTTTGTACATAGATTGATGTCAAGGCATAACAGTAAGCTACTTGACACTTATCTAAAGTTTCTAAAGCATCTTTCAATTTACCTTTACTGTCGTTAATTTTTAACATTGCTCTAATAGATTTTGTCGAGAGACTATTATTCGCTATATTAGTTAACGGCACAACGTGATTGGTACTTGGCATCATAATATCAATATTATTTTTATTGTTTGCTTTTGCCAAAGTTACCTCATTAAAACCATCTATATTGATAATCATATCAAATTGCTGACCAATGGAAAGAAAGTAGTTTAATAATATTAATTGCTGTGGTTGTTTATAGCCTCCCGTGGCAAAGGATAAGATAATAAATTCCCGGTCTTTAAATTCTGGAATTTGTCTTAATTTCTTTTCTAAGATTTGATTCTGAATTTCATATATTGAATAGTTTGAGGCAACGGAACCACCGAAAATTCCAATTATATATTGATTATCATGCTTCTTTTGATAAGGATAATCATAAGGAGAAATAAAACCAGCAGTATTATATTTAAAACCTTTTCTAAAATCTGGTCCGGGTTTTTGTACATACCCAAAGTAAGGATGAATTCTTTCTATTACAGAATCTTCTAATCTAATTCCTGCTAAGTTGATTCCCATCGGATTTGTATTGGTATTAATATTTTCATTTTCTTCTTGATTTTCTAGTTCTTCTCCTTGATTATTTTCTGCTACTTTTTCTCTGGTGTAGAAAAATTGCTTATATTTGAAAAAATACCAACCCAGAGAACCCAACTCTAAAAATACAAATAAGAAAATTATATTTATCAAAATTATTTTCCATAGTTCTGAGGTTTTATTCAAAATACTCAAGTTTTTCATGGCAATTTTATAGCAAGTAATTTAGAGATTTTTTCAATTTTGCTTCAGCAGAAGTATCTAGTATTCCTGACTGATGTTCTATTTATCCTAAGAGTTATCCGATGAAGGATTTTTCTGATTATATAATAGTCTTTAACCTGGTTATTTAAAAGATATCTGGGAATTAAATAATACTAATTTCATCAAATATTACTACAGTCATGGCATAGGGAACAGGGAATAAGGAAATAAATGCATATAAAAAGGTTGTTTTTTGACAATTTATAGGACAAGTATTGGGTTATATAATTTACAGCAGATTCGGTGGTATATGAAGTACAGAGATTAACAATTAGGGCGTGATAGATCAAATATAAAAGCACTGACAGATAAATATTTTAGCCTTTAAAGAATGGAAAAAAGTGCCTAGTATCATGTTGAAAACGCTCAAAAAGTTACCATTTATAAGCAGAATAATAGCAGAAAAATCACTCTGACAAATATATCCGACTATATCCTAATTAATTCCTCGTTTCTCCTAACTACTCCCCACTCCCCCACTCCCCACTCCCCTACTCCCCTACTCCCTACTCCCCTACTCCCCTACTCCTTTCCAACTTATACTTATCACATAAATAATTTGACATGATTTTTCCTACAAATTTATGACCTTCAATATTCCAATGACCTCCACAAGGTTCTGCATTATCAAATCCATACAAACACTTGCCTGTTTTTTGTGCTTCATTTCCTAATGGTCCAGATAAAATATAAACTGGAATATTTTCTTGTTTGCCAAACGCTTCTATTCTCCGGTCTGGATAGTATAAATCTGATAAATTATGATTATTTTTAAATTTTTCACGGTGTTCTAAATTGGGATGCACTTGATGAGAATCACTAATTGCTATAACCATAAAACCTGCACCTCTTTCATATACTTCATCTCTCATTAATTTAATCAAACCTTCTGTAACTTTCCAAGCTTCATCCCACTCGGAATTTAATTCAGGTTCTCGATAAAAAGAAATCAAACTTTTACCTTTTTCATCTAAAAATTGACGTGGTTTAGCATCCATATCAACTTTTCTGATTAGCTGTAAAATTCGGGAATTTCTCACTAACCAAATTGGTAATATATCAACCATTGAAAAAACATAACGACCTCTTTCCCAAGGTTTCATTGTCTGGAATGACATATCTAATTCTAACTCACCATTTTTATAGACAAAATAAGGTCTGAGGTAGTCGTGGTCTAGAGGGCGATAATTATTCCGAAGATCATTAGCAGCATAAAAAGCTAATATAACTAAATCTGGTGCATAATCCCAAACATGATGCCTTAAAGTCATCAATTCTTGAGCTGTTCCATAACCCTGTGATCCAAAATTCATTACCTCAACTTTTTGGTCTTTTAATACAGAACATTGTTGTAATTTTTGCTCCATAATTGCACCATAAGTATCCTCCAATTTGACATGAAACGCTTCTGTAAAAGAATCTCCTAATAAAGCAATTCTTAATCCATTTTTTGGTTTAGTTTTACTACGTTCATAATCACGAAACCCTCCACTATTCATTTTCAATTCTGAAGGTATACCTTCTCCTGTCCAAAATGCTGTGGCGTTAGGATTTCCTGCCCAACCTCGATGAGGATCTTTGCTAGTATATAGAGATTTACTTTCTGATTTTTTATCTGTTCTTGGTGGTGGGGGATGTTTAATCCTAATATTCTTAATCCTATTTCTCCTACTATCAAAGCGAATATAAATGTACCTATTGTTATTCCTAGATTTACTACTAAATTTTGTGTTTTTTTCATTTTTTATACTAAGTTTTCCATCTGGACTTTCGGTGAAACTAGATAAGCAAACAGCCGTCAGCTATCAGCTATCATCTATCAGCTTCATTACTGAAAAATTCAGGTCTAAAGTCTCCCTTTTTAAGGGGATAAAAAGCGGTCGAGAGATGGCGAGGAAACTTCGCCATATCTAATCGACCAAGAGAAAATAGCATATTCCGCATTTTCTTGCCTCCTTATTGTAGATGTACTGATAACTTATAACTGAAATGACCTGTAGTTGACAACTAAAGAGCGTCGTTCTTGTGCTTCAATTCTCTGGTTGAAAATATAGCAGAAGTTAAGTGAATGCTTGTTTCATTCATTAAAAAGCTAAGAACTAACTACTAATAGTTGAATCCTTATGAAACTAGAAAGATAATTAGGGTTTGCGCTCAAAAGTCTTTTGGTAGGGGTAGGAGACAGGAGACAACCCACCCCTGACCCCTCCCAACCCACCCCTCGCCCCTCCCCTCCCAGGAGGAGGGGAAGACAGGAGACAGGAGAAATGGAAATTATAGAGGAGGTAGTCGTAAAAATTGTCCCAAGATTGTTCTGCCATAATCATCCCAAAATACTAGCTTTATGCAGCTCTTTAGACCGAAAAGCTTGCACTTTTTAAAGGCAAAAAAATGCTGAAAGCAATATCAGTCAATGCTTTGATATTTAATCAGCAAGCCCTAATTACTTCTAAGGTTTGGTCTGGGGACTTTAGCAGTAACTTTTTATTCTTTCTCAATTTCAAAGATTGCTTTTACCAAATAATTAATAATTAATAATGAATAATTAATAATTAAGAGTTGATAGTTAATAATTAAGAGTTGATAGTTAATAATTATTCATTCAACAATTCACGCCTTGAAGCCTCCCCTTTTAAGGGGATAAAGTGGTCGTAGCGCAGCTTCCCGGAGGGTGGGATTGCTCCGAAACCTGCGCCATATCCAATCGACCAAGAGAATCAAAAAAAATCCTTTTAGTCAATCCTATCCGTTTTAAGAAGAGGTAATTATTAATTGTTAATTGTTAATGACTGAAGCAGACCCAAAATTAATAACTGACGGCTGAATACTTACGGTTGAAAATGTAGCATAAGTTAAGTGAATGCTTGTTTCATTCATTAAAAAGCTAAGAACTAATTGCTAACAGTTAAATGCTTATGAAACTAGAAATATAATTACCGAATAATTAATAATTATTAATTAAATAATTAGCAATATTTGCCTCCCCAAGGCGAGGCCGCGAGCTGTTGCTCTACAAGGGAAAAAAAGTGCTAGGATATTTCCTTATATTCAATTCCGTAACGGTTAAAACCCGAAGTAATTATCCATTAATGAATATAAGCTTTAACCATTCAACTATCATCTCAAGTCAAAACTATTGACTGTAATAAATTTTAATTTTATCAAAGTCATATAAGGCAAATATCACTCTTTTTATACTTTATAATTCTCCTTAAATCTCTCAATACTAATTCCTGTGAGAAAAGCCATGAATTAATAGCTGATAGCTGATAGCTGATAGCTGAATGCTTACTCTTCCATGATAGTTTTGATGGCATTAACAATATATTCTTCTAATATTGTCTGACCCATCATATTGTAATGGCAGCAAGCATCTCGATAAACTATTTCTTTTTCCCCATCAAAAATATTCACAGTATTAAATATATTAACCTCTGCTTCTTCTAAGCTATTAATTTTAGAAAA
Organism: Okeania sp. KiyG1; assembly: GCF_014132355.1. GTDB lineage: Bacteria > Cyanobacteriota > Cyanobacteriia > Cyanobacteriales > Microcoleaceae > Okeania. The sequence goes on from NZ_BLZO01000018.1 coordinate 25,334, forward strand.
TAATACTGGATAACCTTTTCTAACTCCTATGGCATAAGGATGACCTTCAATAATAAAAATTTTTTCTTCTGGGCTAAATACTCTTTCTGTCGAATAATATTGATTAGGCTGAATAAAGTGAAAATACCATATATTTCTCTCGGCTAGAATTTGACTCATTGTTAGTGATGACTCATACCAATTTTGAGCAACTTTCTCAAAAGCAACTTTATCCTCTAATACTTCTGACATTTTCTTCAAAGATACTAGACTATTACTCCCATCAATTTTGCTAGAATTTCTGGCGACTTGTTCATCATATTTGATAATCTCTGCTTGATATCTATCTAATAATCCTTTAACCTGCAAACTTCTCCAACCATGACACAATGCTAATTTACAACTTTCCAATTTATTAATAGCAGTTGATAAATTATTTTTCAGTTCGCTAATTTGAACGATCGCCTTCATTACTGACAAATCATTGCTAGCTAACTGTGTTAAAGGTAGGATATGTTGTATGCTTGGCAAAGATAAATCTATTCTTTCCTGATTATTTTGGTGAGATAGTGCTACTTCATTGAACCCATCTATATTAATAACTAAATCAAATTCTTGCCCAATAGAAATAAAATAGTTAAGCATTAATAACTGTTGTGGTTGTTTATAACCCCCACCGGCAAAAGATAAAATGATAATTTCTTTGTCTTTGAATTGAGGAATTCGTTTTATATATTCAATAAATCCTTCATTTCCTCTAGCTTGATTAATAACCGAATTTAGAGCCAAATCATTAGCAACTGAACCGCCAAATACACCGATAACAAACTGATTTTTATTGCTTTTAACAAAAGGATAATCATACTTAGATAGAAAACCATAATTATTAACCCTTATTCCTGATTCTTCGTGGGTAAAACTTCCTTCTTTTAATACATAGCCAAAAAAAGGATGTAGTCGCTCTAAGATTGATTCATTATTTATATCTGTATTTAGTCTAGTTCCTGTTTTTTCCAACTCTTCCCGAACTTGAGAAACAGTATTTTTTCTAGTATAAAATAGTTGCTTTTCCTGAAAATAATAAAATCCTAATGAAACAGCCTCTAAGCCAATAAATGCTAAAACCAAGTTAATACTAACTAAAGTAAATCCTGTTTTTATTCCCTGCATTAATTTAAAAATTTTCATAGCATTGCTGAATTTTTGTTTACCCTAATTGCGTGTTGTTATAATTAGGTTTGCTGAAAAGTCTTTTAGTAAGGGGAGGAGTCAACCCATCCCTAGCCCCTCCCAGGAGGGGAGGAGCGAGTTAGGATAAATGGGAATTATAGAGGAGATAGTAGGAAGAATCGTCCCTTGATTTTTCTGCCCAACTCTTGACCAAAATCCTAAATTTTTGAACCTGAGCCACTTAAAACTGCGCACTTTTTGATACTTAAAAAGGCACTTACTTTTATCTGTAAACACTTTTAGATTTAATCAGCAAGCCTTAATTAAATGTACTTATTGTTATTCTTAGTGCAGGATGGCGGAAATAACTGACCAGTTACAAAATCCTAAAAGCCTTACTTTTGACTTTCTTGAGTGCGTCTTACATTCTGAGGAAACCTCGCCAATTAGCACTCGCTTTTGTATGGGGGAATGGCTATTCCCCCATACTGACTTTTAACTTCCGCGTAGCGACACTAGGGTTACTACTAAATTTTGTAGCTTTTTCATTTTTTATACTAAATTTTCCATCTGGATTTTTGATGAATGCTTACTCTTTCTTTTCCATAGCAGTTTTAAATGAATTAGCAATATATTTGTCTAATATTGTTTGACCAATTTTTTTCAATATTTACTCCTTCTATCTTAGATAACTAAACTTCTTCTCTCCTACCTCCTAGATAACTAAACTCCTTCTATCCTAGATATAATTGTTCAACTTAAGGATGAGACAAAAATAGAGTAAAATCTTCAAATAGAATTGAGGGGAGTTTAAAGAATGACTTATAGTTTAGAGTTAAGAAAAAAAGTAATAGTAAATGATATTGAACATGATTTTAGTGCATTAAAGAGAGCCAGAATGTATGCCCCTTCACATAAATCTTTAGATGAAATTATCCGTGATTATTGTATAGCTTAATGTCTCATACCAAATTGATAAATATTTGCTACAAATAGCTAGGATATTTCTTAGGAGTCAGGAGTCAGGAGTCAGGAGTCGTATGGGAATAGCTTAAATACCATTTTTCAGGTCGGAAATCATTCTTTTTGTCAAAGGACATATCCTGCATTTGTCTTTTTATTTCTCTTACTATTCGTAACATTCTTTTTTCAAATTAGTATCATTCTTAAGTCAAATAACTATAAGTAAACTCCTTCTATTCTAGATAAGTAAACTCCTTCTTCTCTCTTCCTTCTTCCCTCTTCCTTCTTCCCTCTTCCTTACTTCTATTTACTTAGCAAAGTAGTATATCTTTCACAAAGATAATTTGCCATTATTTCCCCTACAAATTTATGACCTGCCATATTCCAATGACCTCCACAGGGAATTGCATTATCAAAACCATGGAAACATTTACCTGTTTTTTTAGCCTCATCCCAAATAGGTCCGGCTAAAGTATAAACTGGTATATTTTCCTCCTTACCAAAATTTTTTAGCCTGATATCTGGATAAAATAAATTTGGTACATTCAAAGACTTTCTCAATCCATCACGCCTTTGAATATCCGGTAAAACCTGATGAGAATCACTAGCTGTTATCACCATAAAATCTGCCCCTTTTTCGTAGACTTCATCTCTCATTAATTTAATCAAACCCTCAGTCACTTTCCAAGTTTCTTCCCAATCATAATTTGCTTTTGGATCTTGATAGAAAGCCATATTAATTTCACTATAATCTTTTTCATACTGACGGCGTTTTCCATCAATATCTACCTTTCTAATTAGCTGTAAAATCCGAGAATTTTCCACTAACCAAAATGGTAAGAAATCCACTAGAGAAAAAGCATAACGATCTCTCTGCCAAAACTTCAAATCACGGAATGACATATCTGCCACAAGTTGACCATCTTCATAAATAAAATAGGGTCGTAAATGGTCATGTTCCAAAGTACGAGAATTATTACGAAGGTCGTTAGCAGCAAAAAAAATTAAGATGACTAAATCTGGTGAATAATCCCAAACATGATGTCTTAAAGTCATTAATTGTTGTGCTGTTCCATAACCCTGTACTCCGAAATTCATTACCTCAACTTTCCGGTCTTTTAAAACAGGACATTGCTGTAAACTTTCTTCTATTATTGCAGCATGAGTATCTTCTAACTTTACCTGAAGTGCTTCCGTAAAAGAATCTCCTAATAAAGCAATTCTCAATCCATTTTCCGGTTTAGTTTTACTCCGTTCATAATCCCTAAACCCTCCACTATTCATTTTTATTTCCGAAGGTATACCTTCTCCAGTCCAAAAAGATTTGCCATTAGGGTTTCCTCCCCAACCTCGATAAGAGTCTTGGAAAGTGTAGGGAGTATTTTCATCTACTTCCGCATCCATTCTTGGCGGTGGGGGATGCTCAATTCCTCCTACTCTTAGACCTATTTCACCTATAGCGATAGTAAATATTAATGTACTGAGTGTTAATCCTAAATTGATAGCTAAATTTTTCAGTTTTTTCATTCTATAAAATTTACTTGAGCAAGAAATTATTCTTAGTTTTAGTATTGAGAATAAGTTAAGTTAAAAATCAAGTTATATATAGTAGCCGAAAATTGAAACAATTCTGGGAATTTTCTTATTTTGTAAGCATTCAGCCGTCAGCTATTAGCTATCAGCTATTAATTTTGGAGAAGATAAAAGCAACCTTTTCAATTGAGAAAGAATAAAAATTTACTGGCAAAGTCCCATTTCTAAACCGGAGAAGTAATTATTCATTACTAATTAGCTGATAGCTGACTGCTAATAGCTGTTTGCGCAGCATTCCGCAGGAAATGCTTACCTTATTTTTGAAGATACAACGTGGAAATAATAGTCTCTTGCCAAATTTTTTCATTCATATTTTATACCAATTACTAAAAGTAATGCTATGCTTCAGCTATACTTCAAAAGTTAAATAGTTGCCAAGGTTTTTATCTTTTTTTGACAATTATTTATCAATCAGTCTTGATTGAGACTACTTTGACTTCTCCCTGTTCCCTCTTTTCTGAAGAGGTCTAATATTAATATTTAATCTCATACCATTTTTGAGCGTTAATAAAACGACTCAAATGCTTAACATTTGCGGTAGCAACTACGAGGTTTTGACCAGGATTTTCGATTTGCATTAGTTGACATTGAGCTGCAATAATTACATCAACATCAATATTTTGAGGATTAGCTGTAGGCATCCCTTGAAAACGAGAAATTGCCCACAACTGGGCAGCTTGTTGCATCACTGATTTTGTAATAGGTAAAAAATCAATTAAATTGTCTAAATTATTTAGATTATCAATACTTTGATTTGATGTTCCTCTGATTGATTTTAAAATTAAACTTCTTCTGACTTCATAATCACATAAATCTGAACTAATAACATAAACACCTTTTGATAATAAGGAGTATAGCCATTCTTGACATTGTTGAACTTCTAATTTTTCGTTTGGAGATTATAGTAAACCTAAAACACTACTATCAATAAAAACTATCATTTTTCGCTATATAATTTATGTCCTAGTGGTCTGAAGCTGTCAAGAATTTGTTTGAATTTTTCTAAGTTTTCTTTTCTGGTTTGTATTTCGGTTTCTGTGACTTTTTCTTCTATTTGTTTTTTTAACCATTCCATTACTGGTTGATTAAGACGTAATTGTTCTTCTATTGTGCGACCTTGATGTTTTAAATAGGGAGCAAAATTATTAGGATTTTCTTTGTAATTAGACATAATTTTATTCTGGTTTTTTCAGTTCAAATTCTAATAATTAGTTATTGTAGATCATTGCGACTAGAACAAAGTGGAAGGGAGCAATCTTGAAAATCCCTGAGATTGCTTCCTCTCGTCGCAATGACCACTTTTCAGCCGGGTTATATCTACATATATATAGTATAGGCATGAAAAAAATGTAGGGACTTTTCATGGTTAGGACTTACACAGATACGCTATATATAGTACTTGTAACTATTGGACAATAGTTACTGGACTCTATACATAGTGTCTTTGCGTAAGTCCTGATGGTACATCCCTACAAGTTCTCCATCGAAGCTTTAAAGCCAGGACTTACGCATTTTTCCGATAAAAACACTATATATACCATAGTGCTATAGTTTTTATCTACTATATATAGTGCCTTTTCGTAAGTCCTCAAAGCTTTAAATTTTGCCTCTCCTGTCCTAAACTAAACCATCCGTACCTGGAGGAAGTGCCCAGAAACCAACAAACTCGTCTCGATAGTTAAGTGTATCAAGCACTAACTGCCTATTCTATTATTTGGATCGGAAGTATAAAAATGATTGACTACTCTCCTGGCTAAAGCCGAGGGGATTCTAAGTTGATACTACGCAACAGGATAAGTCCATGTTGCTCCGTTTTTTCTTAGCTGACCAAAGATACACTCTCTGGGGACAAGTCAAAGTGCCCCTACACAGTCGGCTTAAGTTTAACCCTAGCTTTCTGCTTACTTTTGTGATGATATTTGCAGCCCCATTACAGTCTGCATTAATCAAGCAATTATTACCAGTTCTATACAAACCACGCTGTCTTGATGCAGTCGCTCATGGGGGAAACCCCCAAGACCGCGCTGCATCGCTTTATTCTTTTTCCTGTTTCGCTGCGCGACATGAAAAGCGTTTGCGTAGCATTCCGTAGGAAAGCTTGTCTGAAAGACTTAGGTTTCCAATCATTGGGTTTCTCACCATAAATAGGTAGATAGTCACCATCTAAAAATGAAGGGGCGAATGCCATTCGCCCCTACAAGTATAACTTTCTTCGGTTTCTATCAATATTATTCCATATTCGTCGCACAACTGAGCTATTCTTTCTTTGATTCTAGCTGTGGGAATTGGTACAAATTCTGAATTACTTTTCTTTCCTAATTCTATTTGATTTTTCTGACCTTTATTCCAACCAAATACAATTTTACCAATAGAATTTTTAAACAATGATTAATTACTATTCTAGCTGCTTTGTTAATACCGTCACGGATTTGGCGGTTACGAATTTCAGTAATGGCAGCTAGCTTATTTGACCAAAATCCTTGAGATTTATTTTCTTTGATAGTTGATATCTGTTTGTTGTACCAACGATTCATTGATTTGAGATGTTTACCATCTACAATTAAACTAGTACCTACATTAGAGACACAACTCAACCAATTATTTACACCATGGTCAATTCCTAATACATTGTCTTGATTTAATTGAGGTTTAATTACCACTTCTTTTTCATAGACACGCTTCCCAATAAAAACATTTATTTCTGGGTAATATTCTCAGTTCTTTCAGAGATGAAAATTCTAGATTGCTCGGCATTGGAATTAAAAAGCTATCTACTCCAAACCAGCGTTTACAGGTATTACAAGCGTGGCACTCTAATTTGATTACCTTTAAGTTTTAATGCTTGCTTGGGGTAACTTACTGTAGCCATTCCCCCTTTTTTTCTGTAGTTAGGAATTTTTGGTCTGTCTGAGATTTTTCCTTCATTGTAGGCAATAATCAGACCATAATAAGAGCGAAATGATTCAGCTACAGTTCTCAGTATTTGTTGTGCTGAAGAGCGAATATAAAACTTTGTAATGATAGTTCTTTTTGTAGACTAATTCCTGCGTCATACTTACCCAGAGTTTTGTGAGACTTAAAATATAATTGTCTGCCATAATATATTCCCATGTTAGTGAGCTTGTGAGACTGTTCGCACAAGAATGTTAAAATAGCAATTAATTCGGGATTTTTACCTACTAAAACTTGCTGACAAGAGTACATTTGAAACGAGGATTAGATGGCTTTATTCTGAGTAATAATTAACTTGAGCTGAACATCTTTAAAATTCTGACTGATAACTGATAACTGATAACTGATAACTGAAAAGACTCCTAACTCCTATATTTCTCGCACAAATAATTTCCCATTATTTCCCCTACCAACTTATGACCTTCTACATTCCAATGACCGCCACAGGGAAGTGCATTATCAAAACCATGTAAACATTTACCTGTTTTTTTAGCCTCATTCCAAATAGGTCCAGCTAAATTATAGACTGGTATATTTTCCTCTTTCCCAAAATTTTTCAGCCTGATATCTGGGTAAAATAAATTTGACACATTTAAAATTTTTTTCAAGTTATCGCGCTCTTGAAGATCGGGCAGTACTTGAGAAGAATGACTAACTGTTATCAGCATAAAATCTGCCTTTTTTTCATGTACTTCATCTCGTATTAACTTAATCAAACCCTCAGTTACATCCCAAGCTTCTTCCCAATCAGAATTAGGTTTTGGTTCTTTGAAAAAATCTATATTAATTGCATTGTAATCCCGATTATACTGACGGCGTTTAGCATCAATATCTACCTTTCTAATTAACTGTAGAATTCGAGAATTTTTTATTAACCAATATGGCAAGAAATCTACCAGAGAAAAAGCATAACGATTTCTCTGCCAAAACTTCAAATTTCGGAATGACATATCTGCCACAAGTTGCCCATCTTGGTAAACAAAATAAGGGCGTAAATGGTCATGTTCTAGAGCACGATAATTGTTACTAATATCGTTACCTGGATAAAAAGCTAAAATGACAAAATCTGGTTGATAATCCCAAACATGATGTCTTAAAGTCATTAATTGTTGTGCTGTTCCATAACCATTTACGCCAAAATTCATTACTTCTACTTTTCGGTTTTTTAACCCAGAGCATTCTTGTAATTTTTCTTCCATTATTGCACCATAAGTGTCTTCTAACTTGACATTAAGTGCTTCTGTAAAAGAATCTCCTAATAAGGCAATTCTTAATCCATTTTCTGGTTTATTTTTACTCCGTTCATAATCGCGAAATCCTCCACTATTCATTATTATTTCAGAAGGGATACCTTCTTCCTGCCAAAATCCTTTACCATTAGGTTTTCCTGCCCAACCTCTGTACATATCTTTGAAAGTATGGAGAGGATTTTGATCTCCATCTATTTTTATCGTTGGATGCTCAATTCCTGCTATTCTTAATCCTATTTCACCTACTGTCAGAGTAAATATTAATGTACCTAATGTTAATCCTAAATTGATGGCTAAATTCTTGAGTTTTTTCATTCTATTGGAGATTTTTTTGTTAAGAAAAAGTCTTTTGGTAAGGGTAGGAGTAAGAATTCAGGAGAATTACAGAGAAGGAAGGAAGAAGAATTGTCCCTTAATTTTTCTGTTCTCATCTACCTAAAATACTCCCTTACTCCCTTACTCCCCTACTCCCTTACTCCCCTACTCCCCTAAGCCCTTTACATAAATTTTCAGCAATAATTTCTCCTGCCAATTTATGTCCTGTAGCATTCCAATGTCCTGCACACATTGCCGTATTTTTAAACCCATGAACACAAACAGGATTTTCTGCAACATAATCATCAAAAGGTTCAACTAAATCAATCACAGAAAAATTATAAGTTTCTCCTAAATTTTGCAGTCTTTTTATCGGATATAACCAGTCTTGAATATTCATGATTTTCATATATCCTTCTCGCCATCCTTTATGGGGATGAACTTGCATCGGAGTCATCACTGTAGCTACTTTAAATTCTGCTCCTTTTTCTTGAACTTCTTTTGCCATAATTCCAATTAGTTCATCTGTAATTTTCCAAGCTTCTTTCCAAGCATAATTTGGTGGTTCTCTAAAATTATTTGCTTGTAAATTTTCAAAGTGTCTTGCCGCATTTCTCTTCCTTTGGTCTGCCTCTACTTTTTTGATAATCTGTAAAATTCTTACATTATTTACTAGCCAAGTCGGTAATTTATCAACTGTAGTAATCATGTAGCGGTTTGCTTGACTAATAGTTAGCTGTCTAAATGATAAATCTAATTCTAACTTCCCATTTTCATAAACAAAAAAAGGTCGATAATGATTATTTTCTAACTTTCGAGAATTATCCGTAACATCATTGCCCATAAAAAAAGCTAAAAGCACAATATCAGGCTGAAAATCCCATACTTTTTCTCGCAGAGTTAATAATTGTTGGGCTGTACCATAACCATCCACTCCAAAATTAATTACCTCTACTTTTTGACTTTTTAAATCGACACATTTTCCCAATTCCTTCTCCATTACTGCCACAAAAGTTTGCTGATAAGAAATCTGCACTGCTGAAGTAAAAGAATCTCCAAGTACAGCAATTCTTAGAGTATTTTCTGGTTTTGCTTTAGTAATTTCCGGTCCTCTAAGACCATGACTATTAAACTCTAAATAAGCCTTTCCTTCGCTCGTCCACCAACCAGAAACATTACCTCTATATTCCCAACCTCTAACCGGATGAGGAATAGTATGAAACGTAGGATAAAATTCTGCATGGGTACTTTCCGGCATTTTTTTTAAACCCTCCAAACCAGCAATTCTTGCTCCTACTTCAGCGATCGCTACCCCAACAAATAAACTGGCGAAAATCATACCTAAATTTACCGCCAAAGTTTTTAGTTTAATCATCCTCTCAGCTATAATTTTTTTGTATTTTGATCGTGTAGATTGGGTTGAAAAAAATTAGCGGAGTTTATCCGCAGGATAAACCCAACTTTTCAATTATCAGTTATTAGTACCTCTAGTTGAAACCTTCTGCTGGAAATGGAAATATAGAATATTCTCTTTTTTTTATCCTCTCAAAAGCAGAGAGTCTTTAGCCAAAATTTTCGGTAATTTCAGTTATTAGTACCTCTAGTTGAAACCTTCTGCTGGAAATGAAAATATAGAATATTCTCTTTTTGTATCCTCTCAAAAGCAGAGAGTCTTTAGCCAAAATTTTCGGTAATTTCAGTTATCAGTACCTCTAGCTAAAACCTTCTGCTAGAAATGGAAATATAGAATATTCTCTTTTTTATCCTCTCAAAAGCAGAGACTATTTACTCAAAATTTTCGGTAACTTCAGTTATCAGTACCTCTAGCTAAAACCTTCTGCTAGAAATGGAAATATAGAATATTCTCTTTTTTTTATCCTCTCAAAAGCAGAGAGTATTTACTCAAAATTTTCGGTAATTTCAGTTATCAGTACCTCTAGCTAAAACCTTCTGCTGGAAATGAAAATATAGAATATTCTCTTTTTGTATCCTCTCAAAAGCAGAGAGTCTTTAGCCAAAATTTTCGGTAATTTCAGTTATCAGTACCTCTAGCTAAAACCTTCTGCTAGAAATGGAAATATAGAATATTCTCTTTTTTTTATCCTCTCAAAAGCAGAGAGTATTTACTCAAAATTTTCGGTAACTTCAGTTATCAGTACCTCTAGCTAAAACCTTCTGCTAGAAATGGAAATATAGAATATTCTCTTTTTTATCCTCTCAAAAGCAGAGAGTATTTACTCAAAATTTTCGGTAATTTCAGTTATCAGTACCTCTAGCTAAAACCTTCTGCTAGAAATATAGAATATTCTCTTTTTTTTATCCTCTCAAAAGCAGAAGCTATTTACCCAAAATTTTCGGTAACTTCAGTTATCAGTACCTCTAGCTAAAACCTTCTGCTAGAAATGGAAATATAGAATATTCTCTTTTTTTTATCCTCTCAAAAGCAGAGACTATTTACCCAAAATTTTCGGTAACTTCAGTTATCAGTACTCCTAGCTAAAACCTTCTGCTAGAAATATAGAATATTCTCTTTTTTATCCTCTCAAAAGCAGAAGCTATTTACCCAAAATTTTCGGTAACTTCAGTTATCAGTACCTCTAGCTAAAACCTTCTGCTGGAAATGGAAATATAGAATATTCTCTTTTTTATCCTCTTAAAAGCAGAGAGTCTTTAGCCAAAATTTTCGGTCAAGGAAGACATAGGTAAAGTTAAAAAAACTTTTTCCTTTCTTCTTTACTGCCAACATAGTCAGATTAAAACAAAGTATAAATAAACGGCGCAATTACAGAAGACTGACTCAGAACAATCAAAGCTCCTAACAAAACTAAAGTAATAATCAAAGGCAATAACCAATACTTTTTCCGCTCTCCCATAAAACCCCAAAGGTCTTTAAGAAACTCTAATATTCCTTCAAACATTTAAAAAGGTCGCTCCATACTTTCTCTAGTTTTTAATTGACTCATCACCCGATAAGTTGAAGTTTCAGTATTAAATTGTCGCTCCATAGGGTCTTTTTTAAACATTCGCATAATCAAACCCATTGGCATAACTACAAGATAAAATACTAACCCCATCCATAGGGGAGTCATTATTGTACTCAGGAAAATTCCCACCCGCATCCAAAACTTATAAACAGGTCCCAAAGTAGAGGGTGAAACAATTGCCAATACCAATAGAGGAGTAGCAATTATCCAAGGCCATGGATGCGGAGGCCAATTTCTGTGGAGTAATGGTAGTAATAGGCCAAATAAACCGCCAAAAACACCACCTACTATTAGACCAAACTCCCTGAGACCCTTTTTATCAATTTTCGGTATCATAAACACTCAACACAAATATAGTCTTATGTAGTTAAATATAGTCTTTTGTCTCCATAAATTTGGGCGACTATTGACATAATCTAACAATGCCTGTAATAATAGAAAACTAAATAGCCTCAAGAGTCAACGATCTGAGTTCAATAGGGTGAAATTCCTGGACTGACACGCTACCTCTAGACACATAAGAACCTACGTCCAAGCCTCTGTATTATGACCAAGTAGAAATTGAATCAGGGAGATCATCATGCAAAGAGGAAAAGAAAAAGCAGTCCCAAATGCTTTTGGCTATGGGATAGAGAAGCCAGTGCGTTGGGCGGGTCCCCCGACTTGAAGCAACTGGCGTGGTGTTGTAGTTCATCCAGTCAGAGTAAGACCTGCAAAATAAGGATATGTCATATTTGACTATATTTTTATCAACTATCTCGCGATCGCTCATTAGTTATCCATAAATCAATATTTTGTTAACTTTTAACTCGTAGCAGAAAAGTAATCAAAAGTCAATGTAGGTTGGCTAGAACGATAGTGTTAGCGTAGCTTATCCGTAGGAGATACCCAACAAATATTTGTTGATGTTGAGTTTTCTCTATTGAAGACCCTGTGGAAACGGGACATTCCTTAATCTCATATATAAATACTAATCGGTCATATTTGTCTTCCTTTTTCCTTTCGCATACCACAAAATTGTCAATTTCTCAAACTGCCCAAAAGTTAGGAGATAAAAATTTGTAATTTATGCTTGAGGAACACAAGACTATTTGCCTCTAAAACAACGAAATAATCAGTATTTGCAGCGTCAAAATTCTCTTAAGCAATACTTACTCTTGGATTTTTCTATTATTTAGAGTATCACACAACTGAGCTAAAGTGCTAAAAACATTGAAACTTAGTTAGGTGCATCAGACAAATCTTCTCCTTTTTTGTCATCAAATCCTGACAAAATTAAAAATATTCAAACTAAAAGACTAAAACTTATAAGTAAAAGTTAAGTGTTCAACTAATTTTGAGATATAGAAGTTTTTGAAGCGTTGGCGGAGCCTAGCGGCAGCTATATCGCTTTAGTGGAGTGAAACATATTAGTCGGAGCGATCGCTCGTCCGTCCGCTGCAAAAAATTGTGAGACTGGATAAAGGCAAATCAAATTGCCGACAAACGCTTGACCTCAATATCACGGATGGTCATTTCTGCTTGCCATATTATGTTGTATTGGGTTTGCTGGTTGAGCCAACTTTCGGCAGATGTACTAAAAGACTTAGAAATTTGTCACCCTGTAAACTTTTTGAGCTTTCTAGACTCAAATAGGCGCACTTTTTTCCACCCTAAGATGGAAATGAACTATGCGTAGATTTGCTTGCTGGATTGCCTTGCGGTAGCTGGATTCGATTTAGTATCTATAAATTGCACAGAATCAAAAGTATTAATCCACAAGTGAGCGCCACAACTTGCTGGTTTATAAGGTCGATAGACGATTTGGCAAGGACCTGAAATATATAACTCATAACCATAATAGTTCTTACCGCCGTGCTTAACTGACACTACAGCTTCCAATTCTGTTGGAGGCTTACTTTTATTACTTTGAATTTTGTTTTGATTGACATGAATCATTTTTGGTGTGGTAGATTCTCTCTTGCGCCACATACCTTTCGGACCCCGCCGAGCCGGAATTATTACCGGCATTCCACTCTCAGAAGCTGGTATTTCCCAGAATCTACCCTTTTTTTCGGCTCCTTTAACTCTTCCTTGAGCGAGTAAAACTAATAAACGTTGACGAGATATACCTAATAAAAAAGATGCTTCTCTAGTACCCATGATTTTTTTCCTTAACTGTTGGACAATAGTTAGTGTTTTATAAAAAAGATAACATTAATTATCAAAGTTACCATAGCCTAAAAAGTGTTTGGGGAAGGGTGGAGCGATCGCTTACCTACTACAATTTTCCATTTTTCATTACCACAAAATTGTCAATCTATCAAATTGCTGAAAGGTCAAAATGTAGGGGCTTTCTCGCAATTCGCCCCTACCGTCTGCTGCACTGAATTGTTAGACCGGATAAAGGCAAATCAAATGGTGGACAAACGCTTGACCTCAATATCAACGTTAATATTTGATCATGTATTAGCAACATCAGCTAAGGGAATTTTATTAAGTTCAGAGAGATTTTTTGCACACTGATCAATAATTTGTTCCTCATTTGCTGATAACCAATCAAAATTAGTAGCGGTACATACTTCTTGCACAATCTCATAACGTCGAGCAATTACCAATTCATCAACTTCTTTCCCAACAGCAAATCCATGCTGTGAAAGTGCCCAAATGACAGTAATACAAATACACTCAATTTTACTAAGTTCCTCTCTAGATAGCTGTGCACTAATATCTGTCTGGGCATTGTCTATAATTCCCCAAATTCCTCCTAGACAAGTCCCAATCACCGAGCCAACTTGTGTACCTATCCAAATACCACTAATAATTCCGACTCCTCCTGTTAAAACACCAGAAGTCGATGCTCCAATAGCTGCACCGAACGTAGCTCCAAGAGCAGCAAGCCCACTTGTAGTAGAACCTGTATATATCAAAAGCTCTCTAATATTAGTTTTTCTTCTTATATTAGGTTCAGGATTTTTAATAACTGCATTATCTACATTTGACGGTACAGATACTTCGTAATACAGCTCGGAAGCATTCTGAATAAATTTTGTCACTGCATCATAGACAAATTCAGATATTATGAATAGAGCTTCCTCTTTTGATTTGTCTAGATTGTAATCAAATTTTGAGGTTTGAACAGTTATTGTCTGCCGACATTCATCTAAACACTCGAATATGAAATTGTAAGCTTCCTTAACTTTATTTTCTTGGTGCTGCTGAAAGGCTGACAGACTTTTCTCAAATAATAAACTTTTATCATAAGGGAGACATTCTTTTATAGCGCTATATATCTCTACCACTCTTTCTGGATCATACCAATGAGCATCAAATACAAAGGTGTCAGACACACCACAGTTGTAAAGTACGTCTTTCCATTGTCCAATTCGTGTTATCCGTTCAGCAACTACATTTGACTCTATGGTTGCTTGAAGCAAGGAAATACCTTTATTTAAGAGAGCTACAACTCCTTTTTGAGAAGATACGACTAACTCTATCTCTGTTTGATGAGAGCCATCTGGCACTGTCTCTAAAGAGGCTACATACAATATAACGTCACTTGATTTAATTGCCTCCCAAGCTTTCATTTCATACTCTAACTTTTTTCTAATACTGAATCTAATTTCATTAAACCTTGTTGTACATAGAGGAGAGTATTTGCTTCTTGGAAACCAGGAGTATCAATAAAAACAGCCTGTAGCCCTTCATATTCATATGGAGTAAGTTTAATCTTTTTCGTCACATTTGCTCGATCATCTATTTTTCCTATTTCTTGCTTCATTAAAGTTTGGATCAGAGTAGTTTTTCCACTATTAGTATGTCCAACAACTGCAATTTTAATCAATTCAAATTTTGGCATCTTATTCATATCCTATACATTTCTTGAGAAACAATTGAGTCTAATAACAATTACTACATTAGTTTAGAGAACATTATCGGAATGGAGGGGAATAAATTAACCCTGGCTCCTCTTGGTTATTCCATAAGTTATTTAGCCCTCGTCTAATCCGAGTAGAAGAATTTGGACCTAAATTTCTCTCATATATTTCACCGTAATTTCCAACATGACGAATAATTCTTTGGGCATAATCTGGCTCAAGCCCTAAACGTGAACCTATACTATCCGCTGTTCCTTCTAGACCTAAAAAACGAATGATTTTGGGATCTTTACTGGCTTTCTTCTGCTCAAGATTATTTTGATTAATCCCTAATTCTTCAGCCTCTATCAGAGCAAATATAATCCATCGAACAATATTAACCCACTGTGAGTCACTATCGATTACAACTGGAGCTAAAGGTTCTTTAGATAAGGTTTCCCGTAAAATAAGATGCTCATCTGGATTTTCAAGTAAGTTCCTATTTACATCAAGTTGCGATCTATCAGAAGTTACTGCTTGACACTCACCTGCTTCATATAGTCGATAGACATCCTTTTTATCTTGAAGCTCTCTAATTTGAAATGTTAAGTTACGCTTCTTCCTTTCATCTTCTAAATTTTTTTGGCTAGTAGTTTCTGTCTCGACACAAATTACCTTACCATTTAGATCGTTAAGTGACCTTACTTCACTATTTTCTCGAACCAAAATACTTTGTTCATCATAAAAAACTATTGGAGCAAATTCGATATTAATTGATACATCTCTCTCGATAGTCCACGTTGTATTTCTGGAAAGAACATCAATTTTTCTTGAAGAGATTTCTTCAAAGCGTTCTTTAGTATCAAGAAACCGATATTTTACTGCATTGGGGTCGTCGAAAATAGCCGCAGCAATAGCCCTACATATATCTACATCAAAGCCAACAACAGAACTTTGTATCTGCTCATAAATATTATTTGGAATGTTTGGATCGTTATCTATTTTTGTTACGTCAAAATCTTTCAATTGCACATAACTGAAGCCTGGTATATTACCATTTACGCCACAATTTAACCATCCTCTTTTTTTTACCTGTTTCAAGATACTCCGTTCTCCTAAAGTCTGTTCTGAAGTCTTATAAGTTTGGGTTAAAGAACAAGCATTCAAAAGCAACAATATCAAACCTAATAACCAAATATTTTTAACATTTTTAAATTTCATAGCATTATTCCTTGCAACAAAAATACCTCAAATTAACAAATAAAGTATTTCATTTTTGATTTACAGAATTACTATTTCTCTTCTCTTTTCCAAATTATAATTTTGCGGTCTAAGCTCCCACTTACAATATGAATTTGATCTGAGCTAATATCAACTGAGCGAACCGATCCTTTGTGTTCTGATAAAGTTTTAAAGGTTTTTTTGCTGCACAAGTTCCATAGCTTTATTTGATTATCATTACTTCCACTCACAAGTAGTTTTCCTTCTTCCGAAATTGTCAAAGTATTTACTGGTTGAGAATCATGTTCCCCAATGAATTCCCTAGCTGTTTCTGGTTGCTCTTGTGTATTCCAAACTTTAATTTGGCCATTGTTTGTACCAAAAATAAGTTCATTATTATCAGCTCTAAAGACAAGAGAATTTATTGGCCAAGAATTTTTGTATGAAGATACTTCGTCCCCATTATTCATAGTATTTTGAGTACCTAAATTCCAGGTTTTAATCAGTTTGTCATTTCCAACTGTAAATAAAGTTTGATCGTCATTACCAAAAACTAGAGCAAAAACCTCGCGTCCGGAATGCCCTGAAAAAATTCTGTAACGAAGTTTCCAACCATTTCCACTTTCACTATGTTCCCAAATCAAAATCGTGTTGTTGCTACTTGCACCAATGAGCTTCCCACTTCTACTAATATCAATTGATGATACCTTTTCACTTTGCTTTTCAGGAAAAATTATGTAATCCTCACTCCAACCATTCTTTGATGATTTATCTGATTGCCATAAGACTACAGAGCCATCTGTAGTGCCACCAGCAAGATAACCTATTTCTTCATTTACATCTAAAGACCTAAATCCTTTAAATTCTGTCTGGAGAATTGGATAATCTTTTTTACCACCCAAATCTAAAATATAAATTTCAGAAGAATTACCAGCGCCTACTACTGTTTTATTTAAGTTGTTAATGACTACAGATGATACGTCAAACCCAAGGTCAAAATCTTGAAAAGAAACATACTTAGGAGGGGTATAGTTTTGATTATTACACTTTTCTAGATTGCTATTAAAATGAATCCCTATTGGGACAATAATAAAAACCGAGAGAACTAATATAAAAATAAGTCCTGGAGGAGGAAGCCTGAAACTCATGGGAAATAATACTTTAGATATTCAAGTCAAAATTTTTCGTTAATTTTAACCTGAGTTTGATGCTCATGGGATGATAAGCAAGCTACAAAACTGATTTGGTAATAGTTTCGGAGATTAGCTTTAATTATTTTTAACTCAGAAAGAGAGCTTATTCGGAATTAGAGTAAGTTGGCGACATAACCATAAAATTATGGCCTTGCTGAGACATAATGACCAGTAGTTAAAGGTATAATCAAAAAACAAAAATCTAATTTTTTCCTTGATATCTAAATCTAAAAATCATTGCCATTCAGCAAAACCAAAATTACTTTTAACTGAATTCTAATCCAACTCAAACTCGTCTTTCCAAGAATCATCCTTTTTCCAAGGAATCTGCTGAGTCTTCGCCATCAAAAAATTCTCCACCACCAAATAATCCATCTCTGTCCGCATAAAACACCGATAAGCATCTTCGGGCGTACAAACAATTGGCTCACCTCTTACATTAAAAGATGTATTCACTATCACCCCACATCCGGTCAACTTCTCAAAATGCCGAATTAAATCATAGTACCGAGGGTTAGTTTCCTGATGAATAGTTTGAATTCTCGCCGAATAATCAACATGAGTAATTGCCGGAATTTCCGATCGCGGCACATTCAATTTCTCAATTCCAAACAACTGCTTTTGCTCCTCAGTCATCGGAATTAATAAACTCTCCTGCACCGGAGCTACTAACAACATATAAGGACTAGAATGTTCAATGTCAAAATAATCAGAAACTCGGTCTGCCAAAACTGAAGGAGCAAAAGGTCGAAAAGACTCCCGATACTTAATCTTCAAATTCATCACCGACTGCATTTTTTGATTCCGGGGGTCGCCAATAATAGACCGCCCTCCCAAAGCACGGGGTCCGAATTCCATCCGACCTTGAAACCATCCCACCACATTGCCGTTATTTAAAATTTCTGCTAACCGTGGCATTAATTCTGTATCTGGCAAATATTCATATTTCGCCTGAATAGCATCCAGATATTCCCGAATTTCCTCATCTGCAAATTTCGGTCCGAGATAAGCTCCCTGCATCATGTCATTAGGAGCAGGACAAACGGGAGGTTTTGCTAAAGAAACAGCAGAATTTCCAGACTCCACAGAAATTAATTCCTTTTCTGGAATATTCTCAACCACTTTTTCTATTACCCGTGGTTGGTTGTGATATTCGTACCAAATAGCCAAAGCAGCACCCAACGCACCACCAGCATCTCCCGCAGCAGGTTGAATCCAAATATCTTTAAAAATACCTTCCCGTAAAATCTTGCCATTCGCCACACAATTGAGAGCAACTCCCCCTGCCAAACAAAGGTAGTCAGCATCAAGTTCTTTTTGCACTGTGCGACTCAGACGTAATACTACTTCCTCAGTAACTCTCTGAATAGAAGCAGCAATATCCATTTCTCGTTGACTAATTTTAGTTTCAGCTTTGCGAGGAGGTCCGCCAAAAAGTTTGTCAAATTTCTCATTAGTCATAGTCAACCCAGTCGTATAGTTGAAATATTCCATATTCAACCGGAAAGTACCATCAGCTTTTAAATCTATCAAGTTGTTGAGAATCAAATCTACATAATTAGGTTCTCCGTAGGGAGCCAAACCCATAAGTTTGTATTCCCCAGAGTTGACTTTGAAACCTGTGTAATAGGTAAAAGCTGAATAGAGTAAACCCAATGAATGAGGAAAATCTATTTCCCACTGGGGAGTAAGTTTATTTCCTTCTCCCAACCAAACCGAAGTTGTCGCCCACTCACCCACTCCATCCAAACACATTACTGCAGCACGGTCGAAGGGACTGGGGAAAAAAGCTGAAGCTGCATGAGACTGATGATGTTCAGTAAACATCAGTTGGGGAAGATGGGATGATTTACATTTACCTAATGTAGCTAATTCTCTTCTTAAAAGTGTTTTTAAATATAGTTTTTCTTTTAACCAAATTGGCATTGCCATGAGAAAAGACCGAAAACCTTTAGGAGCATAACTAAGGTAGGTTTCCAGAAGTCGCTCGAATTTAATTAAGGGTTTGTCGTAGAAAACTACTTGGTCTAGGTCGAGTAATTCTATGTTGGCTTCTTTCAAACAATAGGAAATAGCATTTTGGGGAAATCTGGCATCGTGTTTTTTACGAGAAAATCTTTCTTCTTGAGCGGCGGCGATAATTTTTCCATCACATACTAGGGCGGCGGCGCTGTCGTGGTAATAAGCTGAGATTCCCAGGATTTTCATATTTATCTTCTTAGTCTCCTTCACAGATAGCTTTATATATTTTTTGGCCAAATTTTTAGCAAAATATCCTCAAATTATAGTTCATCAAAGCACAGTGTCTTGATCTCCCCATCCTCCCCACACTCCCAACACGAGGACACGGAGACACGGAGAGAGAGACACGGAGAGAGGGAGATAGGGTGTCACTGAGACACCGCATCACCTCGCCTATAGAGCGTCCCCGCGTCTCCGTGTCAAATCTTACACCCTCCCCCTGTTGAGGCAAAACTTAGAGTGGGTTCCCTGTTCCCTCTTTTGTGGAGATGTCTATTGCACAGTTTTAGCTGTGTCAGTCTACTAGGAGAAATTACGATTTTAAATTTATTTTTAAAAATAAAAAGTAATTACTGACTGAAATCAGCTTGTGGAGCGATCGCGAAACTGTATTATCAGCATGACTTACGCAAAGGCACTATTTATAGAGTGCAAGTACTATTGGACAATAGTTTTGAGCGCTATATATAGCGTATCTGCGTAAGTCCTAATCAAAATATTCTTTTTCTTTAGACTATTGACTCTTCATTCAAAGACATTTGGTTTTGCAGATAAGCTCTGCCTATAAATGATAAATATTTTTATATAAAAAATGTATTGTTATCTGCTTTGATTATGTGTATATTAAAACTATGAAGTAAAGCAGAGCAAAAGATATGTTGAGTAGCAGTTCAGAAAGGTCAATTATCACAACATTTACAAATACACATTCAGTCACGAATATAGAAGATATTGACAGTACTAAATCTCCAATTGCTTGGCAAATATATGAAGAGTTTTTAGGCAATATAGCTAATCGACAGAAGCAGCAAATAGCTTCTATGTTTGATGATTACTGTAGACAAAATCCTCATGCTGTTGAGTGCAGTATTTACTAATCGTAATTCTCTTTTTTTCAAATATCTATCATCATTGCAATTAATTCAAAATAATAGGAGAAAAAAGATGCAAACTACTACCAATAATTATCCCCAAAACCCCATTGATGTTTTGCTACAACCAGGCCGTAACTTTATAGAAAATATAGATATTAATAATCCTGAATTTGCCAGAAAATTATGTCAATTGATTCCAGCTCAATGCCCCTTTGCCAGAGATATTAAATTCTTCGGTCGTACAGTTTTGCATATTCCACCTCTATGTAAAATAAATCCTTTTTACTATGAACTAATGACTTTACGTTTTCGTGCTCTAACTTTCTTAGCTGATGTTTGTTTAGAAGATGTTACTCCTTATTGTTAAGCAGAAGGAAGAAGGAAGAGAAAAGAAGGAAGAAGGAAAAATATTGCTTTGTCTGAGTTTTAACAATCATTCCTTCCACTGCTATAACTACTCTATAACAGACAAAATAGCTCAAACTTAATTACTAATAACTATTAGCACTATAAATCATTTCAAAACTCAGAGCTAAATATCTGACTTTCTCCAGATACAATCTTCTACTACCGAAGCGATCGCTTTATTGTTAAGTAGAAGGAAGAGAAAAGAAGGAAGAAGGAAAAATATTGCTTTGTCTGAGTTTTAATCATCATTCCTTCCACTGCTATAACTACTCTATAACAGACAAAATAGCTCAAACTTAATTACTAATAACTATTAGCACTATAAATCATTTCAAAACTCAGAGTTAAATATCTGACTTTCTCCAGATACAATCTTCTACTACCGAAGCGATCGCTTGATTGTTAAGTAGAAGAAACAAGGAAGAAGAAGGAAGGAAAAATATTGCTTTGTCTGAGTTTTAATAATCATTCCTTCCACTGCTATAACTATTCTATAACAGACAAAATAGCTAAAACTTAATTACTAATAACTATTAGCACTATAAATCATTTCAAAAATCAGAGCTAAATATCTGACTTTCTCCAGATACAATCTTCTACTACAGAAGTTATAACTTTATTGTTGAGTAGAAGGAAGAGAAAAGAAGGAAGAAGGAAAATATTGCTTTGTCTGAGTTTTAATAATCATTCCTTCCACTGCTATAACTACTCTATAACAGACAAAATAGCTCAAACCTAATTACTAATAGCTATTAGCACTATAAATCATTTCAAAACTCACAGCTAAATATCTGACTTTCTCCAGATACAATCTTCTACTACCGAAGCAATCGCTTGATTGTGGAGTAGAAGGAAGAGAAAAGAAGGAAGAGGGAAAATATTGCTTTGTCTGAGTTTTAATAATCATTCCTTCCACTGCTATAACTATTCTATAACAGACAAAATAGCTAAAACCTAATTACTAATAACGATTAGCACTATAAATCATTTCAAAACTCACAGCTAAATATCTGACTTTCTCCAGATACAATCTTCTACTACCGAAGTTATAACTTTATTGTTGAGTAGAAGGAAGAGAAAAGAAGGAAGAGGGAAAATATTGCTTTGTCTGAGTTTTAATAATCATTCCTTCCACTGCTATAACTATTCTATAACAGACAAAATAGCTAAAATTTAATTACTAATAACTATTAGCACTATAAATCATTTCAAAACTCAGAGCTAAATATCTGACTTTCTCCAGATACAATCTTCTACTACCGAAGTTATAACTTTATTGTTGAGTAGAAGGAATAGAAAAGAAGGAAGAAGGAAAAATATTGCTTTGTCTGAGTTTTAATAATCATTCCTTCCACTGCTATAACTATTCTATAACAGACAAAATAGCTAAAATCTAATTACTAATAACTATTAGCACTATAAATCATTTCAAAACTCAGAGCTAAATATCTGACTTTCTCCAGATACAATCTTCTACTACCGAAGTTATAACTTTATTGTTGAGTAGAAGGAAGAGAAAAGAAGGAAGAGGGAAAATATTGCTTTGTCTGAGTTTTAATAATCATTCCTTCCACTGCTATAACTATTCTATAACAGACAAAATAGCTAAAATTTAATTACTAATAACTATTAGCACTATAAATCATTTCAAAACTCAGAGCTAAATATCTGACTTTCTCCAGATACAATCTTCTACTACCGAAGTTATAACTTTATTGTTGAGTAGAAGGAAGAGAAAAGAAGGAAGAGGGAAAATATTGCTTTGTCTGAGTTTTAATAATCATTCCTTCCACTGCTATAACTATTCTATAACAGACAAAATAGCTAAAATTTAATTACTAATAACTATTAGCACTATAAATCATTTCAAAACTCAGAGCTAAATATCTGACTTTCTCCAGATACAATCTTCTACTACCGAAGTTATAACTTTATTGTTGAGTAGAAGGAATAGAAAAGAAGGAAGAAGGAAAAATATTGCTTTGTCTGAGTTTTAATAATCATTCCTTCCACTGCTATAACTATTCTATAACAGACAAAATAGCTAAAATCTAATTACTAATAACTATTAGCACTATAAATCATTTCAAAACTCAGAGTTAAATATCTGACTTTCTCCAGATACAATCTTCTACTACCGAAGCGATCGCTTTATTGTTGAGTAGAAGAAACAAGGAAGAAGAAGGAAGGAAAAATATTGCTTTGTCTGAGTTTTAATCATCATTCCTTCCACTGCTATAACTATTCTATAACAGACAAAATAGCTAAAATCTAATTACTAATAACTATTAGCACTATAAATCATTTCAAAACTCAGAGTTAAATATCTGACTTTCTCCAGATACAATCTTCTACTACCGAAGCGATCGCTTGATTGTTAAGTAGAAGGAATAGAAAAGAAGGAAGAAGGAAAAATATTGCTTTGTCTGAGTTTTAATCATCATTCCTTCCACTGCTATAACTACTCTATAACAGACAAAATAGCTCAAACTTAATTACTAATAAATATTAGCTCCATAAATTATTTCAAAACTCACAGCTAAATATCTGACTTTCTCCAGATACAATCTTCTACTACAGAAGTTATAACTTTATTGTTGAGTAGAAGGAATAGAAAAGAAGGAAGAAGGAAAAATATTGCTTTGTCTGAGTTTTAATCATCATTCCTTCCACTGCTATAACTACTCTATAACAGACAAAATAGCTCAAACCTAATTACTAATAACTATTAGCACTATAAATCATTTCAAAACTCAGAGCTAAATATCTGACTTTCTCCAGATACAATCTTCTACTACCGAAGTTATAACTTTTATGCCTTCTTTTTCAGAAGTATGGTAATTTTCAGGTATATCAGTATTATATGTTTCCACAGGTTGAATATTTAGAGTAAATTTACCCTTGATAATTCCCCTATATCTGCTAATAAATTCACCTAACCAAACCTCTCCTTCAGTCTGAAAATTTCCTTGAATTTGATTACCAACTTTCTTTAAAGTTCCTTGAGTGATAAAGTTAGTTTCAATAATTGCATTAAAAGGAAGAACAGAAAGTGTATCCTTTCCTTGATTACGATTGCTTATAATTTTTTTGACGACAAAATTCACAGTTTTATTTTCACCAAGGGGTTCAAACAAATATATTTCCACTGATCTGCCACTAATTTGCAGTATCATGTGACGATTAGATGGATTGTAACTTCCAATTACGCCAGATTTCTCCTTATCAACAGGAACTAACCGAGGATACTCACTGTAGGTTATTTTGCCACTACCATCAGTTATTTGGAAATAATTACTAATAGTTTGAGTAGGTTTTTATTAAGATTTTCCAAAGATTGTTGTAAATCTAAAATAGTTTTATTTTCACATTTACTTCTCTCTGGATTAGGAAATGTAGAATCTTTCATAACCTCTTCAAGATGTTGCTGTGCATCAATAGGTCCATAAAAAATTAAACTGCTCAAACTAGCTTTATTTAATAGTTCACACTCATCAGCTTTGCGATTATCTTCTTTGCCAAACCATCCACATTTTTTATCCGTATATTGACGCCATAAATCTTCAATTTTCAGTAAAATTTTTTTTGGCATTCTCCTAGCTTCTTCTTCATTACCTATAGAACCACTTTTATTAATATCTGCTCCTAAATCAACTATGAGAATTTTATATGTTTCTCGTAATGCTCCTTCAGTGAACTGCTCTTCAAAATCGCTAGGTCTCTTATCAGCTTTTTTATATCCTATATATTTTTTCTCTTTTTTCAGATCTGCTTTTTTCAGGTATTCTTCCAGTCTTGGTATGCGATATTTGAGAATTATTTCAGTTAATGAATTACTAGCTCTTTCTTTGATTTTTATAATTTCAATTAAAAGCTTTTCTTCTTTAGAGTATGTAAAAATATTTATCAATTTACACTGTATAAAATATTTAGTTAAATCAGTCACCATATCATCAGAAAACTCTCTGATATCTTGATATTGATTTTCACATTGAAGAATATGTTTATATTTACTAGGATTATCTGCTAGAGAATCTTTAATTCGTTTTTGAGCTAAATTGATGAAGTTTAGTACATTTTTGTAATCAGATATAGCACTCTCTATATTTTTGTTTCTTTGATTTTTATCTTTTGCTGCTTCTATCAGCTTTTTATCACCTTTTTCTATCATCTTAGGTAATAATTTAATTGTTTCAGATTCAAACTCACCTCTATTAATATTTATAATTGATTGAAGCAGTATTCCTTGTTGTTTTCCTTGCCAAAATAACCATCCTAATACTCCTGCTAATAAACTTAGAATAGTAGCTATAACTAATGTGAGCAAAAATTTATTTTTTGTTCTCTCTTTCTCTAGGGATTCTTTAGCCAATTCTTTCTCTGTTATTTCAAGTTTTAATTCTTTTTGTCTCTTTTCCTCTTCTTCATTCTCTAATTGTTTTTTTCGCTCATCACTTGCTTGAATAAACTTCTTAGTTTCTTCATCGAAACTACTAAATTCCTCTTCATTAATCAATCTATGAAATTTTTCCAGATTGTATCCCACCCATAATTCCTTTTCCACGTTATGATTATTTTCCTCTTTTAATCTTTGCCACTGTTGAACATCACTAAACAATCTATTTCTAAGAATAATAATTTCTTCTTTGTCGTTAATTAACTTTTGAAGAACTTGCCAAGAGCGGAGCAACTGTTCATGGGCAACTTCAACAGTTGACCTCCTATATCTTCCACTCACTAATAGCCGATTATCAATTAGTTTTTCTAAAACTTTATTGATAGTTTCATTATTTCTAAATTGAGACCGATCTACCCTTCTACTAATTGGCTCTTTAACCTTCAAATCTATTAATTCAATAAAAATTTTTTCGGCAGTTTTTCTTTCTTCATCATTCAATAATTCTGAATTGTATATTTTATTGGCTTGCTTTTGTAAAGCACCAGAAACTCCACCAATCTTTCGATAAGTTTCACGATTTAAAACTCGATTATTTTCAGATGGTTTGTCTTCTCTCCAAAGCAAATCTAAAGTGTATTGTAATAAAGGAAGAGAACCTGCTTGGTGATAAAAATCATGAATAATTGTCTCAACCAGACCCTTTTCAAAAGTTACTCCATTTCTAGCAGCAGGTTCAGCGATCGCTAATCTCAATTCTATTTCGGTCATTTCTCTAGTGAACCGAATCTTCTGTTTTTCTACTTCATTAGTTAAATCAGCATATTGTTGAAGCTCGTCTAAAAAATCAGAGCGCATAGCAAGAATTAGCTTAATAGATTCATCCTGTTGCTGAACTAAAGGAATCAGATTAGCAATAAATTTATCTCTTTCCAACTTAGGTGTTCTGGCAAATAATTCTTCAAACTGATCGATAAAAATAATCCATTTGAATGACTCTTCCTGACAACTTTTAATAACATCAATTAGAGTCAAATTATTTGGCGAATTAAAAAAATTAGACGCTTTATTCTGATATTTTTGGGAAAATTTTCAGAGAAAGATGTAAAAGGATTATTATCAGGGACAAAAATTATTGTTACTAGCTGAGATGTTCCCCATTGATCTGATAAATAAGGAATTAACCCAGCTTGAACTAAGGAAGATTTACCACTACCCGAAGCTCCTAATAGTAAAAGTAAATTATTGTTTTTTAAGTCATTACTTAATTTAATAATCCACTTTTCTCGACCAAAAAATTTGTCTTTATCTCCAGGTTCAAATTTATTAAGTGACAAGTAAGGAGAACCTGGTTTTAAATTTCGACTATGAATTTCAGCTTCGGAATGTTGGGCGATGATATATTGATTGACAACTCCTCCTTTAATATCACCAATAATACCTTTAACATCACCATCACCAATAATACCTTTAACATCACCACCAATATCATTTATATAAGCAGAACTTGGCTCGCTCATATTTTTCTCCAGTTATTACGAACTAAAAAGTCATATTAATTTGTCCACCACTAACATCTCCAATAACACCCCCCTTAATATTAGTCTTATCTCCTATAGAACCCTTTACATCCCCAGAAACCTTAATATTTAAGCCTGTTGCTGCTTCTTCTGATTTTAACTTTTCTAGTAACTCCTCAGCTTTCTTGATCACTTCTTCGTCTTTATCAATACCCCCTTCAATTAATTTCTCTTTCAAGGGTTCTTGATAAGTTTTAGGGTTTTTCTCGTGTTCTTCTAAAATCATATTTGCTAATGAGTTGTCTGCAAATTTACGCTTAATTAATGCCTTTAAGTTCTGATAAATATCTTTAACTAAACTACCAGCAGTCGCTTCACCAGCGCCAGTAACTAGAGCGGTAAGAATCAAAGAAATAGGTTCCATAAACTTAAACTTTTCTCAAATTATGTACGTCTTTATTATTATATCAACATTCAAAATTAAGCAGCAACTGCCACTCTATTTGACATACTCCCCGGCTATCAGGCACGGGGATTCTCACGAAAAGTGATTCTTTGCTCATCGACACAACTTACTAAATTAAGTTACCCATCATTAGCAGAGGCTGTTATCTCCCAAAGCGTTCCCTATTACTAGGAGGTTCCTGAATGCCCTGCCTTCGGCGCGCCGCTCCGCGTCTACAGTACCTTGATTCCACTCAATACCTATTATTTCTAATCCACGATTCAAGATGTTTCGTGCTGCGTTAGTATCACGACATATTTCAACATGACAACTAGGGCAAACATGAGTACGAGTTGACAAAGTTTTCTTGACTCTATGCCCAAAATTAGAACAATCTTGAGAAGTAAATTTGGGATTTACTGAAACAACTGCTTTATCCCAAATTTTTCCATAGTATTCCAACCATTGAGTGAACTGATACCACGATGCGTCAGATATTGACTTTGCCAAATGATGGTTTTTGACCATGTTTTGTATCTTCAGGTCTGCCTTCGGCGCGCCGCTCCGCGTCTACATAGACTACAACATCGTTAGATGCTACTACGCACCGGGCTTGTTTAATGCTCCAGTCTTTACGCTGCCTACTTACCTTCAAGTGACATAACCCTAGTCTCTTTCTGGCTTTATGGTAATTGTTTGATTGAGGTTTCTTGCCTTTAACAAACTTCTTGCTTAATTGTCGTTGCCGACGCTTTAATTTTTTCTCTGATTTTCTCAGATATTGAGGATAAACAACTGCATTATCTTTTTGGTCTTTGTAGAAATATTTCAATCCTAAATCAATGCCTATAAAATTACCAGTATAATTTCCTGGTTCTTCTCTATTAGCATCTATACAAAACTGACAATAATAACCGTCTGCACGTCTAACTATTCTCACTCGATTAATTTTTGACCTAAACAAATCCTCTCTTGTTTCTGAGTTACAATACAGAGAAAATTTGCCAGATTTAAACTTATCAGTAAAAGTTATAAACATACAATCATCTGATAATTTCCAACCAGACTGTTTATATTCTACAGACCGACAATGCTTTTTGAATTTAGGATATCCTCTCTTGGTGCGCGTTCCCTTGCGACTATCGTCGTCGCGGGGTCGCACCGCTTTCTTTTGGCTCCTTCAAATGCAGCGACGATAAAAGTTACTAATCGAAGTCCAAGCTACTTCTACTGAGGCTTGTCTAGCTGATGAATTTAATTTGTTTGCAAAAGCAAATTCACTAGCTAATTCTTTACTCAGTTTGTATAAACGCGACTTATCTACTCCTTGGTTGTCTATCCAGTATCTGACAGCTTTATTTCTAATAAACTGTGCTGTTATGATAGCTTCATCCAAGGATTTATATTGATTTGATGTTCCGTTTAATAACTTAGCCTCTCTTACTAACATGGTGATTTTTTGTTTCTATGCTATTATTTTAGCAGATATTTTTTCCGATCAAACAATTATTAAAAAAATATTGATGCAGAAAAGTCGCTCGCTTATGGGCGAGGCTTTAAACCAATTTTTTCGGTAAATCAAGCATATCTACTCAGGCTAAGTATTGATTTTGAAAGAAAAATTAACTTTTATACTACTGTAAAATAACTGCAACTTCAGGCAAATATAATAACTTTTCATACAAAAGATTAGCAAAAAATTCATTGCCAAATACAGAATAATGCCCATCACCTTCCAAGAAGACTCTTTCTACTTTTTCATTAGGTATGATTTTTCTAAATTCAGCAATTAAATCAAGATAAATTATGTTGCGTTTCTCTAACTCAACCTGTAGATATTGTCGCCAAAAATCAGATTCATTTCCATAATAGTCAGAACGAATAGGTAAATAAACCACCACCAACTTACTATTTTTATCCCTATTTATTTCTGCCAACTTCTCAAATATTTTCATAGCTATAGCAGGAGTTTGAGCAACATATTGATTATCAGTTTCTAACTTTCTCGGAAACAATGTTTGCCATAGACCTAAAAATCTTAACTCTTGAATATATCTGCTGCCTTCTCTAATTTTTGGAAATAAAAAAGCACCTCTAGGCGCAGGAAAATTATGATTAACTAACTCCCCACTTTTTAAACTTGTAAAAATCATTATATTTACTCTTTAGTATGAAGATTAGTGGTAAGCATTTCCTGCGGAATGCTGCGCAAACAGCGGTCAGCTATCAGCTATTCCTAGGTCATGCTACGCAAACAGCTTTATAGAATTAAAAGTATGAGTAATAGAATTGCCAATTACTTAACCTTAGCAGTAAGCGCGAACCACATCTACATTTCCCTCCATAGAGTTAAAAATGTAGTAGAAGTTAAGCGAGTACTTGCTTCATTCATTTTTATTGCGCTCTAGCTGACTGCTAATAGCTGAATGCTAATAGCTGAATGCTTACGATTAGTGTTTTATCGATGCCATAGTTAAATCATTTGAATTTCAGTGAGCGATCGCCTTCATCAGATGTTTGAACGTTAATATTTTTACTTCACATAGTTAGAATCTGCTTTTTTGCTTGTTCTGTATCCTATTCCTTATCCCCTTGTAAAATAACTGCAACTTCTGGCATAGATAATAACTTTTCATACAAAAGATTAGCAAAAAATTCATTACTCCTACCAACAGAATAAAACACTGTAACAGTATTTTTTGAAAATGGTATCAGTTTAATTTCAGTGAGCGATCGCCCTGACCTTAAGTAATATCAAGTCTAATTGATAGCCATAATAAAAACGTTCTTCTCTCAAATGCGAGAATATTTTTTAAAATTTCCCCTGTTCCCTACTCCCTGCTCCCTAAATTTTTCCTGGTTATTAAAAGAGACATGATATAAGCTATCAGCACTCAGGTATCAAGTTTGTTTATACGCTATTATTGCCTACTAAAAAGAAACCTATAAACTTAATTATACTGCTGCAAAATAACTGCAACTTCTGGCAAAGATAACAACTTTTCATACAAAACATTAGCAATAAATTCATTGCCAGATACAGAATAATGCCCATTACCACCTAAGAAAGCAGTTTCTACTTGTTCATTAGGCATTCTCTTTCTAAATTCAGCAATTAAATCAATATAAATTATGTTTCGTTTTTCTAATTCAGCCTGTAGATATTGTCGCCAAAAACTAGATTCATTCAGATAATAATCAGAATATATCGGTAAATAAACAACCACTAACTTACTATTTTTCCCTTGATTAATTTTCGCCAACTCTTCAAATATTTTGATAGCTATAGCAGGAGTTTGAACAACATATTTATTGTCAGTTTCAAGTTTTATAGGAAACAATTTTTGCCATAAACCTAAAAATCTTAACTCCTGAATATATCTGCTACCTTGTGTAAATTTTTGGAGCTAAAAAAGAACCTCTAGGCACAGGAAAATTATCATTAACTAACTCCCCATTTTCTAAAGATAATAATGGTTTGCCGTAACCCGTAAAATTTGCACTCTGCATCCGCACAAAATCATCAGTAATAAAAGCAAATATCTGAATTTTATGCTCAAATTTAGTACCATCACGTTTGTACCATATCCCCCTTAAACCATATTAATAGTTTGTAGCCTTTGGTTGATTGATCTTAAAAGGTGACACCAGCTTTGATTGTTGCT
>NZ_BLZO01000019.1 GCF_014132355.1 Okeania sp. KiyG1
ATGAAGCTGGTGGTTATGGGATGTTAGTAGGAACTCAATCAACTTCGGAGGAAAGAGCAGAATTTGCAGAAAAAATTAAAGCTAATCCCCGGAATTATATTGCTCAACCAACTCTATCTTTATCTAGAGTTCCAACTATAATAGATAATAAATTTGAAGGTTGTCATGTTGATTTACGACCCTATATTTTATATGGTAAAGAAATTTATGTTCATCCTGGTGGTTTGACTAGAGTGGCAATGAAAAAAGGTTCTTTAGTAGTTAATTCTTCCCAAGGTGGAGGTAGTAAAGATACTTGGGTTTTATCAGAATAAATTTGGGTGTATATCAATTTTGAATAAAGCTAAAAATTTATCTATTTTAGGCAACAGCGGTCAGACCCCGCGTCGGCGTCAGACACAAGGGAATGCTGACCAAGAGAGGCAACAAGCAACAGGCAACAGGGAATATATAGTAAAAAAGTATTTTTGCACATTATTTAATAGAGAGATTTTTCACAGAAAATTTTACTTGTGAAAAATGTCTAAAATCAGGAAAATTAAGATGGCAAATCAAAGGTTTATTTATGAGTCTTGATTAATTAATTTTTCCTCTTTCTTCTGGCATTAACAGAAAATTTTACTTGTGAAAAATGTCTAAAATCAGGAAAAATTAAGATTGCCATTCAAAGATTTATTTCTGGTTTTTGATTAATTAATTTTCCCTCTTCCTTATTCCTTCTGGCATTAACAGAAAATTTTACTTGTGAAAAATGTCTAAAATCAGGAAAATTAAGATAGCAACTCAAAGGTTTATTTATGGGTATTGATTAATTAATTTTTCCTTCTTCCTTCTGCCTTCTTCCTCCTTCCTTCTGCCTTCTTCCTTCTTCTTTCTTCCTTCTGGCATTAACAGAAAATTTTACTTGTGAAAAATGTCTAAAATCAGGAAAATTAAGATAGCAACTCAAAGGTTTATTTATGGGTATTGATTAATTAATTTTTCCTTCTTCCTTCTGCCTTCTTCCTCCTTCCTTCTGCCTTCTTCCTTCTGCCTTCTTCCTTCTTCTTTCTTCTTTCTGGCATTAACAGAAAATTTTACTTGTACAAAATGTCTAAAATCAGGAAAATTAAGATAGCAACTCAAAGGTTTATTTATGGGTATTGATTAATTAATTTTTCCTTCTTCCTTCTGCCTTCTTCCTCCTTCCTCCTTCCTTCTGCCTTCTTCCTTCTTCCTTCTTCCTTCTTCCTTCTTCTTTCTGGCATTAACAGAAAATTTTACTTGTACAAAATGTCTAAAATCAGGAAAATTAAGATAGCAACTCAAAGGTTTATTTATGGGTATTGATTAATTAATTTTTCCTTCTTCCTTCTGCCTTCTTCCTCCTTCCTCCTTCCTTCTGCCTTCTTCCTTCTTCCTTCTTCCTTCTTCTTTCTGGCATTAACAGAAAATTTTACTTGTACAAAATGTCTAAAATCAGGAAAATTAAGATAGCAACTCAAAGGTTTATTTATGGGTATTGATTAATTAATTTCTCCTTCTTCCTTCTGCCTTCTTCCTCCTTCCTTCTGCCTTCTTCCTTCTTCCTTCTTCCTTCTTCTTTCTTCTTTCTTCTTTCTGGCATTAACAGAAAATTTTACTTGTACAAAATGTCTAAAATCAGGAAAATTAAGATAGCAACTCAAAGGTTTATTTATGGGTATTGATTAATTAATTTTTCCTTCTTCCTTCTGCCTTCTTCCTCCTTCCTTCTGCCTTCTTCCTTCTGCCTTCTTCCTTCTTCCTTCTTCCTTCTTCCTTCTTCTTTCTGGCATTAACAGAAAATTTTACTTGTACAAAATGTCTAAAATCAGGAAAATTAAGATAGCAACTCAAAGGTTTATTTATGGGTATTGATTAATTGATTTTTCCTTCTTCCTTCTGCCTTCTGCCTTCTTCCTTCTTCCTTCTTCTTTCTGGTATTAACAGAAAATTTTACTTGTACAAAATGTCTAAAATCAGGAAAATTAAGATAGCAACTCAAAGGTTTATTTATGGGTATTGATTAATTAATTTTTCCTTCTTCCTTCTGCCTTCTTCCTCCTTCCTTCTGTCTTCTTCCTTCTGCCTTCTTCCTTCTTCCTTCTTCCTTCTTTCTTCTTCCTTATTAATTATGTTAAGTCGTGTTGCAAATTCAATTTACTGGCTAAATCGTTATGTTGAAAGGGCCGAAAATGTGGCTCGATTTGTTGATGTAAATCTCAATCTACTATTAGATTCTCCTGGTGTAATTCAACAGTGGCAACCTATAGTTATTACTACTGGAGATTTACCTTTATTTCAACAACGCTATGGTGAAGTAACAGAAGAAAATGTAATTCAATTTCTTACTTTTGACCGTGACTATCCTAACTCTATTATTTCATGTCTACGTCTAGCTAGAGAAAATGCTCGTTCCATTCGGGAAATTATTTCCTCAGAAATGTGGGAGCAAGTTAACTCATTTTATTTAATGGTAAAAGATGTTGCTAATAGTGGTTTAAAAACTTCTGAATTACCAGAATTTTTTGAGAAGGTAAAAATGGATGGACATTTATTTTCTGGCATCATGGATGCTACTATGAGTCATAACGAAGCATGGCATTTTGGTAGAATGGGAAGATTTTTAGAACGATCTGATAAAACTAGCCGAATTCTTGATGTTAAATACTATATTCTTTTACCTTCAATTAAAGATATTGGAACTCCACTAGATGAAGTGCAATGGATGGCATTATTAAAGTCAGCAAGTGCCTATGAAATGTATCGCAAACGTCAACAACATAGAATTACCCCTAATGGAATAGTAGAATTTTTAATATTAGACCGAGAGTTTCCTCGCTCAATTCAATATTGTTTAAGTGCAACAGAGCTGTCGCTAAATCAAATTATTGGAATGCCTCAAGGTATGAAAAAACATCCAGTAGAAAAAGTATTGGGTCGTTTATGTTCTGAGTTAGACTATTTAACAATAGAGGAAATAATTCAAACTGGTTTACACGAATTTCTAGATAATTTACAAACGAGAATTAACCAGACAGGAGAGAAAATTTTTGAAACTTTTTTCGATCTTAAACCTATAGAGTAGAGGAGCGGGGGAGTAGAGGAGCGGGGAGTAGGGGAGCGGGGGAGTAGGGGAGTAGTTAGGAGAAACGAGGAATTATACAGAAGAAGTCGGATATATTTGTCAGAGTGATTTTTCTGTTAATTTTTTGATGGTTTTTAATGTTATATCAGACACTTTTTTCGATATAAAAAGACACTTACCTTTATCAAAAGAGTGCTTTAAGATTTTATTAGCAAGCCCTATAATTTATCAGCTACGATAAAGTCTAGTTACGACCACCTAATTTTCGGGTGCATCTCAATTAGAGTAGAGGAGCGGGGGAGTAGGGGAGTGGGGAGTAGGGGAGTAGTTAGGAGAAACGAGGAATTATACAGAAGAAGTCGGATATATTTGTCAGAGTAATTTTTCTGTTAATTTTTTGATGATTTTTAATGTTATATCAGACACTTTTTTCGGTCTAAAAAGGCACTTACCTTTATCAAAAGAGTGCTTTAAGATTTTATTAGCAAGCCCTATAATTTATCAGCTACTATAAAGTATAATTACGACCGCCTAATTTTCGGGTGCATCTCAATTTTGAATAAAGCCAAAAATTTATCGCTTTTAGGGAACAGAGAACAGGAAATAGGGAATAGAAAAAAAGTATTTTTGCAAATATTGGGATGCACCCTAATTTTCTCCTCTCAAATAGATGAATTTCTAAATTAAGCCAGCGATCGGATATTTTTTATTCGACACAAGAAACTTCTAAACTACAGGAAAGAAAAAGGTAACAAGCTAACCTTAGTAACTCCTGTACGTTCATGGATCTGGCAAGCATAGCATGACAAACAGAAATGCTGAATGCTAATAAAAGAGTAACTTTTTTATCAAAATATTTCAGCTGTAAGGCAGAAAATTTGATTAACCAACAATCAATAGTCGATGTATAGACACAAGACGCAATATTATTGTTATAGTAGTATCGACTTTATCGCAAATTTAAAACTCAGCTTGAGAAAAACAGCTACTACTACTAGAAAACTGTAAATATATTGATTTTTATGAATAATTTATCTTCATCAACTCCAGACTCCAGACAAACACAGACACAGACAGAAACTAATACTTCTGCCACTGAACCAAAACCCAGTTATGTCAAACTGGCCATGAGGAATATGGTGAGAAAAGGAGGTCAATCACTCAAACATTTTGCCCTGACAACTATTGGACTTGTAGGTATATTGGTTGGCCTTGCTTATCTAACACGATAACTAAAATCACATTTTTGAGCGGAAAGGAGAATTTACTGTTGTATCTGGAAGTAAGTGTTCAAGATTATTTCTGGTCATCCTCTCCCTCAGAAGTAGAAAAGTTAAAAGTTCAGGATGTTAACGAAGTCAAAAGTCAGAATTCAGAAGCGGTGCGACCCCGCGACGACACCAGTCGCAAGCGGTCGGACCCCGCGACGACGCCAGTCGCAAGGGAACGCCGACCAAGAGAGGGAACGCGCACCAAGAGAGTCAGAAGTTGTTTTTGTCACGAGGATTTAAACCCCCCTCCAAAAACATTTTGCCAATCAAGGCGGGGTTTTAGGCCCAATTATTTTGATAAGGACAAATTTTATCCCATACCTTCTGAAATTTGGTCATATTGGTTTAAAAAATGGCTAGAAATTCTACAACCAAATGTTTCACCTGCTCAAAACTACGAACTTAGTCTACGTCTGACAGGGGATGGCGAAATCCAAATCCTTAATCATCAGTATCGTTATCAGAATAAACCAACAGATGTTTTGGCCTTTGCAGCTCTGGAAGTAAATGTTCCAACTCCAGAAGTAATAGATTCTGATTTACAACTATATCTGGGTGATATAGTAATTTCCGTTGAGACGGCCATTCGGCAAGCCAGACAACGGAAACATTCATTAACAACTGAATTAGCTTGGCTAGCGGCCCATGGTTTTCTACACCTACTTGGATGGGATCATCTTGACGAACAGAGTTGGCAAGAAATGGTCAAACAGCAATTATTTTTGCTTAATGCCGTGGGAATTACTATTGAGAAACAAATCACTTGAGAAAATCGACAAGATTAAGGGTAACTTTTGAACTTTTTAGATAGACTATTAGTCGAGCAAGTATTGGATTATCTTGGCCTTATTTATTAAATTGAACTGAGGTGGATAAATTATGAAACTGAACGAGTCATCAATATCTTACAATGAAGCCACTTTTATACACAAATCGAAAAATTCTTCAGTTCCCAAAATAAAGGGTTCTAAAAGTACAGTTAAACCTAATAGAGAATTCTCTTGGCAAGTAGCAAATAGTCTTTTAATTAGCTTCAAATATGCTTGGGCAGGATTGTCTTATGCTTTCCAGACTCAACGTAATTTTCGGATTCATACTTTCATCGGTATTGTCGCTGTTAGCTTGAGTATTTTATTAGAATTAAAACCAATAGAAACAGCAGTTATTGTATTAACTATTGGATTAGTTATGGCTATGGAATTGCTGAATACTGCTATTGAGTCAGTGGTAGATTTAACAGTTAAAAAAAGTTACCATGAGTTAGCTAAAATTGCTAAAGATTGTGCAGCTGGTGCTGTTTTGATTTCAGCTATTGTAGCCTTACTTATCGCAAGTTATCTGATTTTACCTCCATTATTAAGTCTGGTTATTGGTGCTTTTAGTAGCTAGGGATTATAAACTTGATTGATTAAATGGGGTGCAGTATTTGCTCTTTTAAAGAACGGCAATCTATTAAAGTTATGAAGTACATCAGCTAGTTATGACAAATACTATAAGTTTTTGCCATTATCAAAGTATCTGAATTTGTTACAGTAAAAATAATTTTTACTGGAGTAGACCTCTAGCTAGTGTCTAATTGCAAAAATTAGTAATATTATTTTAAGTTTATTTCCTTTGATTTCCGGCTTTTTTCATTAGCCTAATAAATATATTAACTAATACAATTAGACACTAAAAATTAAAGTATTTTGGAAGTTGGTTGGTTAATAAATAATTCTTGCATCAATGCAATGAGGCTAGAATTGTAATAATAGTAGATTGGTTATTTATGGTTTAGTTGCTATTTTTATCTTGTAGCTTAGTAGTACAATTTTAGTCTTCTGAATCTTACATTTGAGCAATTATTTTTCCAAATAACTAATCATAAAAATTAGCGATCGCTGGTCGATTGAGAGATTCAGTATATCTAGGAAATGAAGGAGTAAAACGCTTTGATTATAGTTATAGATAATTACGATAGTTTTACCTACAATTTAGTACAATATTTGGGTGAATTGGGTGCAGAATTAGCAGTTGCAGCTAATGTTAAAGTTTACCGTAACGATAAAATTTCTTTGGCAGAAATTAATGACTTGAAACCTGATGGAGTGGTTATTTCTCCAGGTCCTGGTCGCCCTGAAGATGCCGGAATTTCTCAAGCATTAATTAAAGAATTAGGAGCAAGTTTACCTATCTTGGGAGTATGTCTCGGTCATCAAAGTATTGGTCAAGTATTTGGAGGAAAAATTGTTGCTGCCCCAGAATTAATGCACGGTAAAACTTCTGAAATTTATCATCACGGAGTAGGCATTTTTGCAGGGTTAGATAATCCTATAACTGCTACGAGATATCATAGTTTAGTTATAGATCAGGAAAGTTTTCCTGAAGTATTGGAAATTACCGGATGGGTTGAGGATGGAACTATTATGGGTGTTAGACATAGAAATTATCCTCATATTCAGGGCGTACAATTTCATCCGGAAAGTATTTTAACTAATTCTGGAAAGTCATTAATGAGAAACTTTTTGACAGGGTTATAGAACCCCTAAACGGATCTTCGTGAGAGGGTATAATTAGTCAAAAATGCCATACTCAAGCCCCCATTCTTGAAAGGTAGAAGGATTTTTTTCTCTTAAGAATCCACGCCCTAAAAGTGCGTGGAGTGTCAAAATTTGGTATTGTTATATTTTTTGGCAGTAATTGCAAACTCAAGCAAATTAGATTCATATTTATCTCCGGCAACATTTGCAAAAAACTCATTAACAACAAAGCCATTACTTTCTAATTCATTTTTAGTGTTTCTTTACTGAAATACTGTAGCCAGTTGTAAACAATACGTTTTTTGGTTTTTTCAATGATTGTGTATTTGTCTAAACTTACTTTTTCGATTTCATATATGAATAAATTTACAAAACAATAGTATTCTTCTGACGACCAAAAATTATTTAGATGATTATGTTCATAAAATGCTGACTCTTGTTTTTTGTTGAAACTTTTTATTGAATAGACATCAAGTAAAAGAGAACCATTCTGTTTTAGTAGCGATGAAAATTTTTGAAGTAGTGTTTTCCTTTGTTCTGGACTCAGTGCACAAAAATCACACATGATCATGGTGATTAGATCAAATTTTTCAGATGTTTGAAAGTCTAAATAATTTGTATTTACATAATTGATTTTCAAACTATTTTCTTTTGCTAACTGTTGAGCATAGTTCAGAGAATTTTTTGAAAAATCAATTCCTGTTACTGATGCGCCTTTTTGGGCAAATCTTGTTGTATACAAACCAGGGCCACAACCAAAATCAGCAATAGCGCAGTTCTCATCTATGTTAAAATACTCAGTTATCCATTTAGCGGAGCGATCTATAAAAGCCTTGTTTCGAGAAGAAAGGTCAATATCTTCACTTAAATGATATTCCAGCATAACATTAGCTGTATGCTCATTCGTCCACAATTCATTGGCTGTATAAAATTCAAATGGCTTAGGCTTAGAATTTATTTCTTTGATCTCATCAAACATGATTTTATCACACCTTTAGGTTTTGTTTCGGTTAAGTACAGATGGGTTCTACAGAGAAGTAATTCTTGGATGGAAAGATGTAAAAGTGCGGAATGCACCGTACAGCAGAGATTTTGAGGCGACCTCAAAATTCTGCACGGTTTAGTTAAAAACTTTTATGTTTTGTTAGATTTATGCTTAAAAGATTAGCGATTGCTTAGATATTAAATAAATTTTATCAGATTTTTAGTATAGTCATTTCAATTTAAAGTGAGACACCTACTGCCTTGTGATGATAGCCTTCATAGCTAAATGTTTGTATCATTCTTATTTGAAATGACTATATAATTTAAATTTCGTAATATTAATCAACTTAAAAGATCCACTCAGGGGTTCTATACAATACCGATGTTACCGGACATGATATAAGTGGCTGAAGGTCATTTCAGTTATCAGTTATCAGTTATCAGTTATCAGTACCTCCGGCTTTAGTCGGAGGCTTGAAATACTGAATTGAATATTTTTTCATCCCCTTAAAAGGGGAGGCTTTAGACCTCATTTTTTGGTAAAATTGAAAAACTTATGTTTTGCGTTGATACTTAATCGAAAAATCATTACCGTTCAGCAACGCCCCGTTGTCACCTACTTGA
This sequence comes from Okeania sp. KiyG1, assembly GCF_014132355.1. Classification (GTDB taxonomy): domain Bacteria; phylum Cyanobacteriota; class Cyanobacteriia; order Cyanobacteriales; family Microcoleaceae; genus Okeania. The sequence continues at coordinate 8,487 of NZ_BLZO01000019.1, forward strand.
GCCAGTGAGCGTATTGAACTGGAAGACTAATTTTATCAGTTTGCCCTAGTGCTTTAGCAGCTTGCTGAGGCCAGTACGGATTCACCAGCAACTCACGTCCCAGGAAAACCAAATCGAGGTTGCCACTGGCTATTTGTTCATTAATGAATTCAGGCTGTGTTCCATTGTCAGGATCGGAGAGTGCACTTGCTGCAACCAGAACTTCAACTGACTGTTTGATAGTAGTGGCATCCGCGACTAAAAATGCCCGACCAAATGGAACTTTTGCACCAGTTGCGACCGCTCCAAACGCCATATTGTCGATTAGATCGATACCTTCATTTTTGAGTAGCTGAGAGAGCTGAATGGCTTCTTCAAGAGTCCATCCACCTTCGATGTAATCTTGAGCTGCCAACCTTACACTTAACGGCAGAGTCTCAGGCCATTCTTGACGTACTAATCGAACAACTTCTAGAAGGAAGCGAATCCGATTTTCAAAACTGCCCCCATACTGATCATTCCGATGATTGGTAATAGGTGAGTAAAATTCCTGAAAGAGATAGCCGTGAGAAGCGTGTAGCATCAAAAATTTGAAACCAGCTTGATAAGCACGTCGTGCCCCGTATTGAAACGCTTCCTTAATAGAGTTAATATCTTCGATCGTCATCTCTTTCGGTATTCGAGGGCGTTCATCGCCAAACGGGATGGCACTGGGTGCGAAGATTTCCCAACCTCCTTCATCAAGCTCAAGATGACGACCTTCTGAGCGGGGTTTACCCCCTTCCCAGGGAAGAGAACAACTAGCTTTGCGACCTGCATGACCCAGTTGAATACCAGGTACAGCGCCGTGAATGGATAAAAAATTTGTAATACGAGCCAGTGGTTTAATATGCTCGTCTGACCAGATACCAAGATCGCCCGAGCTAATTCGTCCATCAGGAGAAACTGCTGTATCTTCCATTACGACCAGTCCCGCTCCTCCAATTGCTCTCGACCCTAAATGAACAAGATGCCAATCATTTGCCAAACCATCTTCTGCCCAATACTGGCACATGGGTGACATACCAATCCGATTGCGAAGTGTTACCTCTCTGATTTTTAGCGGTTCAAATAGATGAGTCATTGCTTACTATCTCCAAATATTGTGGTCTTAAATTAAAACTATTATGAAACCAATGAGGTCTTTTTTACCGAAAAATTGTGGTTATCAAGGCTCTCCTTTTAAGGGGATAAAAGAAAAATTTTCCTTTGAGCCAATCCTATCCGTTTTCAAGGAGAGGTAATAATTAATAATTAATTTTTGGCGTTGCTGATTCTGGCTATGATTTTGCCCCCTAGCCCCCCAAAATTGGGGGAATAAAACTCTAAAAGTCCCCCAAAATTGGGGGATGCACGGGGCTTGACCAGAACCAAACAATCACGCATTCATACTTCAATTCAGCAACGCCAGCCTTTTTATTGCAGAGGTACTGATAACTGATAACTGATAACTGAAATAACCCCACTGGTTAGACTAGAAAAGCTAAATTTCTTTAAGCATCGCCCAAACTTGGATAATCTATATACCCTTCTTCACCACTGCTATAAAAGTATTACGATTATATTTGTTAAGTTCAGCATTTAGAGCAAAGCGTTTAGGCAAATCGGGATTCGCTACAAACAGACGACCATAAGCTACGAAATCAGCAGTGTTATTTTGGAGAGCTTCCTCTCCTGTGTCGCGAGTATATCCACCTGCAGTAATAATTGCTCCACCAAATAGCGGACGGAAAAATTTGGCTCCCAAACCTTTACCATCATCTTCAACTGTTACGTTACCTTTGATACGGGGTTCAACAATATGAAGATAACTTATCCCCAAGCGGTCTAATTCTTGCGCAACATAATTGAAAGTAGCTGCCGGATTAGAATCATGCATATCGTTGAAGGTACTACTAGGAGATAAGCGCACCCCTACTCTTTCTTTTCCCCAAACATCTATTGCTGCTTGCGTCACTTCTAGAAGAAAACGCGCTCGGTTTTCTATCGAACCTCCATATTCATCTGTTCGATGATTGGAATTATCTTGGAGAAACTGGTCAGGTAAATAACCATTGCCAGCATGAATTTCTACTCCATCAAAACCTGCCTCTTTTGCGTTTTTCGCTCCCTGTCGAAACTGCTCAATAATCAGAGGTATTTCTTCTAGTTTGAGTTCTCTAGGAATAACGTGGGGGAATTGTCCATTGGGAAGATCCGCTAAATAATCAGCCGCAATAGAACTAGGAGCGATCGGAATGTCTCCCTCTTCTAGCAAGTCTGGATGGGCAACTCGTCCCGCGTGCCACAGTTGTAAAAATATTTTGCCACCTTTTTCGTGTACTGCTTTTGTTATCTGTTTCCAACCTTCTATCTGCTCTTGACTATAAATTCCCGGTGTATTGGCGTAACCCAAACCATTACGAGAAACCTGAGTAGCTTCACTAATAATTAATCCAGCAGAAGCGCGTTGAGCATAATAAGTCACATTCATCGGTTGAGGAACATAGCGATCGCCTGCACGACAGCGAGTTAAAGGGGCAAGAATCATACGGTTTGTTAATTCTAGGTCGCCTAAAGTAGCAGGGGAGAGTAATTTGAGTGTTTCAGTAGTCATAATTTATCTCTTTAATAATTGTTTCAGGACTTACGCAGAACCGTCATATCTCGTAGGGGCGAATGGCATTCGCCCTCTACAGATACCGTATTGTCTAAGAATTTGCGTAAGTTCTGTGTTTGCCGAGTTTCAGGTGAAAAATTTAATTAGCGAAAGTGAGCAAATTCCAAATTATTTGTGCTTTCTTTTTCCATGTTTTTACTTTAACTCCATTCACATAAAATGTTAATATGGCTTTTATGCCAAACAGTTTTGCATATTGCGCAATAATTTACCTGTAAATAGAAATCTATGGATCAATTGGCGGCCATGCGTGCCTTTGCCCTTGTAGTTGAGACGGGGAACTTTTCGGAAGCGTCTCGGCAGTTAGGAGTTGCTGTTTCTTCAGTTACTCGTCAAGTGAATGCTCTGGAAACGATGCTTCATACCCAACTAACCAACCGTTCCACTCGTAGTATTACCCTCACTCCCCAAGGACGTAGATATTATGAGAAAGTGGTGCAAATTCTTCAAGATGTAGAAGCAGCTAATCTTTCAGTTGCAGAACAGGATGAAGTACCACGAGGTCTATTGCGAATTAGTTTACCTGTAGCTTTTGGCAGACTCTACATCGCACCTCTGGTTCGGGATTTTCTCGTGCAATATCCTGAAATGCAACTAAATTTGACCTTGAGTGATGGATTAGCTAATCCAGTTGATGAACAACTCGATGTGGTGATTCGTTTGGGTAATCTTGAACGTTCTGGTGCTACTTGGATCGTCCGCAAACTCGCCTCATACACGCGTAAAGTTTGTGGCAGTCCAGCCTATTTTCAGCAGTATGGAAAACCAGAGCATCCTGAAGATTTAGTTCACCATAATTGTTTGTGCTTTAGCTATTCCACTGGTTATGAA
>NZ_BLZO01000020.1 GCF_014132355.1 Okeania sp. KiyG1
GGTTATATCCAAGATGAAGCTCTAGCAAATGAACTAGCAGCTAAATTCTATCTGAACTGGGGGAAAGAAAAAGCTGCGGCTGGATATATGCAGGAAGCGTACTATTGTTATGCTAAATGGGGAGCTAAAGCTAAAACTGCCGATCTAGAATATCGTTATCCCAATTTACTGCGTCCTATTCTCCAGTCCGACACGAATGTACTCGAAACCTTAGCAAGTATCTGTAATGCTAATAATTCATGCTATACCTCAAATAAAACTAATTCATCCTGTACAAACATCAGTAAAACTCTAGATTTTGCTGTGCTCCTCAAAGCTTCTCAAAGCATCTCCAGCACTATTGATTTTCACGATCTACTGCGTCAACTCACTCAAATTATTTTGCAAAACTCCGGTGGCGATCGCTGTGCCTTAGTCTTGCCTAATTCTGACGGTGTATGGCAGGTTGTCGCTACTGCCACATCGACTGTGACAGAGATTTGTGCAAATTCTCTAGATGCCAATACTAACTTGCCCATTCATCTGATTCAGTATGTCAAAAATAGCCAAGCAATGGTAGTCATTAATGATGGCAAAAGGGATTTGCCCTTATGTGATGAATATTTGAGCCAAAAACAACCAAAAAGTGTGTTATGCTTACCTCTGATTAATCAGCTAAAATTGATTGGGATATTGTATTTGGAAAACCAATTTATCAGTCAGGTCTTTACTAGCGATCGTCTTCTCATGCTCAACTTCCTCTGTACCCAAGCAGCTATATCTATTCAAAATTCTCATCTTTATCAAGAAGTACGGGATTTTGCAGCAGAACTGGAACACTCGCTCCAAAATGCCGAGCAAAAATCTCAAGAGTTAGCAGAAATCATTGCGCTCTCGGATGGTCAAAAGCGAATTTTGGAATTGATTACCCAAGAATTGCCTTTAAGCAAAGTGTTAGAAGAAACTGCACTGTATATTGAAGAACAATGTCACCATCCAGCTTATTGTTCTTTTTTATTGCTTGATGCTGAAGGACGATTGCGAAATGCTGCGGGTCCTAGCCTCCCAACTGCCTACAACACTTTAGTAGATGGAATTAAAATCGGGCCAAACGTAGGTTCTTGCGGTACAGCAGCTTATTGCAAAGCTACTGTAATGGTTGAAGATATTGCTACCGATCCCCTTTGGGCAGACTATCGCGTGGCTTTAGACTACGGTTTGCGAGCTTGTACATCCACTCCAATTTTAGGTACACAGGGACAAGTATTAGCTACTCTAGCGATGTATCAACCTCAACCTAGTAGTCTGACTCCCCACGACCGCAAACTGATAGAAGTAGCAACCTATCTAGCTCGAATTGCCATTGAACGCCATCAAATTCAAGCTGAAAAAAAAGCTACGGAAGACTACAATGCTCGCCTGTTCAATGAAGTTAAACAAGCAGAAATCGACTTACGGCAAAATAAAGCTTTCCTAGAAGCACAGCGGGAATCTTCTTTAGATGGAATTTTAGTAGTCAGTCAGAACTACGAAATTAATTATTATAATCAGCGATATCTAGATATATGGAAAATTCCACCAGAATTACAAAATGTTCGCGACTATCCTTCGATGCTTACTTATTCAATGAATCAAACGGTAGAACCAGATGCTTTCTTAAAGAGAGTTTTGTATTTATACGAACATATCAATGAATCCAGCCACTGCGAACTCCATCTTAAAGATAACAGAGTTATCGAAAGGACATCATCTCCAGTCAACTCATCTGATGGAGCATATTGGGGACGAGTTTGGTATTTTCGAGATATCACCTGTCGCAAACGTTCTGAAACTGCTATCAAGCAAAAATCTCAAGCACTCGAACAAGCTCTTCAGGAATTGCAACAAGCACAGTTACAAATCGTGCAAAGTGAAAAAATGTCAGCATTGGGCAATTTAGTAGCAGGGGTTGCCCATGAAATTAATAATCCTCTGGGTTGCATTGTGGGTAATATTACTGCTGTCAAAGATTACAGCAAGGATCTGTTGGGGGCGATCGCTCTCTATGAGAATAAATTCCCCCAACCGGGGACGGAAGTTCAGAAAGAACTAGAAGGGTTCGATCTAGAATATGTACGAGAAGATTTACCCCAATTAGTCAGAACCATCCAAGATGCAGGCAATCGCATTAAATCAATTAGTAAAAGTCTCAGTACCTTCTCCCGTGCCGATAATAACCAAAAACAGGAATTTAACTTACATCAAGGGATTGAGAGCACCATCCTAATTTTACGCCATCGCCTCAAAGCTAACCAACATCGTCCGGCAATTGAAGTTGTTACAGATTACGAAAATCTGCCAGCGATTAATTGTTTTCCGGGGCAATTAAATCAGGTATTTATGAATCTTCTCGCCAATGCTATTGATGCTTTGGATGAATCTAATCAAGGACGAGATTTTGCTGAAATTAAAACCAATCCTAATCGAATTACTATTAAGACGCAACTGGTAGATGAACAGGTGAAAATTACGATCGCTGATAATGGTAAGGGAATGTCAGAGGAAGTGAAAGCAAAGATTTTCGACCATCTATTTACGACTAAAGAAATAGGAAAAGGGACGGGTTTAGGGTTGGCGATCGTTCGTCAAATCATAGTCGAAAAACATGGTGGAGAGATTCACGTTGATTCTATACTAGGAGAAGGGACAGAATTTATCATCAGTTTACCAATTTAGGTAAAAGGAAGAATTAATACCATTTCTGAAAAGAATAGCATTCTTTTTCACCCTTGGTATAAAAGAGCAAAATATAACTTCAAAACTAGAAAAAATCAACTGTGAGCGCTATGATAAAAATGTTACTAAAATTGCTATGCTAGGAGATAATAATTATGGCTGGTTTAACAATAAAAGACTTAGAGAAATTTGCAGCCGAACATTTAGGCTATCAAATCGAATTAGTAGGAGTAGAAATTATTTTTATGAGTCTTTATATCTGAGAGTTTTTGAGATAGATAATTAATTGATATGGCTTTAAGTTGCATTTTAAAATCAACAGGAAAATATCTCGATGCCAAGAACTACGATCCCCAAAAACATCGAAATGATACTTGGGATAAATTTGTAGACTCACCAGTTTTTTATAGAAAAGACCACTGGAGAACAGGGACTTATGTAAGACCTCATTTTGTTAGTCAGTACAAGGGCAATTTTCCTGATACAAAATTAATTTTCGACCCTGAATATTTTAAGAATAATCAAACTTACTCACCAAGAGAATCATGGGAACACATAGAAGGAAAATTCTATGTGGCTGAATACTGTCTTAAATGTGCTTCTGATGGGCTTAAACCTGACTGCATTCAATTTGAGCATTTAGTTAAAATGCCATCAGGTAAATACAGAATTATTGATGTGGCTATAGTCATGGCTTATGGCGATATTTTTGCTCACGAAATCCAACTGGCATCTATAACGCCAGAACAACTAGAAGCGAGGTCAGAAGACTACAGAAACATAGGGATTGACGTTGTTTGGTGGTTAGGCAAGTCTGCAAACACTCAAGCAAATAGAGAATGGCATGGTGATTATTTCTCAAGACTTCCTCCTGTACTTTTGTTCACTGAAACAGACAATGCAAGTAATACAGAAGGAGAGGCAAGGGATGACGACAAAAATAATTACTTCATTTCTAATATAGATACAATAACTGATAATGACGAAGATGATTACTTTTAGGAAGAATTTGAGTTTTAGGACCACCCATATTATTAAGCATGAACATCAGAGGAAAACTACTTTTAATATTCCCATAAATACCCTTGTATGTACCTGGGAAAAATCTGCTTGCCAGAGGTTGGTTAAGCAAGCTTTCTATGAAAGGAGGAAGGAAGAGCAATTTGACAAATTTATAGAAATCGGGAATTTGACAATAAAAAACGGTTTTACTCCTGCCGATCGACTTCAACAATTTTACGGGCAAAAACATAGTCAAAAATCTTTAAACTGCGATATTCCTCTCGATTTTGTGACCGAATGTTTACACGACCCCTATGAATTTGTAGTAAATGTAAACAGTTTTATTATGGCTTTAGATCGGCCTGTTATTGAACTATATTTTGAAAGCTTAACCCCTAAAGCTAACCCAATAGAAACAGAAAAGAGCAAATGGTTGAGTCAGCTTGAACTTATAGAAAATTATCGGCAATACACCATATTTACCCTTGTCAAACAGATGCAGCGTTATCTCTGTAGACCAGTTACACGGGTTAATTTGTTGATGTGTGTTGATTACCCTTCTGGTTTGTATAGGTTACATCCTTATTCTGCTAAATGGGAGACAAAAAAATTATTAGATGTCATTCACTATGTTGGGAGAGCTTTCCAGGTTTGGAAGCAACTGACCCTTGAACAGGTTATGCGAGGCTGCTGTTTCCTTGGCGATCGCAAACAGTTATGTCTAGGGGCACTTACCAGGCTTAAAAATTGTGGGGCAATAGTAGAAAATAAAAAACATCTTTACACCCTTGTTAACGTTCAGAATATGGTAGATAGTATCTACAGTATTCCTCTGTTAACCACTACTCAGGTCGAGCAAATCAAGCAAAGGGCTTATTTTGCTCGACAAAACTTGACTCCCTAAGCACATTCAAATCATTGCTTCGATTTTTCCCTAGCAAAATTTGTAAGTCTGTCTGATGGGAAGGCGATCGCTTTTTCCAGCTAGAGCAACTGCTACGAACTAGGAGCGATCGGTTTTCTAGATTTATATAACCCAATTATTTAACTTAAAATCAGAAATACGCTGTTCAACAATTAATAATTAATAATTAATAATTAATAATTACCTCTCCTTGAAAAGAAGAGGATTGACTCAAAGGAAATTTTTTTTCTTTTTCCCCTTAAAAGGGGAGGCTTTAAACCACAATTTATCGGTAATAACGAGTTTTGTTCGTGACTCAAATTAAATCTTCAGTGAAAGCAACCTACTTAATAAGTACATCAAATTTATAAATTAGCTCTTATTTATACATGATACTTACTAGGAAATGCTATATAAATTTTCCTATTTGTTTGCTAAAATATAAAAAAATTGATAATTGAATAAATTATTCAACCTAACTTTACTACTATCGGATAATTATGGAAGCAATTTGGCAAATCACCAAAAATCTCACAATTCTGAATATACCAGTAAGAATAATATTTTTTATAGCCCTGGTTTTAATAGCCACATTAGCCTTAAAACAATTATTAACCACAATTGTAATTAAGCGAATTGAGGCTTTAACTCGTAATACAAAAAGCACCCTTGATGATCAATTAATTACAGTTATTAAACAACCTATCGCATGGTTCATATATTTACTGGGATTTCGAGTTATACAATTAATCTTAACAGATTATATTTCTCCCGAATTCAATCAAACAATTACAGGAATTATTAGCCTAGCAATAGTAGGTAATGTAGCACTAATTATCTACCGTACATCTCCAATTTTAGGAGGATTTTTGAGAACTTTATCAGCTCAAACAGACACTGAATTAGATGATATTATTAGCCCCTATATTCCGAAACTATTGAGGTTAACTGCCATAGTAATTTTTGCCCTAAAAGCAGGAGAAGTATTATTAGGAGCTTCTGCTACTGCAATATTTGGTTTAATCGGCGGTTTTGGTCTGTCATTAGGCTTATTATTTAAGGATGTTATTGTTGATTGGGTAGCGACAATTGTAATTTATACTGACGCTTTGTATCGAGTAAATGACTGGCTTTTACTGCCAAGTGGTCTGAAGTGTACTGTACAACATATAGGTATTAGAAGTACAACAATTTATATACCCGATGAGGGAGTTACCCAGAAAATTCCTAACTCTAAAATGATTGATGGTAGCATCAAAAGTTTCTCTCAACAGCCAATTGAAAATAAGACAGGAGCTTTTATGTCGTATATTAAAATTGATGGTATTTCATCTAAAAAAATAGCTCATATCAGGGATAAAATTCGAGAAATACCAAAATCAATTGACATTTTATATGATTCTTGTTCAGTTAGATTTGAGGGATGTCAAGGAAATGCTCGTGTTATTAGAGTAATTGGATTTACTAATGATTTAAAGAATTATTCGAGTGCTTATGACCAATTAAATTTGGCAATATTGGCTTTATTGGAGCAGGAGGGAATAGATTTATTTCATGTGAATATTCTGAGCGATACAGAAACTTATAAAACTTGGCAGTATAGTGAAAATTAGGCATTAAATAAGTAGATAGGTGGGAAAATTTACAACTACGTCATTGCGACTGGAACGGAGTGGAAGGAAGCAATCTCAAGAGTTTTTACTTGAATACTTATTATATATTTGGGGGTGGGCAGTAGGAGAGATTGAATATTGAAGTAATTATAGAATTATAAACATTAGGACTTACCGAAAAATTGTGGGTATGTGTCTCCCCTTTTAAGGGGATAATAAGCGGTCGAGGGATGGCGATCTTCGGAGCGGGTCTGCAAGAACGGGTCTCCTCGCCATATCCAATCGACCAAGAGAAGAAAAATTTTCATGAATTTGTCAATCCTCTTCTTTCAAGGAGAGGTAATTATTCATTATTCATTATTCATTATTAATTGTTGAAGCACCTGCAATGTATTTCCGTCATTGCGACCCATAGCGAAGTAATCTTAAACACTACTTTTTCGTGCCTAGTGCGTAAGTCCTGTTTATTTGACTTTGTTACTAAAATCCAGTTAGAGAAGAGAGTAAGAATATTTTTTATACTTCTATTTTTGCTGATTATTGTATCTCCATGCCAAACGTTGTTGGAGTAATCTATGAATAAATCGATAACCTCCTCCAACACGTTGAAGTAACATTTTTTCCGTGGCATAGTTGAGGAAGCGGGCGTAATTCCAGGGGGCTTTTTTTGTGAGGAAAAATGTGATGCGGAGGGTTAGGTGTATATTTAAAATATCCAAAAAACTTCTGTATAAATTAGTTAATAAAATGCCAAATGAAACCAGTGAAAGACTCATAAATTCTAAACTAATAATTAATTTTGGAAGAATAATTAAGCTGACCGTAATGGGTAAATTTATTATTATCAATATACCTGTATTAATAGCTATCTTCCATATACCCTCATTAGGAGATTTTTGGGCTTTAAATTCTCCAGATGGTAAAGACGATTGCCATGCTACAGTACTTATAGAAACAGACATAATAGCAATTGAAAATATTGCTAAAGCTATACTTTTAAAATTAAATTCTAAAATTGTATACATCAATATCGGACATACTATAAATATATTTACTAATATAAAAGCAGGGTGAAATAGCTGTTTTTTAAAATTATGTTTAAATCTTTTCCAAGAAAAGGTTAGAGTTTCAACTTTCCCATATTTTTTGCGAGTATCATTAGGATTATGAATTGTGTTCGGTGTCAACGCATAAGCAAAAATAAGAATCAAGAAAATTACAAAAATCCAATCGAATCCTGTGTTAAATGGTGTCTGTTGAGCAGCTAGGAGGCAAAAATAGACCGCTAAAGGGTTTGATACCAATGCTAATACAAAAGAAACTATCCAGTAAATTCTTTGCTCTCGTTTTCTCTCAACCCAAGAATACCGCAACCTCTCAATCAAAAACTCAGTCATTGAATGCTTCTCCAACTGAGACGCCAACCACCCCAACCACTCCAAAGTCCTCTCATCACTAGGCATCCCCTTTTCCCCATAAAACCTACTATCAACCCTGCGCTCCAACATCCGACACAAATAAGCATCCAACAAAAAATCTAACCGCTCATCCCCCCTCAACTCACCCCACCTCCTCAAAGAAACCCCCACCACAACCACCATACTCAAAAACAAAGGCACCCTCACCAACTCCAACAACTCCACATCACCCCTCACCCACTCCCACAACTCACCCTTACCAAACCCCAACAAATAACCCTCCACCTGAGCATCACTCAAAGGCAACAAACAAACCGCCCCATTCAAACACAACCCACCCCCAACACACTCATATTCCTCCAACCGACTACAAACCACCAAAAACCCAGGACGACACTCCCCCGACAAAAACCTATTTATCGCCTCCACACACAAACCCTGTCGAGACGACTCCAACTCATCCAAACCATCCAACATCGGTAACAACTGCTTACCCTCCACTAACCTCTTACCAATATCCCGACTCACCCCATACTTCCAGCGCAACTCCTCCACCAACCATTCCTCAATAGACTGTTTATCATCCCTCCAAGAAGACAAATTGAAAAACACAGGTATCCCCAACTCCACATCCATCTGAGCACGAATCACCAACTCCTGACCCAACTCCAACAACGTCGTCGTCTTCCCAGACCCAGGAGCACCCAATATTAACAACCGACCCCCAACCACAGAGTCATCAAACACATCAATAATATCCGCATCACGAGATAATTTCAGAGTCGGGCGATCGCCTATTTTCACACTCACATCCCAAATACGTTTTACCTGTTGAGGTTGAAACTGTTTCGGAACATTAATTAACACTTCCATTTGATTATGCAAAGACTGACTCAAACGTGCCACCACCTCATATTTAACCGCCTCCAATAAATTCTTCCGGTTACGCAACTCTTGACGAGTCAGTAAATTATCCAAATTCCAGTCAGCACCACCTATTCTTCCCCCACTTCTACCCCGTAGTTGACTCCAAGTAGGAGGTGTAACTTTGCCATGATGAACTATTATTGGTAATTGAGTAACTCCTGGTAATTTTTCCTCAATTTCTGGATGTAATTCTTGTAATTTTTGTCTAGCTTGTTTCATAGCAGTATAAACAGAATTATTATCAGTAAAATAAGTCAAAAAATATTTAATAAATAGAGGAGCAACTTGGTCTGGGGTAATTTCTCGCCAGATAATAATAGTAATGCCAATATCTGCTAATTGTTGAGCTAAACCCAAACCGTCATAGGAGTTAAAAATAGCTAATTGTAAACCTTGTTGTTTAGCTGTTATGAGAGTATTTCTAATTTCTTGGAAGTCTAAATATTCTTGAGAATTGAGATGAATAATACCAGTTTGTTGTTGATAAGTTTGACTGTGACCGGAAAAGATGATTATATCCCAAGTTTCATCCCAGAGTTTGGCAAAGTCTTGTCGTTTAAGTTCTTGATTTGATTGGGGTAAAAATTTAGGTATAGCTCCTCTTCTTCTAAGTTTTTGAATTAAGTCTTTGTCTTGGGAAATTTTGATACTTGTGTTGTCTCCCAAGATACCTAATATTCTGACTTGTCTGGGAGTTTCGGAGATAATATTTGGGGTAGTTTTGCCCTCATTAAAGCTTAAGATTGTTTCAATTTTCTGATTTTCTGAAAGGTAGATTTCTCCCCAAGGTAGTTTATGTAAAATTTCTTTGCTTTGGTTATCTGAAATATTTTGAGTATTGAGAATAAGGGTAGTTTTTTCAGTGTGAGGAATTAGGGTTTTTATTGGTGTGAACCAGATATTTATTTCTTGGCATAGTGCTTGATAATAATGGAAATATTCCGAGCTGGA
>NZ_BLZO01000021.1 GCF_014132355.1 Okeania sp. KiyG1
GAATAACGAAAACCGAAGCCAGAAAATCATGACAAATAATTTAGGATTGCCATATACTTTATATCTATAGAAATTTTCTCTTAATTGTGAGGTCTTGACAACAGAGAATCAAGAAAAAACTGTGTTTTATGAATATCAAAATCACTATACTATCGACTTTTATCAAATAGTAAAATTCTTATATTTAATTCCTGAACACTATATAATCAAACCGATGTATCTCAATGGAAGAATCAAGCTAAAAAGTTATCGCTTTTAGGTATGGAGGGAATAGGGAATAGGGAATAGGGAATAACGAAAACCGAAGCCAGAAAATCATGACAAATAATTTAGGATTGCCATATACTTTATATCTATAGAAATTTTCTCTTAATTGTGAGGTCTTGACAACAGAGAATCAAGAAAAAACTGTGTTTTATGAATATCAAAATCACTATACTATCGACTTTTATCAAATAGTAAAATTCTTATATTTAATTCCTGAACACTATATAATCAAACCGATGTATCTCAATGGAAGAATCAAGCTAAAAAGTTATCGCTTTTAGGTATGGAGGGAATAGGGAATAGGG
>NZ_BLZO01000022.1 GCF_014132355.1 Okeania sp. KiyG1
TTTGTCGGGTCGGGCGGTGTTCTTTTTTTTGTCCCTGTAAAGGTTTTACCCTCTTACATATCTTATTATAAATGTGTTTACACTTAAATGTTAACCCTTTACAATAAAAAAATTAATGGTATATTTAATGTGTAAACACAGGTCAAAAAAAGGACTAAAATTATGAAGGGCAAACCGGACAATATGTGGCGATCGCAGCCAAAAAACATCAGGAATGGCTTCGGCCAAAAGTTTGACGAGCCACTATCGAAAAAACCTGTGTCGGTAAGAATACCTATATCAGCGATGGACATATTAGACCAAATGCCTAGAGAAGAAAGATTAGAATTTGTGAGAAATGCTTTATGTGATGCGATCGCTCTTAAGCAAAAACAAACAGATCCTGTAGGTGGTGAGGCAAGTAATCCTGATAGTGGTTAAATTGCACTCGTATTCTTAATGGAGGAAACGCACTAATAAAAAGCGTACGCTCTTGTTTTTTTTTGCATCTGTTTTTCCGGTAGCATTTGCTATCGGAAAGCTTGTTTATAGGCAAAGGGCGTAGGCTCAATCAGACCCTTTTGCAAGTTGAACAGTTAAAATTTTGGGCGTTGGTGAAGCGCGGGTATGATTTGAGAAAAGAGCGATCGCTGTGAATGTCTATAAGGAACTGGAACATCCAAAAAATTTAGATAATGAATCAGTAAGCGAATTGAATGCTTTAACATCTCTAAAGATTTTGAGTAGCAAAGAGTTTTTCGATGTAATCTGGCAAGATAGTGGCGAAGTCTAGTATTTTCTCCTTCTACTCTGGTCATATAGGTTTTGCTGATAATTTGATCCCCATCATTAATAAAATTGGCATATACTTTCCATCCATCTGTCACATAAAAATAACATTCCCATTTTTTGACTTTTTCCCATAAAGGATAAAATGTTTCTCCACTACGATTTCCAATAACCCATTCTAAAATTCCTTTTTCAAAATGATCTACTGCCGTCCATAGCCAAATTTTGTTTTTTTTGAGCCTACAAATGTCTGTAATTCGTCTAGCTCTCCTACTTGAGGAATTTTTTCAGGAGAGTAAGAATCGGGTAATAGTTTTCCTACTTGTTTAACCCAGTTGATAATTGTAGTATGGTGTACCTTTTTGACTCTTGATATTGCTCTTAAGCCCATACCATTAACATACATTTTTAAGCATTCATCTCTGAGTTCATCACTATAACCTCTATAAGTTTCATAGCAATCAATAAATTGACGACCACATTCTACACACATATAGTTTTGCTTTCCTTTTTTTTGGCCATTTTTATTGATGTGAGTTGATTGACATTCTGGACATTCCATAATTTTTCTGCCTAATTTAGCGTTGGCGGAGCAAGTGCGGCAGCTATATCGCTCTTTTCTCAAATCATACCCGCGCTTCACCAACGCCATATTTTCTAGGCTGTTTGGAAAAGGAGAATTAACAAACAAACCATTTCCTCCCAGCGATCGCCCAGAGAATAAATTTCAAAGCGATCGCCATTACCAAACTCAATCTATGTACTTGCTTTGAGTTGAGACCCGAACGATAAGGAACGGGAGTTAGAGTTATTTTGTATTGGTCTCTCCAGCTTTTCCAGACTGTATAAATTTTGTTAGAAATCATTTCAGAACAATAATATTAAGATTCTGGTTACATTTTAGTACATTTGTCAGGGTCTGATAAGAAATCCCGAACTATTTCAATAATAAAAACGACGTGTGGAGGAAACATGGATAATACGAGTATTGATGATATGACTAATTTAATACTAGATTCAAGCACAGAGTTGCAGGATTTTGATGAACGCTCAAAAACTTCATCAACCACCCCTGAACTAAGTGAAAAAGAAAAAATGGAGCTAGAAAATTTTGATGCACAACTTGAAGTCTCATCGGAAATTAATCCGGGACTTGCTAATTTTGATAATCAGCTAGAGCAAATTGAAGATAATAGTTCTAATAATCAACTTATAGCTGAGGGAATTAATAATTTTCTCAATCTACTTCAAACCGATCATTATGAGACCAAGAACTATATTCTTGAAAGGGAGGATGGGGAGATTTCAATTAACACTAAAGACGATAGAGGTGAAGTTTTTCATCAAGATGCACAAGGAAATATTGAGTCTAAATTCACTCAAGATGAAACCGAAAATTTTGTTGATTTTAGCGAACAAGTCCAAGAAAAAAAGCAATGATTTAGAAGGAAATAATGAAACAAACAAAGCCTTGGAGTCAGAGAATGACTACGAACAAGCAGAAAATAAACTTATTGCAGATGGGGTAGATAATTTTCTGACAATGCAAGAGTCGGAACGGTATGAAACTGCTAATTATATACTGGAAAAGTCTGAAAATGGAGAAATATCAATTAGCGCTCGTGATGGCGACAACGAGAATAAATTGTTTACTGTGGATGAGGGTGGTACTATAACAAACCAACTTAGTGCAGAACAAACAGAAGATTTTGTGACTTTTGCTGAGAAAGTAAATGAGGCTGCTAATAAAAAAAATACTTGAAGCTGTTGACAATTTTCTTGACCTCCAAGAAAGTGATTATCACGGGACTACTAATTACTTTTTTGAAAGAACAAGTGATGGTGATATTTCTATCACATCTAAATCAAGTGGAGAGGAAGTATTTCAAGGTTCAGCAGATGGAAATATTGTCGAAGAAAATCTGAGTCCAGAAGAGACTAAGGAGCCGTGTAAAAATAACTTGAACAAATTACCTCCAAAGCTAAATAATAAAAGTATCACGTTTATTGTTGGGTAATATGTCTGATAACTCTGTAGTCAAAACTATTCAAGACAAGTATGAATTGTTGTGGCCTTACTTAAACGAAAAAACACGACGTATATGGGCAGCTATTGAAGCTCAAAGCCTGGGTTGGGGAGGTCTCACCTTGGTGGCCAAAGCAACTGGACTTTCGCGGACAACAATTCATGCTGGTATAGATAATCTCTGTAAATCAGATGGAACAACAAGATCGGACTACAGCGATCGAATTCGTGAATTTGGTGGTGGCCGTAAACTACTAGAGGAAAAAGACCCAACTCTGTTAACAGATTTGGAATTACTGATTGAACCCGCGACTTTAGGAGACCCAGAATCTCCTCTGAAATGGACCTCAAAAAGTGTAGCTAAATTAGCAGCAGGATTGAATCAAGGGGGACACAGAATCAGCCCTAAAAGTGTTTATAATTTACTGGAGTCTCTTGGTTACAGCCTACAATCAAATCGTAAGACTCGCGATCGCTCATCTCACCCAGATCGAGATGCTCAGTTTTTACATATTGCTCAACAAGTTAGATATTTCCAATCTGAAAATCAACCAGTCATTTCTGTTGATACCAAGAAAAAGAATTAATTGGGGATTTTAAGAACTCTGGTCATGAATGGTGTGTTCATGGACAACCAATAGAAGTACGAATGCACGACTTTGCTGACCCGAAATTGGGTAAAGCAATTCCCTATGGAATTTATGACTTAACTTTGAATACTGGATGGGTGAATGTTGGCATTGACCACGACACAGCCTGCTTTGCAGTGGAGTCGATTCGCCATTGGTGGTACTCAATGGGTGAAGAACTTTATCCAGATAGTCAAAAGATAATGATTACAGCTGACTGTGGTGGTAGTAATAGTTATCGCTCCCGACTATGGAAGTTAGAACTACAAGAATTTGCTGACGAGATTAATCGAACTATTCATGTGTGTCATTTCCCTCCCGGTACCAGTAAATGGAACAAAATTGAACATCGCTTGTTTTGCCAGATCACCCAAAACTGGCGTGGCAGACCCCTAAGTAGCTTGCAAGTCGTGATTAATCTTATTAACAATACTACTACCACACAAGGATTGAATGTAGTTGCTCACCTAGACGAAAATTTTTACGAAACAGGAATTAAAGTAAGTCGCGAAGAATTTAATGCCATTAGAATTGAGCCAGACTTTTTTCATGGTGAATGGAATTATATGATTAAGCCGAGAACAATAGCTTAAATTGTTCAAGTTATTTTTACACGGCTACTTAGAAGTTTTTAGAGTTTGCTAATACTGTCGAGCAAGCTGTTGAACAGAAAGAGTATACTGCCTCGCAAAAAGAACGTTGACATACCCCGACGTTGCTATATTCGCGAGCCGTTCTTAGAAACCTACGATAATCTATAGAAATTTATGATTATCTGTTCCAATCCTGCTTCATTAGATATAACAATTATAGCCGGAGCAAAGCATCATTAATTATTTGAGTTATGAGGGTGTCTAGTAAATATGTCTACTGCTCACAAGACAGTATACAAAAACGTTAAAAATAGATAGTTTATTATTTAATATTTATTATTTGTTCACTCCTATCAACTTATTTCTACTTATCTGAAGTAGTTAAATTTCCATGATAATTTTCTTGACTCTCCAAGCTGTTGCACCTCCTATTTTTCCTACTTTGATGAATTGCCAACTACCACGTTCATAAACATCAGAACCTTTTTTGCAATAAGGTTTTACTCCTATTAAATGTTTAACTTCAGATGTAGAAAGCAACCATCCCCCAATAGCAGCTTTCTCTAATTCGTCGTGGTACCAAATTGGACTTTTAGCTTGAATATTAGCAGCGATCGCTCCGACTAGCCGTTCCAATAATTCAAGAGATTGATTTTCATCTGGATATTCCAAGTTTTTTTCATTGCTTTGAGTAATAGATGTCCCATTAGAGGTGTCTAGTGGGGTGTTAAACTAAGCCAGTTTGTTACCAAACCGACTCGTCTTCAGAACCGTGCGTGAGACTTTCACCTCACACGGCTCCTCTCTTAGCCGTCCCTTTTCATGAGCACATCCCTACCTTAGTATCAACATATCGTCAACCCATAAATAACCTTCAGGTAAATCCTGTGACTTTGGTGCATGGATATGTTTTGTTATCTAAAGCAGTTTTAGTATCGTGGCAATGTCGGTGCAACAGTTGTTTATTTTTATAGGTGTTGTCACCGCCTTCAGACCTGGGAACGATGTGGTCAACCTCGATTAAATCCGTTGGTCCAAAATGTAATCCACAAAATGCGCATTTATTCTTTTGCTGTTTTAACAGCGTTGTGACTTCTTTCCTTACGCTGGGATGTTTGCCGATTCTGCTACTCCAATAAGTCCAGTCACCATCATAGGGTGATTTATTACCTTTAACTTTGATGTGCCTTATAATAGGTACATCTGAATGTCGGTTTAGTATACATTCGCCATCGTTAAGTACCCAATTCCTGGTTCCTTTTACGTTGGGGAAATACTTTTTTCTTCACCCATTTGGCTGACTTGTTTGGATGCCTTCTACTTACCCATCTCCATAGTCTTTTCCATAAGATTGCGTCTAGTTTGCTGAACACCTCTTTACTGACTTGGGTTGAGAAGTAGTTAGCCCATCCTCTTATTACCGGATTTAACTTGGCTATTAGAGCCTTAGTCGAAGCGGTTTTGTGAGAATCACATATATCCGCCAATTTCCGATAATGAGTTTCTATACTCTGGGAAGATGGTTTAATCAGCGTTTTATATCCAAGTTTTGCTGACTTAACCTTATATTGCCTGATGTTAAATCCTAGGAAGTCAAATCCAGCTTTGTTTCCTTCATATTCTTCTAAGGTGTGGGCAATTTTGGTTTTTGGAGGTTTTAGTTCTAATCCTACCTGGTTTAACCATTCCTGTATTACGGTTTTTGCTTGTAGCACTATTTTGATGTCCTCATGTAGGATTACAAAGTCAAGACTCATAGCGTATTAGGTTTAGACTGGCTCGTTTATCTCGTTTTCCCATTGATTTTCCGTTCGGATATTTAAAGGAAAACTTTTCGATAAATTCCATTAGTCTTTCTTCCATACCGTGTAAGGCGATGTTTGCTAGTAGGGGACTAATGACCCCTCCCTGTGGTGTACCTTCCACAGATACTCCGGAACTTTTTGTTGTCAAATACCCCAGACTTTAACCATTGCTTGATTAGTCGTCTGTAAGGTGATTGACCAATTTTTCCTAGCAGTGCATCATGGTTAATTCGGTCAAAACATTTGGATATGTCAGCATCTAACACATACTTTGGCTTTTGTTTGATGCTGTTAAAGATGGCCTCTATGGCATCATGTGTTGACCGTCCTGGTCTAAAACCATAACTGTTAGGTTCAAAACGTGCTTCCCACTCTGGTTCCATACCAAGCTTTACCAGTGCTTGTAACGCTCTGTCATACATCGTAGGGATGCCTAACGGGCGTTTTTCGTCTTTCCCTGGCTTTGGTATCCAGACTCTGCGGGTTGGGCTTGCTTTGAGGTAACGTGAGTTTAGTAGACTTACCAAGTTGAGTTTCTGCATTGGTGGTAGATTCTTAATGCCATCTACTCCAGCAGTTTTCTTACCTTGATTATCCTGAGTCACGCGCCTAACAGCTAGCAACCTAGCGTAGTAACTTTTTAAAAGAAGTTTTTGGTATCTGTGCATCTTGCGGAGTTCGCCACTCATGGATGCTCTGTAAATCAATTTTTGTAATCGGAACACAGATTTCTCTACCTTTTTCCAATTAATATCCTTCCATTTTAGGTTTGGATTGATACTAACTTGATTCGGTATATCCTTTGTATCCCATGCTACGCTTAAAAATGGCTTAGGGTTTCCTAATCTTCTTTTTAGTGTCTGAGCTTTATTCATTACTATTCATTGCCTTACATTACGTCTAACAGTAGATACGTCTGCAAATTAATGCTTCTTATCTAATCCTACTCTCCCTAAGACCTGCAACCTTTGTACAGATTGACCTTGAATGGCTTCCTAAGATTCCGACCTATATGCTTAGGTGTCAAGCGAGAGGTTTCCTCGTTCCCTTATTCCTTTTTACGGCTGATTTAGTAGGGTAAAATCTCCCGGAGGGTTCGGTATGGTTGTTGATATTATCGTAGACATAATAATACCCATTGACCCCCTGACTTTCGTCCTACACCCCATAGCTACCTTTGGGATGGTTGCAGGTTACGAGAGTTTAATTACCTTCCTGTTCGTCCACTTGTCAGCCTTTGCTTGCGGTATCGTTCCTCGGTAACTGGTACGCATCCCGCTTTTAGACCAGCTTCGGAGATTGATGTTCAGTCGCTACTCCGTGGCCTATGCTGTCAACCCAACAACAGGGCAGATGGAATTTCACCACCAAGGATATAAGAGTTTTCTCGTGGTCATATATTTATCACCTCCTTGACCACGGAAGGCTAGATCTACCTGCCTTTCGGCAGATTTTGACTAGCCAACGAGTCGCACGTCTACTACCTGCACGACACCTGCTTTAGATACAGGCACGAAACCGCTTAATGTAGTTCCTGGGGTTCTCAGATAATCATGAAGTTGGTCTAACAAACTAATTTGTTCGGGTGTTGCATAGCTATGACCTCTGGCATCTTTTGGTAAGACGATGTCTAAGCTCTTGACGCGATCGTAGAATGCCTGACGAGTTTTTAATCTATATCTGTTTAATAATTCTGTAACTTTCATAGTGGCCCTTTTGTTGACTGTCTAGTAAGTAATGATTGAGTGTCTAGTAGGTAGTAGACACCTCTTGTTTTTTACTGTCTAGTAACTACTGTATACTAATATATTTAGTAGTATGTCTAGTATATTATTTGTTAATATATCTGTAAAATATGTTTTACAGGAACTTGAGGATTTAGTTTATTGTCTACTATACTGTCTAGTATATACTATTTAGTAGAGTGTATAGTAGACACTAATAAAATATGTAAATCAAAAATTTATTCACTGAAAGTTGGCCAAGTTTTTCGATAATTTGGACAAACTAACTGACAGTTGTGGACTGAAAATGATGTCCCAAAAACTAGGAAGGTTTAGTTCGGGAATATCTACTCGATAAATGGCATTCAATCTTCCATAACATATTTGCCGTTTCCTCCCGACGTTGATATCAAAGTATGCAACGCGGGTCTCCACGGAGATGTTAGATGATTTTTTGGCGTTTCGCTTTCGCTTTGCGATCTGAATGGTGAACTTTGTTTAATGTCTGCCAAGCTTTTTTTTGCTTTTAATAGTTGGCATAATTTTTCTGAATACTATCTGAAGTAAGTATTCCTTATTTCCTACAAATGTTATTCCTTTTATTGACTAATAATCTTTACTTATACAATAATAATTATTCCCATTTAATAGTCAAATATTATCAGTATTGTCAAATCAAAAAAATACTCTATAATAGTTAATCAAAGCAACAAATTCGCTACTATTTTCTAGGAATAAGCAGCACATAAATAAGACCTTGTACAAGGCTGCTGAATAGATTTTTACAATTTAATTAATGGAGAGATTTAATTATGCTTTTTGTCGGACTCGAAGAGGCTATTAACTCAACTACTAATGCTACTAGAGACTCTCTAGAATCTCGGATTGAAGAGTTAGAACGTCAGTTAGTTCAGCTCAGAAATGAACACACGGTTAATGAGGAGCGACATCAGAATCAAAAGACTTTAAAGGGTGCTTTGGAGTCTGGTTTAATTCAAATTATTAAGGCTGTTAATGCTACTAAGATTGCTGGTGAAAATGAACTAGAATTAGGTTTTTGGCAAGAGGTAGAAAAAATTCGATCAGGGGATTATGATTCGATTGATTTGAAGGAATTGCCTGATGCTGATGATTTGTCTGATACTCCTTACCGTCCTGATCAACCTAATGGTGGTGATGATTCTGGACTTATTGATGTGATTACTGTTGAAGTAGAGTCGGATAGTAGTGGTTCAATTAGTGGGAATAAATCTAATGGTAATCGGTCAAAAAAAGGAGGTAAATCTAATGGTTCTGCTACTACTAATGGAAAGAATTTATCTGAGGATTTAAGTATAGTTAAATCTAATGGTGATGGGAACAATCATCAGTCTCAACCTAAGTCTGTAGGGGCTTATTATGTACCAGTGGAGGAACGAAGTATTCAACAGTTGAAAGATTTATGTAATGGGTTTGGTTTTACTAAAGAACAGCTACGAGAGTATGGTTCACTTAAACAACGAGAGACTTATTTAAAGGCTTTAAAATCTGTGAAAAATTTGTTGGGTCTTCAGGCAGAATAAGACATTGAAAAGCGGTGACATGGCACTCTTTTTCTGGCCAATTGGGAGTGCTATTATTTATTAAAAATTCTTCTATTTCTTGGTGCAATAGTATGTCGTTCTACCTGATACTTTTTAGCAGCTAAAGACATATTAAACTCTAAAAAGTTCCATTTTTCTAACTTAAATTTTTTCCTTTTAGGCTTAAGTGGTTTAATATTTAAAACATCAATAATTTCTTGAGCTACTGCTTTTGCTAATAGGGGTGGAACTGAATTACCAACTTGTCTAAAACCATGCCATTTTGTTACATAAAATCTAAACCAATCAGGGTATGAATGTAATCTTGCTGCTTCCCTAACTGTGATACATCTGGGTGTAAATGGGTGTATTGGTCTTGGAGAAGTATATGCACCTTTGCTACTTGGTGTTCCAGCTCTGAGTGTGTTACAAATACCATCAGGATTAAGTCTATAAAAATGGCTTACTGATTCAGTTTGTCCTAATGCTGTAGCATTAAATCGTTCTCTTGATTTTTCTGTATGTTTTGTGCGTAAACTAGAGGTTAATATTGTTCGGTCGTATTCGCGTTTATAAGAATAATCATTATCAAGAGGTTCAAGGTTACGGAGTTTTTTAGCATACTTACTGGGTTGGCCATAATCATCTTCTACTTTTATCCAATCTCTTTCTAATAATTCTGGATAATTTTCTACTTCTGGTAAGTCTCCTATTGCATCCTTAACAGTTGTCGAATTTCCTGATGTTTTACCTATAGGATAATTTGGTAGTGTTAAACCTTTTTGACATCCTATTAAAAATAACCTTTCCCTATGTTGCGGTACGCCATAATTAACGGCATTTAATACTTGGTAAGGTTGCTGAACTTGATAGCCATTTTTATCGAATTTATCGATGACTTCTTCAAGAAAAAATTTGTACTTTCCTACAGTTAATCCTTTGACATTTTCTATGACAAAATATTTAGGTTTTAACTCTAGGACTAATCGCACGAAATGAGATATAAGTGTATTGCGTGGGTCATCTAAGGTGCGCTTTCCCATCATAGAAAAACCTTGACATGGAGGGCCACCGAAAACCACATCTATGTCTTTATTTTTAATTCCTGAAAACTGTCTGATTTCACTGCCAGTAATAGTAGCTATACTGTGGCAAAACACAGACCAAAAAGGAAAATTGAATTGATGAGTGGCACAGTGAATGGGGTCTAATTCTACAGAAACAGGTATATCAAATCCTGCTTGTTCAAAGCCCAAAGTCATACCCCCTGCTCCTGCAAATAGATCTATGCCTATGGGTCGCTGCATTCTAGACCGCCTTGAGCCACTGGTTGGCCCACAGAAATTCAACTCCCGCAGCATTTGCACATCCTTCATCTTCAGGACGATCGCCTACCATGAAGCAATCTTCAGGATAGACTTCATTGCTAATAATTATATGTTGCACCATACCACTACCTGGCTTGCGGTAAGTGCCTATCAAATTAGGGTATTTACCACTACAATCCCATGCTTTATCTCTGTAACATCGCCAGCATTCATTGCCCGCAAAATCAGGGCAAAACAGAATTGAGTGGATTTGTGGGAATAGCTTTAATGTATGCTGCTGCTCTGCAATGCAGCTCTCCTGGGACTTGTGTTTCGCTTCAACTCCTGCTTGGTTGGTAATTCCCACGATGAAATATCCTCTTGAGGCATAATCGGCGATCGCCTCCAGGGCACCGGGTATTGGTTTCTGGTCGGCAAAAGAAGTAATAAATTTACTTGCCGATTTTGGTTTTCTGACTGTGCCGTCTAAATCTAAAAATAGAATTTCCATATTCTAAAAATGTCCTAACTATAATAATCCCAGTATTTAGGAACGCAACCTCAAGGCATTGCACCTTGAGTGGCAGCTTTAATCTGCGATCGCCTATGATAATTTCTAATTAGTCCACATTATTTTTCTGTTGGCACTCCCAATTGTAAGTCCCCCTCCTGAAATTTTCCTACTTCCTCATATTCGGGGTGATACCCGTGTCGATATAAACTGTATTCATTGTGCCAGTATTCAGTTTTTGCTTTGCTTTCCTCTAACCTATATTCAGAGATATCTAGACAATTTTGCAATTCTACAATTTCATTTCTCAGCTTGACTTCACCTTCTACAAGCAATTTTCGTATGGTAGCAAACACCCACACCTCAATTTTTGGGTTCAACCATGCTGCTAGCTTTAAAGCTACCTCCATGTGTACCCAAGTCCCCTGTTGTTTCCCTTTACCTTGGACTGTTCTTACTACTTCATTGTCAGTCAGTTTGTGCAGATTTTTCAATTCTTCAATATACGCTTTTGTTTGCTTCAATCTAAAAAAATCTGCTACTAACTTATTATATTTTTTGCACATAGCTGAAGCATTCCACATACCATCCTCAGCTATAGTAATTTCTTGGCCTTCAAACACCTTGATTATTTCAGCCATTTTTACTCCTTAAAAATAAGATATGGGAATTCCCATAACTTGCAAACCTTTACACAGGTAGAAATTTAAGATATGGAAATTCGTTACATTGGAATTTTTTTCTTTAAAAATACCTCTACAAACAGGTATATTAATGTCAAACTTTATCCATCTAATATAACCAATAATATCAAAAATTAGATGATAAAAATGATTGATTTACAATTTTTCACTATGCCTTTTCGATAGCATTTGCTATCGAAAAACTTGATAAACAAAGAATATTGGAAAACAAAAATACAGACATCATCAGGATTCTAGCGGTTCACCACTTACACACGTTTATCAAAATCCACTACTGAATTGCCTTTTCAACCTGCTGTGGAGGTAAGCTCCTGGACTTTTTCCGATAGCATTTGTTGCCGGAAAAAGTCATTGTAATACTTTTCTATTGATACACATATTCCTACAGCCAGTCACAGAATGTAATATCAATACAAGTACTGGTATACAAAACTTTCAATAACTCGCAGACCCTCTAGCATATCTGTAACAACCAAATTTGAACATAATCCAGGCAAAACTTTTAGCATTAGCGCCCCAACCGCCCCGCCTCACCAACTTCCGCTACCCAGGTCTCCGTATGCCCCTGGTGGAAACTGCCAGTCTGATGTATATAGCGGTAGATCAAAATATTCGCTTTGTTTTATCCACAGAGGATCGACCACTCTAGCAGTAGATTCTTGAATGCGCTGTTGGAGATATCTTTTATTCCTGGATATAGCAAGCTGAAATTCTTGTTCAAAAGAGCTAATTCTACCAACTGTGGATGGGGAGTAACGGTATAGTGTAGCCCAATCTACATCATTAAGAAAAATACAAGTTCGGCAACTTGTTCTTCCAAATCCCCACCAATAAGCGGGGTGGGGAACAATACCATGTTTGGAGATTATCTGCCACACTTCCAGCGTACTCCACTGATGCACGGGCCTCCAGTGAATTATCTGCCTAGATTTTGTATTTTTCCGGTGTGGTTCTAGATACTTG
This sequence comes from Okeania sp. KiyG1, assembly GCF_014132355.1. Lineage (GTDB taxonomy): Bacteria > Cyanobacteriota > Cyanobacteriia > Cyanobacteriales > Microcoleaceae > Okeania. The sequence continues at coordinate 12,593 of NZ_BLZO01000022.1, forward strand.
TATTTAGCTCTGGCGGGGGACTCTTCAGCCCTTTCCCCACTTAAAAATAGGGTGGATGCACCTTTGAATCTATCCTGATGAGCGATCGCTACATCGCTCACAGCGATTTTTAGGTAGGAGCTGCACCACCGGGTGGATAAATTTCCCGACTGCTGTGGAAACTTTCTCCTAGTTCCGAGTTTATTACTATTTCCCCCAGTCTCTATTGTTTGCCCGTCTGGGGTTTGAAATTTCACTGAAGCAGTAGGGGTGTTGTCGCGCAACATCTCCCGTTTAAATCCCCCCGATCGCCAGGAGCAGTAGAGGGGGATCTCAAAATACTTAGCTACTGCCTCACAATAGCTCCGAGTACACGGCCAATCCATAAAGTGAGGGTGGCCTTCAATGGCTGCATCTACGTCATGGTGCCATAATTCTATTTTTTCTTTCGGACATCCCAACTCTAGTAGCTGTAATAAGCAAGCTAGAGAATCTTTACCGCCACTAAAGGCGAGGATGATGTAATCATAGTTTTTATAGTTTTTGTAGTCACTGTTGATGGATGTACTGTAATCAGCAGTGTCGAATAAGCTAAGTTGCATGGTTCTTAAAAAAAAAGGTAATGCGACCGCACCCATTTGATGGGCAGCTAGCACGCCTAGTAGTTCGCGATCGCTTTTTTTTACTTGACTGCTATAATATCTAACTCCTGCTCCCATTTTTTCTTGAGCGATACAACTAAATCTCTCTTAAAATACAATCCTGTAGAACGGTATTCACAAACTGAATTTATAACATGAAAAAAGTATCTTTATTACTCTGTTGTTTCATTAATAAATTACTGCTATCCTCGGAAGCTTTATAGATAGCATTTACAAACTGTTTAAAGGATTTTTTGCGTAAATCAATTTCATATCTGCCACAACCTTCAATTAATTCCCAAGGTAGATTCAAATAAGCATCTGCTAAAATAATGTACAATCTACAGACTACTAAATCAATACTGGTTTCTATTAGCAAATCTTTGATGAAATTCATCAACTTTTTATCAAAGACTCGCCAAAAAGGTGCGGTTCTATTATCCTCTAAATATTTAGTTTCGTGAAACTGAATGGAATCAAGTTTAATAATGCCAGTGTATCGCTTACCTGTATATACTTTCTCTTGTAGTTCTCTGTAAGTTAAGTTGGTCATTATTTTGAATAGTATATTTGTAGGATTTGAAATAGGTTGGACGCACTCATCGAAGTCCAACCAGTCAAGTATGTAGTTACGAAATGTGTGTACGGAAATGATGGTGATACTATTACAGTAACTATTTGGTTAATACTTCTTGAGTAACTTCCAAATCAAGTTTTCTTTGTCTGAAAGCACCTTAGACAGGATTCCTACGGCAACTTGCCATTCTACGGGTTCCCCATCGCTACTAACCACACAACGGCGATCATAGTACCTTGTAGCGAGGTACGCGCACATGACGAGAAGATAATACGGCCGATAGGCTGTTTTGCAGAACTCAAAGTAGTTCCCCGAACTATCTGCTTCTGACCACTCATTGACTTCGTAAGTCCTGGGAATATGTAAGGTCTCATAGCTGCCGTCACAATTAGGTGCGATGCGCTTCTCTAGCATTGCCCCTCCGAACCACTGTCCGTTCACAGGAGAAGTTGAAACTGTAATCGGATTCTTCTTATCACTCGGCCAAACAATACCAAAATCACCTTCAGCAGTCCAGACTCCAGGAGTCTGCTTCTCAGAACCATTGAACAGTATTCTTTCAGAGCTAAACTCTGGTTTTGTATCTGGTTCTCCGTGTCCGCCAACAATATCTATACCAAAGCTTTTGACAATCTTATAGCATTCTTCTACTGCCAAAGCAGTCTTATCAAAATTTTCCAGTTCTAAAGGTCTTTGAAGATAATGTGTGTATCCCATTTTTTTGCTCCTATATTTTATGTAGAGTTGTTAGATTTCTACGACGGCTTCTAACCAGTCGGTTATGTAGGTTTGAAAAATTCTTCTTGGTATGGTGATGATTGCGTCGGGTGTCAGTATCGCTATATCATCACCTACCCCCACTGCTGCCTCTATGTATTCTGGATAGATTATTCTACCTAGTTCCATAGAAGCAGCGATAGACTTCCAGTCCGCTTACGCGATCGCTACCTCTATGCAAGTCATTGCGAGTACCTAGAATTCGTCGTAATCATCGGGTGATGCAGAGGCTTGAAATTCTTCTACATCCTGCCAGATTTGCTCTGGTGTTTTTGCAGGAGTAGACCAGTCATAGCAGCCTAAGTCTTCCTCATACAGAGGGAGTTTATATGCAGTAGTTTCTGCTTCTGTACAAATGTTGTAAGGAGCTTGAGAGTAGTCTGTATACAACCAAGCTTTATCTGTACCTGCATATAGCCAGTTGTTGTTGGGAGAAGCTGAAGGAACTGTAGAAGTAATTGTAGCTGTTGCTGTTGGGATTTGTTGTGTTAACATAATTAATGTCTCCTAGTAGTTTAGGGGCGGGACATCACATCAACTTTGACGGGTTAGGGTGGTGTCCCTTTTGAGTTTTTATAGAGGCTCTTTCCTCTATCTTTAGAGGATAACCGGAGATATCATCGGATGCAACTATTTTTATATTGAAATTAATGATCGATCAGTATCAGACATATAAGTAAATATTAACCGGAGATATCATCGGTTTTTTTGCATATATTATTAATATATATACTTAATAAAGAAAACAATGGCCAAGAAATATCAAAATGAACAAGGACACTGGATTACAGAACTGGAACCGGGAGAGGAACCCCTTAGCGAAAGAATTGCAGGGGCTAGACTCCCCCAAAAAATTTATGATTACATTCAATTAAAATCCAATAAAGCAGAGTGGATTAGAAGAGCTTTAGTTGCTGCTGCATTAGCTGAAATGGAATCAAATACGCAGAGTGATTAACTGTGTAGCACTTATTTACTGGGAAACTTTTTTGCACATTTAAGCTAGAATGCCCACATAGATTGAGCGAGCGCCGTCATTTTCCTGAGTCTGGTCAACTAGAGCTTAAAAACAACAAAGATTCTTGTATAATTCGAGCATCTTCTCTATCCATCGCCAACCAATCTTCTATAGATAAAGACTCAGCATAAGTTTTATAAAAAGCAATTCGTTTTTGCTCCATAGTTAAAGGAACCTCTCCAAAAGCATCCCTAAAAAAGTCAGTTAAAGACATTTTAGTTAAGGCCATATTTAAAGCTATGGCCTCTTTCTTTCCCTTAGATGCTGCATATAAAATTATACTAGCAAAATTATCTATACTTATGAGCTTGCTAGCCTGCTCTCCTCCTTTTGAAGGTGTTACCACCTCAGAAAACAAGTCCGTGAATCCAACTCTATGCAATGCTTTAAAGGTGTTACCACCCCTGCTTGTACTTCTTGATAACCAATTTCTATTATATCCTACAGCTTTGGACGCTGTAGTAATTGAAACATAATATGACCCATTAGGCACTTGAAAAGCTTCTACTTCAATACCTGGGCAAAACCTAACAATTGCTCTCTTTGTTTTTGCTGGATTATTCATGGTTAAAATATTGTGGTAGTGGATTGATTAATTAGATTACAATCACCAATCATTTAAACTTTTTGTCTAGGTAAGCGTTGATTTAACCTAGCTTTTTCTTATTATATAATAATTAATATTTTACAGCACAAAAATACCGATATTTATCAAAAACAATCTGAAGTTAACATTATCAAAAATCTACTGCTGAATCGCCTTTTCTATCTACGGTTGAGATAAGCTCCTAGATATTTTCCGATTGCATTTGCTATCGAAAAACTTGACAAACAAAGGATATTGGAAAACAAAAATATAGACACAATCAGAAGTCTAGCAGTTCACCACTTACACAAGTTTAACAAAAATCCACTACTGAATTGCCTTTTCTACCTACGGTTGATGTAAACTCCTAGACATTTTTCGATAGCATTTGTTATCGAAAAACCTCGTACCTAATCTTAAAGTAGGACCGATCATGTACTTTTCCCTCGAAAAGCGATCGCCCGTTACAATTATCAATACTTGAACTGTGGATGTCTATCCATTTGGTTGATTATAGGTGTAGACTTCAATTAATTTTCTAACAAATCTAGAAAATCTACATATTTTTTGATAAATTTTGTCTGAAGCACATTTTCAGACCCACTTCATTACACAGAGCGGAGCTTGCGGAGTTCTGTGTCGAAGTGGGTGCGGAGCGAACTGAAAATGTGCCGGGGTGGTGGGCGGGCATTGGCAGAAAAGAAAAGCCGACTTCGGCACGATTGGATCGATAAGTTGAGTTTGAACTTTTTCACTCGCATCGTTCGCCGACACCGAAACGAGCCAGGAGCAATGGAGGGAGAGCGAAAACATACTGAAACTTGCTCAAACGCAGGCTCCGAACACTTGCAGGAGACAAGTTTGTGCTAGTTGAAGTGTTTGAGAGCGACGCTCTGTGCGACGCGAGTTGAACGGTTGCATATAATAAACTAATATAATATTAATCAACTTCTATAGTTTTAGGCCAAATTAAAATCAGGCTTTAATATATTAGGAATTAAATATTTAATATGATTACAAGCACAGAAATATCAGGCAAGCATTTTGAAGGAAGAGCATATCTTATTGTTAATAGTTATGATGTTTTTTACTTTGAATCCTGTCTGGGTTTTGATGATAAGCTAGATCTTAATTGGAATGCTTCAAGTCCAGTCTATCATTATGGTATAGTCTTCATAAACAATGCTTTTTATTGGGAATTATTAGAAGTATTTGTTTCTGAATTTACTTTAATTGAACTAATCATTAAAGCCAAACAAATACTCAAAATTTTAGGAGCATTAGAATACATAGATTTTGTGAAATATATGAGATACAAATATCATTTACTTAGGTGTCCTAATGAAAATCTTCCATCTAATTATCTAAATCGAAGTGGATACTATAAATCAAAAAACTTATCTTATTGAGGGTAATTAGCGACTCAAAAAATACGGCTCATTGGGATAGGAGTGATCGCAGGCTTACGGTACTTGATAATAGTACTGACAAGAAAATACTGGATGTTGCTTGGAAACAAGAGAGCTGGAAAAATATTGATAGCCATTTGAGTAAATCCGATGTGGATTACTTTTTAAAGGAAGTCCAGCCTATACTACTTGAAAAAACTAAGGCTGGACTTGAGAGATGATGTAGTACTATTTTTAGAGATGTAGTACTATTTTTAGAGAAGATAGGACTAAAGTCAAACTACGAGCTTAACATTCGTTCCATAAACAATATAACTATGAGATTTATCAGTCCGAAAACCGACTTTGCCTTTAAAAAAATCTTCGGTTCAAACCGCAGTAAACAAATATTAATTAGTTTTCTCAATGCCATAGTTTATGACAATCATAAAACTATACAATCTCTGGAAATAATTGACCCCTATAACCCAGGAATTACTCAAACTCTTAAGGATACTTATCTAGATGTTAGAGCCGTATTAGATAATGGCTCTACAGTCATAATTGAGATGCAAGTATTGAACGTTGAAGCATTTGAAAAAAGAGTAATTTATAATCTAGCTAAAGCTTATGGCAATCAGTTAGATACTGGGGAAGGATATCGAACTTTAAAACCCTTTATTGCTTTGACTATTACAGATTTTGTGCTATTTAAAGAAGCCAAAAAAATGATTAACAAATTTAGATTCAAGGAGGAGAAAGATTCATTGTACTATCGAGACGAGTTAAAACTAATATTTTTAGAATTACCCAAATTTAACAAAGAATTATCAGAGTTAGAAACCGAGAGTGATAAATGGATTTATTTCCTTAAATCTGCTCCTAACTTAGAAGTAATTCCTGATTCTCTTGGAGAAGTAGCAGAAATTGAAGCTGCGTTAAATATTGCTAATCGAGCTAATCTAAGTAATGAAGAATTAGAGGAGTTACATAAACAAGAAGTATTTATTGGGGATAGAAAAGGTGAGATTAGTTTAGCGAAACAGGAAGCTAAAGAAGAAGGTAGAGAAGAAGGTAGAGAAGAAGGTCGAGAAGAAGGAAAAATTGAGGAAGCAGTTAAACAAATATTGCGTTTAATTCGGCGAATATTAGGAGAAATTTCTCCAGAAGTGGAGAGTCAAATCCAACAATTATCTTTGGCCAAATTAGATATTTTAGGGGAGGAAATTTTTGACATGAAAACTATTGCAGATGTAGAAAATTGGTTAGAGAGTCAAAAAGAAAGAGAGGAGTAAACAATTAATTGTTAATTATTAATAATTAATAATTACCTCTTATTATAAGGGTATCGGTAGCGATCGCCATCCTTGATCGCCATCAACAAAAACAATTAACTGCTGCTGCAAGTCTAGCTGTAACTGACTTTGTAGCATTTTCCCATAGAGTACTCTATGGGAAAATATCTCATTAGGGCCATTTTGTCACATCTTTTTTTGCTATTGAGCATTTTCCGATAGCATTTGCTATCGAAAAAAGTCGTACCTAAGCGACGGAGCTTACTTGAAAGTCGTATAAAATCAAAAATCAAAATCCAAAATCTTTAATGTCTTATCAGCACTTACACTTACAAGGGTTTTGCCATCTGGAGTAACAGCTAGAGACTTCACTTTGTCGCTGTGGTAACCAGCAAAATCTTTTAAAAGATTTTTACTAGCTAAATCCCAAACTTGAACAGTACCATCAACTCGGCCTGCAAAAATCAGATCGGATATGACCGCTAGTGAATCAACCGCCCTGCTCTCTCCCATCATGGCAATTGGAGTATTGGAATCCCGGTTCCAGACAGCGATCGCTCCGTTGCTAGTACCCAATATGTGTCTACCATCCGAGCCAACCTGGATATCTGCATACTTTCCACCGCCCGAAAAGGTACTTTTGAGCAATCCTGATGTGGGTTCCCAAACCTTAATAGTTTCTAGATCGGCAGCAATTATATCTGCTCCCACAAAACCCACAGCATAAATCGGGTACTTGTAACCAGTAAGCGTATTCAAGAGTTCACCACTGCCGAGGTTCCAGATTCTCACAGTTTTATCCACACCACCTGCTACTACAGTTTCTTCATCTGGGGAGATGGCTAGTGAATAAATATCGTTCTGCTTTTCCGCTAGAGTCCGCAGCAATTCCCCTGTCCTTAAATCCCAAATTTTGATAGTGTCGTCCGAACTGCCACTAACAATGGTCTGACCATCTGGAGAGATTGCTACAGTATAGATATATCCTCTGTGTCCGGTTAAACTATGTTTTAATTCACCACTGCCATAATCCCAAACTTTGATAGTAGTGTCCGCACTACCACTAACAATGGTCTGACCATCAGGAGAAATAACTACAGCATACACAGTTCCTCGATGCCCCTCAAAAGTGCGCACTCTCGCAAGCTTTAATGAACTAGAGGTCGATTGCACTTCACTTAAGGGCTTAGGTTCTTCAAGCTTTTGCTCTTCAGGTTCGGGGACTTCCGCTTTTGGAACTTCCGGCTTTGAATCTTCATTTAATAACGCGCTAGTATCTCGCTCGTTAAATAAAAAAGGACGAGCAAAATATAAAGCAGCAGCAGGTACAGCAGTCAATATAGTAGCTGTCAGTCCTGTTATTAGGGCTTTACGCCATTTGTTGTCTTGAACTACAGTAGGTTTTGAAATCTCTTGTTCCAACTCCTGCAATCTATGTGGAGAACTAGAAAGTACGGTTTTTTGAGGCTTAAGCATAGATAATCCCAAATCTTTTAGTTCTACTAAAACTTCATCTACCGTTTGATACCTCTCCACCCAAGTTTCGCGGGTCATTTTGCCCAAAATTTGTTTTAGGCATTCGCTTCCTACTACTTCACTGCAATTAATATCGCCTGTTAATGCTAAAATACCTATCATGCCCACAGCATAAATATCGCTACAAAATTTAGGCTGACCGATCGCCTGTTCTCTGGGCATATAACCTGGACTACCTATGGATGTCCCCAATTTCTCTCCTATCTTTTCTACCTCTTTCACGGCACCAAAATCTATTAACACTATTTGGCGGTCGCTACTCCTACGCATGATATTTTGAGGTTTGAGGTCGCGATGTATTACATTGTTTTGATGAACAAATTTCAATACTTGCAATATATCTATTAGGAGCTTAATCGTTTTAGCCTCGCTAAATTTCTTGCCTGTGCAAATTTCTTTAGTTAAATCGTGGCCTTCGATAAATTCTTGTACTAAATAAAATTCAGAGTTTTCCTCAAAGTAAGCTAGCAATCTAGGTATTTGGTTATGTTCCCCTAGCTTCTGTAGCGTTTCAGCTTCTTTGTAAAACAACCTGTTAGCTACAGACAAGACTTTTTTCTCAGTCTGAACAGGGGATAATTTTTTAACAACACATATGGGTGAATTTGGCAAATTATTGTCTTTTGCCAAATAGGTCGTACCAAAATTTCCTTGACCTAATTGCCTAATTATTTCATAACGATTGTTTAGAATTGTGTTCATAATCCTATAGAGAGCGATCGTCTAGTTATGACGATTTTCCAATAGCATCTATTATCGAAAAATCTCAGCCTTAAATAGTTACTGGAGCGATCGCCTTTATCCAAAACCAAGCGATCGCTCACTGCCTTACAGTCTTGTACCACCTGTCTCAACAGCTTCCAAAACTTGACCCAACCAGCAAGGTTGACCACAAAACTGAATCTGTTTAAAGTTGGAGTGAAACTGCATTCTTTTCAATCTAAACCTACCCGCCTCAACATCAAAAAACCACCGCCAGGCTTGATACTCATACTCTACTAATTTCTCACCACTCGCAACTCTAGTAGTTCTATAATCTATAGGACTTACGCAGATACGCTATATATAGTACTCATAACCATTGGACAATAGTTACTAGACTCTATACACAGTGTCTTTGCGTAAGTCCTGATCTAATTCTTCGACATCGTTTAAATCGTAAGCATTTCCCTGAAGAAACATTTCAGGTGGTTGTCCTTGTACATTTAAAGCAGTTTTGTTTGCATAGAGTTTTTTCTGAGTAGCGATCGCGTTAATATATGTAGGTAAATCTGCATCTTCTAGTAATTGCAAAGTTATCAGCGGTTCAGGGACATTGATTAGCAATTCTGAACTTTCTGATGGTTCTTGCGGTGGTAGTGATTCACCACTATTACCACTTAAGCTAGCAGATATCTTATATCGTCTATTATCTGAAGCATACAACAACGCTTTGGAATAACCTTTAGCAGCACAAGCGTCAGCTATCTTGTCCCAAGCATTGTATATAAGATAGTGGACTTTATCTACTGGCAATGGTTCACCATCGCAACCTACGACGGCCACAAAATCGTTTGATAATTTCACCCAATGCAAACCTAAAAGTGAGTAGTCCACAGGTGTCATCACGGCATTAAACACCATTTGTTCTCTTACCTCCTATTGCCTGCCTCAACATTTCCCTTAGTTCTGCTGCATCTGCATCAAAAATTGCACAGAGTCGAATCAGATCTGGTTCACTCGGTACTCGATTCTCAAGCAGTGCTTTCCAACAAGCCAATGCAAGCTCACAGTCTTGCTTCATTTGGCTACTGTTTTTCGATTCAGTTAAACTATCAACTCCATTTTTCCAATTAAAAACATCCTGTTGCATAAGAGTCAGCAACCGCGCTTTCATGTTGGTGCCATAATCAACAGTTAGTTTCTTGAAATCAGCATGAAGGCTTTCGGGTGGATCGGCTCTTAACGGCTTTGTTCTCTCTTCTGGGGGCATATTACCTAAAAAACATTTAAGTGTATTATGCCCTTTATTGTCCTTTTTAGCATTAACCATATTATCCGTTTGACATTAAAGGATAATATGTATATTATATATAATAATTCAAAACAAGACAAGCTAAGGTCACTAAACCTTAACTGGCCTTCTCTCATAAACCCAATATCACTCAGTACATAGGTACTAAGGCCAACCAAGACCACGATGTTACTGTATTTGATAAATACAGACAGACTCCGGCTACTTAGCTGAGTTTTTCATCACAGAAGCTCTCAGATAGCGATTAGCCACCACACTTGCTCTGACAAAGCAGAGACAAAAAAACCTATGAACAAAATTACTCAAAGTACCGA